>NZ_VFTB01000010.1:0-337500 GCF_007003945.1 Mesorhizobium sp. WSM4307
TGACCGCTTGAAGCGCGCACTGTGTTTGGACATGCAAAACCCCCGAAGGTTGTGTCCAACTTTCGGGGGTCAGTTCACGAGGCCGGGTTTTTCGTGAACTTAAAGGCACAAGATCTCAGGCAGCTTCTTCCTGCTCGGCTTCCTCATTGTCGGCCTTGGCGCCGCGCTTAGGGCCCTTATTGAGGTTGACCTCGATCAGGCGCACGGCTTCGGTTTCCGACATGCGGTTGACGGCCGCGATCTCGCGGGCCATGCGGTCGAGTGCCGCCTCGTAAAGCTGACGCTCGGAATAGGACTGCTCCGGCTGGTTGTCGGCGCGGTAGAGGTCGCGCACGACTTCCGAGATGGAGATCAGGTCGCCGGAATTGATCTTGGCATCATATTCCTGGGCGCGGCGCGACCACATGGTGCGCTTGACGCGGGCGCGGCCCTGCACGACCTTCAACGCGCGCTCGACATAATCCTCTTCCGACAGCTTGCGCATGCCAATGGAGGTCGCCTTGGCGACCGGCACCTTCAGGCGCATCTTGTCCTTTTGGAAGTCGATGACGAACAGTTCCAGCTTATGGCCGGCCACTTCCTGCTCGTCGATCGACACGATCTGGCCAACGCCATGCGCCGGATAGACGATGTACTCGCCGGTCTTGAAACCGTGACGCGCACCAGTGGACTTCTTCTGCGGGGTGATCGTTGCCATTACGCCCTGAACTCCTTGTTATGGGCCGGCGGCGGTGCCGGCTGAACTCGTGCGACCGGAGAACCCGATCGTTAGCCGCACAACAGATGAACCCACCGGAAAGGTCGGGACCGGCAAACCGCACGAACTGCGACCGCCTGACCCCAGATCGCTCTGGTCCGGACTGGGATTTTCACCTTTCAGTGATTTGGGGCGTCTGCGCCATAAATCGACGTTGTGTCACCGGCATGTTTCGCTGATGTAGCACAAAAAGTCGGAAGAATCAAGGTTTTGCTGCGTAAGCGAAGGCCACAACCAATCGCCGCCTGTCAAGGCGGTTAATCCGATCTGCCTGTTACCCTGCGTCATACAAGCCTTTACGGCCGCATTGTCAATCGCCTTCGCCGGGCTCGGCGGAGAAGTATTTCTCGAACTTGCCGGCCTCGCCGTCGAAGGTCTTGGCGTCTGCCGGCGGCTCCTTCTTGGCGGTGATGTTGGGCCATTTCTCGGCATATTCGGTGTTGATCTGCAGCCATTTGTCGAGACCTGGCTCGGTGTCGGGCTTGATCGCGTCGGCCGGGCATTCGGGCTCGCAGACGCCGCAGTCGATGCACTCGTCGGGATGGATGACGAGCATGTTCTCGCCTTCATAGAAACAGTCGACCGGACAGACCTCGATGCAGTCCATATATTTGCACTTGATGCAATTGTCGGTCACGACATAGGTCATCGGTCGGCTCCGGGACGTCCCAGCTTAATGGGCCAGTTTTCTTGGGCTTTTTCCGTGAGGTAACGCCTTTGTCTCTCGCTTGCAAGGGTTGCCATGCGCGGCCGCCCCGGCGTTTGCGGAATGGAATTCCAGGCGGCAGGCGCGGCAAGGGCGGCTGATGTCCCGGGAGCATCTTGTTTGCCGGGTTCCGTTCTGCCCTGCGTCCGCCATTGCCCCGGGATCGCGGCCCGCGATCTGGCCGGCAAGCTTCAATCTTCGCCAAGCAGGCGGTCGGTCTGGCGGCGCTCTCTTTTGGTCGGACGGCCGCTGCCGGCCTCGCGCAGCGCCGGCATGGCGTCGGGAAGCGCCTCGCCCTTCGGTGTCGGCGGCGGCGACATATCCTCATAGAGGGTGCGGGCTTCCTCCGCGGGGCCGCGCCGGACACCAGCGCCAAGCACCTTCCAGACGAAAATGCGCCGGTCGAGCGTGATGGTCAGCACATCGCCCGGCTTGACCAGATCGGAGGCCTGCGCTGCTTTGTCGCGATTGATGCGCACGCGCCCGGCGACGACGAGCTTCGCCGCGAGCGAGCGCGATTTCACCGCGCGCGAGAAGAACAGCCATTTGTCGATGCGCTGGCGGCCTTCGGCAACCATCGGACCCTACCGAGCCTACTTCTTCAACTGGTCGCGCAAGGCGGCGAGCTTGGCGAACGGCGAATCCGGATCGAAGCGCACCGGACGTTCCTCGCGCGGCTTCGGCTGGAAAGCAGGCTTTGCGCCCCCCTTGCCGCGATCGGGACCGCCCTTGCCCTCGGGCCGGCCACCCTTCCAGTCGGGTCGGCCTTCGCGACGCTCGCCCTGCGGGCGGCCGTCACGGCGCTGTTCGCCTTCACCCTGTGGTTTGGGCTTGAACTTCGAACGGTCGAAGCGCGGCTTGCCGGCGCCATCGCGACGCCCCTCATGAGCGGGACGTTCGCCGGGCGCGCCGGTGGTTTGAGCAGCGACGGCCTCGGCCGGCGCATTGCCACGGCCGCGCGCTTGTCCGTTGCGCTGGCGGTTGTTGCGGCCTTCGTGATGGCGGGGGCGCTGTTCGAAACGGCCCTGGCGCCACAGCAGGATGGGCTTGGGCGCTTCGGCTTCGGCGATGGGCTCGCCGGTGGCCGCTTCGGCCACCACGGCAGGCTCGTCCGAAACCGCTTCCGTCGCCGGTGCAGCTTCGGAAACTGGCTCCACCGACGTCGCATCGACCGATGCGGCTCCCGCTTCCCGCGCGGCAACAGGTTCAGCAACCGCTTCGGCGACAGCGACCTCTGTAGCGGGTTCTTCCACGGCTTCGGCTGGAACTTCGGGTTGCGCTTCCGCGATCGGCTCCGCTATCGTTTCCGCGATGATCTCGGCGGGAGTTTCGAGCGCGGTCTCGGCAACAGCCGGTTCCGAACCCTCGACCGCCGCCTCCGCGGCCGCGTCCGTAGCTCCGGCTTCGGCTGCCTTGGCCTGCTCGGCGCGCGCGGCTTCTTCCGCCGCGAGTTTCGCGGCGGCAGCTTCCCGCGCGGCGGTGTCCTGCGCCTCGAGCCGTGCTTTGACCTCCGCCGCCGGCTTCGGCTCGGCGCGGTAGCCGAGGCCCTTGAGGATCTCTTCCATGTCGTCGGCGGTGGCACCGAGGATCGACATCATCGGCGGCGTCACCATGAAGGAATGGCCGTCATAGGCGCCGTCCGGGCGCTGGCCGAGGCCGGGCTTCCAGTTGGTTGCCGGTCGGATGAGGTCCGCCAGCCGCTCCAATATGTCGACGCGCACGGCGCGGCGGCCGAGATTGCGATAGCCGGCCAGCTTGTAGAAAGCCTTGTCGAAGGCAGGATCGATGACCACGGAGGTGCGGCCGGACGCCAGCGCGTGGACGACGTCGCCGAAACCAGGCTTGTCCTTGCCGTCGTTCTTCAGCGCCCACAGCAAGGTCACCAGCCCGGCGGGGGCCGGCTTGATCAGTGCCGGCACGAAGACATGGTAGGCGCCGAAGCGCACACCGAGCCGGCGAAGGGCCGCGCGGCCCTCCTGGTCAAGCGACTTCATCTCCTCGGCGATATCGCGGCGGTTGATGAGGCCGAAATTCTCGACCAGCTGGAAAGCGATGCCTCGGCCGATGCCGGAAATCTGCTCGGCGTTCTTCAGGTCGACCAGTGGCTTCAGCAGCGTTTCGATCTGGAAGTTGACGAAGCGTTCGGCGCGCGCGGCGACCTTGTCGCGTGCCGGGCCGGTCAGCTGTTCGTCGGCCAGCAGCACGAGGCGCGGCTTCAGCGCGTCTTCGCCGGAAACCAGCGTGCCGATCGGCGCGCCGATCCAGCGCAGCGTGCCGTCCGAGCCAAGCGCCAGGTCGCCATTGGCGCAGGCGCCGAAGCGTTCGGCGCGCGCCTCGAACTCGGCGGCCAGCGCCTTTTGCGCGGCCGTGCGCACGGCCTTGGCGTCTTCGCCGCCGGCGGTCTGGTCGGCGGTGAAGCGGAACCCTTGCAACTCGCCGACATGGTGGCCTTCGACAAGGACGGTTCCGGTAGGACTGATTTCGGCTTCAGGCATGGTATTTTCTCTAAGGCGCCGCATGAGGACGGAAGTCCTGCGGTCTACGAAGCGTTTCGTCAACCGCTCATGCAGCGCATCCGACAATCTGTCTTCGATTTCGCGCGTCTTTTCCTGCCAGTGTGCCTGATCGGCCAGCCAGCCGGGCCGGTTCGACACGAATGTCCAGGTGCGGATCTGGGCAATACGGTGCGACAGCGTGTCGATGTCGCCCTCGGTGGTGTCGGCGCGGCGCACCTGCTCGGCCATGTAGTTCTCGTCGACATGGCCATGACGGGCAAGGTCCATGTAGATGGAGGCGATCAGGTCGGCGTGCTGGGCAGGCGCGATCTTCCTGTAGTCGGGCAGTGCGCAGGCTTCCCACAGCAGCGCGACGCGCTTTGCATCGGTGGCGAGCGCGCGGATGTCATCGTCGCGGGAGAGATATTCGAGCGCCTGTGCGTCGACCGCCGGCAGGGCGCGCGTCAAGCCCTCGACCGGGGCGTTGGTCTCGATCGAGCGCTTGAGCGTATCGAGGCTGCCGAAGTCGAAATGCGCGGTGCGCCACTGCAGCACCTTGACCGGATCGAAGTCGTGGCCCTCGATCTTCTTGACCAGTTCTTCGTCGAGCGGGTCGACCTGGCCAGTGACGCCGAACGTGCCGTCGCGCAGATGTCGGCCGGCGCGGCCGGCGATCTGGCCAAGCTCGGCCGCCGTCAAGTTGCGGTACTGGTAGCCGTCGAATTTACGGTTCTGGGCGAAGGCGACATGGTCGAGATCGAGATTGAGACCCATGCCGATGGCGTCGGTGGCGACGAGATAGTCGACATCGCCGGACTGGAACAGCGCCACCTGGGCGTTGCGAGTGCGCGGCGATAGCGCGCCGAGCACGACGGCGGCACCGCCCTGCTGGCGGCGGATCAGCTCGGCGATGGCGTAGACCTCGTCGGCGGAAAAGGCGACGATCGCGGTACGGCGCGGCAAGCGGGTCAGTTTCTTCGAACCGGCATAGGCCAGATGCGACAGCCGCGGCCGCGTCACCACCGAGACGCCCTTCAGCAGGCGCTGCAGGATGCCGTGCATGGTGGCGGCACCCAGCAGCAGCGTCTCCTGGCGGCCGCGCAAATGCAGGATGCGGTCGGTGAAGATGTGGCCGCGCTCGAGGTCGCCGGCGAGCTGCACCTCGTCGATGGCGACGAAGGCGGCATCCGTCTCGCGCGGCATCGCCTCGACGGTGCAGACCGAATATTTGGCGCCCGGCGGCTGGATCTTCTCCTCGCCGGTGATCAGCGCGACCTTGTGTGCGCCGACCTTTTCGCAGACGCGTGTGTAGACTTCGCGGGCCAGCAGCCTGAGCGGCAGGCCGATGACGCCGGTTTCGTGCGCCACCATGCGCTCGATGGCGAGATGGGTCTTGCCGGTGTTGGTCGGCCCAAGCACGGCGGTCACGTCGCGGCCCGACAGGATCAGCGGCTCAGTGTGTTTCGGCTGGATGTTCATCGACCTGGAAATAAGGCTTTCTGGCCTCTGGTTGTCGGGAGCGTGCCTCAACTGGCGCGTATGACAGGCGACACATAGGGATTTCGGGCGCGAAGCGAAAGCGGAATGTTCCACCGGCGGCTCGAATGCAACTCTGTCTGGCGCTAAATTGGCTGCAGCTTAACTGATGGAACGAGTCTGGAACGAATCGGCGACGAATCGGCGACTCGCTCAGATTCAGCTTTTGTTCACGGCTACATATGGATTTTGTGAGCCCGAGTCTCACCACATGCTGAATCATCGAACTGGCCCGTTTTATGCTGGCGGGCCTTGTCCTTAACTTTTGCCGGCAAATGAACGAAGCATCTCGATGGCTGTCGCTCAACATTATGAAATTGTTAATCTTTCTGAATTTGTCGTTAATGAAACACGGCTGAATCCCGGGCATTAACGTTAACTTCCGCCCAAAGCCGGAACGAATCGGCGACAAATCAGCGCCGGCGGCATTTTCCCGGTTTGTTCCGTCAATATCTTGTGTTGTGAACAGCTTATCCACCGAGGATTCACAGCTTGCCCACAGGGTTCGCACAGGCGGCGCTGCCGCCATTAACCTTTGCGTGCCGGATTGGGCATTGCGCCGCAGCGGGGCGTCCTGGGCTCCAGGCATCCATTGAAAACGGACCGGTTTCCCGGTCCGTTCGTCGCGGGATGTGAGCCGCCGTCAGACGTCTCAGGCGAAGTACTGGCCGCCATTGGCGGTGATGGTCGAGCCGGTGATGAAGCCGGCATCCTGCGAGGCGAGGAAGACGACGCAGCGCGCGATCTCTTCCGGCTCGCCGAGCCGGCCGACAGGGATCTGCGGCAGGATGCGCTCGTTGAGCACCTTCTCGTCGATGGCCTTGACCATTTCGGTGGCGATGTAGCCGGGGCAGATGACGTTGACGGTGATGCCCGCGCGAGCACCCTCTTGGGCGAGCGCCTTCGAGAAGCCGATGTCGCCGGCCTTGGCGGCGGAATAATTGACCTGGCCGGCCTGGCCCTTCTGGCCGTTGATCGAGGAGATGGTGATGACGCGGCCGAATTTGCGCTCGCGCATGCCGTTCCACAGCGGATGCGTCATGTTGAAAACACCCGACAGGTTGGTGTCGATGACTTCTTTCCACTGGTCGCGGGTGATCTTGTGGAACATGGCATCGCGGGTGATGCCGGCGTTGTTGACCAGCACCGAGACCGGGCCGAGGTCGGCCTCGACCTGTTTGATGCCGGCGGCGCAAGCGTCATACTCGGCGACCGACCATTTGTAGACCGGAATGCCGGTCTCGGCCTTGAATTTCGCCGCCGCTTCGTCGTTGCCGGCGTAGTTCGCGGCAACCGAATAGCCTGCGGTCTTCAAAGCGATCGAGATCGCCGCGCCGATGCCGCGCGATCCGCCCGTGACGATTGCAACCTTGGTCATGCATTTCCCCTTTTTGATATCGCCCTGTTTTCGGGCTTGGCAGGCACTCGATATTGAACGGGCGGCTCGCGCCGCCCGGTCATCGTTTTCTCAGAGCGCTTCAACGCACATGGCGACGCCCATGCCGCCGCCGATGCACAGCGTCGCGAGGCCCTTCCTGGCGCCGCGGCGGCGCATCTCGTGGACCAGCGTGTTGAAGACGCGGGCGCCCGAGGCGCCGATCGGATGGCCGATGGCGATGGCGCCGCCATTGACGTTGACGATCGAGGGATCCCAGCCCATGCCCTTGTTGACGGCGCAGGCCTGCGCGGCAAATGCCTCGTTGGCCTCAACAAGGTCGAGATCGCCGACCGACCAGCCGGCCTTCTCCAAAGCCTTGCGCGAGGCGGGGATCGGGCCGGTGCCCATGATCGCCGGATCGACGCCGGCGGTTGCCCAGGACGCGATGCGCGCCAGCGGGGTGATGCCGCGCCTTGCGGCCTCCGCTTCGCTCATCAGCAGCGCGCCGGCCGCTCCGTCATTGATGCCGGAGGCGTTGGCGGCGGTCACCGTGCCGTCCTTGTCGAAGGCCGGCTTCAGCTTGGTCATAGCGTCAAGCGTGGCGCCGTGGCGGATGTATTCGTCCTGGTCGACAATGGTGTCGCCCTTCTTGCCCTTGATGGTGAAGGCGACGATTTCGTCCTTGAATTTGCCGGCCTTCTGCGCGGCCTCGGCCTTGTTCTGCGAGGCCAGCGCGAACTGGTCCTGATCGTCCCGGGTGATCTGGAACTGGCGGGCGACGTTTTCGGCGGTGTTGCCCATGTGGTAGCCGTTGAAAGCGTCCCACAGGCCGTCCTTGATCATGGTGTCGATCATCTTGTAGTCGCCCATCTTGACGCCGGCGCGCAGGTGCTCGGCGTGCGGCGACAGCGACATCGATTCCTGTCCGCCGGCAACGATCACCTTGGCGTCGCCGGTGGCGATCTGCTGCATGCCGAGCGCGATGGCGCGCAGGCCCGAGCCGCAAACCTGGTTGAGGCCCCAGGCAGTGGTCTCCTTGGGCAGGCCGGCAATGATCGAGGCCTGGCGGGCCGGGTTCTGGCCCTGGGCCGCGGTCAGCACCTGGCCGAGGATGACCTCGTCGACCTCGGCTGCCTCGACACCCGCGCGCGACAAAAGCTCCTTGATGACGACAGCACCGAGTTCATGCGCCGGCGTGGCCGCGAAAGCACCGTTGAAGGAGCCGACGGCCGTGCGCGCGGCACTGGCGACAACGATGGAATTGGCAGAGGACATTTTCTTCTCCAGACTTCGAGCTGTCGTGTTTTCAGGCATTGTTGGCAACTTTTCTTGCCCTTTCCATGACCCAAGTCAAACCGGAAATCGGCATGGCGCCCATGCACGCCAAGCAGGTCGCGCGCCGCCGCGCCGGCGGACTGGCCGCTGCTGCGCAGCATATTTCGCCTGCTATGCAGCATTATATGATCCCGCACTGCACAAACTGCTTGGAATTATGAGGCTTTTGCGCATATCCTCAAAAAGGGCGCAATCGTTACCGGCTGCTTACTCAGGCGTGCCGGTGTCCGGGGAGGATGCAGATGGCCGCAAAAGACGACCCGATCATTATCAAGAAATACGCCAATCGCCGCCTCTATAATACGGGGACGAGCACCTATGTGACGCTCGAGGATCTGGCCGACATGGTCAAGAAGGGCGAGGAGTTCACCGTCCAGGACGCCAAGACCGGCGACGACATCACGCATCCGGTGCTGACCCAGATCATTTTCGAGCTGGAGAACAAGGATGGGCAGAACATGCTGCCGATCCCGTTCCTGCGCCAGCTGATCGCCTTCTACGGCGACCAGATGCAGATGATAGTGCCGAGCTTCCTTGAACAGTCGATGATCGCCTTCTCCAAGGAGCAGGAGCGCTTTCGCGAGCAGATGAAGGGCGCCATCGGCAAGTCGCCGCTCGATGTGATGAAGATGGCCACGCCGATCAAGGCGCTGGAAGAGCAGACCCGCCGCAATATGGAAATGTTCCAGAACGCGATGCGGCTATTCACGCCTTTCCCGCCCGCGGGCTCGGCCCCGGCCGCGGCCCCCGCCGAACCGGTCAGGAAGGACGCACCGCCGGAGAAATCAGACGATCTGCAGCAGCTGAAGGACCAGATCGCGGCCATGCAGCGCAAGCTCGACACGATGTCGTGAGCCGGCAAGCCGGCAAGGCTTAGGCCAGATCCGGCTGTGCGTTGCCCATCGATCGTCGGGGCGCCGCAATTCCCACGTTTCGCAGGCGCCGACATTCGCCGCTCGAATGGACGGACGATATCAGTCGCGCCAGGCTTCGAGTTAGGATCATGACCGCAGAACACCAGGTTCCCTGCCCGAGGCGAAAGGAAGCTCTTCGTCCTGCCAGCCTGAAATGCCGCCGATCATGATCTTGACCGGCAGGCCGAGGCTGGCCAGTTTGAAGGCCGCCCGGTCCGCGCCATTGCAATGCGGCCCGGCGCAATAGACCACGAACAGCGTGCCTGCCGGCCACTCTGCCATCCGCTCGGCCGATATTTCGCGGTGCGGCAGGTGCAGTGCGCCCGGCACATGGCGGCGCTCATAGGCATCAGGCGAACCGACCACGTGCAAAAGCACGAAGTCCGGCTCTCCGCCGCGCATTGCCGCGGCAACGTCCGAACAGTCGGTCTCGACCGAAAGCCGGCGCAGGAAATGGTCGCGCGCAATCTCCGGCGAGGCCGCTGGAACGTCTGTCACATAGCTCATCAAGGATCTCCATCGCCGATGGAGCTGGCCTCCATCGTTTTCGGATGGAGCTTGTCTCCATCGCTGATGGAGTTGAGGTAGCGCACCGGGCCTGGCGATTGCAGCTGGCAGCTTTGCCATATATCGTCAAGATCATGCCAAACATGCCTCCTGCCAACCCACTGGTCGTTGCCGTCGCCTATGACGGGCTGTGCACGTTCGAGTTTGGCGTGGCGGCCGAGATGTTCGCCTTGCCCAGACCCGAGATGGGCGCGGATTGGTACCGTTTTGCCGTCGCCGGCATCGATGCGGGCGAAATGCGTGCGATGGGCGGCGTGCGCATCGTCGCCGATGGCGGACCCGATCTGATCGGTGAGGCCGGCACGGTGATCGTGCCGGGATGGCGCGGTGTGGACTGTCCGGTGCCGCCATTGCTGATCGAGGCGCTTCGCAAGGCCAGCGAGCGGGGCGCACGCATCCTGTCCATCTGCTCGGGAGTCTTCGTGCTGGCCGCGGCCGGCCTGCTGTCAGGCAAGAAGGCAACCACGCATTGGCGCTACAGCGACAGGCTGAGGGAGATGTATCCCGACATCACCGTGGTCCCTGACGTTTTGTACATCGATGAGGGAAACGTGCTGACATCGGCCGGCAGTGCTGCGGGCATCGACCTTTGCCTGCATCTGGTGCGGCGCGACTTCGGCACCAAGGCGGCCAATATGGTGGCACGCCGCCTGGTCGTGCCGCCGCATCGCGACGGCGGCCAGGCGCAATATGTCGAAAGTTCGGTTCCCGAGCCGCACGAACGCGGCCGGCTTGGACCGTTGATTGACAGAATGCGCGCGGATATTTCCGCCGACTACCCCGTTGCCACCCTGGCCAGTCTTGCCGGGATGAGCGAGCGGACATTTTTGCGCCGGTTCGCGGCCGCGACCGGTGTCACACCGGCGCGCTGGCTGCTTTCGGAGCGGCTTTCGCGGGCGCGCACTTTGCTGGAAGACACGAGCATGCCGATCGAGCGGATTGCCGAGACCGCCGGCTTTGGCGCGGCGGCGACGCTGCGGCATCATTTCCGCCGGCAATTCGCCACGACGCCCGCTGCGTACCGGGCGCGGTTCGGGACCAACTCCGCTTGACGGCTGACAAAGTTGAGCCCGGGTCGAAACCGCATCAGGCAAAACGCTGTCAGGGCAACAGCCCTTCATAGCGGCCGCGTGGCCTGATGATGCTGCCGCCCATGATCTGTTCGACCATATGGGCTGCCCAGCCGACGCTGCGCCCGAGCGCGAACAGATGGAACGGCGCATCGGGCGGCAGCCCGAGGCCGCGCGTCAGCACGGCCAGGGCAAAATCGATATTCGGCTGGGCGCCGGTCGCTGCGATGGCGGCGATCTCCAGCAACCGCAAGGTCTCATCGGTGTTGCCGATGGCTGCCAGGAGCGCCGTGGCCCGCGGATCGCCCTCGGGATAGAGTTGGTGGCCGAAGCCAGGCAGCGGCCGGTCGTGGCCGAGCCAGCGCCGGACCGCGGCGTCGGCGCCGTGCCGCGCCGCATCTTCAGCAAGCTGCATCACCGCTTCGCCGGCACCGCCATGGCGCGGACCGGAGAGTGTTGCCAGGCCCGCCAGCAGGCAAGCGGCGGGCGAGGCGCCGGTGGAGGCCGCGACGCGGGCCGTGAAGGTCGATGCATTCAGCTCGTGATCGGCGAGCAGCACAAGGGCGCGCCGGATCGCATCGGCGCCACCCTCATCGACCGACCAGCCCCGTGCCAATCGCCGGTGCACCGGATCCGGCCCCGCTTCGGCACCGAGGGCGCCGGCCAGCACGCCGATTGCGCGCGCGGCGTCGGCACATAGCGAGGCGGCGCTGCGTCCAAGCGAAGGCCGAGCCTGGCCGGCCAGCAAGGCAAGTTGCGCGAAGGCCGGGGCGCGGCCGGAGTGGCGTGGCGCATCCGGCAGCGGCGCTTCGAAGCGGACCGGTTCAGGCAGAGCCCAAAGCACAGCGGCGGTTTCTTCCAGCGTGGCATGGTCGGACAGCAGGGCGGCGTCCTGGCCCCGATAGATGAGGCGACCGTGCCAGACGGTCGAAATCGCCGTTGCGATCGACGGCTCGCCCCAGGCAATCGCGCTTTCGGCGATGGCCGAGGGGCTGCGTCCGCGCGCCCGGCGTGTTGCCAGCGCCGCGATGTCGTCGGCGCGATACTGGCTGCGGCGTGGATCGGCGCGGTCGGGACGCATGCCGATGCGCCCGCGGCTGACATAGGCATAGAGCGTCTGCGGCCTTACCCGCAGCCTGTCCAACGCCTCTTCCCGCGATAACCATTCCGACATTTTCGGCTCTGGTATTGATTCTATTGATCAAGATTGATGCTTGGGTTGACCAGCCTTATCTGCGATCGGGAAAAGCTTCAAGGAGACAAGGTCATGGCGAATGGGCTCGATGATGTGGTGGCGGCCGAAACCGTGATGTCCGACGTGGATGGTCTGGGAGGCCGACTGACGATCCGTGGTCATTCGCTGGCGGAACTGGCCGGACGATGGAACTTTCCGCAGGTCGTCCGGCTGTTGCTCGACGACTTCTTCGAGGATCTGCCTGGCGATACCGAACTGGCGGCGCAACTGGGCGAGGCGCGTGTCGAGGTGTTCGAGCGGACCCTTCCTTCGCTGTCGCTGCTGGCACCACTCGAAATCTACAGCGCCATGCGCGCCGGCATGGCTCTGCTGCCAGACGGCGAAACATTGGCGGACGCGCTGCGGCTGATCGCGGCGCCCGCCGTGCTGACGCCTGCCTTGCTGCGCCTGCAGCGCGGCGAGCAGCCAGTCGCGCCGGATGGCAAGGCCGGCCATGCCGCCGACATGTTGCGCATGCTCCGGGGTTCCGCTCCGTCGCCGGCATTGGCAAAAGCGCTCGACACCTATCTGGTGACCGTCTGCGACCACGGCCTCAACGCCTCGACCTTCGCCACGCGCGTCGTTGCTTCGACATTGGCCGGCCTGACCTCGTCGGTGCTGGCCGGGCTCGGCGCGCTCAAGGGGCCGCTGCATGGCGGCGCGCCCGGCCCGGTGATCGAGATGCTCGATGCGATCGAGGCACATGGCGACGCGGCCGGCTGGCTGCGCAACGAGATCGCGCATGGCAGGCGGATCATGGGGTTCGGCCATCGCATCTACCGTGTGCGCGATCCGCGCGCCGATGTGCTGAAAGCGGTCGTGCGACAGCTTGGCGGCGAGGGCGAGACCGGCCGCCGGCTGGCTTTCGCCGAGGAGGTCGAAAAGACGGCGCTCGAGGTGTTGCGGATCGCCAAGCCGCAGCGCTCGCTGCAGACCAATGTCGAATTCTACACCGCGCTGGTGCTCGAAGCGGCGGGTTTCCCGCCACAGGCCTTCAGCAATGTCTTCGCCGCCGGTCGCGTTGCCGGCTGGATCGCGCATGCGCGCGAGCAGCAGACGACCGGACGGCTGATCCGTCCGCAATCGCGTTATGTCGGCCCGGTGCCCGATTTGGTCGCCTAGGCATCCCTGACCTGAGGACACAGCCTCTCCGCTTCAAGCGGAGGGGCCTTTCTCTCATGGCGGAAATTTCATGTGATCACGCGACCGTGTTCGTGTTCTTGCCTTGGTCCGTCCTTATATGCTGCACTGCAACATGGGCCGCCGATAGCTGCTTCCTTCCGTGACGTAGGGGCAGGTTGGCGCATAAGGACGACAGGAACGCCATGACGAAGAACGGCAAGGCGGAGGAAAGCAAGAAGATCAACATCGCGCTTCAGGGTGGCGGCTCGCATGGCGCCTTTTCCTGGGGCGTGCTCGACCGGCTGCTGGAGGACAGCAGGCTGGAGATATCGGCGGTTTCCGGCACCAGCGCCGGCGCCATGAACGCGGTGGCGCTGGCCGATGGATTCGTGCGTGGCGGGGTCGAGGGCGCGCGCAAGAAGCTCGACGATTTCTGGCGTGCGGTGGCGGCAAAGGGCCGGTTCAGCCCGGTGCAGCGCATGCCGTGGGACGTCGCCTGGGGCAATTGGTCGATCGAGAACACGCCGGGCTATGTGTTCTTCGACACCATGTCGCGGGTATTCTCGCCCTATGTCGCCAATCCGCTGGGCCTCAATCCGCTGCGCGACGTGGTGGCGCAGGAGATCGACTTCAAAAATGTCCGCGCCTGCAAGTCGATGGAGCTGTTCATCTCCGCCACCAATGTCGAGACCGGGCAGCTGCGGGTCTTTTCCGATGGCGAGATCGACCTCGACACGGTGATGGCCTCGGCCTGCCTGCCGCAATTGTTCCGCGCCGTCGAGATCAAGGGCGTGCCCTATTGGGATGGCGGCTATGGCGGCAACCCGGCGCTCTATCCGTTCTTCAAGACGGCGGCGACCGAGGATGTGCTGCTGGTGCAGATCAATCCGGTGGTGCGCGAAGGAACGCCCAGAAGCGCCAACGAGATCCAGAACCGCATCGACGAAATCACCTTCAATGCCGGGCTGCTGCGCGAATTCCGCTCGATCGCCTTCGTCAAGGAACTGATCGCCGCCGGCCGGCTGCCGCATGGCGAGTATCGCGACATCCGGATGCACCGCATCGATGCCGACGAGGCGTTCAAGGACCTGTCGGCGTCATCGAAGGTCAATGCCGAATGGGCTTTCCTGACCTATCTGCGCGATCTCGGCCGCACCGCCGCCAGCGACTGGCTGGAAGAAAACTACGATGCCGTCGGCAAGCGGCCGACGCTCGATCTCTCCGGTGAACTCGATGACGGCTTCAAGCCGGTGCGCGGCCCCGCACCCGGCCGGCGGGTCAAGGAATTTCTTGCAGCGCGCAAGAACCCCGAGGCGGAGCGCCGCCGGGCCTGAGCGGAACCCCGACACATCTCGGCTTCATCCGGCTTTCAGCGCCAGGTCGATCACCTTGACCAGGGCGGCGGCCGCCTGCCGCTGCCCCTCGGGATCGCTGATCCGCGCTTTCATGCCTTCCAGCCCATCGAGCAGCATGTCGGCAAGCAGTTGCGTCGACAGGCCCCTGGCCGCCAGATCGACGCCGTTCCTGGCCGCCTCGCCATGGATAGCGGCGGCGATATGTTCGACAAGAGCGCCGCGCCAGCAGCCGACCAGATCGCCGAGGCTCGATTTCATGTCCAGCAATTCGGCGCCATGCGGCGAAGCAACGACGGCGCTCATCATCGAGATGAAAGCTTCGTCGATGGCTCGCATGATGCGCTCGGTGAAAACACCATCGCCGGCCAGAGCCATTTTTGCCGCCGCGACCGAGCGCGACAGCACCATCATGGCGATGGCACGGAAAATGTCGGTCTTGTTCTTGAACTGAAGATAAAGCGCCGGACGGGACATGTCGGCGGCGCGGGCGATGTCGTCCATGGTGGTGCGGGTGAAGCCATAGGCCAAAAACACCTTCATTGCGCCATCCAGGATACGGACGCGTTTGGGGTCGGCGGCGGCGATGTCTTCGTTCTGATTCATGGAGCAACACTATCCTGCAAAATCTCAATTGACAAAATGACGTAATTTGTCAATCTGTTTGAAGGGAAAGCGACCCAAGGCTCTTCGCCCTCGGGCCGTGGACGACAACAAAGGGTATCCCCATGCGCCTCACCGTCGACGGGCAGTCATTCGACATCGACGTCGATCCGGACATGCCGCTGCTGTGGGCACTGCGCGATCTCATCGGCAAGACAGGACCGAAGTTCGGCTGCGGCATTGCCGCATGCGGCGCCTGCACGGTGCATGTCGATGGTCAGCCGGTGCGCTCCTGCTCGCTTCCGGTCGGCCAGGTCGACGGCGCTGTCACCACCATCGAAGGCATCGGCACGGCGGACAGGCCGCATCCTGTGCAGCAGGCATGGCTGGAGGAACAGGTCGCGCAATGCGGCTACTGCCAGGCCGGCCAGATCATGAGCGCGGTGGCGCTGCTTGACGAGGTCGCCGACCCGAGCGACGCCGATATCGACAACGCCATGGGTGGCAATCTCTGCCGCTGCGGCACCTATCCCAAGATCCGCTCAGCCATCCGGAAGGCTGCGGCGCTCAAGACGGCGGGGCTCTGACCATGGCCAGTGTCGGAAAGATCGCCCGCCGCACGTTTCTGATCGGCGCGGCCGCTGTCGCGGGCGGCGTTGCCGTCGGCTACTATTATTATCGCAAACCGTTTGCGAATCCGCTCGAGACCGACCTCGGCAAGGGCGAGGCGACCTTCAACCCCTATGTGAAGATCGCCGCCGACAACACCATCACCATCGTCGCGCCGCGCGCCGAGATGGGGCAAGGCATTTCGACGACGCTCGCCATCATGGTCGCCGAAGAACTCGATGTAGGTCTCGACCAGATCAAGGTCGAGCACGGCCCGGCCTCCTACGCCTATTACAACGCGGCGATCCTCGAAGAGGGTGGTCCGTTCGCCTTCTTCGACGAGAGCATGACCGCGCAGGCGGTGCGCTCAGGTCTCGGTGTGGTCGGCAAACTCCTTGCTCTCCAGGTCACCGGCGGCTCGGCTTCGACGCGCGACGGTTTCGACAAGATGCGCCAGGCGGGCGCCGCAGCCCGGCATCTGCTGATCGCGGCGGCTGCGCAGAAACTCGGCGTTGCCGCCGCCGATCTGGAAACGGCCAATGGTTCGATCCTGCACAAGGCATCGGGCAAGTCGCTGACTTATGGCGCGGTTGCGGCGGCTGCCGCAGCAATCGCGCCGCCGACGGAAGTCAAGCTCAAGGACAGAGCCGACTGGAAACTGCTGGGAAAGCCGCAGAAGCGTATCGACATGCTGGCCAAGGTCACCGGGGCGCCGATCTTCGGCATCGATGTCAGGCTGCCGGACATGCTCTACGGCACGGTCAAGATGAGCCCGCGCTTCTGGGCCAAGCCAGTCAAGGTGGATCTCGCCAAAGCCGAGAAAATGCCGGGCGTGATCAAGATCGTGCCGCTCGAGACGAATTACGGCCACGGCTTCGGCATCATCGCGCAAAATACCTGGGCGGCCTTCAAGGCGGCCGACGCCATCGACGCCCAGTGGGCGGATCCCGAATATCCGCTTAGCAGCGCCGCCATTTTGGATGTGCTGAAGCAGGCGCTCGGCACCAAGGGCTCGGCGATGCGCGACAATGGCGATGTCGATACCGCCTTCGCCGACGCGCCGCGCGAAAAGATAGTCGAGGCGGACTATGCGGTGCCCTATTTGGCGCATGCGACCATGGAGCCGATGAATGCCACGGCGCGCTTCAAGGATGGCGCCCTCGACATCTGGTGCGGCAACCAGGCGCCGACGTTGGTGCGCCAGCTCTGCGCCAATGCGGTCGGTATCGAGCAGGACAAGGTCACTGTCCACAGCACCTTCATGGGCGGCGGCTTTGGCCGCCGTACCGAGATGGACTTCTCGCTTTGCGCAGCGTTGATGGCGAAGGAGACGGGCGGGCGCCCAATCAAGGTGACCTGGACGCGCGAAGAGGACATGCGTCACGACGCCTACCGGCCTGCTGCGGTCGGCAAGTTCCAGGCACGGCTTGGCGACGACGGCATGCCGGTCGCCGTCGACATGAGAATCGCCTCGCCATCGGTGATCGCCAGCACCTTGCGCAGGCTGTTTCCCTCGATATCGCCGGTCGGTCCCGACAAGTCCATTGTCGATGGTGCCTATGACCAGCCCTACACCATTGCGAACTATCGGGTGAGCGGCGTCGCGGCGCCCGTCTCGATTCCGGTCGGCTTCTGGCGCTCGGTCGGCAGTTCCATCAATGGCTTCTTCCATGAAGGGTTCATGGACGAGATCGCCACCGCCGGCAAAATCGACCCGGTCGAGCTGCGCAAGAAGCTGATGGCCGCCTATCCCGCAGCGGTGAAGGTGGTGGAGAAGGTCGCGGCGATGGCGAAATGGGGCGAGCCGCTGCCCGCCGGCAAGGCCAAGGGCGTGGCCTTCACGCTGTCTTTCGGCAGCTGGGTCGGCGAGATCGTCCAGGTGGCGGACACGCCGGCCGGCATCCGCATCGAGAAGGTATGGATCGCCGCCGATGTCGGCACCGCCCTCGATCCGGGCATCGTCGAGGCACAGCTGATTTCCGCCGCCATCTACGGCCTGTCGGCGGCAATGGGACAGCAGATCACCTTCGCCGACGGCATGGTCGAACAGTCGAACTTCCACGATTTCGACGCCATGCGGATCTTCCAGTGCCCGGTCTTCGAAGTCGCCATCCTGGAAAACTTCCACAAGATGGGCGGCGTCGGCGAGGTTGGCACACCGCCGGCGGCACCGGCGCTGGCCAATGCCATCTTCGCGCTTACCGGCAAGCGCATCCGCACCCTGCCGCTGTCGACAAGGGTGGCCTTCGCATGAAGAAGCTTCTCATCATGCTGACGCCTGCTGCCATCTTGTTTTCGGCGGCGCCTTCTGCAACCGCGCAGGAGAGCCAGACATCACCGAGCCCGACGGTCGGCATGGCCAAGGGTCTGTCCGAATGGGACAAGATCTATGCGGTGTTCTCACATCCGCGCTGCGCCGATTGTCATGTCGCGGACGACCGGCCGCGTTGGTCGGGTGCGCATTATGGCGCCACATTTGTGCACGCCTTCAACGTCCAGCGCGGAACCGACGGATCGGGCTTCGGCAATCCGGGCCTGCGCTGCACGACCTGCCATTTCTCCAGTAATTCCAAGGCATTGCACGGACCACCCGGCGCCGAGGGCTGGCATTTGGCGCCGACCGAGATGGCCTGGTTCGGTAAGTCCTCGGCCGAAATCTGCACCCAGATCAAGGATCCGGCGCGCAATGGTGACCGCAAATTGGCCGATATCGCGCTGCATGTCCGCGACGATAAACTTGTCGCCTGGGGCTGGGCGCCGGGCTCGGATCGAGAGCCGGCTCCGGGCTCGGCCGAAGCGACCTATCAAGCAATCGAAAACTGGATGGCGGCGGGTTCACCTTGCCCGATGCCGTAATGGTCTTGCAACTTTAAGGCTATATTGCAGTGCAACTTTGATGTAGAAGCGCGCTCGCCTATCACGGCAATTTGAACACGGTCAGGCGCGCACCCATATCGGCGACGCGCCCGCGTCATGAAGGCGCGGTGCTGGCTGAACCCGCAGTGGAAAAATGACGATGCCTAAAATCAGGTTTCACAAGCTTGCAGCCATTGTTGTGCTCATCGGTTTCGCGGCGTGGATGGCGACAGGCGAATTCTCATCGGTCGGCAGCGTAGCGGCCAACAAGGCCAAGGCGGCCGAAGTCGAACAGGGCAAGGCGCCGGACGCTGGCAAGCCGAAGACCGCGGAAGCCGAACCGAAGGCGCCGCTGCGCACCGTTGCCGTCGTGACGCCACCACGAAAGACCTACGCGCGCGCCATCCGCATTTCCGGCCTGACCGAGGCCGACAAGCGCGCGGTTCTGGCAACCCGCGTCGCCGGCGTCATCGACAAGCTGCCGGTCAAGCAAGGCGATCATGTCAAGACAGGCGACCTGGTGCTGATGCTGGCGGCGGAAGAAAAGATCTCGAGCGTCGACAATGCCAGGCAGTTGCTGGTGCAGCGCAAGGCCGAGCTCGATGCCGCCGAACGGCTCGCCAGGACCGGCAACCTGCCCAAGCTGCAGCTCGACACCGCGCGCTCCAACCTGACCCAGGCGCAATCCCAGCTGGATACAGCGCAGGCCGAGCTCGACCGCAACGAGGTCAAGGCACCGTTCGATGGCGTCATCGACCGGGTGCCTGTCGAGCTTGGCAGCTCGGTCATGCAGGGCGGCGAGGTGGCGACCATCCTCAAGCTCGATCCGGTGATCGCCCGCGGCGAGATCAGCGAGCGCGACCTCGGCTATCTCAAGATCGGCGACAAGGCCAGCGTCCGGCTGGTCAGCGGCCAGACCGTCGAAGGCACCGTGCGCTACATCAGCCGCGACGCGTCGTCGGCGACCCGCACCTTCCGCGTCGAGGTCGCCATCCCCAATGCCGATGGCTCGGTGCCGGCCGGCATGACGGCGGAAATCCAGCTCAGCGCGCTGCCGACCGACGCGGTCCTGCTGCCGCGCTCGGTGGTGACGCTCGGCGACAAGGGCGATCTGGGCATCCGCGCCGTCGGCAAGGACAACAAGGTTGCGTTCTTCCCGATCGACCTGGTCGACGACACCCCGACCGGCCTCGTGCTTGGCGGCATCCCGGCCGATGCGCGCATCATCGTCGCCGGCCAGGAACTGGTGAAGGAAGGCGATGAGGTCAAGCCGGTCGAGGCCGACCAGGCGACCATCAACAAGCTGATCGGCGAAGCCACCGCCGGGACGCAGTAGCGCAGCGACGCCGGCGCTGGGCCGTGCCCGGCGACGTCAGTCGTTCGCCACTCCCGAAAGCAACAGGCATAAGTCATGGATATCGTCAGACTCGCAATCAACAATGCTCGCCTGACCATCTCGGTCCTGGTCTTCCTGCTGATTGCAGGTTGGGTCGCCTATCAGTCGACGCCGAAGGAAGCGGAACCCGACGTTCCTACCCCTTATGTTTACATAAATGTCGCCTATCAAGGCATTGCGCCCGAGGACGCTGAAAGACTTCTGCTTAGGCCCCTGGAGGCAAAGCTTAAGAGTCTCAAAGGGTTAAAGGAGATGAAGTCATCCGCCTATCAGGGCGGCGCCTTTGTCTTTCTTGAGTTTCTGCCGTCTATAAAAGTCGACACCGCGGTGACTGATACACGCTCGAAAGTTCAGGACGCGAAGGCTGACCTGCCCCAGGCGGCAGAAGAACCGGTTGTTACCGAGGTCAACATTTCCGAGTTTCCCGTCCTAGTTGTGACGCTGTCCGGCGATTTGCCCGAGCGTGTGCTGACGGCGGCGGCGCGCGAACTGCGCGACCGCATCGAGGAAGTGCCCGGCGTTCTCGAAGGCACTATACAAGGCGCGCGCGACGACCTCGTCGAAGTCGTCATCGATCCGATGAAGCTGTCGTCCTATGGGCTGCAGCTCGACCAGCTGATCGGCGCTGTCGGTGCTTCCAACAGCCTGGTCGCCGCCGGCAACATCGAGGGCTCGGAAGGCAAATATGCCGTCAAGGTGCCGTCGCTGATCGAGACGCCCGAGGATGTGGCGGCGCTGCCCGTGGTCGCCGGGCCCAATGCCGTGGTGCAGGCCAAGGACATCGCGACGATACGCTCGACCTTCGCCGACGCGACGACAATCACACGCCTCAACGGCAAGCCGGCCATCGCCATCGAAGTCAAGAAGCGCATCGGCGCCAATCTGATCGACACGCTCACCAAGGTGAGGGAGGTGTCCGACGCCTTCGTCAAGACGATGCCCGAGGGCATGCACGTCACCTACACGCAGGACAAGTCGGTTTTCGTCAACCAGCTGCTGGGCGACTTGCAGAACCACGTGATGATCGCCGTCATCCTGGTGTTCATCGTCATCCTCTACGCGCTGTCCGGCCGTGCGTCGCTGCTCATCGGCCTCGCCATCCCGTCGTCCTTCCTGATCGGCATCCTGCTCCTGGCGATGATGGGCTACACGATCAACATGATCGTGCTGTTCAGCCTTATCCTGGCGGTCGGCATGCTGGTCGACGACGCCATCATCGTCACCGAATTTGCCGAACGGCGGATGAGCGAAGGCATGCCGAAGCAGGAAGCCTTCGCGCTTGCCGCCAAGCGCATGGCTGGTCCGGTCATCGCGGCGACGATGACGCGCATCGCCGCCTTCTCGCCGCTGCTGTTCTGGCCGGGCATCATCGGCGACTTCATGAAGTACATGCCGATCACGCTGATCGTCACGCTGTCGGCCTCGATGCTCTATGCGCTGGTCTTCGCGCCGACGCTGGGCGCTATCTTCGCCAAGGCGCCGGAACATCACGCCGACGACAATCGCGACGGCTGGTACATGGCGGTCGTCAAGCAGGCGGTGCGCTTCCCCATCACAGTGCTGGTGCTTACAGTGGTCTTGCTGGCCGGCATCTTCGTTGGCTATTCGAAGTACGGCGCCGGCGTCGAATTCTTCCCGAGCGTCGAACCCGACTACGGCCTGCTTTATGTGCATGCCCGCGGCAACCTCTCGCTGGCCGAAATGGATACCGCGACCAAGATCGCCGAAAACCGGCTGCTCGGCTGGCCGGGCGTGAAGTCGGTCTATACCCGCGTCGGCAAGACGCAGGGCGGCGGCCAGGATGTGCCCGAGGACGTCGTCGGCGTCATCCAGTACGAATTCATCGACTGGCGCGAACGCAAATCGGCGAACGATATCCTGAACGATCTGCGCGGCGTCATGGCCGGCATACCAGGCGTCGATGTCGAGGTTCGCGTGCCGGAAGCCGGCCCGCCGACCGGCAAGCCGATCCAGATCAGGCTTTCGGCAGTCGACCCCAAGGGATTGGACGAGAAGGCGCGCGCCGTCGCGGCGCGTATCGCCAATGTGCCGGGCGTCATCGACGTTTCCGATGGCCTGCCGCCGCCCGGCGTCGACTGGGCTCTCGAGGTCGACCGCGCCAAGGCCGCGCAATACGGCATCAGCCCGACTTCCGTCGGCACCGTGGTGCAGCTGGTGACGAACGGACTGAAGCTATCCGAATACCGGCCCGCTGGCGCCGATGACGCCGTCGACATCCGCCTGCGTCTTCCGGAAGACCGGCGCACGCTGTCGACGCTGGACGAGCTCAGGGTGCAGACCTCGCAAGGGTCGGTGCCGATCTCGAACTTCGTCGTGCGCAAACCCGAGCCGACGGTCGGCATCCTCAACCGCATCGACGGCGCCCGCACCGTTGTGGTGCAGGCCAACGTCGCCGCCGGCAAGCAGGTCGCCGCCGTGCAGCAGGAGGTTACCCAGGCCGTCGCCGACATGAATCTCGGCAGTGGCATCCGCTGGAAGCTGGCCGGCTCGAACGAGGACAGCGCGGAAGCCAGCGCCTTCCTGGGCAAGGCCTTCGGTGCGGCGATCTTCCTGATCTTCCTGGTGCTGCTGGCGCAATTCAACAAGTTCACCAGCGTCTGGCTGGTGCTGTCCTGCGTGGTCATGGCGACGATCGGCGTGTTCCTCGGGCTGCTGATCACCGGCGAAACGTTCGGCATCGTCATGTCGGGCATCGGCGTCATCGCGCTGGCCGGCGTGGTGGTGAACAACAACATCGTGCTGATCGACACCTACGACCGGCTGCGCGAAGAGGGCTGGGACAAGATGGATGCCGTGTTGCAGACCTGCCGCGAGCGCGCGCGCCCGGTGGTGCTGACGGCGGTGTCGGCCATCCTCGGCGTGCTGCCGATCGCCTTCGGCCTTGGGCTGGAGATCTTCCATCACGAGACGACGATCAACGCGCCGTCGACGCAATGGTGGATTTCGCTGTCCTCAGCGATCGTCTTCGGCCTGTCCTTCGCGACGGTGCTGACACTGGTGGTGACGCCGTCGATGCTGATGGTGTTCACCCGCGCCAAGGTCAAGCCTGGTGCACGGCGCGGCTTGATCAGCCGGCTGTTCCGGCGCGGCAGGGGCGAGATCTCGTCGGACGCGCCGACGGTGGACGACGGCGCGGAACCCGCGACCGCCTTTCCAAAAGCCGCCGAGTAGGCACGCTTCCCAATCTGAACGGCAAAGGCCGCCCGGAACAACCGGGCGGCCTTTTGCATTGTTCCCCTGTGGGGGGATGCGAAGACATCGTCCTCGAGCGAACTCAATGCGGGGAATTTCCCATGCCGATCAGCACCCTTGTCATCGTCATCCTGATCCTTGTCCTGATCGGCGCGGTGCCGGCATGGCCGCATTCACGCTCCTGGGGTTACGGACCCTCTGGCATCGTCGGTGTGGTGCTGGTGGTGGTTCTGGTGCTGCTGCTGATGGGGCGGCTCTGAGCCGCCTTTGCTGTCCGGGAGGAGGCTTTCGGTGTGAAGAAGAGGGGCGGGTATGGCCCGCCGGCTCAATTTAGGCGGCTTTCGTGGCCTTCACGGTGGCGATGCCGATGTCCTCGAGGGCTTGGGCGACGGCCTGATCGAGCGGCGTGTGCGGGATTTCGCCGATGATGCCCTGCAGCCGGGTCGAGGCCAGACGGTGCGGCTCGAAGCGCAGATAGGACATCGAGACGATCTCGCGCCACATCGCCACGAACGGGCCGCCGGCGCGCAGCACCCACCAGGGCATCGAGGTCATCTTGAGCGGTCGGCCAAGCGCCTTCTCCGCAGCGGCCTTGATCTCAACATCGGTGACCGCATGGCCTGGAAAGTTCAGCGCCTCATAGGAGCCGAGCTTGTCGAGATTCTTGGCCAGTGCGACGAAGCCCGCGGCGAAGTCCGGCAGATACGCCCATTCATGCACGAGGTCGGCCGGACCGGGCGCGGTGTAGACGCCCTTGCTGATCTTGGCGGCGACGACCAGGTCGAACCAGGAGCCGCTGCCGGTGCCGCCGAAGAAGTCGCCGGCCCGCAAGACAATGGTGCGGACATGGCCGGCGTCGGCTTCGCGGCGGAACAGCTCCTCCATGGCGCAGCGGATGCGGCCCTTCTCGGTCGTCGGATGGAACGGCGTGTCTTCCGTGATCACCGCCGGCATGGGCGAGCCGTAATTGTAGACGGTGCCGGGGAACAGATGCAGCGCGTTGTTGGCATGGCAGGCGGCCATGACGTTCTCGGCCATCGGCAGGCATTTGCCCCAATCGGTGTAGATCGGGTTGAGGCCGTTGAAGATGATATCGACGCCTTCGGTGGCGCGGATCAGCGATTGACGGTCCAGCGCATCGCCGGCAACCGCCGTGGCGCCTTCGAGTTCGGCCGGCACCTTGCCGGTGCGGGTGACGGTGCGGACGTCGAAGCCGGCGTCGATGAAGGCCTTGGCAACCACGCGGCCGAGCCGGCCATTGGCGCCGAGAATTGCGATCTTGGTCATTTGAATTCTCCTTGGTTGGTGGTTGCAGTCCGTATCGGTGTTTGCAGGGCGAATATGATTGCCTCATCGATGAATTGAAATTGACCATGAATGCAGTTCTGATATTCATTCTTGAATGGCTGACATCGACTGGAACCTGATCAAGAGCTTCGTCACGGTCGCGGAAACCGGCAGCCTGTCGGCCGCCGCGCGCAAGCTGTCGGCCAGCCAGCCGACGCTTGGCCGCCACATCGGCGAGTTGGAACAGGCGCTCGGTGTGACGCTGTTCCGGCGCGGGCGGCGCGGCTACGCGCTGACGGAAGCCGGCGCTACGCTGTTCGAGCGCGGCAAGGCGGTCAGCGAACAGGCGAGCGCGTTTTCACGCCTGGCGCTGGGTTCGGTCGAGGCAATCGAAGGCACGGTGCGCATCGCCGCCAGCGAAGTGGTGGCGGCCTATGTGCTGCCCGAGATGACCGCACGGCTCGGCATCGAGGAACCCGGAATCGAGGTCGAGATCGTTGCCTCGAACCAGGTCGAGAACCTGCTGCGCCGGGACGCCGACATCGCCATCCGCATGGTCAAGCCGTCGCAGAACGAACTGGTGGCGCGCAAGGTCTGTGACATCCCGCTCTGCGCCTGTGCGGCCATTTCCTATCTCGACCGGCGCGGCCGCCCGCTCGGGCCGGCCGACCTTACCGATCATCCCTTGATCGGCTTCGATCGCAGCGAGGAGATGATCCGGGGCTTTACGCAATTCGGCCTCCCGGTCACCCGAAGCAGTTTCCGCTTCAGGGCCGACAACCAGATGGTCCTGTGGGAGGCGGTGCGGACGGGAAACGGCATTGGCCTCGGTCAGGAGCCGCTGGCCGATCGCGATCCGCTGGTGGAGAAGGTGCTGCCCGGCCTGCCGCTGCCAAGCCTGCCGGTATGGCTGGCCATGCATCGCGATGTGCGCAGCAGCGTGCGCATCCGCCGCGTGGCGGATTTTCTCCACGAGGAGTTGAAGCGCTATTCGGCGGGCGCTGGGGCGAATTCGGCGCGGTGAGCGAGGCCCGCCATCAGCAGGACGACGATCAGCAGCACCGACATGGCGATGAAGATCGGTCCGAAACTGGAATGCTCGGCGACGAAGCCGATCGCCGACGGCGCCACCAGAATGCCGGAATAGCCCATGGTGGTGACGACGCTCATGCCGGTGCCCGATGACATGCCTTCCTGGTTGCCGCCGGCCGAAAAGATGATCGGCACCATGTTGGCGATGCCGAAGCCGCACAGCGCAAAGGCCGCGATGGCGAGCCAGGGCGAGGGCGACAGGCCGGCGACCAGCATGCCCGCGGCGGCGACGACCGCCGAGCCGCGCAGCGTCGTCACCGCGCCGAAGCGGTTGCGCACGCCATCACCGAAGAAGCGCATGATCGCCATGACGCCGGAAAAGGCGGCATAGGCAAGACCGGCGACGGCAAGGTCGGCGCCGAGTTCTTGTCGCAGATACAGCGCCGCCCAATCGAGCACCGCGCCCTCGGAGATCATCGTCAGCAGAGCCATCAGGCCGATCAGGTATACCAGCGGGTTTGCCGGCAGCGTGAACTTGTGATGCCCGGCCGCCTGTGGCCTGTCCTCGGCGACGAGATAACCGACCGCCATCGCGATCGCCGCGAAGGCAAGCACGGTCACGGCCGCGGCATGGGCGAGGTGGCCATAGTGCTGGATGGCAAAGCCGCCGAGGCCGCCGCCGGCGAAACCACCGAGGCTCCAGAAGCCGTGCGAGGAGGACATGATGGCGCGGGACATCTTTCGCTCCACCACCACCGCATTGGCGTTCATGGCGACGTCCATGCCGCCGATCGAGCCGCCGAAGATGAACATGGCGATGGCCGCCAGCGGCACGTTTGGCGCCAGCGCCACGACCAGCAGGCCGAGGCTGCCGCAAAGACCGAACCAGCGCAGAACGGTGCGCGAGCCATGTTTCGAGATCAGGTGGCCGCACCAGGTCATGGCGGCGACCGCGCCGGCGCCGAACAAAAGGATCAGCAGGCCAAGCGTGAATTTCGAAATGTCGAGCCGGGTCAGGAACACCGGAATCTGCGGCGCCCAGCTGCCGGTCAGGAAGCCATTGGCAAGGAAAATGGCCGCTACGGCCCATCGCCCGCGAATGGCAGTCTGCATGGCGTTCGACGCGTTCATAGGCGAATCCGGTCAGAAAATGGCTTTGCGCGGCAAATTAGATCGATTCAATATTCAGTCAAGCACCGGGTTGGAGGAAGCGTTTGGACCAAAGGCCGAAATGGAACCGACATCGTTCTTGGCGAACTTCCGTACGTCGGAGATTAGCGAAAAACGCCTCTCCCTTCGCAGATACCTTAGCCGGAGGCCGCTCGCCGTCTTCAGTGATCTTTCGGCCGCCTGGCCTCGAATTCAGCCTTCTTGGCGTCCGATGCTTCGGTCTGGTTGAGAGCCTGCCATTCGGCATAGGGCATGCCGTAGACGATCTCGCGCGACTGATCCTTGGAGAGGTCGACGCCCCCGGCATCGGCCGCCTCGCGATACCAGTTCGACAGGCAGTTGCGACAGAAGCCGGCGAGGTTCATCAGGTCGATGTTCTGGACGTCGCTGCGTTCCCTGAGGTGCTCGACCAGCCGGCGAAAGGCGGCGGCTTCGAAATCACGCTTCTGCTCGTCGCTGAGTTCGGTCATCGGAACCTCCGTCATAACGGCCCGGTGCGCGAGCCGAATATCTTTACCGCATGTATATCGGGACGGCGGTCTATCGCGTCAACGATCGGCGCCAGGCGCTCGGCCCAGGCAAGCGCGCCTTTCTGGTCCGCTATCAGGTCCTGGCGGATTTCGATCAGCGCGTGCGCATAGCCGTTGACGATGGCATGCCTGAACATGGTGTCGCCACGCAGCGCGCCGTCATAGGGCTCATTGTCGCCGACGATCAGGTTCTTGTCCTGCGCCAGCATATCGATCAGCGGCCGCGCCACCCGGTCGTCCCGATCCCATAGGATGCCGACATGCCAGGGCCGTTGCCTGCCCTGCATCACCGGCGTGAAGGAATGCACCGAGAAGATGAAGGGCGCCCGGCCGGAAGCCTGCGCGACCGAGGCGATCACCGCGCCGACGGCGTCGTGGTAGGGCCGGTAGAAGCGGTCGAGCCGCCTCTCGCGCTCTTGCGGCGCGATGGGATAGTTTCCCGGCACCACCGTGCCGTCATAGAGCTGGCGGATGAGCGTCGGATCGTCCTCGCCGCGATTGGGATCGATCAAGAGCCGCGAAAAATTGGCGATGACCGCCGGCACGTCGAGCAGGCCGGCGAGCTCGCGCGTCACCGCTTCGACGCCAATGTCATAGGCGATGTGCCGATCGAATTCCGCCGCGGGCAGACCGAGGCTGCCATACTCGTCGGGCAGGTCGCGGCGGGCATGATCGGCCAGAAGAACGATGCCTCGCTTGCGGTCGCCCTCGACAACGTCGAAAGGCGCGAAAACTGTGGATCGGGTCATTGGCGGGAAATGGTCTGTTCGCTGGCTTCCGGGGAGGGTGCTATCGTCATTCCACGAAGACGACGCGTGCGCAATGCCGTTGTTTGGCCAAGGTTTATCGGGAAATCTGGCAAAGGGCGACGGATAGCGCGCCGGGAGCCTTCCTAAATCGATTGGAATTGATCAAAACGGCGCGTTGACATGCGCCCGGACTTTTCCGAAAAGGGGCGCAGAGAGATGCTGATGTGGTTCTTGAGGGGTTTTCGGATGGGTTCCGCCGGCAGGCAGCGCATGCGCTCTGCCTTTGCCATGCCGCTCCTGACCGTGGCCGTTGGCTTGTCGGCGATGGTCATGGCCTCGCCGGCGCGCGCCGATTTCCGCGTCTGCAACGCCACGCAGAACCTGGTCGGCGTCGGCATCGGCTATCGTGCCAAGGCCGGCTGGATCACCGAAGGCTGGTGGCACATTGAAGGATCGAGCTGCAAGACGTTGATCGAAGGGCCGCTGTCATCAAGGTTTTACTATCTTTATGCAGAAGACGCCGAGCGCGGTGGACGCTGGGACGGCCCGATCAACATGTGCGTGGCTGAAAAAGAGTTCAAGATCGCCGGCGTAAACGACTGCGTCGCCCGGGGCTTCCAGCGCGCCGGATTCCAGGAA
This sequence comes from Mesorhizobium sp. WSM4307, assembly GCF_007003945.1. Taxonomy (NCBI): domain Bacteria; kingdom Pseudomonadati; phylum Pseudomonadota; class Alphaproteobacteria; order Hyphomicrobiales; family Phyllobacteriaceae; genus Mesorhizobium; species Mesorhizobium sp. WSM4307. Next base: position 28,551 of record NZ_VFTB01000010.1, read on the forward strand.
TATGACACGGGCGAACAGGCAAGCTGGATGGTCCAGCTGACCGATGAACCCGCAACGGGAGGCGCACCAGCCGCCCCGGGAACCAATAGTCAATGAGACGCAGCCGCAAGGTCAAGATCCTAGCCACAATCGGTCCGGCATCCTCCTCCGAGGAGATGCTGCAGAAATTGTTCGAAGCGGGCGCCGACGTGTTCCGCATCAATATGAGCCATACCGACCACGAACTGATGCGCACGCTGGTCGGCCGCATCCGCGCCGTCGAGGAAAAGGTCGGCCGGCCGATCGGCATCCTCGCCGACCTGCAAGGGCCCAAGCTGCGCGTCGGCAAGTTCGCCAATGGCAAGGAAGTGCTGACGCCTGGCCAGAGCTTCACGCTCGACGACAATCCCGAGCCCGGCACCTCGACCAGGGTCTATCTGCCGCATCCGGAGATCCTGAGCTCGGTCGAGCCCGGTCACCGTCTTTTGATCGACGACGGCAAGCTCGAGCTGAAAGCGGTGAAGAGCGACGGCAAGTCGATCGTCTGCACGGTCGTCGCCGGCACCACGATTTCCGACAAGAAGGGCGTCAGCCTGCCCGATACCGACCTGCCGGTCGGCGCGCTGACCGAGAAGGACCGCAAGGACCTCGACGCGGTGCTCGCCACGGGTGTCGACTGGATCGCGCTGTCCTTCGTGCAGCGGCCCGAGGATCTGGCCGAAGCGCGCAAGATCGCGCGCGGCCGCGCGCTGATCATGGCCAAGATCGAAAAGCCGCAGGCCGTCGCCCGGCTGGCCGAGATCATCGAACTGTCCGACGCGCTGATGGTCGCGCGCGGCGATCTCGGCGTCGAGATGCCGCTGGAAGCCGTTCCCGGCATCCAGAAGCAGATCACGCGCGCCGCGCGCCGCGCCGGCAAGCCGGTGGTGGTCGCCACGCAGATGCTGGAATCGATGATCACCGCACCGGTACCGACCCGCGCCGAAGTCTCCGACGTTTCGACCGCCGTGTTCGAGGGCGCCGACGCCATCATGCTGTCGGCGGAATCGGCGGCGGGTGCCTATCCCGTCGAAGCCGTGGCGATGATGAACCGCATCGCCACCAAGGTCGAAACGGACCCGACCTATGCCGGCATCATCAACGCCCAGCGCTCCGAGCCGGAAGCGACCGGCGCCGACGCCATCTCTCTGGCTGCCCGCGAGATCGCCGAGACGCTGAAACTGTCGGCGATCATCACTTACACGGCATCCGGCACCACCGGGCTGCGCGCCGCGCGCGAACGGCCACAAGTGCCGATCATCGCACTGTCGCCGATCCTCAACACCGCGCGGCGGCTGTCGCTTCTGTGGGGCACGCACTGCGTCGTCTCGCCCGATGCCACCGATCTCGACGACATGGTCAACCGCGCCTGCCGCATTGCGCTGGAAGAAGAGTTCGGCAAGCCGGGCGACCGCGTCATCATCACCGCTGGCGTGCCGCTGAGGACGCCCGGCTCGACCAACATGCTGCGCATCGCCTATGTCGGCTCGGAAGCGCAGGGCGGCCGCGGCAGCTGATTTCGTGACTGAAGCGTGTCGCGCGGTTTCGTGCGGCTCGCCGTGGCTGGGATACAGCAAAGGCGCGGGACAGTGATCTCCGCCTTCACCTAGCCTCCAGCCGTTGCGATCCCAAGCGCTTTTGCGGCAGCCTCCGCGTGGTCCATGCGCTGGAGAAACCGACGCGCACGGAGACCTGCGTCATACAGATACTGATCCGGGCCCAGCATCTTTCGCCGGTTCAATTCTGTTGTGTCGAGCAGGTCGAAATCGACCTTCTCGATCGTGCAGTGCCAACCGGTCCTGTGGGAGGACCAGCCCCTGCGATGGTGCTCCAGGAGGCGCTCGCGGCTGGAGTAGCCGTGGTAATCGAATGCGATGATGCCGTTCGTCACATAAATATGGTTTCCCGAAAAGCCCTCGGCCGGGATGATCCGCTCGGCATGAAATCCTGCAAGCGGGGGATGCTCGAGGAAAGTGCCTGCAAGAATGTGGCACGCGCCGTAGCCGAAGAAGATGCGATCCGGCAGCGCCCATCGCCTTTCCGGGTTTTTCTTGATGCCGTGCTTGAGGACATACATCTCAGGTCGGTGCGAGTTCGGCCCGGGGCTCCTTGATGTCGGCGCACTTGCCCACACCATAGGCATCGCCGGCAATTCGTGCCTCGACCGTTCTGGCCATCGCTTCCAGATCGATATCCTTGCCGGCTACCTTCTCGATCGCGCCGACGACGAGGTCCGAGGCGATCCAGTCCGGCTTGTGGCCGAGATTGTGCACCCAGACGAGCTCGGCGCCCGGGATATCGCGCGCCAGGCCGACGGAGTGGATATGGGCATAGACGACCTTGTCGCGGTCGCCCGAAATGACCACGGTCGGCGCGCTGATCGCTTTGTAGTGCGGTGCGGCGCCAAGCGTATAGCGATAGAGGCCGGCGACGTCGGTGGCGTTGGCGCGAAAGGCCGACGGCCGCAACACCAGCGGGATCGCGGCCGTGCCGAGATAGTCGTCCGGCACCTTGTTGGGCGAGAATACGCAGGTCGTTGCATCGGCCATCTGAAACGTGCCGGCCGGATAGGTGAGTGTTTCGGAGAAGAGCCGGCCGATCACCGACACGGTGGTCAGGTCGTAATACCAGGATGTCGCGCCGCCCGGCCAGGGATGGGTCGCCGGCGCCAGGAAGACGAGGCCGAGCGTCCTGTCGGCATGCTCGCGGCCGAAAGCCGCCGTCACCACGCCGCCGAAGGAATGGCCGACGATGATTGCCTTCCTGATGCCAAGGCGGTCCATCAGGGCAGCGAGGGTATTGGCCTGCGCCGACGGATCCTCATTGTTGCCGGGCCCGCGTCCCGACCAGCCGTGACCCGGCCGGTCGAAGAACAGCATTTCGGCGCGTCCCGCCAGCAGCGGCCTGAGCGGCAGCATCTGATCCCCGAGATTGGCGCTGGCGCCATGGATGAAGACGATCGGCGGCAACTCCGCATTGGCGGGGGCGGGAATGTGGACATAGTGGATGCGGGCGCCGCCTATATCAGCGAATTCGCCAATGGCCGGATCACGGCGTTCGATCAGCCATGAGCCGACGCGGGTAACGCCGATCAGGACAAAGACGAGTGCAAAGAAGAAGGCGAACGCGGCGTAGATCAGGTTCATGCGGGGATATACGGGGGTGGGGTGGGATAAGTTTGGGTAGGGAATAGGCAGTAGGCAGTAGGCAGTAGGTTGGTGTTTGCCGCTCAATCTTTCTCCCTACTGCCTACTGCCTATTCCATACTGCCTGTACTAAATTCCTTCGCCGGCAAGCTCTTCCGAAAGCGTGGCGACCTGGTCCTGGGCGCTGCGCATCATCGGATAGATGGCCAGCACCTTCTGCCAGGCTTCGAGCGCCGACTGCTTGTGGCCGGTCAGCGCCATGATCTGCGCCAGGCCCGACAGCGCGCCGAAATGGCGCGGCTCGAGTTGCAGCGTGTGATCGATGTCGGACATCGACTTGCCGTAGTTTTTCATCATGAAATGCACCGTGGCGCGCCGGTTCCAGCCTTCGGCATAGGTCGGCTGCAAGGTCACAACCTGATCAAGCAAATCGAGCGCGACGTCGAATTTCTGGTTGTCCATCGCCTTTTGCGACCACAGCATCATCAGGTCGATCGAGGCACTGCCGGACTGGAACCATTCGCTCCAGATGTTGCCGGCGATGCGTTCGGCGGCCTTCTCGTTGCGTTCGCGCTTGAGGTCGGAAAACAGCTTGTCGAGCCGGGCCTGTTTCGTCATCGGCGCAGCCGGAGCCTCCGGGGCAGCCGGCACTGCCGGCTGATCGTCCGCGGCCCTGGTTGGCAAGCTTATGGCGCCGGAAACAAGCAGAGCTGTCAAAAATGCAAAAAGAATCCGCATCGCCCGATCCTAGTCCCGGGCGGCGGAACAGCAAAGTGATTTTAGCGTGAGAAGGTCGGCAGGCCGACACGCATCAAGGGGCGGAGGCGAAATGCCTCCGGCCGAAAGCTCAGCCCTGACGCGCCTTGTAGCGCGGGGCGGTCTTGTTGATGATGTAAACGCGGCCCTTGCGGCGAACCAGCTGGTTGTCGCGGTGACGCGCCTTCAGCGCCTTGAGCGAATTCTTGATCTTCATGGTCTTGCCTGTCGGTGTGGACCCGGTTCCGGGTCGAAATTTTAAGGCGCGCCAGAAGACGCGCCTTTTCAACGGTGGGTGGCTCATAAACGAGGAGCCTTGTCCGTGTCAACCGCAAGCATGCGCCATACCTCCATATCATCAAATATCCGCCATGTCGGCCTTGCGGCATTGCGCGGCCGTGGGCCGGCTGGGATGATGCGGAGTGTTTCAAGTGATTTGGGGACGATCATGCGCCGAATATTGCTGTCCGCCTGCCTTGTCGTCCTGGCGGGAACGTCGATCGTGCGCGCACAGGAATGCGACCGCTCCGACGACAGCCAGCAGATGATGAACATCTGCGCCGGCGAGGACTACCAGGCCGCCGACGCCAAGCTCAATGCGGCCTATCAGGACCTGATCAGCTCCGATGATGCCAACGGTAAAAGATTGCTGCAGGCGGCGCAACGCGCCTGGATCACCTTCCGCGACGCCGAGTGCGCGCACAGCACGGCCGCCAGCGTGGGCGGTTCCATCCACGCGATGGAGGTTTCGCAGTGCCTGGCCAGGCTGACCAATGACCGCATCAAGCAGCTTGCGGCCTCGGCCAATTGCGAGGAAGGCGATGCGAGCTGCGCCAGCCCCAACGAGGACAGCGACGAGCTGCAATAGGTTCGCTTCCGGCTATTGAACGCGACGGCTGACGCGGATGAAATGGCCCATCTTGCGGCCGGGCCGCGCCTCGGCCTTGCCATAGAGATGCAGCATCAGATCGGGCTCGGCGAGCAGTTGAGGGGCGCGCAGCACGTCGTCGCCGATCAGGTTCTCCATCACGCAATCGGAGTGGCGCTCCGGGCTGCCGAGTGGCAGGCCGGCAACGGCGCGGATATGCTGCTCGAACTGCGAAACGATGCAGGCCGCCTCGGTCCAGTGGCCCGAATTGTGGACGCGCGGCGCAATCTCATTGGCCAGCAGCGAACCGTCGGAAAGCACGAAGAACTCGACGCCGATGACGCCGACATAATCGAGCGCCGACAGGATTTTTGCCGCCGCCGTCCGCGCCGCTTCAGCCGTCTCACGTTTGACGCCGGCTGGCACCGTCGAGGTGTGGAGAATGCCGTTGCGGTGGACATTCTCGGCCGGGTCGTAGGCTGCCACTGCGCCATCCAGGCCACGCGCTGCAATCACCGAGATCTCACGCTCGAAGGGCACGAAGCTTTCCAGGATCAGCGGCACATTGCCCATCGCCTCGCAGGTGCCGGCGAAGCCGCCCGCCTCCATGTTGCGAAAGACACGCTGGCCCTTGCCGTCATAGCCCATGCGCCGCGTCTTCAATATGCCGCTGCCGCCGAATGTCTTCAGCGCCCCCGTCAGGTCCTCGTCGGTGTCGACCGGACGAAAATCGGCGGTGGCAATGCCGATGCCGTTGAGGAATGTCTTTTCGCTCACCCGGTCCTGCGCTACGTCGAGCGCGCGCGCCGGCGGATAGACCGCAACCCTGGCGGCAAGCGCTTCTGCCGCGGCAACGGGAACATTCTCGAACTCGTAGGTGACGACGGCACTTGCCGCCGCCAGCTCGGCAAGGGCGGCCGGGTCGTCATAGGCTGACGTAATCTGCCGGTTGGCGACTTGTGCCGCCGGGCAATCCGGCTGCGGCTCCAGCACGATGGTGCGGTAGCCGAGGCGGGCGGCGGCCATCGCCAGCATGCGGCCAAGCTGGCCGCCGCCGATGATGCCGATGGTCGATCCGGCGGGCAGGCTCACGGCGTGTCCGTCGGTTCGTCGGCGACCTTGGCGGTCTGCGAGGCGCGCCAGGCGTCGAGGCGCTGGGCAAGCTTGTCGTCGTTCAGCGCCAGAACGGCGGCTGCCAACAGGGCCGCATTGGCCGCGCCCGCCTTGCCGATGGCCAGTGTCCCGACAGGAATGCCGGCCGGCATCTGGACGATGGAGAGCAGCGAATCCTGCCCCGACAGCGCCTTCGATTCCACCGGCACGCCGAACACCGGCAGCGGCGTCATCGCCGCCGTCATGCCGGGCAAGTGCGCCGCGCCGCCGGCGCCGGCGATGATCACCTTGTAGCCGGCGGCCTTGGCACCCTTGGCGAACTCATAGAGCCGGTCGGGCGTGCGATGCGCTGAGATGATCAGGCGTTTGTGCGGGACGCCCAGCGCCTCCAGCGTTTCGGCCGCCTGGCGCATCGTCGCCCAGTCGGACTGGCTGCCCATGATGATGGCGACGTCGGCGCGTTGGTCGTTCAAGCTTGTTGCTCCCCGGCGACAAAGGCGCGCCTTAGCGGAATTCGGCAGCGACGGCAAGGATATCAGGCCACCGGCAAGGCCGGTGGCCATAATCCAGCCTAAACCGCCGCTTTGCGGAAGCGGGCGACGAAGTCGTCAAGTTCGGGGCGCTCCATGTCGGAGATCGCCCAATAGGAGAAGGCGCCGTCGCTCCAGTGCACCATCGAGAAGCCGCCGGAGGAAAGGTCGCCCGGCTGCGTGGTCTTGCCGCCCTGCTGCGGTTCGGCGACCAGCGTGATCAGATGCTCGCGGTGGCGGTAGACCAGGGCCGGCACCGGCCGTCCGGATATCACCTCGACCCGGCCGCCGATCAGCGCGTAGCCGTCCTGGGCAAGGTCGGGGGCCGGCGGCGAGACGCCGATGCGGGCGTCGAGCCAGGGCTTGACCGTATGGCGGTCGGACGAGACGATGTCGATTGGGCTCGCGGCAAGTAGGCTGCGGCGATGGCCGCTGGCGACCGCGGCGGCAAAGCCATCATCGACGCCGCTCTGCATCACCCATTGCGTCGCCCCGCTGGCCAGCACTGCGCTGATCATGATCGACGCGGCCATGGCGCGCCAGTCGAACGAGCCGAAGCGGCGCGCTCTCGGTGATGGCCGCGCCTCAGAAGGACGTGTCCCGGCTTCCCGTCTCTGGCCGCCGCCAGCGCCGGCGATCAACCCCGGCAGCGTCGATGGCGTACCGTGCTGCGGCTCCGCCTCGACCGGCGCCTGCCGTTCGGCGCCGGCCATGCCGATCGACGCGATGCGGGCCCGGAATGCATCGCTGACATCGGGGCGCGGCAAGCGGCTGACGGCGCCTTGCAGGGCGACAATGCGGGCATGCTCGGCGGCAAGCCTGGGGTCGGCGGCGATGCGACGCTCCACTGCAAGAGCGGCCGCCGCATCAAGCTCGCCATCGACAAGGGCATGGATCATCAGTCTGATACCTTCGGGATCGTTGGGCAGTCCGTCGTCGTGCGTCATGACGCTCTCCCCAATTCTGACGCGAGCAGGCCACGGGCGCGGGCCAGCCTGGACATCACCGTGCCGATCGGCACGGCAAGCATGGCAGATATCTCGCGATAGCTCAGGCCGTTGATATCACGCAGCACCAATGTCTCGCGAAATGGCTGCGGCAGAGCCGCGATCGCCGCCTCGAGAGCTGCACTATCCGCCTTGGCGATCAGGCTCGCCTCCGGGCCGTCCTCGTCGGGCATGCTGGTGCCGTGCGCCGCCGCCATGTCATCGAGGTCGCCCAGATCGCCGACGGCCATCATGACACGCGGCCGGTTGCGCGCCATCCAGGTGTAGGAGGTGTTGCGCACGATGGTCAGCAGCCAGGCGCGGGCGTTGCCGCCGGCGTAGCCTGATATGCCGGCATGCGCCTTGATGCAGGCGTCCTGCACCACATCCTCGGCATCGGCGGCATTGCCGGTCAGCCATCGGGCCAGCGCCAGCGCGTCGCCGAGATGCGGCAGCACCACTTCGTTGAAGCGTTCTGCCAGGGCCCTCTCGCTCAAAGCGGCACCATGATCCGATACTCCAGGCCGTGCCGCCTCAAGATGCGACGGCGACCTTGCCCTGCTCGCAGGGGCAAAGCCCCCGGAAGCAGGCAGAGCCGCCTGCCTTGCCGAAACTGAATTCATCCGCGTCACCGCTGTCAAGCGCCACGAAGGAGAGCCTGACGATCATCATGCTTGCCAGCGCATCGCCACGGCCGACGCCGTGTTCGCTGTCCTTGCAATGATGGGGCATGCCGGTCTCCTCAACGCCAGTGGTGGCGTATGCTGAGGAGACTTGTCGCGGCGCCGATTTATTCCCAAAGCCCGCGATCCGGCTGTTCACAGTCGCGTGATCGCGGGTGGTTTGGGATGGTTGGCCTGGCGCTCAATCCGGCCAGCGCAGTGCGCCAGAAGAATCCTTCCGCGCGGTCTTCATCGCATCGGCGGGACGATCCTTCGCGGTCAGCACGGCACGCAACCGCTCAGCGACGATCTCGGCCTCGCCGGGATGCAGATTGCAGGGGTCGAGGAAGAAGTGGCCGCGCTCGACTTCGTGGTTGCGCACGATGATGGGCGGCGTGCCGGCCGCCAGCGCCGAGGCGAGGCCGGCGGCACTGAAGCGGCTCTCCGATGATACGAAGATCTGCAGCCGGTCGAGCGGATTGGCTGTCGGGTCCGGGATGATCTTGGCAAGGATGCCCGGCAGTCCCTGCAGAGCATCCTTCCAGAGGTTGAGCGCTGCCTCCTCGCGCCGGCGGATGCCGGCGTGATCGCGCTTCTCCCAGGCTTCCAGTGCCGCCATGGTGCCGGCGATGCTTTCCTTGCCGATTTTCATGGCCCGCGCCACGCCGCGGTTCTGCAGATAGGCTGCCCGCACCAGATCCTTGCGACCGGTGACGATGCCGCTGGTCGGACCTGAGAGGAATTTGTGGCCGCTATAGATGACGACGTCGGCGCCGCGGGCGAGAAAACCGCGCAGATCATATTCGGACGCCGCATCGACGATCACCGGCACGCCCTTGGCGTGGCAGATCTCGCAGAATTCCTCCAGCGACAGCATGCCGTACTGCACCGTGTGGTGGGCGACGACATAGAGGCCGGCCGCCGTGTGCTCGTTGATCGCTTCGCGCACATGGTAGTCCTGGGTGACGCTGACCGTGCCGGCGGGCACCACCCTGGCGCCGGCGACGCGGATCGACTGGTCGATCGGGGCGCCGTAATTGACGATGTGGCCAAGCTGGATGACGACCTCCGATTTGAGGTCGCCGGTGTCATCAGGCAGGCGCTCGATGGCGAGCAGGCTGGTTCCTGTCATTGCACCGGCGACCGCCATGGTGATGCCGCTGGCGCAGCAGGCGGTGATGAAGCCGGCCTCGCCACCGGTGAGGCGCGCCACCACCGTGCTCGCGGCGCGCTGCAGATCATCCATCTCCACCCATTGCGAGGCCATCTCCGCCATGGCGCCGATCGCCTCCGGAACGATGATCGATGCGCCGAGCGCGGTCATGGTGCCGGAGACATTGATGATCGGCCGCAAACCCAGCCGTTCGCGAATGGTGGTGTTGGAGCCGGTGTCGGAATAGGTTTTCATGTGAGCGGATCCCGTGAGTAGCAGGTCAGGCGGCGATCTCGACGACCGCCTCGATTTCGACAGTGATGTTTCCAGGCAGCGAGCCGACGCCGATCGCCGAGCGGGCATGGCCGCCGATCTTGTCGAAGACATCGGCGAACAGGTCCGAGCAGCCATTGACCACTTTCGGATGGTCGCTGAAGGTCGGCGTCGCGTTGACGAAGCCGAGCAGCTTGACCACGCGCACGATGCGGCCGAGATCGCCGGCGGCGGCATGCATGACGGCCAGCAGATTAAGCCCGGTCAGGCGAGCATGCTCATAGGCCTGCTCGACGGTCACGTCCTCGCCGACCTTGCCGGTGCAGAGCGTGCCGTCGGCGCGCAGCGGCCCCTGGCCCGACAGGAAGATCAATCGCCCGCTCTCGGCATGGGTAACGAAGTTGGCGATGGGCGTCGGCGGCTCGGGCAGCGTCAGGCCGAGTTCGGCGAGCCGGATGTAAGGCGTCATGGAAGCAGGCTCCTTGGGACGGCACCGGCCGTCCAATGTCAGAAATGCGAGGCGCGGAAGCGCGCCAGGAAGGTGCGGAGGCGCTCATTGCTGGTTTCCGCCGCCAGGATTTCCTTGGGCGGGCCGACGGCGCTGACGCCGCCATCGGCCATGAAGACGATGCGGCTCGAAGCGTCGCGGGCGAAGGCCATTTCATGCGTCACCATCAGCATGGTCATGCCATCTTCGGCCAGGCTGCGCACCACGGCCAGCACCTCGCCGACCAGTTCGGGGTCGAGCGCCGAGGTGATCTCGTCGAGCAAAAGGATTTTCGGCTCCATCGCCACGGCGCGCGCGATGCCGACGCGCTGCTGCTGGCCGCCGGAGAGCTCGGCCGGCAGGCTGTCGGCCTTGTGTGCGAGGCCGACGCGGCCGAGCCAATGCTCGGCGATCTGGCGCGCCTCGGTCTGGCTCTTTCCCCGCACCTTGGTGAGCCCGAGCATGATGTTGCCGGCCGCGGTGAGGTGCGGAAACAGGTTGAAGCTCTGGAACACCATGCCGGTCTCGGCGCGCATCGCAGCCAAGTCGCGTTCGCTGCGGCGCTGGCGCGTTCCGGCCTCGCGATAGCCGACCTCCTTGCCGTCGATGCGGATCGAGCCTGAGTCGTAGCTTTCGAGGAAGTTGACGCAGCGCAGCAACGTGGTCTTGCCGCTGCCCGAGGGGCCGATAACGGTGACCACTTCGCCACGTTTCACCTGAAGGCTGACGGAACGCAGCACCTCGACGGCGCCGAAGGCCTTGGAGACATCGCGCACGTCGAGCAGCGCGGGACTGGCGTTTGTGGCGTCGGACATCGTGCTATTCCCGAATGAAGGCAAAGCGCCGCTCGAGCCGCCGGCTGGCGAGCGAGAGCGCATAGTTGACCGCGAAATAGATGAGCGCGCCGAGGATATAGAGCGGCATCGCCTCATAGGTGCGGCCGATGACCTGGTTGATGGCCTGCATCAGATCGGTGATGCCGAGCAGCGAAACCAGCGCGCTGCCCTTGACCGCATCGGTGACGCCGTTGATCCAGGGCGGCAGGAAGCGCCTGAAGGCCTGCGGGAAGATGACGGAGGTGAGCCGCTGGCGGAAGGTCAGCCCGATCGCCATCGCCGCCTCGGACTGGCCTTTCGGGATCGAGGCGACCGCGCCCCTAAGATATTCGATGACCTGCGCGGTCTTGAACAGGGTGAGCGCCAGCACAGCCGCCCAGAAGGACGGCAGATGCAGCCCGACCGCCGGCAGGCCGTAGTAGACGAAGAACATCAGCACCAGGATCGGAATGCCGCGAATGGTGTCGGAGAAGATGCGCACCGCCCAGCGCAGCGGGGCGGGGCCATAGACCAGGCCAACGCCAAGCAGGACGCCGGCGACGAGCGACAGGGTGACGACCAGGAGCGACACCCAAAGGGTCAAGGCGAAGCCTTTGGCGAGGAAGGGCAGGGCGTAGAGGATCTGGCTCGCCATGTCAGCGCGCCGCCCTGAACCGGCGCTCGACGAGCCTGAGCCCGAAGAGCAGGATGTAGCCGGTCACCAGATACATCGCCGTCGTCACCAGATAGACCTCGACGATGCGGAAGGTGTTGAAGTTGATCCACTGGGCGCCGAAGGTGAGCTCGGGCACCGAGATGACCGAGGCTATCGAGGTGTCCTTGAACAGCGAGATGAAGGTGTTGGACAGCGCCGGCAGCGTGATGCGCAGCATGGTCGGCAGGCGCACATGGATGAGCCTTTGCCAGGGCGTCAGGCCGATCGCCTTGCCGGCATCGAGCTGGCCGCGCGGGACGGCCTCGAGGCCCGAGCGAAACACCTCGACCAGATAGGCGCCGCTATAGACCGACAGCGTCAGGACGAACGAGGTCTGCGCGCTGTAGGCCAGGTCGACCACGGTCGGCACCCCGTAGAAGACGAGATAGACGAGCAGGATCAGCGGCACGTTGCGGATGAATTCGACATAGGCGGCGATGATGGCCCGTACCACGCGTCCGGCCGAGACGTACCAGACCGCGAGCACCAGGCCGATGACGGTGCCGATGGCGATCGAGATCACCGCAAGCTCGAGGCTGAGCAGCAGACCGCCCCACAGCTTGTCGAAATGCCGCCAGATCAGGTTGAAATTGAGGGCATAGCCCATGCGTGCGCCTCGGTGTGAAGGCCGTCGAATGGATCGCGGAAGGGCTGGAATGCCGCCCTTCCGCGATCCGGGATCAGATGACCGGGAAGCCGGGATGGCGTGCCGGCGGTTCCTGACCGAAATAATCCTTGAAGGCGGCGTCGTAGAGTGCCGATTCATGGCCGAACATGGCGATGGTGAAGGTCTGGTTGACGAAGGTCAGCCAGTCGAGGTCGCCCTGCCGCAAGGCAGCGCCGTATAGCATCGAATACCAGCTCTTGCCGGCGTCGAAATATTTGTCCGGATTGCGCGAGGCGAGCCAGCGCACGGTGGACAGGTCGACCGCGGCAGCGTCGGCGCGCTTGGATTCCAGCGCCTGCAGCACGTTGGCCTGGGTGTCGATCTGCAGCACCTGCGCCTGTGGCAGGGCAAAGTGGACGGAGCTTTCGGCATCGACATTCTGCAGGATGGAGATGCGCGTCGCCGAACCGCCGGCAAGCAGCTTGTCGAAGGTCTTGTTCTCGGCGGTGGGCAGCGTCAGCAAGGCGACGCCTTCGACATAGTACGGCCGGGAGAAGTTGATCAGCTGCGAGCGCTGCGCCGTCATCGTCATGAACTGGATGGTGATGTCGACCTTGTTGGTGGTGACGTTGGGAATGCGCTGCGCCGGATCCTGCATGACGAATTCGACCTTGGTCGGATCGTCGAACAGACCCTTGGCCAGGATGCGTCCCATGGTGATGTCCATGCCGACCAGTTCGCCGGCATCGTTCTCGAAATGCCAGGGCGCGTTCGTGCTGCCGGTGCCGACGATAAGCTTGCCGCGGTCGAGCACGGTGCGCAGCAGGCTGTCGGATGCCGCCTGGGCGGCCGCCTTCTGCGCATCGACGGTTGCCAGCACGCCGGTGGCGGCCAGGCCCGCCATTCCCAATTTCAGAAAATCACGTCTTCCGGATGTGTCGTTCACGGCGACCTCCTTTCGTGTTGTGTTCCCCATGCACAGGCAAAGACACACGTCGATGATTTCAAAGCGATTGTCTCTTACAAGAGACGCATGTATCCTGTACAAGACAGATACTAACACCAGGAATCGACAATGCAAGATGGCAATGCCTTGGCCGTTTCGGCCGACGAAAAGACGACGGCCTCCCGCGAGAAGGGCCTCAACCGGGTGCTCGAGATCCTGGACTTCCTGCACACGACGCAGCGGGCGATCGGCATTGGCGACCTTGCCAAGGGGGTGAATGCTCCCCGCTCGACGACCTACACGCTGGTGCGGTCGCTGGTCGACGCCGGCCTGCTGGAGATGGCGGGCGACGGCAACCGCGTCTATTTCGGCAAGAAGCTCTATCTCTATGGAATGGATTATGTGCGCGGCAACGACCTGCTGCGGCGCGGGCGCCAGGAGGTCGACCATCTGTCGCGCGAGACCGGCGAGACGTCGGAACTGTGCATGCTGCAGAGCGGCCGCTACACCATCGTCCACTCCAGCCCAGGCACCAGGCCGTTCCGCATCAGCTCCGCCACCGGCCTGCAGATACCGCTGCCCTGGACCGCCTCTGGCCGGCTGCTTCTGGCGGGGCTGGAGCGGGCCGAGGTCGAAGCCATGGTGTCGGAAGACGATCTCGTGCTGCCCGACGGCCGCAAGCTGCGGCTCGACGATTTCATCGACGACATCGCCAAGGCTGGGGTGACCGGCTACTGCGTCACCTCGGGCCTGGTCGATGCCTATACGAAGTGCCTTGCCGTGCCGGTCTTTTCAGCACCGGGCAAGGTCGAGGCGACGATGTGCCTGGTGGTTCCCATCGATACGTCCGACGAGCGCACCGGCAGTCTCATCGGCCTGCTGCGCGATCGCGCGGCCAGGCTTTCGATCGGCGGATAGGGGAAAGCGTTCAGGCGATGATGTCTGGAATGATCTTGTCTTCCAGCTTCATCAGCCGGTCCTTGAGCGCCAGCTTCTTCTTCTTCATGCGCTGGATTTGCAGCGGGTCGCAATTGGTGGCGATCATCGCGTTGATCGCGGCATCGAAATCGGCGTGTTCCTGCTTCAGCCGGGAAAATTCGAGGCGAATATCGGCCTGTTCCTGATCGGACATTCTCTACCGTCTGCACGTCTGCAGCGCCCAAAAACTGGGCCTGATTGGGCGGGGGTGGCAATTTCTGCCACCGGCGCGCAGGCCATATCACATTTCACCTTGTCGTGGAATGCTACCACGCAGCATTCGACATCGCAGTCGGAAGGTGGCAAAGTGTCATTGTGCCGTCACAGAAGCGACCTGCGGTGGACGCGCCGTGACGGCTGCAATCGAGGAAACCATGAAAGGGAGAACCAATCATGTCTCTTGCATCCCATCTTGATGAGTTGCAGCGGAAACACGGCGACATCGAACGCGAAATCGATGACGCGATGAACCACCCGTCGGTGGACGACCTCGAAATCGTGAATCTCAAGCGACGCAAGCTGGCACTCAAGGATGCGATTGAGAAACTGAAAGCGCAACCGACCACGCATTGATGCCCGACTGACATAGCCGCCACTATGCGGTCTTCCTTGCCGGCGGCAACCGCCGCCGGTGCTGTCGTTTTGATTTTCAGCGCTAAGTCATAAGCCGCAGCTAATATACCCTCCGATCCCTATTTTACGCCTCGGCCGTCGCCGGGCGGTGTCCTGTTTCAGCTCGCATGCTGGGATCAATTGCTGCCAGTGGCGACCTGTCGCCATTGACAAGCCATCTTTGCTCCTCCACCTCATGCCCGAACCTGAGCGCATCGGCCCCGGGGAGTGCTTGTACGTCCGAGCGGACGCATGGGGCTCCAGAGACAAAAGGCTGCCGGCATGACCGGATATTTTTCCTTTCCCTTCCCCCGCCGCACCTCGGTCGGCGTCGATGTCGGCGGCGTGGTCGTCGGCGGCGGTGCGCCTGTCGTGGTGCAGTCGATGACCAACACCGACACGGCCGACATCGATCAGACCGTCGCGCAGGTCGCGGCACTGCACCGCGCCGGCTCCGAGATCGTGCGCATAACCGTCGACCGCGACGAGAGCGCCGCCGCCGTTCCGCGCATTCACGAACGGCTCCAGCGCCTCGGCATCAATGTGCCGCTGGTCGGCGACTTCCACTATATCGGCCACAAGCTTCTGGCTGATCATCCGGCCTGCGCCGAGGCACTGGCCAAATACCGCATCAATCCGGGCAATGTCGGCTTCAAGGACAAGAAGGACCGGCAGTTCACCGATATCGTCGAAATGGCGATCAAGCACGACAAGCCGGTGCGCATCGGCGTCAATTGGGGCTCGCTCGACCAGGAGCTTCTGACGCGGCTGATGGACGATAATCAGGACAAGGGGTTCCCGCTGACGGCGCAGGAAGTGATGCGCGAGGCGATCGTGCAGTCGGCGATCCTGTCGGCCGAGATGGCCGAAGAGATCGGCCTTGGCCGCGACAAGATCATCCTGTCGGCCAAGGTCAGCGGCGTGCAGGACCTGGTTGCCGTCTACACCGAACTTGCCACCCGCTCCGACCATGCGCTGCATCTCGGCCTCACCGAGGCCGGCATGGGCTCGAAAGGCATCGTCGCCTCGTCCGCCGCCATGGGCATCCTCTTGCAGCAAGGCATTGGCGACACCATCCGCATCTCGCTGACGCCGGAGCCGAATGGCGATCGAACGCGCGAAGTGCAGGTGGCGCAGGAACTGCTGCAGACCATGGGGTTCCGCCAGTTCGTGCCGATCGTCGCGGCTTGCCCCGGCTGCGGCCGCACGACCTCCACCGTGTTCCAGGAGCTTGCCCAGAACATCCAGGCCGACCTGCGCAAGAACATGCCGGTGTGGCGCGAAAAATATCCAGGCGTCGAGAACCTGAAGGTCGCGGTGATGGGCTGCATCGTCAACGGCCCGGGCGAATCCAAGCATGCCGATATCGGCATTTCGCTGCCCGGCACCGGCGAGACGCCGACGGCGCCCGTCTTCGTCGACGGCAAGAAGGCGGCGACGCTGCGCGGACCGTCGATCGCGGCGGATTTCGAGAAAATGGTCGCCGACTATATCGAGCAGAGGTTTGGGCGCGGCGGCAAAGCCGCGGCGGAGTAGACGAAATGCAGCGTTTCCTCAGGGTGACGCTGGTTCTGCTTTGCGCCCTGGGGTGGTCGACATCGGTTCAGGCGGATCCGCCGCAATCGGCCAAGCAACGACTGATCGACAAGGTCTGCAACCTGATCCAGGCCCATGCCGACCAGAACGGCCTGCCGCGGGATTTCTTCGCCAGGCTGATCTGGAAGGAAAGCCGTTTCGACCCCAATGCCGTCAGCCCCGTCGGCGCCGAAGGCATCGCCCAGTTCATGCCGGGCACCGCCAAGATGCGCGGGCTCGAAAACTCCTTCGACATCAACCAGGCGATCCCGGCTTCGGCGAAATATCTTGCCGAAATGAAAAGCAGCTACGGCAATCTTGGCCTGGCGGCGGCCGCCTACAATGCCGGCGAAAGCCGGGTTTCGCGCTGGTTGGGCTCGGGCGGCTTCCTGCCGATGGAGACCGAGAGCTATGTCTTCGACGTCATGGGCGAGCCGGTCGACAAGTTCACCGACCCCGCCTATGCCGGAAAAATCGAGCCGCTCGATGCCAAGACGGATTTTGCCGTCGCTTGCCGCAAACTGCCTGTCATCATGTCGCGGACCGTGGCGATGGCCTCGATCAACGTCAAACCATGGGGCGTCCAGGTGGCCGGCAATTTCCGCCGCAGTGCTGCCATCAGCCAGTGGCTGAGGGTCAGGAGCCGGTTTCCGGCCTTGCTCGGGGGGCATGATCCGGTGGTGAGCCGGGTGCGCACGCCGATCGGCCGGCGTGGTATCTACGCCGTCAGGATCGGGATCGACGATCGTGCCGCCGCTAATGTCATCTGCCAGAAATTGCAGAGCGTCGGCGGGGCATGCGTGGTGGTACGCAACCGGTAGTTCGCGGCGGTGGGTCGGCCGGGTTGCCCTGCCTGTGATGAACGACGAGGGCAGCAGGATGTTCGACGCCTACATTATCTGCGGCACGCCGAGAACCGGCAGCACGCTGCTGTGTAAGCTCCTGGCCTCCACCGGGACATCAGGCGATCCGCACTCCTTCTATCGGCGGCAGGACCTGTCGGAATGGGCTGACGAGTGGAAACTGCCGGCCCGCGATACGATGCGCGAGCTTGAATTCGAGGTTGCCTATCTCGATGCGGCAATCACCGCCGGCAAGGGCGGGACAGGCATCTTCGGCCTGCGCCTGATGCGCGAAAACCTGGATGAACTTTCGGCGATCCTCGACCGGATTTTCCCAGGGCTGGCGTCAGACACGACGCGCTTCGAAAAGGCCTTTGGCCGCATCCTCTACATCCACCTGTCGCGTGAGAACAAGCTTGCGCAGGCGATCTCGCTGATCAAGGCACAGCAGACCGGCCTTTGGCATATTGCGCCGGACGGCACCGAGATCGAAAGGGTCGCACCGGCGCAAGAACCCCGATATGATTTCGAACGGATCAAAGGGGAACTCGCCAAGCTCGAAGCCTATGACACGGCGTGGAACATCTGGTTCGCGGCGCAAGGCCTGACGCCGCTGCGCGTCGGCTATGATCGTCTCTCCGCCGATCCCGCGGCGGCCTTGCTGCGCATCTGCGAGGCCCTCGGCGTTCCGCCGCCGAATGCCGGGGACATCCGGCCGGGCGTCGCAAAGCTCGCCGACGAGACAAGCCTCGACTGGATGCGCCGCTATCGTCTGGATGCGGCCGGCTGAGTATGAAGGCCGAGCAAGGTCGCAACCTAATCGACGACGTAGATTGCGCCTGTCGCGCATGGCAAGCATTTGGGCTATAGGCGGCGGCATGACCGATCCGATCTACAATGATCCCGACTTCGTTCAGTTCTACGACATCGAGAATCAGGATGGCCGCGCCGATTTTGACTATTGCGTCGGTCTTGCCCGGGATGGCGGCTCGGTTCTCGATCTTGGTTGCGGCACCGGTCAACTGACCGCCGAAATGGCCCAAGGGCGCCACGTCACCGGTGTCGATCCCGCATCGGCCATGCTCGATATCGCGCGACGCAGGACCGGCGGTGACAAGGTCGACTGGGTTGTTGCCGACGCGCGAACGGTGCGGCTCGGAAAACGGTTCGATCTGGTGCTGCTGACCGGTCACGTTTTCCAGGTTTTCCTGACCGAACAGGATCAGCGGGCAGTGCTGTGCACCATCGCCGAACATCTCGGTCCTGGTGGGCGCTTTATCTTCGACACGCGAAATCCCGCCGTGGAGGCGTGGCTGGAATGGACCCCGCAGCGCTCGGAAAGGATTGTGGAGCATCCCAGTCTTGGCACGGTCAGGGCTTGGTATGATGCCGACTGGAATGCCGCCAGTGCGGTGGTCACCTATTCGACCTTCTATGAAATTCCGGGCGGCAGACCCATTCTGGGCGCTGAATCGAAAATAGCGTTTCCGAAGAAGGAAGATATTGCCGGGATGCTGGATGACGCTGGCCTGCTGGTGGAGCAATGGCTCGGCGACTGGCAGGGCGAACCCTATGCGGACACCTCTCCGGAAATCATCCCGGTCGGTCGGCTGCGCTGATCAGCCAGCCCGACCGGACGTATCTCACGCCGTCTTGGCCACCACCGTCTCGCTGAGCCAAGTGCCGATTTTCGTCCCCAGCCGGTCGGGCGAAACCGGCTTCGGCAGATAGTCGTCCATGCCGGCCTCGATGCACTTGTCGCGGTCGCCCTTCAGCGCATGCGCGGTGACGCCGATGATCGGGATGTGACCGCCCGACGAGGTCTCGATCGCCCGGATGGCCCGGGTTGCCTCGTAGCCGTTCATCTCGGGCATAGAGACATCCATCAGGATCAGTTTCGGATGCAGCGACCGGTACATCTCGACCGCCGTGCGGCCGTTGCCGGCGATGCGGTAACTCAGACCGAGCCCGTTGAGGATCTGGCCGAACACCAGCTGGTTCACCTCATTGTCCTCGGCGATGAGGATGTCGATCGGGCCGTTCGGCGTGGCGGTCGATTCCGGCACCGCCATGACCGGCATGGCCGGGCCACGGATGACGGTGAAGGCGGGCGGAGCCGCCTGCGGAACCGGCTTCGGCTGGACCGGTTCGCGGATGAACTGCGCCTTGCCGACCTGCGAGCGAGCCTTCTGGATGACCGAGATGACCGTGCCGAGCAGGACCGCCGAACGCGCCGGCTTGGTCAGATGCGCCGATATGCCGAAATCGATGATCATCTTGCCGAAATCGACCTGGTCGACCGAGGTCAGGATGACGATCGGGATGGCCGACAGCCGGCTGTCGGCGGCGATGGCCCGGGCGACATCGGCGCCATTCATGCCGGGCATCTGGTAGTCCAGGATGATGCAGTCGACGCTGGCGCCCAGCTGGCAGGCGCGATCGAGGAAGGCCAGCCCCACCGCGCCGCTTTCGGCGGCGGCGCAGTCGAAGCTCCAGCTTCTGAGCTGCTCGAGCAGGATTTCGCGGTTGACCGGATTGTCGTCGATGACCAGCACGCGCGCGCCGGTGACGTCGACAGGCACGATCGCTTCGCGTGCCTCGGCATGATGCACAGGCAGCGGCACCGCGAACCAGAAGACGGAGCCGCGCCCGATCTCGCTCTCGACGCCGATCTTGCCGGCCATCAGGTCGACGAGGCGGGCGGCGATGGCAAGGCCAAGGCCGGTGCCTTCGTGACGCCGGGTCGAGGAGCCGTCGACCTGCGCGAATTTCTCGAACACGTTCTGCAGTTTCTCGGCCGGGATGCCGATGCCGGTGTCCTCGACCCGCAGCCTGAGCTGGACGACATCGTTGACGGTTTCGCCGCCGACATCGATCAGCACATGGCCCTTCTCGGTGAACTTCACCGCATTGCCGACCAGATTGGTGACGATCTGCCGGAAGCGGCCGGCGTCGCCGACGACATGGGCCGGCAGGCGCGGATCGACGCGCACGATCAGTTCGAGGTTCTTTTCGGCGACGCGCGCCGAGACCAGTGTCGCCACGTCCTCGACCGCTTCGGTGAGACGGAAGGGGGCAGGGTCCAGGGTGAGCTGTCCGGCGTTGATCTTGGAGAAATCGAGGATGTCGTTGATGATGGTGAGCAGCGCATTGCCGGATTTGACGATGACGTCGGTGAAGGTCTTCTGGCGTGGGGTGAGTTCGGTCTTGGCCAAGAGTTCGGCCATGCCGAGCACGCCGTTCATCGGCGTGCGGATCTCGTGACTCATATTGGCCAGGAATTCCGACTTGGCGCGATCGGCGGCCTCTGCCTTGAAAAGGGATTCGGCCGACTGGGCAAAGGCGCGGCGGATCGCCTGCTCCATCGGCCGGAAGATCCAGAAGGCGACGATGGCCAGGACGCCGAACAACAGGCCGCTCGCCCACAGCAGCAACCGGTCGCTGGACGCATCGGCCAGATGGCGCTCTTCGTCCATGGCGGTGCGGACGCGGACCAGCATCGGCTGGACGAACAGGTCGTTCTGGTTGCGGATTTCCCGATAGCTCCATTCATCGGCCTTCTGCGCCACCGACATCAGATTGAAGTTGCGCACCATGTCATGCGCCGACCAGAACAGGTCGCCGTTGACCGAGGCGGTTTCGAGCTCGTTGAGGGTCTTGGCCGACAGGCGCGAGCGAAGCGCGGCGAACTGGGCGGTCAGCGTGTCGATTTCGTTGGTCAGGCGTTCGGAATGGTCGCGGGCCGAGGCGGTCAACGCGTCGCGTGTTTCGTTGCGCCAGGCGGAACCCGTCGTCTCGGCGAAGCTGGTCGCGTTGCGCAGGTCGCGGGTGAAGACGACGAGGTTGCTGCTCAGCGCGTCAACCTCATGGCGGAAGGAATTGACACGGTTGAGCGCAACCATGATGGCCGTGGAAGCCAGCGCGAAAATCAGCAATCCTGAAAGATAGCGAATCCGGACAAACCGGATGAAGGAAGAATATTCCGGCATGCGCAACCCCAACACATACGCATTATTTTAACGACCGGGATTACGCTTCATTTACATTAAGATTTCGTTCGCGCGACCAGCGCGATTGCTCGTCCGCGCGGCGGGAAGATCAGAGCGATGCGGTGATGCCGCCGTCGACATAGAGGATATGGCCGTTGACGAAGGACGAGGCGTCGGAGGCCAGGAACACGCAGGCTCCGACCAGTTCCTCCACCTTGCCCCAACGGCCCGCCGGGGTGCGCTTTTCGAGCCAGCCGGTGAAAGCCGGATCGGCGACGAGGGCTGCATTGAGCGGCGTGTCGAAATAGCCGGGGGCGATGGCGTTGCATTGCAGGCCATGTTTGGCCCAGTCGGTTGCCATGCCCTTGGTCAGGTTGCCGACCGCGCCCTTCGTCGCCGTGTAGGGGGCGATGCCAGGGCGGGCAAGGGCGGTCTGCACGGAAGCGATGTTGATGATCTTGCCACGGCCGCGGCTGATCATGTGGCGCGCAGCCGCCTGGCCGACATGGAAGACGCTGGCGACATTGGTCTGCAGCAGGCGCTCGAACGCATCGGCGGGAAAATCCTCGAGCGGCGTGCGGAACTGCATGCCGGCATTGTTGACCAATATGTCGATGGGTCCGCCGGACAGCTCGAAATTGTCGATCGCGGCGCGAACCGCGTCATGGTCGGTCGCGTCGAAGACAAGCGTTTGCGCCCCGGGGATCTGTGCCGCCGCGGCGCCGAGCTTGGCCGCGTCACGGCCGTTGAGGATCACGCTTGCGCCGGCTTGCGCCAGGCCCTTGGCCAGAGCGAGCCCAATGCCTTGCGACGAGCCGGTTACGAGCGCCCGGCGCCCGCTGAGATCGAACAGATTGGCCGACATCGAAGCTGATCTCCCATTTGTCTCTGAACCCGCACCGACATCGGTGGGCACTCAGCTGTTGCGCGTCGCGATGAAGGTCGCAGCCTCCTTCAGCAGCGCCGCCTTGTCACCAAAGGGATCGAGCAGCGCGTGGGCCTGCCCGACAAGGCCGTGCAGCTGGCTGCGCGCCCAATTCGCACCGTGCAGCGCCACCAGCGTTCCCTTGCCGGCGGCGGCGTCCTTGCCGGTCGCCTTGCCCATCTGGCTGGCGTCGGCGGTCAGGTCGAGCAGGTCGTCGGCAAGCTGGAAGGCAAGGCCAATGGCCGAGCCGAACTCAGCCAGTCTTTCGCGGTCCTCGGCCGCAGCGCCGGCGATGATGGCGCCGGCCTCGCAGGCGAAGCGGATCAGCGCGCCGGTCTTCATTGCCTGCAGCGTTATGATGCCCGCCTCGTCGGGCGGCGTCTGCTCGGCTTCGAGGTCGAGCTTCTGGCCACCGACCATGCCGCCGGCTCCGGCCGCACGGGCAAGCGCCAGCACCAAGGCCGCTCGCCGCTCCGCCGGCAGTACGGTCGCCTCGCCGGCGATGATGTCGAAGGCCAGGGTCAGCAATGCGTCGCCGGCCAGGATCGCGGTTGCCTCGTCGAAGGCCCTGTGCACTGTCGGCTGGCCACGGCGCAGATCATCGTCATCCATCGCCGGCAAATCGTCATGGATCAGCGAATAGCAATGCACGCATTCGAGTGCCGCCGCGACGCGCAGTGCTGCTTCGCCGTCGGCGGAGAAAAGGGCGGCACTTTCCATGGCCAGGAAGGGGCGCAGGCGCTTGCCGCCGTTCAGCACGCCATGGCGCATCGCCGCCATCAGCCGATCGGGCCGCGCGATCTCACCCGAAAGCGGGCGATCGTCGAGCAAGCGCCGCAACAGCACCTCGACGGCCGCTGCTCGCCTGATGAGCGCCATTTCGAACGCCATTTCGTCGTCATTCGTCATGGTCGGGACCGGTAGCCGACACTCAGACGTTGCGCAAGAAGGCAAGCGCCATTATGCCGGAGCGAGGAGAAGCACGGGTTGGGCGGCTTGGCGGAACCGATCGTCGATCATGAAACCGAAAAGCTGGACATGGCGACGAGATCGCGCGGCGTGAACCGTCGCGGTCTCAGGCGCCGGGTCCGGCGCGGCCTTGTCGTGGCCGCCGTACTGGCGTTGATCCCGACCGTGCTGACCTTCCTTTACCTGCCGTCCTTCGTGCACCCGGTGTCGACGCTGATGCTGAAGGATCTGGCGACCTTCTCCGGCTATGACCGGCGCTGGGTGTCGATCGACGATGTCGCGCCGGTGCTGGCTCACTCCGTCATCATGTCGGAGGACGGGCAGTTCTGCTTCCACCGTGGCGTCGATCTCGGCGAACTCAGAGGGGTAGTCGACGATGCGCTGGCCGGCGAGGCGACGCGCGGTGCCTCGACCATCACCATGCAGACGGTGAAGAACCTTTTTCTCTGGTCCCGTCCGCTGGGCTCGGTGCGCAAGGTCGTCGAACTGCCGCTGGCCGTCTATTTCGACGCGGTGATGTCGAAACGCCGTATCATGGAGATCTATCTCAACATCGCCGAATGGGGGCCGGGCATCTACGGCATCGAGGCGGCGGCGCAGCACCATTTCGGCATTCCGGCAAAACAGCTGTCGCGCCGGCAGGCCGCACTTCTCGCCGTCGCCTTGCCCAACCCCATCGCCCGCAATCCGGCCAAACCCGGGCCGGGCTTGAGAAGGTTGGCCAATCTGATCGAACGGCGTGCCGGTCGCTCAGGCGCCTATGTCGGCTGTCTGGAGTAACCGACTCAAAAAAATTCATGGCAGTGCTGGCCAAAACGGTGTCAGGCGTGTATAGGCAGCCGACTTTCTCAGATTTAGGCCCCGACATGGCCCTTTCACGAGGGCGGGCGGGGCTTTTGACCATGTAATGGAGCATATCCATGGCCGTTCCGAAACGCAAAACCTCTCCGTCCAAGCGCGGCATGCGCCGCTCGGCCGACGCCCTCAAGGCCCCGACCTATGTCGAGGACAAGAATTCCGGCGAAATGCGCCGCCCGCATCACATCGACCTGAAGACCGGCATGTATCGCGGTCGCCAGGTGCTGACCCCCAAGGAAAGCTGAGACCAGCTTTTTTGAAGGGTTGAGTTGCAAAGGACCGGCCTCAGGCCGGTCTTTTTGCGTTTGGCGAACCTGACGGCCGAGGCCCAGACTGCCATCCCACTGGCGGGTAGCGCGCGCCGGCTCCTTCAAGCGCTGAGCCTCTTTCCTACGCTCGCTCCGTGTCGGCTGACATGGTTGTTGCATTCGGTCTTCGACCGTGTTTGCGGCTTGGCACGAAAAATCTTGACGGCGTGGCTGTGGCGCATTCTACAGAAGGTGCCCCCATATGGAGACGCCAGATGTTCGGTGCCGTCCCGCTTTTGATCGTGCCTTTCATTCTCTACAATCTTGGCCTGCTCGGAATCTTCGGCGGCGGCGATGACCCGTGGGCGAGCGAGATCTTCTCGTTCCGCATGATGTCGGGCGGGGTGTTCTCGATGACGCTCGGCGACCTGATGATACTGATCGGCCTGATCTTCCTGTTCCTCGAAATGGTGAAGTCGGCGCGCACGACCAGCGCCTCGATCATGGACCATCTCCTGTCGACGCTGGTCTTCGTCGCCTTCCTGGTCGAGTTCCTGCTGGTCAAGGGCGCGGCGCATTCCATCTTCTTCACGCTGATGATCATCGCGCTGTTCGATGTGCTGGCCGGGTTCGCCGTGTCGATGCGGTCGGCGAGCCGGGACATCAACCTCAACTAAGTACTCAGCCCGGATCCGCGGTGAAGCCGGCGGCCTCGATGCCGGCGATGGCCGCGGCCTCGTCATTGTCCGACGTGTCGCCAGAAATGCCGACGGCGCCGATGATGGTGCCGGCCTTGTCGCGGATCAGCACCCCGCCGACGACCGGCAGCACACGTCCACCCGACACGTCGGAGATGCCGGCGACCAGATGCGGGCGCTCCTTGGCGAAGGCCTCGACCTTGCGCGAGCCCATGCCAATGGCCAACGCGCCATAGGCCTTGCCCGCCGACATTTGCGGGCGCAGGAACGAGGCGCCGTCCTGGCGCTCGAAGGCGACCAGATGGCCGCCGGCGTCAAGAACCGAGACGCCGAGCGGCTTGAACTTGAGTTCGGCGCCCTTGGCGAAGGCGGCATCGATGATTTGCCGGGCTTTTTCGAGCGGCAGTGCGGTCATGGCAATCTCCTGTTGGGAAAGGGACAATCATCGATGGCCAGCCGGCCGAAGCAATCCCGGTTTCGGTTGAAATTGCTTCTTGTGAAGCGGCGGGATGGGGGGCCGCTGTCGCCAGGACCGCGTCGGCGAGCGGCTGAATCGACAGGCGAACGGTGCCGCTGGTCAGGCCGGGTTGCCGACGGCCGTGCGGCTATTTCTTCTTGGCGCGGACAGGTTTCTTGGCGGGCACCGCCGGCGCGTTGGCGAGGTCTTCGGCTTCCTTGGCCAGCCGCAGAGCCCGTAGCTTGTCGGTCTTGGCCTTGCGGGCGTCGCTCTCGGCGGCATACTCAGCCATCGCCTTCTGGCGGACGGTGGCCGCCTCTTCCTGCTTCTTGAAACGCAGATCGGCGCGCGCGCGGGCGGCATCCCGAGAGTTCTCAACCAAGAGCTTATCCAATCCCGTGAATTGTGGTTTCCGCTTGTTCTAGCAGAGCCGGCCTCCAAACGGGGAAAATAGTTGGTTAGGCGGCTGGGCTGGCGCCGAGAGCCTTGCCGGCGACCACGGCTTGATAGGCGGCCTGCAGGGTCGCGCGGACAGAAGGACCGGATGCCGTGTCGAGCGGCATGCCCAGATGCTCATGGCGCAACTCGTCCATGAATTTCTCCCACATTGGCGGTCCGCCCTTTTCCAGCAACTCGGCGCGGATCGATAGTTCCTCGCTCGTCGGCAGCCAAACGCGGCCCCAGGCGCCGAGATGGGCCAGGATCGGCACCAGCGTGATGGCCATCTCGGTCAGGCTGTAGATCGCCTTCTGCTTGTGACTGGGATCGTCGGCCTTGGTCAGCATGCCCAACTCCATCAGCCGCTTCAGCCGGTCGGCAAGGATGTTGGAGGCAATGCCTTCAATCGATCCGTTGAGCAGTTCGCGGAAATGCCGCCTGCCGCCAAAAATCATGTCGCGAAGGATGATCAGGCTCCAACGGTCGCCGAACACTTCCAGCGAAAGGTTGATCGGGCAGCCGGACCGGCGATCGAGGCTCATTCGATTCTCTCCACAAAACCAGTTGCATTATCATATCAGTTTTATTATGGTGCAACCGATTGCAAAATGCAATCAGAATAGGAAACTGAGTGATGACGACGATCAATCGTCCCGAGATCAAATCCGAAGCCTTCGGTGATCCTGAAAATCCCGCGCTGCTTTTAATCATGGGCGCGATGGCCTCGATGCTGTGGTGGCCGGAGGCGTTTTGCCGGGAGTTGGCGGATGCCGGCCTGTATGTGATCCGCTACGACAATCGCGATACCGGCCGTTCGACCAAATATCCGCCGGGCAAGCCGCCTTACACATTCGACGACATGGCGGACGATGCCATTGGCGTGCTCGACAGCCATGGCATCGGCAAGGCCCATGTCGCCGGCATGTCGATGGGCGGCATGATCGCGCAAATCGTGGCGCTCAAGCATCCCTCCCGCGTCGCGTCGCTGACGGTGATCAGCAGTTCGCCGGTGGGGATGGACACGTCGCATCTGCCGCAGACAACCGGCGCCTATGTCGAGCATTCGGCCGCGGGCGCCGATGTCGACTGGTCGGACCGCGGCCAGGCGATCGATTTCGTGGTCAAGGATGCGCGGGCGATCGCCAGCACCACACATCCGTTCGACGAGGTCCAGATGAGAGCTTTCATCGAAAAGGATTACGACCGATCCGGTGGGTTCTTGAGCGCGACCAATCATTTTTCACTCAAGGGTGGCGATACCTGGAAGGGGCGGCTGCCGCAGATGGCGGCGCCACTGCTGGTCATCCATGGCACATCAGATCCGATCTTTCCGGTCGAACATGGCGAGGCGCTGGCCAAAACGGTCGCCGGCGCGAAACTCCTTCGCATCGCGGGCGGAGGCCATGAGCTGCATCCGCAAGACTGGCCGGCGATATCAGCCGGGATCGTCGCGCATATCCGATCCAATTGAGCCTTCGCGAGTGGTCTTGACGGGCAAGGCACGGCGCAATAGTTAAGTAAATGCTTCAGTGTCGATTTCCCGCTGACCGACGATCCCTGAAACGGAAGAGCAAAGAATGTCCCTGACGCTGCATTTCCATCCGCTGGCCTCTTTCTGCTGGAAGCCGCTGATCGCGCTCTACGAGAACGCCACCGCCTTCAACCCGGTCATCGTCGATCTCGGCGACGAGCACTCGCGCGCGGCGTTCCTGAAGATATCGCCGAGCGGCAAGATGCCGGCGCTGCGCGACGATGCGCGCGGCCGCACGGTGCTGGAATCGACCATCGTCGTGGAATATCTGGCTGCGCACTATCCGGGGCCGGTCGAACTCGTTCCCGCCGACATCGACCTGGCGCTGGCGGTCCGCCAGGCCGACCGCTTCTATGATTTCTATGTGCAGGAGCCGATGCAGAAGATCGTCGGCGACCGTTTGCGGCCGCAGGACAAAACCGATCCGCTCGGCGTCGAGCAGGCGCGCGGCCAGCTGCGCAATTCCTACGCCATCGTCGAACAGGAGATGCAGTCGACGACCTGGGCGGTGGGCGACGCCTTCAGCCTGGCCGATTGCGCGGCGTCTCCGGCACTCTTCTACGCCAACAAGGTCGAGCCGTTCGGCGACAAATATCCCGCCGTGAAGCGCTATCACGACCGCCTGCTGCAGCGCCCTGCCTTTGCCAGGGTGATCGAGGAGGCGCAGCCCTACTTCAAGTTCTTCCCCTACAATAATGGCTGACAGCGATGCTGCACGATCCCGCCCAGCTCGACCTGATGTTCCAGGCGCTTGCCGATCCGGCGCGGCGGCAGATGGTCGACCGGCTGTCGCGCGGTCCGGCCTCGGTCAGCCAGCTGGCCGAGCCGCTGGCAATGTCGCTGTCGGCTGTCGTCCAGCATCTCAATGTGCTGGAGGCAAGCGGTCTGGTGCGCTCGGAAAAACTGGGGCGCGTGCGTACCTGCCAGATCGAGCCGAAGGCGTTGAGAGCAGCCGAACACTGGATCAACGAGCGGCGCCTCTCCTGGGAGCGCCGGCTGGATCGGCTCGGCGATTTTCTGGCGCAGACCGACGACGAAAACTGAAGGAGACCAACATGACCGAACGATCCGTCGTCCATTCCACCTTCATCATCGAGCGTCTCTATCCGGCGACGCCGTCGAAAGTCTTCTTCGCGCTCAGCAACGCGGACGCCAAGCGGCGCTGGTTCACCGATCCCGACAATCCGATGCCCGGCCGTTTTGAAATGGACTTTCGCGTCGGCGGCAAGGAGCTCAATGCGGGTGGACCGAAAGATGGCCCGATCCACGTCTACACAGCCACCTATCAGGACATCGTGCCGGACCAGCGCATCGTCTACAGCTATGACATGCTGTTTGGCGCAACTCGCATCTCCGTGTCGCTGGCCACGATCGAACTGTTTGCCGAGGGCAAGGGCACGCGGCTGGTGCTGACCGAGCAGGGCGCTTTCCTCGATGGCCAAGACACATCGTCGTCACGCGAGCACGGGACGGGGGTGTTGCTCGATTTGCTCGGCGCTTTTCTGAAGGAGAAGACCTGAAAGGGCGGATCGGTCGCCGGCCAGAAACGGTCAGCCTTCCCAGAATTGATCGAGCCAGATGTTGAGTCGCAGGAAGCCGGAATTGCTTACCGTGTACACACGCCGCGTGCCTTCAGCCTTGGCGTTGACCAATCCGGCGTCGAGCAACACTTTCAGATGCTGTGATACGGCCGGGCGTGAGACTGGAAGCCCGGCCGCCAGCTCGTTGACGGTCTTCGGACCGCGTCGAAGTTCTTCCAGAAGGTGGCGCCGATTGGGGTCGGCGATCGCCATGAAGGCGTCGGAAAACATCATGCCTCATTTGTGAGGCAAAGTTTTTCGAATCTCAACTGTCTGCTTCTGCTTTTCTTCTTGGGTCAAGCCGCAATGCTTCCGGCGTCACCGAGCGGTCGGCCGGCTGCGTCTTGAAGGCGTCGCGATCGCCGATCGGCACCGGAGCGCGGCGGCTGATGCGCAGCAGCGTGTAGCCTGCCAATGACAGATGCGCGAAGGCGGTGGCCAGGAACAGGCCCTCCGGGCGCATCCAGCCCATCAGCGCTGCCGCCAGCAAGGGCCCGATCATGGTGCCGAAGCCGTAAAGCAGCAGCAGTCCGCCCGACACCTTGACGAAGTCCTCGGCACGGGCGTGGTCGTTGGCATGCGCCACGGCTATCGAATACAGCGTATAGGCAAAAGCGCCGTAAGCGGCGGTGAAGACGATGACGAAAACGCCGGAGCGCGGTTGGAACAGGAAGATCAGGAGCGCGAACAGGGCCGCGCCGAAAGCGGCGCCGGCCAGCACGAAACGCCGGTCGGTCTTGTCGGAGAGACGCCCGGCCGGTAGCTGCATGGCAGCGCCCGCGACGACGACGAGGCTCATCATCAAGGCGATCTCCGCGGTGGGAATGCCGATGCGCGCGCCATAGACCGCACCCAGCGTGCCCCAGGCGCCATTGGCGATGCCGATCAAAACGCAGGCGATCGCCGACACCGGCGAGTTGGCGTAGAGCCCCTTGACGTCGAGTTTGACGTCCTGCAGCGGCTTGGGGTGCGACGCCGTCGAAACCGCGGTCGGGATCAGCGACAGGCAGAACAGGATGCCGGTGATCATGAACAGCGACGCCGATTTCACGTCGCCGCCGGCGACAATCATCTGGCCGCCCATGATCGAGGCGTAGGTGACCATCATATAGAGGCCGAAGACGGTGCCGCGGTTCTCGTTGGTGGCCTTCTCGTTCAGCCAGCTTTCGATGACCATGAAGGCGCCGGCCATGGTGAAACCAGTAAAGGCGCGCAGCAGGATCCAGACATATTCATCGATGATCAGGCCGGTGAGCAGGGCCACGATGGCGCCGGACGCGGCGAAGGCGCCGAAGGCGCGCACATGCCCGGCGCGGCGTACGATGCGCGGGGCAAAGAAGCAGCCGGTGACGAAGCCACCGGCCCATGCCGTGCCCATCAGGCCAAGCGATGCGGTGGAGAACCCTTCCACCTGGCCGCGCAGGGGGAGCAGCAGCCCATGTAGACCGGATGCCGCCAGCAGGAAGGCAGTGCCGCGAAGCAGGGAGAGGATCGGTCTGTAGGATGCGAGCATTTATTGATCCGGCTGGACTCTGGAGGGACAAGGTCTGAAGACAGTCGCATTCGGGCTTTTCGGCGGCGGGCTGTTGCGCCCGTCTGCCTATCCGCGGCGGAACAGTGCCTCGGCGGCCGATTTGGTGTTGTCCTTGGCCTTGAGCTCAGCCTCCAGCCTTGCGATTTCGTCGCGCAGGATGCCGATGCGCTCCGACAGTTCGCCGACGGAAAGCAGCGACAGATCCTGCCCGATCTCGTGCGGCCGTGCCTTCTTCTTGGGTTCGTCGTCGAAGATCGCCATCGTTGCTCCTCCTCCGCCACACCAGATTGGCCATTTGCCTGATTTGGCAATCAGCATACATAGGGCAAGGGCGTCGATGCAAACAGCCGGTAAGAATGCGGCGAGGAAGACGGGAAACTCCATGGCGAGCGGACAGAAAATTCCGGCGAGGATGACGGCAATCGCGATCTCGGAACCGGGTGGCCCACGGGTGCTAAAACCGGAAACGCGCGATGTCCCCTTGCCCGGCCCCGGCGAGATCCTGATCAAGGTGCATGCCGCCGGCGTCAACCGGCCCGACGTGCAGCAGCGCAAGGGCGCCTATCCGCCGCCGCCCGGTGCATCGGACCTGCCGGGCCTCGAAGTATCTGGCGAAGTGGCTGCCCTTGGCGACGAGATATCGCGCTGGCGCATCGGCGACCGGGTGTGCGCGCTGACCCCCGGCGGCGGCTATGCCGAATATGTCAAGGTTCATGCCGGCAGCGTGCTGCCGCTGCCCGCCGGCTTCACCCATACGGAAGCAGCGGCCGTGCCGGAAAACTATTTCACCGTCTGGCACAATGTGTTCGAACGCGGCGGCCTGAAGAAAGGCGAGACGCTGCTGGTGCATGGCGGCTCGTCCGGCATCGGCACGACGGCGATCCAGCTGGCTTCGGCCTTCGGCGCCTATGTCATCACCACCGCCGGATCCGGGGAGAAATGCGACGCCTGCCTGAAGCTCGGCGCCGACCGGGCGATCAATTACCGCGAGGAGGATTTCGTCACGGCGGTCAAGGAGGCGACGGATGGCAAGGGGGCCAATGTCATCCTCGACATGGTAGGCGGCGACTATGTCCAGCGAAACTACGAAGCGGCGGCGGTCGAGGGCCGCATCGTCCAGATCGCCGTGCAGGCTGGTGCCGTCGCCAGCGCCGATTTTTCCAAGATCATGGTCAAGCGGCTGACCCATACGGGGTCGACGCTCAGGCCGCGCACCGTCGAGTTCAAGGCGGCGATCGCGGCGGCTCTGGAGGCACAGGTGTGGCCACTGCTCGGCACGCGCAAGGTCGCACCCGTCATGGACATGATCTATCCGCTGACCGATGCCTGGCGCGCGCATGAGCGGATGGAGGAGGGCGAGCATATCGGCAAGATCGTGCTCGACGTCGGCTAGGACGGCGATATTCAGGCAAGGCCGGCCTGCAAATGATGGCTTCCTGCGCTTCCGGCCTTCGCCGGCCGAAGCACGCATGTGGGCGGTCGTGGCAGCCAAGGCTATGGCCGGCGTAGGCCGGTGCTCGCCTACGAAAAGTACGCTCCGCTCCGGTTCTCGGTATCAACCCCCGTCTTCGACTCCGACTCGGCCTGACCGGAATCTCGACACGGCCTGGGACGGCGCCTTTCGTCCCTGCCTACAAGATGAACAGAGGCTTAATGGTGCAATGCAGCATTTGCATCATTGCTATGCAAAATCGGCCGTTCAAGTCCTCATCGATGATCACTATCTGTGCAGCATCGAAACGAACACCCCATCCAGGAGGACTACCATGAACCCGATCCGCGCTTTCCGTAACTGGCGCATGTACAACGAGACCGTGCGCGAACTGAACCGTCTCAACGCACGTCAGCTCAGCGATCTCGGCATCAACCGCGCCGACATCGAGCGGATCGCCCGCCAGGCGATCTGATTGCAAGCATGATCCGGCCGCAGGGCCGGCTCATGTTGAGAAGTAGAGCCGTCGCAGACGTTCCCCGTTTCCGGTTCCGAACCCGCTGGACCTTGTCCAGCGGGTTTTGTCTTTTTGGGGCCAGTGCAATTGCCATGGCAATTGCAGGAGCGCGCGGCACTTGTGCGGCCGCTCAAAAGTACCTGTCCCCTACGCGCTTACCGGCTCCCGAACCCATCGGGGCGGCCGCGCTTCCAAAAACATTGCGAAACGGCAAGGGAACGGTTATACAGGCCGCGAATTTCCCATTTTGGTGGCTCTAAACCACCGCCCGCGCGGGAACGCGGGCGAACGAGAAGGATTTTTCTAATGGCCAATACGCTGTTGATGCCCAAGGCGACCGCCGTCTGGCTGGTCGACAACACCGCGCTCTCCTTCGAGCAGATCGCCCAGTTCTGCGGGCTGCATCCGCTCGAGGTCAAGGCAATCGCCGACGGCGAATCGGCGCAAGGCATCAAGGGCATGGACCCGATCATGACCGGCCAGCTGACCCGCGACGAGATCGCGCGCGCCGAGAAGGACCCGAACCAGCGCCTGAAGCTTTCCGACCCCAAGGTGCGGGTGCCGGAATCCAAGCGCAGGGGCCCGCGCTACACGCCGCTGTCGAAGCGCCAGGACCGGCCGAACGCCATCCTGTGGCTGGTGCGCAACCATCCCGAACTCAAGGACGCGCAGATTTCGCGTCTCGTCGGCACCACCAAGTCGACGATCGAGCAGATCCGCGAACGCAAGCACTGGAATTCGGCCAATCTGCAGCCGATGGATCCGGTGACGCTGGGTCTCGCCTCGCAGATCGACCTCGACATGGAAGTCAACCGCGCCTCGCGCGGCCGCGAACAGGCGCAGCCGGTCGGCGACACGCTGCTGCCGGCGGCCCTGACCGAGCGGCTGGTGCCGGCCCCCGAAAAGCCGAGGGACGAGGATGCCGAACTCGACGCCAACGCCGTGTTCGCCAAGCTCTCGGCGCTGAAGTCGAAGAACGAAGACGCTGACGACGAGTAAGGTCTGCGACAGTTCATGAAAAAAGCCCGCTTCGAGCGGGCTTTTTTGTTCCATATGCAATCTCAGCTTCGCGCCACGCGGTCGGGCGCCATGCCGTAATCCTCGCTGCGCTCCACGGCCCGGTAGAAGTCGGCAAGCTGCTTGCCGCGCTCCGGCTTGAAGATGCGGCCGGCGATCACCACCGAGGCGATGCGGTCGATGCGGAAGGCGCGGAAGTCGTCGCGCATCTCGCACCAGGCGACCAGCGTCCACACCTTGCCCCAGAACCACAGGCCGAGCGGCCTGATGTCGCGCGCGGTGCCGCGCCCGGCCTCGTCGCAATAGTCGATGGTCAGCACCTGGCGCTTTTCGACCGCACGCTCGATCAGGTCGATCGCCTCGCGGGCGGCGTCGCTGACCACCCACATCGGCGTGTGGATCTCGGTGCGGGCGATGCGGTCCTTCTCGGCATCGGGCAGCACCGCGCCGATCTTGACCAATGCCTCGTCGGCGGCGCGTGCCATTGCGGCGCCGCCAAAGGCGCGCACCATGCGCGCGCCGGCAACCAGCGCCACGATCTCGTCACGCGTGAACATCAGCGGCGGAAGGTCGAAGCCCTCCCTCATCATGTAGCCGACGCCGGCCTCGCCGTCGATCGGCACCCCGGTCGACTGCAGGTCGGCAATGTCGCGATAGATCGTTCGCTCGGAAACCTCGAGCCACGTGCCGAGCTTCTGGGCGGTGACCAGACGGCCACCCCGCAGATGCTGCACGATCTGAAAGAGCCTGTCGGCGCGGCGCATCGTTTGCTTCCCCAGTGTTGTTGCTAGGGCGGCTCCTGGACCGGAGCCGCTCCTGACGACATTCATTACGGTTTCAGTCCTTCGCGCTTGCGCTGCGCGGCGATGAATTCCGCGCCAAAGGACAGTTTCTTCGTTGTCGGCGTCCTCGCATCGAGCACGCGCCAGAAGGGCGCGATGTCGCTCGTAGTCATGCCGCGATCGAGGTCTTCCCTGGCGGCTTCGGCGACCGTGCGCAGATGATAGCCAATGGTCACCGGACATGTCACTTCGGCGCCGTGTTCGATGGCGAGCGCCGTGCGCAGCGCACGGACATCCATCTCGACGCCTTCGGGAATCGACCGGATGAAAGCGTCGACCTGGCGCGCGGTCGGCACCAGCATCGGCTGGCCCTCGACCACGTCACCCACCGTGCGCGGCGTTGGTTTCACGCCGTTGGTGCCAGGCGTGTTCAGCCTGTCGTTCCAGCTTTTCATCGGTCGTTCTCTCGGCCGGCCATGCGCATTATCTCATCGTTGCACATCCCTCCTGACAGCATACTGTCAGGAGGCTTCAGCATATTCCCTGGCAAACAGCGTCCGCATCCGCGCGAGATCGGCGCCTCGCTCGGGATAGAGCGTCTTCAGAAAGGCAAGGGCAAAGGTGCCGGGCGCCGAACCCGGAGCGGAGACGATTTTGCCATCGGCGACCGCGTGCGGCACGTCCTGATAGTTGTTGTCGCCGGCATAACCGGCTTCGTGTCCGTTGATCCAGTCGCGGCCATTGCTGGTATGTTTGGCTTGTTCGAACATGCCGGCGCGGGCCAGCGCCAGCGTGCCAGCGCAGATGCCGCCGACGACGCCGCCGCGCGTTGCAACGGCATTGAGCAATTGAGCGATATCCGGAGGTGTTTTGCCCGCCCACTGGTCGGAACCGATGACGGCGACTGCGTCAAGATCGGCATTCTCGTCGATGCCGGCCGAGCGGTCGGGCGTCAGCCGAAAGCCGCTTATCCCGGTCACCGGCTTGCCTCCAGGGGTCAATGACACGGCACGAGCACCGAACCACTCAACCGCCGAGGCGGCCAGCAATCCATATTCCCAGTCGGCAAAACCTTCGATGAAGACGAAGCCGATTGTCTTCTGATCAGGCATAAGCTCGCTCCGTCCCCCAGCGCGCCGCAGCTATATCTGGGCATTGGCGCGCCCATGTCCAATATCGATGTCGAAAAATTCGCCTCAATTGCCTCGAGAGCGACGTTCCACATACACATCGGGCCAGCCGATATCCTTGCGGATGTCCGCGGGCAGCGCGTTCATGAAACGCTGCGTGCGAATTTCGTTGCGCATGGTGCGAACCTTGCCGACATAGTGCTGCATGCCGCGCAGGATGGTGAAACCGTTCATGGCTATTCTCCTCTCTCTAACTGGATGCAGTATCGCACACCCCTCCTGACAGCAGTCTGTCAGGAGGATGGCAGGGCGCGCGGCGATCGTTCCGGCTGGCGGAAATTGTCCCCGGCCGTGATCTTCGACCCAGCCTTGCGGATGAGGGATTGTTCACCGCCGGGGTGCCTATGGAGCCAACACTGTTCAATTCACGGCGACGAACTGTCAGGATAAGCGGCCTTCAGCGAGGTGACCGCAGTTCTGATATGAAGGGAGAAAATTCTTCCCCAAAACCAGGGAGACGACCATGAGCCTGCAACTGACAGGAATCCACCATCTGACGGCCATCACCGCCAACGCAGCGGGCAATCTTCATTTCTATACGAAGGTGCTGGGCTTGCGGCTGGTCAAGAAGACGGTGAACCAGGACGACACGTCAGCCTATCACCTTTTCTATGCCGACGGCGAAGCGACGCCGGGCACCGACCTCACCTTCTTCGACTGGCCGGTTGGCCGCGAGCGGCGCGGCACCCACAGCATCGCGCGGACCAGCCTCAGGGTCGGCAGCCCGGAGAGCCTGGCCTGGTGGAAACAGCACCTGGCCGGCGAAAACATCGCGACAGGAGAGATTGCCGACATCAGCGGCTACCCGTCGTTCGATTTCGAGGATCCCGAAGGCCAGCGTCTGCGGCTCGTCAGCGATGGCGGCAAGGGCGGCAGCCATCCCTGGGCGCAAAGCCCGGTGCCGGCCGAGCATCAGATCCGCGGGCTCGGGCCGATCGTCATCAGCGTCCCCGACATCACCAACACCGAGGCGGTGCTGACCAGGGTGATGAACATGCGCAAGGGCCGCGACTATGCTTCGCCGGATGGCGAAGGCCAGGTCCATGTCTTCGAAATGGGCGCTGGCGGGCCGGCGGCGGAGCTTCATGTCGCCGTGCAGCCCGCGCTGGCTCCCGCAAGGCAGGGCGCCGGTGCGGTTCATCATGTTGCCTTTAGGGCGCCAGACCAGGAGACGCTGCATCAATGGACCGCCCGCCTGGCCGAATTCCGCCTGCCGTCGAGCGGCGAGGTCGAGCGCTATTACTTCCGCTCACTCTATTTCCGTGAGCCCAACGGCATCCTATTCGAGATCGCCACGGACGGGCCGGGCTTCACCGCCGACGAGCCGCTGGAGACGCTGGGCGAAAGCCTGGCCCTGCCGCCGTTCCTCGAACCGAAGCGCGCCTCGATCGAAGCCGGCCTCAAGCCGCTGAAGTAGGTCGTCCTCCCAAAACGGAGGGCGCCGCGGTCCGGTTGGGGAACGCGGCGCCCGTTCCTTCTCGGCTTTGACAGCGGGCCGCGTTGCTGGTCAAAGGCGGCATGACGAAACTTCTCGCCCTTGTCATCGTCGGCTTCATGGTCATCCAGCTGATCAAACCGATCGGCTGGCCAGGGCTCAAGCGCCGCGGCGATTTCTGGAAGCTGGCGCTGCTGGCCATGGCGGCGATCTCGCTGGCGGCCGTGCTCGGGCATTTGACATAGGTCTGCGGGCCGCCTCGGCCGTCGGTGTTCAGCTGGCGAGCACCAGACCGACGAGATGCTCGGCCAGGCGCGGTAGCCCGCCTCCGAGGCGTGGAAGCCGTCCGAGGCGAAACCCTGTTCGGGATTGGTGATCGGCAAGCGCGGGGCCGGCACCGCGCCGCGTTCAAGGCAGAGCCGTTCACCCATCCGGTTCATTGCGGTGGCGCGGATCTCGAGGATCTTGCCGAGCAGCGGCGGCATGGCCGGCGCCCGCGTGAAATCCAGCACCGGCGACCACACGACGCGTGCCTCCGGCCATTTGGCGCGCAGGCCGTAGAGCAAGCCGCCGAACTCCTTCTTGAAGCGCGGCACCGAATGAAAATTCTTGGTATCGTTGGTGCCGATGGCAAGCACGATATGCGTCCACGGATCGGCCGACAGGTTGGGCAGGACATGGTCGCGGATCTGGCCCGATGTCGCCGAATTGAAGCCGGCGGCGCGCCAGCGCACGGCGCGGCCGGTGCGCTGCGAGATCAGCACGGCGAGCTGCGCGGCAAGCCCGTCCTCGGAATTGCCGATGCCGACCGAGGCGGCCGAGGAGTCGCCCAGCACCAGAAGCGAGATACCGGGCGCCTTGCCGGCGAGTTCGTGCATGACCGGTCCCTGTGCCGGCAGCATGCGCGTTGTGCGGCGGCGCACGCCGAGCCCCTGCCAGACATAGACGGGGAAGGCGAGCCAGGTGAGAGAGGCCGGGAAGCGCATGGCGGAACCGTGGAATGATCTGCGGCAGGCTTAGCGCATGTTTGGGCCGAGGTGAACGGATCCTTGCATCGCCGGCCGGTACCCTAAGGGCATTCATCGCCCCGCAGCGACCTGTTCCCGTATTCATCGTGCAGTCGCACCCAGTCCATGAAGGTCCCGTAAGGACCGGTCTCGTCACGACCTTTCGGTGCAATGTCGAGATACTGATAGGCGCCGATGAACTGCTCGCTGCCGCGGGCGCGCGACATGAAGGTCAGGAAAATGTCACCGGTTTCGCCCTTGTAGAAGACAGTGGTGCCGGGCAGGTCCTTCGACGTCAGCACCGGTGTTTCGAAATTGTAGACCGCTTCGCCGGACGCGATCTGCTTGTCGGTGAAGGACACTTGCATATCGAAGTTGAAGTCCGACGCATAGGAAGAGACCCAGTCGAACGTCCAGCCCATGCGCTGCTTGTAGGGCTGCAGCTCGGCCAGCGGCGCCCGCGATATGGAGACAAGCGACACGTCATGATGCCTGAGATGCCGGTTGGCGCCGTCCATATGGTCGGCGACGAAGGCACAGCTTTCGCAGTGATGGGTGGAGCCCGGCGCGAACACGAAGTGATAGACGATCAACTGGCTGCGGTCGGCGAAAAGATTGGCCAGTTTCTTCGGCCCTTGCTCCGTCTCGAAGACGTAGTCCTTCCTTACTTTCAGCCAGGGCAGTTCCCGCCGCTCGGCCGCGACACGCTCGCGCAACCGCGTCAGTTCCTTCTCACGCGCCAGATGCGCCTTGTGCGCCTGGAACCAGTCTTCGCGTGAAACGACCTTGTTGCGATGCATGAACCTCTCCCTGTCTCTCATCCCAAGGACGTTCGGGACGAGCGCAAACCGACACCGCCGGCAACGCCCAGAGGAAATAGGGATGAGGAGGTCTTCCCCCAAATCGCGGATAGGAAAAACCCGGGCGCGTTGGCCCGGGTCTGAACGGGGATGGAAAAGCTGGGCTCAGGCGGCCTGTTCGAGGCCAGGCTTCCATTTTCCGAGCGCAGCCAGATAGTTCATATGGGCGCGATGGGTGAAGGCGGCCTGGCCGGCGGCGACGTTCGACGCCTTGCCGCTCCATGCCTTCTGCGGGGCAGCCTGCAGCGCACGGCCATAGGAGAAGGTCAGCTTCCACGGATGCGGACCGATGGCATTGATGGCGTTGAGGTTGGCGGTTGCCTCCTCGTCCTCCTGGCCGCCGGAGAGGAAGGCGATGCCCGGGACCGCCGCCGGCACCGTCTCGCGGAACAGTTTTATGGTCATCTCGGCGACCTTTTCGGGACTGTCCACAGTGCCCGACTTCTTGCCCGACAGGACCATGTTGGGCTTGAGGATCGTGCCTTCGAGCACGACGCGCGCCGCATGGAGTTCATCATAGAGCTTGATCAGCGTCGCCTTCGAGACCTCGTAGCAGGTGCCGATGTCGTGGGCGCCGTCCATCAGCACTTCCGGCTCGACGATCGGCACGATGCCGGCTTCCTGGCAAAGGGCGGCATAGCGGGCGAGCGCATGGGTGTTCGCGCTCATCGAAGTGGCCGAAGGCACGCCCTTGCCGGTATCGATGTCGATCACCGCGCGCCATTTGGCGAAGCGGGCGCCGAGCTTGTAGTAGTCGGCAAGGCGCTCACGCAGGCCGTCGAGGCCCTCGGTAACGGTGTCGCCGGGAAAGCCGGCGAGCGGCTTGGCGCCGGCATCGACCTTGATGCCGGGGATGGCGCCTGACGCCTTGATGATGTCGACCAGGGGCGTGCCATCGGCGGCCGTCTGGCGGATGGTCTCGTCATAGAGGATGACGCCGGAGATGTACTTGGTCATCGCGTCCTTGGCGCGAAACATCATCTCGCGATAGTCGCGGCGGCTGTCGGCGGTCGATTCGACGCCGATGACATCGAAACGCTTCTTGATGGTGCCGGAACTTTCGTCGGCGGCCAGCAGGCCCTTGCCGTTGGCCACGATCGCGGCGGCTATGTCTTCGAGACGTTCGCTCATCATGCTTCTCCTGAGAGGGGTTCGTTCCGCGCTTAACGGAAGTCTACCGCCAAAGGAATGGCATCGGAAAGCTCGAATCGATTGAAAGTCCCGGGCGTCTCTTTGTGTCGATCGCCTTGCTTGTTCCAGCCGCATGTCCGCGGCGCCAGGCGTTTCGGCTTGGCTGCAAAATGCGCTTGAGTCTCGACGCAATTCCCAAGGGAAAGCTCTACGCGCTTTTTCCCGGGAAAACCGTCTCACGCTTTTGCTGGAATTGCTTAGCGCTTCAGCACGTCGACGCCTGGCAGCGGCTTGCCTTCCATCCATTCCAGGAAGGCGCCGCCGGCGGTCGAGACATAGGTGAAGTCATCGGCGACGCCGGCGTGGTTGAGCGCCGCCACCGTATCGCCGCCACCGGCGACCGAAACCAGCTTGCCGGCCTTGGTGCGCGCGGCCGCGTGTTTTGCCGCCGCCACCGTGGCGTGATCGAACGGCGCGATCTCGAAAGCGCCGAGCGGGCCGTTCCAGACCAGGGTCGCGGCGCGGTCGATCCATTCGCCGATCGTCTTCACGGTCTTTTCGCCGACATCCAGAATCATGCCGTCGGCCGGCACGTCGGCGATGGCAACAGTCTCGCAAGCGGCGCCGGCCTTGAATTCCTTGGCGACGACGCCGTCGACCGGCAGGATGATGGCGCAGCCGGCCTCGGCCGCCTCGATCATGATCTGCTTGGCGGTGGCGGCAAGGTCATGCTCGCACAGCGACTTGCCGACATCGGTGCCGCGCGCGGCAAGGAAGGTGTTGGCCATGCCGCCGCCGATCACCAGCGCGTCGACCTTCTTCACCAGGTTCATCAACAGGTCGATCTTGGTCGAGACCTTGGCGCCGCCGACGATGGCGACGACCGGGCGGACCGGATTGCCCAGCCCCTTCTCCAGCGCTTCGAGCTCGGCCTGCATGGTGCGGCCGGCAAAGGAAGGCAGCAGATGCGCCAGCCCTTCAGTGGAAGAGTGGGCGCGGTGCGCCGCGGAAAAGGCGTCGTTGACGAAAATGTCGCCATTGGCGGCGAGCCGCTCGCTGAAGGCCGGGTCGTTCTTCTCCTCGGCCTTGTAGAAACGGGTGTTTTCGAAGAGCAGCACGTCGCCCTTGTTCATGGCCGCGACGGCACTTCCCGCCGTGTCGCCGACGCAATCCGAGGCAAAGCCGACGGGGCGGCCGAGCACCTCGGCGGTTGCCCTGGCGATCGGCTCCAGCGAGAATTCCGGCGATGGCCCATCCTTGGGCCGGCCGAAATGGGCGAGCAGGATGACCTTGGCGCCCTTGCCCGACAGTTCGGCGATGGTCGGCGCGATGCGTTCGATGCGGGTGGTGTCGGTGACCTTGCCGTCGGCGACGGGAACGTTGAGGTCGACGCGCACCAGCACGCGCTTACCGCTGATGTTGCCGATATCGTCCAGTGTCTTGAAGGCGGCCATGCGGATTCCTTTCCTCGAAAAATCGCCGGGACCATACCCCGCATCGGTGCCGATGCAAGGCTTTGGCCGCGGCGCGGTGCGAAATTTTGAGGCGGGCGCGAACATAGTCCGTGAAGATCGCCCCATGATGCCGGGGCAAGGCAAACGATCGCTCTTTTCAGCTCCCTGTCGTGGCCTTTTCAACCGGCGGGCTCGGGCGGCTCATCTTTTTGGGCTGCCGCCTCCTGCGTCTCGGTCGGCTTGCGCCAATTGCGGATGAAGGCGCTGAGACGGTCGCCCATCTCGCCGGCGCTCAGGAACACCGGCACCCGCGCCACCGGCGCGGTCGGCTCGAAGGAAAGACCGAGACCCGTGATCCTGCCCTTGTCGTCGACATCCCTGACGATCAGCTCGATCGAGCCGATCAGCACCCGATCGGCATATTCGGCATGGCCGCCAAGCCGCGCCGTGACCAGAGCGCCGACGGTGAGCTTCTGCTCCGCCTCGGTCAGGCCCGGCGCGTAGGCTGCCTCAAGCTCGGCGGCGGAGCGCGCCGGGTCGACGGCGAAGGCGCCGAAGAAATCGGCGTCTTCCGGGTCGACCACCGCGCGGCTGGCGAAAAGCTTGTCGAGCAGGCGCGGATAGCGGTCCGGCACGAAGATGTAGACCTGGTCGCCGGCGGCGAGCCGGCCCATGTCCTGAAAGCGCATCGAGCGGCCGTCGCGCAGCACCAGCGAGGGCCGCGCCCAGCGCGGAATGCGCTCGCCGCGCGCCACCGGGCTGCCATGCGCCACGCGATAGGCGAGGAGCTCGTGGTGGGCGGAGCCGGGGAGTTCGAGTTCGACCTTGTCCAGCGGTCCGAGGCGCGCCGGCACGATGAGGCCGAGGCGACGCGCCAGCGGGCCGACCGTCCAGCCCTGGATGACGAGCGACACCAGCACGATGATGAAGGCGGCGTTGAAGATGGTGCGGCCGTTCTCAAGCCCGCCAAGCAATGGGGTGATGGCGAGCAGGATCGAGACGGCGCCGCGCAGGCCGACCCAGGAGACGAAGGCGACTTCGGGGCGCGGCAGGCGGAACGGGATCAGGCAGAGCCAGACAGCGATCGGGCGGGCGACGAACATCAGGAAAAGGCCAAGCGCTATCGCCGGCACCATGATCGCCGGAAATTGCGAAGGGGTGGCGAACAGGCCAAGGATCAGGAACATGATGATCTGCGCCAGCCATGACATGCCGTCCTGGAAACGCTTGAGGATGGTGACGGCGCGGATGTCGGAATTACCGGCAATGAGGCCGGCGATATAGACCGCCAAGAAACCGGAGCCGCCGACGGCGCCGGCGGCGGCGAAGACCATCAGCGACAGCGTCAGCACGAAGATCGGCAGCAGGCCGTGGTCGAGATTGAGCCGGTCGACGAGACGCACGATGGCAAGACCGCCGAGTGCGCCGATGATGGCGCCAAGGCCCATATTGACGAGGAAGCCGAGGATCAGGCTGGTGACCAGGACATTGGTTTCGGGGTTGGCGTGGGCGGCGATGACCTCGACCAGGGTGATGGTCAGGAAGATGGCGATCGGGTCGTTGGTGCCGGATTCCACTTCGAGCGTCGAGCGGACGCGCTCGCGCAGATTGATCTCGCCGGCGCGCAGCAGGAAGAACACCGCCGCGGCGTCGGTCGAAGCGACGGCGGCGCCGAGCAGGAAGGATTCCAGCCAGCTGAGGTCAAGCAGATAGTAGGCGGCCG
The DNA here is from genome assembly GCF_007003945.1 of Mesorhizobium sp. WSM4307. Lineage (NCBI taxonomy): Bacteria > Pseudomonadati > Pseudomonadota > Alphaproteobacteria > Hyphomicrobiales > Phyllobacteriaceae > Mesorhizobium > Mesorhizobium sp. WSM4307. Next base: position 71,408 of record NZ_VFTB01000010.1, read on the forward strand.
CGCCGAACAGGCCGGTGGTGAGAAGCACGCCGAAGGTCGCCAGCGAGAGCGCCGGGCCTGCCGCCTGCCGCAAGGCGTTGAGCGGTGTACCGAAGCCGGAATCGAACAGGATGACCGCCAGCGCCAGTGAGCCGGCAAAATAGGCGATGCGGGCATTGTCGAATTCGATGCCGAGGCCGTCGGTTCCGGTGGCGAGCCCGATGCAGAGAAAGAGCAGCAGGAGGGGGGCGCCGAAGCGGAAGGCGATCAGGCTCGAAAACGCGGCGGCGACAACGAGCGCCGTGCCGACCAGCGTGACGAGATAGATCGCATGCTCCATCCGTGACTTGCCCCTCGAATTCCTCTGTCTTCCCGATTACGCGAGAGTGGGGCGAAGGCATGGCCAGTGCAAGGCGCGGGGGTGGTTTTTTACCCTATGCCGCTGATTTTCGACGGTTTTGCGATTGCTGCTTCGGCAAACGAAAAACGCCCGGTCAAAGCCGGGCGTTTCGATGTCGCGAGACGGAGCCCCGCGATCAGGCGATGGTCTTGCCGAAGGCGACGGCGGTGTCGCCCATGCGGTTGGAGAAGCCCCACTCATTGTCGTACCACGACAGCACCGAAACGAAGTTGCCGTCCATCACCTTGGTCTGGTCGAGCGCCATGATCGAGGAGTGCGGATCATGGTTGAAGTCGATCGACACGTTCGGGTGATGGGTGACGCCGAGGATGCCTTTCAGCTTGCCGTTGGAGGAGGCGATGACCGCTTCGTTGATTTCCTGCACCGTGGTGGCGCGCTTGGCGATGAACTTGAAGTCGACGACCGAGACGTTCGGGGTCGGCACGCGGATCGAGATGCCGTCGAGCTTGCCCTTGAGGTCGGGGAGCACGAGGCCGATCGCCTTGGCCGCACCGGTCGAGGTCGGGATCTGCGACAGCGCCGCTGCACGGGCGCGGTAGAGATCCTTGTGCATGGTGTCCAGCGTCGGCTGGTCGCCAGTGTAGGAATGGATGGTCGTCATCATGCCTTTTTCGATGCCGACCGTCTCGTGCAGCACGGCGGCCAGCGGCGCCAGGCAGTTGGTGGTGCACGACGCGTTCGAGATGACGATGTGGTCCTTGGTCAGCTTGTCGTGGTTGATGCCGTAGACCACGGTCAGGTCAGCGCCATCGGCAGGTGCGGAGACCAGCACGCGCTTGGCGCCGGCGGTCAGGTGCGCGGCGGCCTTGTCACGGGCGGTGAAGATGCCGGTGCATTCGAGCGCGATGTCGACGCCGAGCTCCTTCCACGGCAGCTGCGTCGGGTCCTTGATGGCGGTGACCTTGAACTTTTCCCTGCCGACGGTGATCTGGTCGCCGGACACCGACACTTCATGCGGGAAGCGGCCATGCACGCTGTCGTAGCGCAGCAGGTGCGCATTGGTCTCGACCGGGCCGAGATCGTTGACGGCGACGACGTCGATGTCCTTGCGGCCGGATTCATGGATGGCGCGCAGGATGTTGCGGCCGATGCGGCCGAATCCGTTGATGGCAACTCTGACGGTCATTTTTCTCTCCCTGGGAGCTGGAAGGCTGACGATGGGTCCGCAGCTTCATAGCGGCGGACGGGCAAAGAATCCAGCCAAAGCGATGTAGATTTAAATCGATTAGGTTGGGCCAGTCCGGCGAAATCGCTTTGCGCGGTTTCGCCGGGGCGTTTTTGTTTGGTGCCTGCCGTCATCCCAAACCGCGACACAGTTTTGGGCGGCCTGCACAGCCTTACTTGGCGTGCAGGCGGGCTTCCACCGCCTTGGCCGCTGCCTCGGCGGTGATGCCGAAATGCGGGTAGAGCTGCTCGATCGTGCCGGAGGCGCCGAAGCCGGTCATGCCGACGAAGATGCCGTCCGAGCCGATGAGATGATCCCAGCCCTGGCGGATGCCGGCCTCGATCGCCATCTTGATCGGCGCGTTGCCGATCGTCTTCTTGCGGTAGTCGTCGCTCTGCTTGTCGAACAGCTCGAAGCAAGGCACCGACACGACGCGGGTCGGGTGACCGTGCTTCTCGAGCAGGTCGCGGGCGCCGAGCGCGATCTCGACCTCGGAGCCGGTGGCGAAGATCGTCACCGCCGCCTCGCCGCTGGCCGCGGCCAGTTCGTAAGCGCCCTGGCTGCTCAGGTTCTTGGCCGAATGCTCGGTGCGCACGGTCGGCAGGTTCTGGCGGGTCAGCGCCAGCGTCGACGGCGTCTTTTCGGATTCGAGCGCGATCTGCCAGCATTCCGCGGTTTCCACGGCGTCGGCTGGACGGAAAACATTGTGGTTGGGAATGGCGCGCAGGGCCGCCAGATGCTCGACCGGCTGGTGGGTCGGGCCGTCTTCGCCCAGACCGATGGAATCATGGGTCATGACGAAGATCGAGCGGATGCCCATCAGCGATGACAGCCGCATCGACGGGCGGGCATAGTCGGAGAAGCACATGAAGGTGCCGCCATAGGCGATGAGGCCGCCATGCAGCGTCAGGCCGTTGATGGCCGCCGCCATGCCATGCTCGCGGATGCCGTAGTGGACATAGCGCTGGCCATAATCGTCCGGCGTGATGTTCTTGGTCTGGCTGGTCTTGGTGTTGTTGGAGCCGGTCAGGTCGGCGGAGCCGCCGATGGTTTCCGGCACGGCGCCGTTGATGACCTCAAGCGCCATTTCCGACGATTTGCGGGTGGCGACCTTCGGCTTGTCGACCGAGAGCTTCTTCTTGTAGTCGGCGATGACGGCGTCGAAATTGGACGGCAGCTTGCCGGCGAGGCGGCGCTCGAACTCGGCCTTCAGCTTCGGCTCTGCCTTGGCGAGACGGCCCTCCCAGTCAGCCCGCGGCTTGGCGCCGGCCTTGCCGGCGGCGCGCCAGGCATCGAGGATGTCGGCCGGAATCTCGAAGGGCGGCGAGCCCCAGTTGAAGAATTTGCGCGCGCCGGCGATCTCGTCGGCGCCGAGCGGCGAACCGTGCGCCTTGTTGGTACCGGCCTTGGTCGGGGCGCCGAAGCCGATGGTCGTCTTGCAGGCGATCATCGTCGGCTTGTCGGAATGGCGGGCGGCCTCGATGGCATAGGCGATGGCTTCCGGATCGGTGCCGTCGATATGGCTGGCGTTCCAGCCGGAGGCCTGGAAGCGGGCGACCTGGTCGGTGTTGTCGGCGAGCGAAACCGGGCCGTCGATCGAGATGTTGTTGTTGTCCCAGAAGACGATCAGCTTGTTGAGCTTGAGGTGCCCGGCCAGTGCGATGGCCTCCTGGGAAACGCCTTCCATCAGGCAGCCGTCGCCGGCCAGCACATAGGTGTAGTGGCTGACGAGGTCGTTGCCGAAAGCGGCGTTCATGATGCGCTCGCCGAGCGCGAAGCCGACCGAATTGGCAAGGCCCTGGCCGAGCGGGCCGGTCGTCGTCTCGATGCCGGCGGCGTGGCCGTATTCGGGATGGCCGGCGGTCTTGGAGCCGAGCTGGCGGAAATTCTTGATCTGGTCGAGGGTCATGTCCTCGTAGCCGGTCAGATAGAGCAGCGAGTAGAGCAGCATCGAACCATGGCCGGCCGACAGGATGAAGCGGTCGCGGTCGGCCCAGTGCGGGGCCTTGGCGTCAAATTTCAGGAAGCGGGTGAACAGCACCGTGGCAATGTCGGCGCAGCCCATGGGCAGGCCGGGATGGCCGGAATTGGCCTTCTCGACGGCATCCATGGAGAGAAAGCGGATCGCATTGGCCATCCGGTCATGTTGTTCACGCGACGTCATGGTTCCTCCAAAGGTGGGGGTTTGGGGGCTTGGGAGCGCCCTTGAAAAGGTGCGCGACACATAGCAGGCGCGGGCTTTTAGTCAACAAATCGGGCGCAGATTTGCCGGTCTTGTGATGCTGGCCGCGGCCCTACATTAGCGTTAGCAGGGGACAGTCGTGAGAGCTTTGTTGACGTTGCCTTCACCCGGTGCCTAATGTTTCAGGGATAACGCGTTCTGAACGCGAACGATTCGGTGATGGGCAGGGCACAGGACGAAGGCCATGACCGGGGAAACCACACTCAAGGAAGTCATCGCCAGGCTCGGCAAGGCCATCGAGGGGCTGGAAAACGCCGTCGCGGCCAAGCTGGAGCATGAACGCGATTACTCGGAAGCCGAGGCCGAGGTGCAGCGGATGAATGCCGACCGCTCCCGGCTGGCGCAGGAACTCGACAATTCCGAAGCGCGCGCCGAACGGCTGGAGGACGCCAACAAGGAAGTATCGCGACGGCTGGTGACCGCCATGGAAACCATCCGCGCCGTGTTGGACAGATAGGAGCTGGCCCATGGCACAGGTCACGGTTTCAATCGACGGCAAACAGTATCGGATGGCCTGCGACGAAGGCCAGGAAGAGCATCTGATCGACCTCGCCGAACGCTTCGACCGTTATGTCTCGCATCTGAAGGATTCTTTCGGCGAGATCGGCGACCAGCGGCTGACCGTCATGGCCGGCATCATGGTGATGGACGAACTCTCGGAACTGCAGAAGCGCGTCAAGGGCATGGAAAGCGAAGTGCTGACCTTGCGCAAGACGCGCGACGAGGCGCTGACCAAGGCCGACAAGAGCGACAGCGTGCTGACCAACGCGCTTGGCGCGCTGGCGCAGCGGATGGAAGATCTCGCCACGTCGCTGGCGGTGAAATCCTAGACTTTAGCGACGCCGACAGCGAAATTTCCACATTCCCCAGGAAAAGGCGAAAATTTTTCGCGGCCTGCATCACTGGCGGCGACCTGACCGTTTTGAACGTCGCCGATGGAGTGATAAAAGGGTGGCAGCCCGCCAACAGGCGGCATTCACAGGGGTAGGAACCATGAGCCTTCGTATCAACGACATCGCGCCGGATTTCACGGCCGAGACCACGCAGGGGACGATCAGCTTTCACGACTGGATCGGTGACGGCTGGGCGATCCTCTTCAGCCACCCGAAGAATTTCACACCGGTCTGCACCACCGAGCTCGGCACGATGGCCGGGCTGGAAGGCGAGTTCAAGAAACGCAACGTCAAGATCATCGGCATCTCCGTCGATCCGGTTGCCAGCCACGACAAATGGCAGGCCGACATCAAGACGGCGACCGGCCAAACGGTGCACTATCCGCTGATCGGCGACAAGGACCTCAAGGTCGCCAAGCTCTACGACATGCTGCCCGCCGGCGCCGGCGAGACCTCGGAAGGCCGCACACCCGCCGACAACGCCACGGTGCGCTCGGTCTATGTCATAGGGCCGGACAAGAAGATCAAGCTGGTGCTGACCTATCCGATGACCACCGGCCGCAACTTCGATGAGATCCTGCGCGCGGTCGATTCCATGCAGCTCACCGCCAAGCACCAGGTAGCGACGCCGGCAAACTGGAAGCAGGGTGAGGACGTCATCATCACCGCCGCCGTTTCCAACGAGGATGCGATCAAGCGCTTTGGCGCCTTTGACACCATCCTGCCTTATCTCAGGAAGACCAAACAGCCGTCCGCCTGAAACGGGGCGCCGGAACGGTTTTTGCCTTTTCCACCCAGGCGGGCCAAGTCATGCTTGACTGGCATGCAAGGGTGGACAACCATGCTCCTGTTGGAGCTGGGCGGAGAAAATCGTTCCTGCTGGCTGGGTTGGGGAGTTCGGGTTGGACTTGGCTTTGGCAAAACCTGGGGTCAGGGGCTTTTACGACAAGCCGACCGGAGCCATTCAGTATGTCGTCACCGATCCGGCGACAAGGCGATGCGCCATCATCGATCCGATCCTCGACTTCGATGAGAAATCCGGCGCGACGGGAACGAAGAGCGCGGATGCCCTGCTCGATTTCGTCGGGGAGAACGGGCTAGAGATCGAGTGGATCCTCGATACCCACCCGCATGCCGATCATTTCTCGGCAGCGCATTATCTGAAACGGAAGACCGGGGCGCCGACGGCGATCGGTAACAGGATCGTCGACGTCCAGAACCTGTGGAAGGCGATCTACAACTGGCCGGATTTTCCCGCCGACGGTTCGCAGTGGGACAGGCTGTTCAGGGAAGGCGAGACCTTCCTGGTCGGGACAGTCCCGGTCAAGGTGCTGTTCTCACCCGGACATACGCTGGCCTCGATCACCTATGTGGTCGGCGACGCCGCCTTCGTGCACGACACGCTGTTCATGCCCGACAGCGGCACGGCGCGAGCGGATTTCCCCGGCGGCAGTGCCGCGCGGCTGTGGCGCTCGATCCAGGACATACTGGCGCTGCCCGATGAGACGCGCGTCTTCGTCGGCCATGACTATCAGGCCGGTGGCCGCGAGCCCTTGTGGGAAAGCACGGTTGGCCAGCAGAGAGCCAGCAATATCCATCTCGTTGCCGCGCGCAGCGAAGCCGAATTCGTGGCGCTGCGCGAGGCTCGCGACAAGACATTGCCGATGCCGCGGCTGATCCTGCACGCGCTGCAGGTCAACATGAATGGCGGCCGGCTGCCGGAACCGGAAGCCAATGGCCGGCGGTATCTGAAATTTCCGCTGGATGCGCTTTGAGTTTGGTAGCCTAATCCTGATTTTGTTTCTGCCGCAGTTGACCTGCGTGACGGTACTGGCGCTTACGCTGCGGCGACTGGTAGCGCGTGGTCGTAGTTCAGGTCGGTAATTTCAGCGGGATTACCTGCCCAGATGACCAAGGGATCGCCAATCTTACGAACAATGCACGCGCTCAACATAAAGGCCGGCTGATCTCCCAACCCCTTGAGCGGTGCGCCGATAGGAAGGCGGGGAATTACAGAGGCGTTGTGCCAATGATCGGCGCGAACCATTTCGAATCCGGTGTGGACGTTAAACAGTCCGGTCCAAGCATACTTGGAGAACCGGAAGAAGTCCCAAGGCTCCTCGTGAACGGGCCACGTCTGGTGGCTTTGGATATAGGCGATGCCACCTGGCTTGAGCGCCCGGTTCAGTTCCAGTGCCGCCTTCCAAGGCATTAGCAAATGTTCGAAGGTCGAGGCAGAAAACGCAAAATCGAATCGATTGTTCAATTCGACCGGCATACTATGAGCATCGCCGACAACATCGACGTTCGGGCCAGCCATGATATCCAGCCCAACATATTTCAGTTTGGGCTCGAACATATCGCGCCGCGATATTCCACTTCGGGCGCGGCTTCCGATTTCCAGAATTGCTCGACCTTCCTGGGTGTCCTGAATGATCTGCATGAAATCAGCAAAGATGGATGACGGCTGCATTTGCTGCTCGACCGGGAGCGTCGTGAGTTCGACGATATGGAGTTGCTCGCCGTCCCTAATTGCGACGGCAGTGCCATCTGCAAGGTCAATGGATTCCGGCACATGAAAAGTGGCCATCCAGCTCCATTCCCGGGCGGATTCACCAAACACATCGACGACGTCCGGGCGGGGCATGGGAACCGACGCGCCTTGGTGCTCGGTGCCATTGACTAAAAGGACCGGCCTTCCTGTTTCAGACCAGCCAATGACGACCACCAATGATCCGAGAAGTTGCCTAACCGAATCGATAGCAAAACGCATGATCAGCTCCATCTATGATGGTGCTTATAGGAGCACTCCCTGACACAAGGAAGCCCGTTATATTATGCCCCCCCAAGGTCAGAAGCGCGAGCCTGCAACTCGCAGGGCTTCGAGCCCGGCAGATCGACAAAAGGCGGCGCCAGTCTCCCGGCGCCGCCTTTGTGTTTATTGCCGTAGCCGACTTTAAGCCGCCGGCTGTGCCTCGATGGTGCGCAGCGCCTGGGTCTGGCGCTTGGCGGCGGCCTTGACCGCATCCTGCACCTTCTCGAAGGCGCGCACCTCGATCTGACGCACGCGCTCGCGGCTGATGTCGAACTCGGCCGACAGCTCTTCCAGCGTCAGCGGCTCCTCGGCGAGGCGACGGGCCTCGAAGATGCGCCGCTCGCGCTCGTTGAGCACGGCAAGAGCGCCTGACAGCATGCCGCGCCGGTTTTCCAGCTCGTCCTGCTCGATCAGCATCTCTTCCTGGCTTTCGTGGTCATCGACCAGCCAGTCCTGCCATTCGCCGGATTCGCCTTCCGTCGCCCGGATCGGCGCGTTGAGCGAAGCGTCGCCCGACAGGCGGCGGTTCATCGACACCACCTCTGCCTCGGTAACGTTCAGCCGCGTCGCGATCTCGGTGATCTGGTCGGGCTTGAGGTCGCCGTCATCCAGCGCCTGGATCTTGCCCTTCACCTTGCGCAGGTTGAAGAACAGACGCTTCTGGTTGGCGGTCGTGCCCATCTTGACCAGGCTCCACGAGCGCAGGATGTACTCCTGGATCGAGGCCTTGATCCACCACATGGCGTAGGTCGCCAGGCGGAAACCGCGCTCGGGTTCGAATTTCTTGACGGCCTGCATCAGGCCGACATTGCCTTCCGAGATCACCTCGCCGATCGGCAGGCCGTAGCCGCGATAGCCCATGGCGATCTTGGCGACGAGCCGCAAATGGCTGGTGACGAGCTTGTGCGCGGCGGACGTGTCTTCATGCTCGGCATAACGCTTGGCGAGCATGTACTCTTCCTGCGGCTGAAGCATGGGAAAGCGGCGGATTTCTTCCAGGTAGCGGCTGAGGCCGCCTTCGCCGGAAACAATGCTAGGTAGTGACTGGGCCATGATAGCGCCCCCTCTCTATTGGAGTGATGCCCCCGAAACGCGGCGGGCATGTGACGCGAACACCAAAAGGCTCGCTCGCGACATAAAGGTCTTATACAGGAACAAAACCAGAAACGACAGGCATTTGTTCAACACGAAACAGTGTGTCACGCTGAAGTGAACAATGCCAGTCAAGTTTTTTGATGGTCGATTTCGAGCTTGTTGATGGCGGGTCAGAGATGGCGAAAGCCGCCGACGAGTTCCTCCATGTCCCTCGGTATCGGCGCCTCGAACCTCATCGTCAGATGGGTATCGGGATGGCGAAATGCAAGGAGCCAGGCATGCAAAGCCTGCCGGGAAAATGCCCTGACCTGACTTTTCAGGGGTTCCGGCAGCCGGTTGGCCTTGGTGCGGAAGGCCTGGCCGTAGTCGGGGTCGCCGATGACCGGGTGGCCGATATGGGCCATATGGACACGGATCTGGTGGGTCCGGCCGGTTTCCAGCCGGCATTCGACCAGGCTGGCGGTGGCGAATTCCTGCTGTCTTTCGCCGAAACGCTCCTGAACGGCAAAGTGGGTGACGGCGTGGCGGGCATCGTCGCGGCCTTCCGGCACCACGGCGCGGCGCACCCGGTCGGCGGCGCGGCCAAGCGGCGCATCGACCGTTCCGGTCGGCCGCTGCGGTATGCCCCAGACCAACGCCAGATAGGCGCGTTCGAGATCGCCGGTCCGGCCGTGATCGGCGAAGGCTTCCGACAGCGCCTTATGGGCGCGGTCGGTCTTGGCCACCACCATGACGCCGCTGGTCTCCTTGTCGAGGCGGTGGACGATTCCCGGCCGGCGCACCCCGCCAATGCCCGACAGGCTGTCACCGCAATGATGGATCAACGCGTTGACCAGCGTGCCGGTCCAGTTGCCGGCGCCGGGATGCACGACCAGTCCCGCCGGCTTGTTGATGACGATCAGCGCGTCGTCCTCATAAAGCACGTCGAGCGCGATGGCCTCGCCCTGCGGCGCGGCCGGCTCCGGTTCCGGCATGGCGACCGACACGCGTTCGCCCGCGATCATCCTGCGCTTGGTCTCGTCGGCCGGCTCGCCGTCGACGCTGACGGCGCCTTGCCTGATCAGCATCTGCACGCGGCTGCGCGACATGTCAGGGCCGAGGCTGGCCGCCAGCCACTGGTCGAGGCGCTGGCCGGCCGCATCCGCGCCCACCACCAGCACCGTCGGCTCGGCCGCGATGAATCGATCCTCTATCAATTCGGGGGCCTGTTCGTTATGAGCGCTCATCGAAAACCGTTCCGGAATATTTGCCATGGCCCGGCCCGATGCCGACGAAGATCAGGAAAAGCCGCTCGACCCCGAGGTCGAAAAGATGCGTGGCAAACTCGTCCGCTTCATGGCCATCAATCTCGGCCTGCTGTTGCTGGCTCTTATGGTGGTGATCGCGGCGATTGTCTACAAAGCCCGCAAGGCACCGCCGGCAAACCCGCCGCTGGCCGGTGACATCCAGGTACCGGCCGGCGAACCGCTCAGCGGCGACATCGTGCTGCCGGTCGGGGCGAAAGTGGTCAGCCAGTCGCTGTCCGGCAATCGCGTCTCGATCGACGCCGAGCTTGCCGACGGCGGCCGTGCGATCTTCGTCTATGATATCGCCGAGCGCCGCCTGATCGGGCAGTTCGCAATTCGCAACAAATAGGCCGGCCGCAACCAATGAATGGACCTCTGGCATGACAGGCTCCGCCGGACATCGTCGCGTCGCGACCGTGGCGCTGATCGTCGCCAATTATGACGAGGCGATCGCCTGGTATGTCGGGCGGCTGGGTTTCCTGCTCCTCGAGGATGTCGATCTCGGCGGCGGCAAGCGCTGGGTTACGGTAGCGCCGGCCAACGGGCAGGGCGCCCGGCTGCTGCTGGCCGAGGCCGCGGATGAGGCGCAAAGGCAAAGCATTGGCAACCAGACAGGCGGCCGGGTCTTCCTGTTCCTCGAAACCGACGACTTTGCGCGCGACCATGCGGCGATGCTGGAAAAGGGTGTCGAATTCCGCGAGGCGCCGCGTTTCGAACCCTATGGCACGGTCGCGGTTTTCGCCGATCTGCACGGCAATCTCTGGGACCTGATCGAGCCGAAACGCTAGGCTTGCGGCCAGCTTTTCTTGGATGTGGTAAAGCTGGCCAAACCCCAGTTGCTTTTTCCCAGCCATCAGCCTATATCGCCGGTTCTTGAACGCGCCCATCGTCTAGCGGTCAGGACACCGCCCTCTCACGGCGGGAACAGGGGTTCGATTCCCCTTGGGCGTACCAACAAAATCAAGCACTTAGCGCTGTCTAACCCGATTTTGTGGAACTTTTGTCTAATATACGTGCGTGGACAGTGCTTAGTGATTGTCATCCTCGTCCCACAGGCCGTGGATGCTTTTTAGTTGATCCTCTATCTCAAGGACAGCTTGCCTCAATTCCCGCCTTTGCGAATGAAATAGGCTCTGGACGGTCTTAAGCTCAGCGACGGCCGCTTGGAGCTTCTTGATCACTTTTTCCGTCCGCTGATCATCGCTCATTTTGGCCATGGCATAGCGCGCTCCGTTTTAAGCACCCTACCGCCGGGCAGTTAATCGGCCATTACGTGGGGAAGCGCGGCCAAAGCCGCCGCCTTTAGGGCGACAAGCATGCGCGCCCGCACACTTGGGGCGACGCGCTAAGTCACCCTATGTGAGGGCACCTTCCCGTTGTACTATTCTCTTTCATTTAAAGTGGATGATTCGCAGAAGGCGCGCAGATGGCAATCGATCCGCTCTCCAACACAACTCGAGTTGAGCGTCGCAATCTACTGGCAGTTTCTACCATCGCGATTACGTCAAGGGCCTTCAGTATAGTTGTAGACACCATTCCGGTGGCTGGGTTGTCCATGCATTTTTCACCAGGTGTTTTTTCGTTTCTTCTGATGATAAGCACGGTGTATTTCATCATCGTTTTTCTATTGTACTATATCATAGACCTGAAGGATTTTGAGGTTCCAAATCACCTCGCGGTGACGGACAAACTATATGCCGAAAAGGTCGCTCGTTTCCGGAGCGCAGAGATTGGGCGCTTGGCTAACATCATTAATGCGACGCTAGGTGCAGGATATCGAGTCGTTCTTAGTGAGATTTTCAGTTCTGTTTTGTCCAAGGCAGATGCTATGTGGCCTCGAAAGTTGGACAAGTCAGCAGCATTCGCTACGGGCCCTTATAGCGGTGACATCATCCAGCTTCTATATACTGCCCCGAATGCAACGTCAGGGGCATGGATCACAAAGACCGAGGATCCGGATAAGTTTTCCAAGATGGAAGAATTTTGCTTTGACACAATACTTAGATTTGGTTTTCGCGCTCGTATACACAGAATTAGGATGATGCCGTGGCTTTACTCTGTCCACATGTTGTACATGTTCAGACTCTATGCGATTGACGGAGTATTGCCCGTCTTTCTCGGAATTCTTGCAATTGCGTCACTTTATAATGCGGTAGACGTAACTTGGCTTTCTGGCCTTGTCCCTGCAAAAATCCCGTGAACTGGCGTCTAGCGACGCGCCTTCAAATCCGCCAGAAGCGAACTGAAATAGCCATCAGACGGAGCGGCACGGCGCTTTCCACGGAACGCTGCGCCACTATCGCTGTCGAGGAAGTTCTCCACCAGCGTCTCAATCGAATTCAGCGTACCGCCGCTATTGGCGATGACAGGAGCACTGCCAAACGCATATGAATCATCAACATCGAACGTCGCTTGCTTCGACAACATAGCGATAGCGCCCTCGATCAACCCAGAGGGGATCCCAGCAGCCTCGCAGGTGCTTAGCAGAGTGGCATTGATCCGCTCCTGCTTCCTCGCTTGCTTCTCCTGCGCCATGTCAGCTTCATGCTTTGCGGCTAGGTCGGCTTGCGCTTTTTCAAGCCGCTCGATTTCGCGTTCGAACGGCAGGCGCAGTTCGGTCCAGTAAGGGTCTTTCAGCTTGTAGTCCCCATCGGCCTGGGGGTTGTACCAATCGCGGTGGGTTTCCGGCACGTCCACAATGCTCTTGACGTAGAGCGGGAAGGCGAACGTCCCATCTTCAAGATGCAGCGCACGTTTGTCCATATTCATGCCTCCCTTGCATGGGCGGCGGCTAATTCCTCAAGCCGCGCCCGGTTGGTGGCGGCCAGTATTGCAGCTGGCGAGTCGATGGCGGTGCGCACAATCTTGACGAAGAGGCGCCCCGACCTGTCCGTGGCTTCCAGCGCCTTGTTCAAGCGGGTAAGGCGGGCGTAATCGGCCTTGTGAAAGCGCTCACGATAGGCGTGCCTCATCAGATTTTGCTCAGCCTCACTCAGCCCGACGAGCATAGCTGGCCCACGCAGCACGGCAGCAATGATCACTTCGTTGCCTTCGGCCTTTGCCTTCGAGATAGCTGCGTCCCTGTCCTTGGGCGTCATGCTTGCGAGGCGAGCCCTGATTTCAGCCTCGATACCCAGTGCAATGCTGTCCTTCGGTGGCGGCGGGGAGCCGGTGCGCCGCTCGATGTTGGCGATCTCAGTCATTGCCTTCGTCCGCGCCGCGTCCAGTTGCGTTGCGACGCGTCCGCCTGACTTCTCAGCGGCACTCGCCACGCGCAGAATGCTGGCTTCAAATGCCGTCGTCTTGTCGGCGAGCGCAGCCGCTTCAAGAGCAGCCAGGCTTTTTGCCTGTTCACGGGCGAGGCGCACGGCGTCCGACAACCCGGAAACCACAGGGTCGGCGACAGGCTTGCCAGTCAGCGGGTCAGTCTCAGCAAACTGGTCGATCATGCGCTCATCAAGGTCAATTGGGACGTTCAGTGCCATGTTCTTCTCCTTCAGATTAGACTTTGCGGTTTTGGAGGACGAGTAGGGCGTAGCTTGCGCGAGCAATCCCGGCTTCGATTTGGACGAAGCCGCCGCCGGATAGTTGGCGTCGGCGTGGCTCCAGCATGATGCGAACGACATCGCCGTCAGCTTCGCGGGACATGTACGTTCCCTTCAAGCCGTCGATGGTCACTGCGTCACCCGGGTTGAAGACCGGGGTCTCTGCCGGGATCAGCATTTCGGCATTTTTCTGAAAGCTTGAGTATGTTCCATCCGCGTTTTTGCGGATCAGCCTTGCATCCCTGCCGCCTCGGGCGTTTCCTAGAAATTCAAGGACGCAATATCTCAGTCCGGTACTCAACAGGACGACATCGCCAACAGCTACCATCAGATTGCCCCCTCAAGCGTTGTCATGTCTGCCGTCTCAAAGCTCATCGTCTTTTTGCGCTGCACGAGGAGCGACGCTTGCCAGCGCCACAGGGCAGTGAACGACTGGTCTGCCAAACGGAAGAAGACGAACAGGGGAGTGGCGCTGTGCACCTCGACCCGCTCGCCCTCGACTATGAACCGCTGCCCTTTCTCGAAGGCCGGTCCGGTGCGCCAACCCATGTAGATGTCATCCTCGTCCTGCATCGTCGCAACGAGATCGATGTCCCCATCAGCGTTCTTCTCGTCACGGATTAGGAACACATGCCTGCCGTCGCCCAGACAGGGGAACATGCCCTCAGGAATGACAAAGGCGACGACCCACGTCTTGCCTGAATTTGATTTCACGTAGTCACCAATGCGCATAGTTGCCCTCACATCGGAATCGCTAGAGTGCGGGTGATGGTGCTGCGGCTGGGACGCGCAACCATGTTGATGACGCCCGCCGCCGCATTGGCGATGTCGTCGTGTCCCCCCGGCGGATGGTCGATGCTTTCGCGCCCCCCTCGCGCCACGCGTCGCTCAAGACCCACCAGCTGATTCACAAGCTTCGGGTTATCCAGAAGATCGACGGTTTCGTTGTTCAGGACAGGGAGCAGATCGAGATACAGTTCGGAGCGCGTTTTATCCGCCAGCCGGTACTCGATGCCCTGCTTGCGGAACGCTTCACGGGGCCATTCGCCAGCGTATCGGTCACCCTCAACACTGCTGATGTCATACGTCTTGAGGAAGTCGGCAAACTTCTTCACCACACTTTCGGGCGAGAATGGCGGTTTCTCCTCAAGCAGTGCGTCAAGGATTGCCATGTCGGAATCCAGATGGGCGATACCCAGCGTCATGGCGTCAGAACTGCCGCCGCTTGGATCGACAAACGCGACATAGCTTCCCAGCAGCGCGCTTTCAGGCTTTCGCACTTGCGCGTCGGTCCGTATGCACCGCTCCACAACGTCAAGGCTGACGAAGGCCTCGATGTCCTCGCGCCATTCCGCCAGATATTCAGCTTTAGCACTGGCGGCGTCGCGCTCCATCGCCTCATCGACGACACGCTGCGGCAGCGTCGGATTCATCGCCCGCGTTGGTGCTTTCCAGACAAGGGGAGCGCCGTCTTTGCTCCAGAAGCGTTTCCACGCGTCAAACAGGGCACCACGGCGCGCATAGGGTGAACTGGCACAGATCAACATGCTGCCGGGTATCGTCGCCAGTCCGGGGCGCACAGCGGCAAGGATTTCAAAGTCAGGATTGGCGGAATCATCACCCGTCCGCCAAAACGCAAGTTCGTCACCCAGCACGGCGCAGAACGTGTACCCCCTTGTGCTTCTAAAGCTGGCGGTGCCGATCTCAATGGAAACGCTGTTGGACAAGTCGAAGCTTTCGGCGTTCGCAGTGACCAAGAGCTTGGCTAGCAGGGGGATGGATTCAAGCATCGCACGCACGTAGCGGACGATGATGCGCGCCTGCTTCCTGTCGGCGGCAATGACGAGCACTGTCGCTCGTTCGCCGGGGGCCAGGTACTCGCGATAGGATTTGAAGCACGCCAAGTAGACGGCGATAAGCGCCATCATGAACGACTTGCCGCCGCGCCGCCCGACGATGAGCCATGCCTCATCCGACGCTTGGGAGGGCGGCTCGCTCCTGCCTGTG
Organism: Mesorhizobium sp. WSM4307; assembly: GCF_007003945.1. Taxonomy (NCBI): domain Bacteria; kingdom Pseudomonadati; phylum Pseudomonadota; class Alphaproteobacteria; order Hyphomicrobiales; family Phyllobacteriaceae; genus Mesorhizobium; species Mesorhizobium sp. WSM4307. Next base: position 86,856 of record NZ_VFTB01000010.1, read on the forward strand.
TGCTCGCGGTAGAGAGCGAGTTGCGACGCGTCCAGAGGCAGGGCGAAGAGCGCGGCGAGGAAGACGAACCATGCCGCGTACGACTCGCGCCTCCTGAACCATGGGGCGAACAGGTTGGGGTCGTCGCACGCTTGCAGGATGTTCATGCCTGCCCCTGTCGAGCGAGATAGGCGTCGAGTGTCGGGGTGATGTCCTTCGACCGGCGCTTCAGTCCCAGCGCCTCCTGATTGCGTCGCAGCGTGTTGGACAGGCGCTGGTGCAGATCAAGGGCCTTGTCGTCCGCCGCGCCGTCCTGTGCGAACGCTGCTTCAAGCTTCTCGATAGCTACCTGCTGGGTGGCGATGCGGCGGACAAGACCACGCTCCATCTCGCTTATCGCGTCCTCGCCGCCCAAGTCGAGGGTGATGAGTGCCATCAAGTCTGCGAGGCGACGCACCCAGACGGTGCGTCCGTCAGTGTTGGGCAGGATGACCGCACCATTCGTCGTGGCAGCACGCGCCATCGGCTTCCTGATAGCTTTCCCGTTCCTATTCATGTCCTATCGCTTAGCTATCTGCCTGCTTGTTTTGCCGATGTTTGGGACGCCATATCGCACAAACGTTTGACAAGTCGCGCAAAGCATAGCCCAACGCGCGGACTAAAGCATTGTTTTTATTGGTATATTGGCGTCCAGCAGCGTCCAAGTTACGGCTTTGCTATAGCGGTAAGCTGGCCTTTCGGGGCTGATGTCGAGGGGAGCAGCGCATAGCGCCAAGGGGTGAAACTGATCCGCAAGAAAAAGTGCCGATTCATCGAGCATCTTTCGTCTTCGAATTTGCAGCCGCCCTACAGCGCGTTTCGCTGGCCTCCAGTGCAGTACTCGGGCAATGTGCTGTTCCACGGTGTAGCGCCCGCCTAGGCGGCAAGCCACCGGCATTCCAGAGGGATACGTCGCTGCGCAGCGCCGCTCCCATAATGCGCACACAGGGGAAGCATCTTCAGAAACAATTCCCTGCACACGCTGGATATGGGTTCAGGTTATGGCAGCTATGGATACAAGGCCCTGGATAGCCAACTGCTATAACCACTGAAAGCACTGGAAACACAAAAGCTTAGACGGTATCGGCTATCCTGCTATCGCAAAAACACGCTGCAAAAATAAAAATTATTTTTTGCTATACGTGCGCATTAACACCGCAACCGCGACAACCGTCACAACCACTAGAACTCCTCTGTCACTCCGAACTTCGGATTTGGTTCGTCCTCGGACTCAGGGGGCATCGCTTCCGCTTTGATCACCCATACATTGACTGTCCCCTTGGGGCCGGGCTTCACCCTCACAGTATCGTGCCTGCAACCCATGTCGCGGAGCATGTCGTAAACATGAACCATCGACTTGAACTTGAAGCCTTGGTTGTTCAGAAACTTCTGCAGTCCAATCGCCTTAAACCAAACATCGCCGTTTTCATCCAAGAAGGGTGAATTGCTCTCGGCGAGTTGGGCCTTTGTCGTCGTACGCGCTTGCCCCCGGCAGTACATGTGGACAACGCTTTTGAACTGGCCGAATACCGAAGCGTCTTCGGGCACAGCCACTTCGGTGCAGTTGCGCATGCTCTCGTCGAGCCACTGTTCCCAATCGGGCTGCTTCATGGTGCGAGGGTAGCGGTTAATCACCGCGCTGACTTTCTCCTGAAACATGCGCTGGTTGGTCAGTTCCCGTGTCTCAAGCATTATGCGCTTGTCATCGACCCCTAGAAACCACAGGACGGGATCACTCACGTACTTGGTCAGATGCCCGAACGCAGGCCCGTTGTCGCCAATCCCGCATGCACGCGTCACGCATACGGCGCGGTTGCAATGCGCAGCGATCGGTGGCTTTCGGCATCGGTAGAAATAATCCTTGTTCCCGACGCTCTTCGCTATGACGTTGACTTCATCCAACGTGAGCGGCGGGTCACACATTTCTGCATTGTAGACGGTAAGCTTGTCCTTCCAGTCGTCGGGGAAGCGCTTCTTGAGGTAGACGCCGACATTGTACATGCCGTCGTTCCGTGTGCCGTCAGGGAAGCCGCCGCTGGAGTGAATGAGCTGGAGGCAAGGGGGCGCGTCAGCAAGTAAGCCTCCGGGCGTGTCGGGAGGCAATACTTCAATCGCTGTGAGTTCCGCTTCGTTGACGCTCATATCCGACGCGTGGTCGAGGAACTCGGGTAGCGAAAGAGTCTCGCCCTCCCTGATGGCGTAGCGGTTGGTCTTGTCGGCGTAGAAGTATGGCATGTTGAGCCAGTTGCCGATGTCTTTCTGCGTACCGTCGCCCGTGTCATAGCGCGTGGTCTGCTTTGGGAAGATCTCGCACCCGCCGTATCCAAGGGCTGCCGACCACACAGAGAGGGCGCTGACAACGATGGTGGCATCAATTGGCTCCTTCAGAAACAGGAAACAATGCGCGCCCCCAGACTTCGAGCGGCAGATGACGAGAGGTAGTTTCAGCCCCTTGCACTTCGTCTCAAGCTGCTTGTGGTCAATATTGATCACATCGATGTCGATGCAGCCAAACAGAAGCTTGTTGTCTGAGCGGAGTGGGATGATACCAAGACCTGCCCCACTGCCCTCGACATGGGTTTTCCAAAGGTCAACCGTTGGCGGCGCGCTGTACGTGACAGCCTTGCCCTCATTTTTGCCCTTGTCGTTGACGCGATTGATCTCGTAGCGCCCGAAGGCTTTGTCATAGCCTTCGAAACGCTTCGACAAGCGCAGAATGGTGTCGTCGCTATATTGGCCCATGTGCCGCAAGTCCTTGTTATGGTTATTTTTCGCGGCTATTGTCCCAACAAGGACCCCGCAAGCTCCTTAGCTTAGCCCGCCGCGTTCGAACCAGTTCGCGGCGGTTTTTTTGAGCGGCGCCCGCTCTCCAAGGGCCAGGACAAACCCGAGAGCGGGCGCCTGCGCCACGTCGCTGACCTTGCAAGGGGAACAGCACCAAAACCCCTCGCTCACGCGCGCCGTGGCAGTCTGATGTCTATGCTGCTTCCAGAGCCGGTTCGGCTTCGCGCCGCTTCTCAACCCATGCGGCCTCATCCTCTTCGAGAATGATCACGCGTCGACCGACTTTGGTGATCGTTGGCATGGTGGCGAGGTGATTGTAAAAGGTCGAACGACAGAACCCGCGCCGGGCGCAGAAGTCGTCAATTGAACCGCGTTTGAAGTGGTTTGTCATAGCGTTTCCTCAGTGGACACGCATGACTGTGCACGCTGTTGGACCTTGAAACTACAGCAATGAATCTCAGCGTTTTCGTCGAATTATTTGCGGACTTTTCCAGGGCCACGTTCGACTTCACTTCGCACGTAGTCCTTCGCAATGCCGTGCTTATCGGCGATGAAAATGATGAGCGCGGCTTTGATACCGTGCTTCCAATGTCCGTTATCTTTCAACCAGCGACGCGAGTCGAAATAATGTCTCATTGCCTCACGCTTCCGTCTCTCCATTGTGGAGATAAGAAGCGGGTTCTTCTTTTTCGGTCGTCCAGGGGGTGGCTTTGGTGGGAAGACGAATGCCTTGCCTTTGCTGAGAAACTGGTAGTGGAGCCCTTTGTCCAGTAACTCATCCTTCGCTTTGAAACGCCGCTTCACCTCGGCGCTGTCACGCCCGAGCCAAAACCGAATGCCGTCATCCTGAACGAGCTGCAGTAGCTCCTCGCTAAGCGATCGCTTCGACATTCGACTTCTCCACCAAACCGAAGCGCGGGGCGCCGGCCTTGATTGCCTCTTTCACGTACGAGGGTGCTAGGTGGCCATAGTGCTTCTCGACCATGCGCGTGTCGACGTGCCCAAGATTGTTCGCCACGACCATGAGCGGCATTCCGTTCATAACCGACAAGCTTGCCCACGTGTGGCGCAGCTCGTGGAACTTCACACGAGGAGTGATCTTCCCCTGCTTGCATGCTTCGGCCATAGGACGTGACTGGTGCGACTCGCGCCACGCCGTTCCGTCCGCCTTGGTTAGCATCAGTTCCGAGCCTTCCCTGCCCGCCGTGATGGACTTGAAGAACTCTACCCCTTCGTCGGTTAAATTGATGTGTCGCGGCTTCCGGGTCTTGCTCACATGGATCGCCAGCGTTTCAGCTGCGGCATTGAAGTCGTGGACATGCAGGCGGCACAGCTCCCCATACCGGCACCCTGTCTGCAATGCAGCTTGGACGAGCTTGCGCAAGTCGGCCGCGCTGGCGTTGATCAAGCGCTGCGCTTCGCCGATGGACAGGAAGCGTTGGCGAGCGCTGTCGACATCCTCAAATGCCTCAACTCGACGCCAGGCTTTGTCGTCGACCACATGTTCATCGTGGAACGCGAGGTTGAGAGCGGCTTTTAGCACGGTGAGCACTCTGTTCGCGGTACTCTTGCGCTGGCGCTTAGTCGAGTCGTCCATCTCGCCTTGGGCGAACTTTTGCTCCTCGCCCTTTTTGGTGCGGAGTCGGCGGGGCGTCGAAGCGAGCTTGTTGTGCCAGTTGCTGATATCGCGCTTCGTCAGTTTGGCGATTTCAATTTCACCAAAGACTGGTCGGATGAGCTTCTCAACCGTTAGCTCGGTGTCCCTGTAGGACTTCTGCCTCTGCTTGGCGTGCGCGAGATAGTCATCCAGCGCAGCGCCCACAGTGTAAGCAGGCTTCGGCTCTGCGCTCCCCTTCTGCGCGATGATGCGACGAGCCTTCTCAACCGCCTCCCACCAGTTGAGTACGTTCACCCCGTCTGCCTCAAGCAGATCGTCAGGTTGGCCGATCGACTCGACCACGTATTTCTTTCCGTCGTAGGTGCGCATCACCCATACGGCGCCGCGTGTGCCTTTGCGATAGCCAACGTGGAGCCCCTTATCGACGTTGCGGTAGTAGGGGTCGCCCCTCGGAACTAGCTTCTCGCGCGCCGCTCTGCTGTCCAGTTTTGAGTCGCGAACTGCCTTTGCCATTGATGCCTCCGTTTGGTCTCTTGTGTAACTTCTGTGTAATATGCGGAGCTATACGACAGTCAGCCACACTAAGCCCATATGGACGGCAAAATAAATATTTTCAATAGAATCAGATGGTTAACTTTTCCAGCGTCGTGCACGGGCGCCCAAAATCGGCTCCGAACACGGCTCTCTCACGGCGGGAACAGGGGTTCGATTCCCCTTGGGCGTACCAAGAGACTCAATGATTTAGCTGAATGTGGATCAAGACCGTCAAGTAACGGTCAAATATGCTGTCTGGTCGATACCGCTCAGGGGGTTGCCCAGGTGGGAACTGCGGGTGGCGGCTAGCGGCCGGCGTCCCCTTCGCCGTAACGGCGCGATGGATTTCCTCGGTCAGGCTGTTGTTGACCTCGACGAGCCGGTGCACCTCATCCTGGATTTTCAAGAGCGCTTCGGCATCCTTGTAGGTCTGCGGCGCCTGCTTGTCTGAGGCGGCGACCGAAGCCTTTTGGCCAACCATGATTACCGACAGCAGCACCAGCTGCAAAAATGTCTGCGCGATCCAGGCGATCAGCGTCGCTACTCCGACCTGGATGGCAGCCGGCAAGCTGATGAGGGCGATCCCCGCAAAGACATAGCTCATGCCCGTGAGGTGAGGTCCGACCTTCTCGCGGCTGATACTGGAAACACAAGTCGGCCACGCGCCTAACCTGGCGCTTAAGCCGGCCGACGGTGAAGCGGGCATATGCCCAATGGACTACCTCTAATAGTACCTGTGGTGGTGGTGGTAATAGTGCCTATGGTGATAGTAGTGTCTATGGTGGTAATAGTACCGTTGCGGGTAGTAGTAGCGGTGGTAGTACCTGTGGTGGTATCGGTAGTATGGGCGATATGGCTCGTAGTACGGGTCATCGTAGTACGGACCGCTATAGCGATAGGGGAAAGGGAACCCTCCGAAACCACCATAATAGCCGCCAAAGGGCGAGAAGAGGAACTGCGCCTGGGTCGGAGAAGCGACGGCTGCTGTGGTAGCAAACGCGAGCACGGATACGAGTATCAGCTTCCTCACGGTTACCTCCATCGGTTCGATCGTAAATAACGCGAACGCCGGTCGAATCGTTCCTTTCCTTATGTTCAGTAGGTTCCAGGTGAATCGCCTCCATCACGTCGCTCACCTTGCGCGAGGAAGGCACAGGGATGATGATGACAGCCCGCAGCGCTTCCCCGGTCGTATCGATCGAACAAGACCTGCGCCGACTTCCAAGGGCCTGTCAAAATAGATGTTGCCTCCATGATCGACACACCCAAGCGTCAGGATCCCGATGAGACCAACGAGCCGGGTTTCCAGGCGACCGAGGCGCGCAGAGTTCCCTTGCCGGTCGGCTACCGACAGGGTGTGATCTCCGCCATCACCGTATTGCTCGGGTTTTCGCTTCTTTTCCTGCGCTATTGGAATTTCGAAGCTGATGGCGGATGGACGACGGCCTCGATCCTGGCGACGCTCCTGCTCGCCCTGGCCATCGTCCTCCAACTCGTCGCATTGTGGCGTTCGCTGCTCCCGCGCGACGACGACGAGCCGGTCTATCAGGTCACGCTGCGCTGGTTCCTCGCCTCGATCATCGCTCTCCTTGCGGGCGTGCTGCTTGCCGGGCTGACCGCTTCGCACGTCTTCAATCCTTGATCGGGGGGCTCATTCCGGGCTGCTCGACCATCGGCTTTTGCGCCGCAAGGTCGTGCAGGCGAATGCACGGAAAAGCCCCGCCGACCGGGAGTCAAGCGGGGCCCTTGGAGTAGCCGCAAAAGGGGACTGGCTTCGGACTACTCATAGATCCGTAGGATCATTTTTCAATGTAGTCCTCAAGATGAGATGCCGCATCGGCCGAATAGATGAAGGAAACAGCCTTATCCAAATTTCAAGGCGATATCGCCGTCCTGCAACGATGGGACCTGCGGCTTCTGGCGCGGCGGGGCCGATTGCATTAGCATCACGTCATGGATTTCGAGGGCACGGCTCAGGCGGCGCGCAGAACGCCTGGTGCCAGGCAGATCCTGACGACCAATCGATGCCGCGGGGAGAAGGCCTATGCAGAAACTGCAAGCACAAGGCGTCCACCACATCACCCTTGTCGGCGCCGGGCGCCAGACCTCGATCGATTTCTGGGAAGGCGTGCTCGGCATGCCTTTCGTCTTCGAGCAGCCCAACCTCGACAAGGCCAGCGAGAGCCATCTCTATTTCGATCCGGGCGACGGCCGGCTGATCACCATCTTCACCGATGAAAGCCGCGTGCCGCTGAAGCGGCGCACGCCGACCGATCCGGGCTGCGTCCACCACATCGCGTTCGCGGTGTCGCGGGTCACCTTCCTGCAGGCGGTCGCCCGGCTCGACGAGCGCGGCATCAAGCACAGCGGCGTCAAGGATCGCGGCTTCATGGATTCGATCTATTTCGAGGATCCGCTTGGCCTTTTGATCGAACTCGCGTCCTACCGCTTCGAACCGCCGGCGGGTTTCACTCATGCCGATGTGCTGATGCAGGCGCACAGGCTGCGTGTCGGGCGCGGCGACTACAATATCGCCGAGGTGCATCTTGCGGACGCGATCCAGGCGCTTGTCGAGAGCTCCCGCGCGACCTTGTCGGATGACCGGGCGCCGAAGAATCCATACTGACGGCCAACGAAACAAAGGGAGGACAAAAAATGGCAAAGACAGTGACCAAAAGTGCTGGGAAATCGGCTGCCAAGGCAAAGGCAAAGGCGAAGCCGGCGGTGAAGGCAGCCGCAAAGGCTGCGCCGAAGGTGGCCGCGAAAGCCGCGGCAAAACCGGCGACGCAAAAGTCGGCGGCCAAGACCGCCAAGGCCAAGTCGGCGAAAAAGCCGGCGTTGAAGCTCAGCATGCTGAAGCCGAGCGTCAACAACATGACGGTGCGGGTGTTTGCTCGCGCGGCCGGCTTCGACGCCGCCGAGACCGACGCCTGGGGCCACACGCGTTCGCCTGAATATCTGGCGCGCAATCCGGCGCATCTGACGCCGATGATCGAGGACAAGGGGTTGCCCAGGGGCGTGCTCTGGGAAAGCTGCGCCATCATGCAGTATCTCGCCAACAAGCACGGGCTGGAGAAATTCTATCCCAAGGCGCCGGCCAGACGGGCGATGATCGACAGCGCCATGTTCTATCTGATCGGCACGCTCTACCCCTATGTGGCGCGCGCCACCTATCCGGCGCTGGGTTTCCCGCAATATGCCGGCGAGGTCGGCCACAGCGATGCCCATCCCGACAAGAAGTCGGAAGCGCAGAAGGCCGCGATGGCGGCGATCGCTGAGCCGCTGGAGGTCTTCCACAGCTTCTTCAGGGACGGCAAGCCGTTCATCGGCGGTACGAACCCGTCGATCGCCGACATAAGGCTGGCGGCGACTCTCGAATTCCTGGCGGTCATCGACTACCCGCTGCCCAAATGGGCGCAGGAGTACATGGCGGCCATCGAGAAGAAGCTCGGCAAGGCCTATGCCGAGCCGGCCGGCGACGTGCGCGGCTATATCGCCTATGTGCGGTCGCAGGCGAAGGCTTCAGCTTAAGGATTCGTTAACCAAAGCCCTGTCTACTGGCGGGAATTCACCGCGCGACCACGGATGTACTGGCGCATTATCGGTGGAAGGAAAGGTCGGCTCCGTGCCGGCCTTTTTTGCTTTTTCGGACCCCATGCCGGGACCTCGCGCGGCGATGATAGGGCCGCGCCGGAACGTCAACTTTTCGCGTCGGGATATTGTCATCGCCGACGTTGCCTCTAACATCCCGTTGAGCGGATCCGGCTTGGAATAAGATGAGGGCTTGCGATGAAATGCGTGGCGGCAATGCTGACGATCGCCGGTGGAATGCTGGCTGGGACGCTCCTGCCTGCACAAGCAGCAGTGCTCAACACAATGGATGATGTCGGGGACGCGATCCAGGCATGCTGGACGCCGCCGGCGGACGCGGGTAATTCCACAGTAACCCTGAGTTTCAGCTTCAAGCGCGACGGCTCGCTGATCGGTCCGCCGCGGCCGACCGCCGCCAAGGTGACCGGCGATGACAAGGCGCGAAAAGCGTTCATCGACGCGGCCATCGCCGCCGTCAAGAATTGCACGCCTCTGAGTTTTTCACCGGCTTTGGCGCAAGGCATTGGTGGCAACGTCTTCACGTTGCAACTGGTTTCCCCAAAGAAATAGCGGCTGGCGCGGCCGCTTCGGAGCCAATTGCTCAGTGGCTCCGGCGCCGTGCCTTGGCGTGCCGCGCCAGATCCGGGGTCTCGAAGACATAGTCGCTCCAGGCCGATTCCGGGATGTGCCCGGCCAGATAGCACTCAAGCAACAGGTTTTCCTCGGGATTGAGCGGTCGTGGCGCGCGCTCGTGGTCCAGCCCGAGAGAATGAAGAAGGTCTCTTGTCAGTTCCGATACCGTGAAGTGGATCGACATCTGCGTTCTCCCTATGCCTTGAACGCGGCAGTCAGGCAAAGGTTCAGCGTCAAGCTTCGGTAACATCGGATTGATCGTTCGCTCGGGCAGCCCACGGCCCGGCAATTCCGATAGTCGCCGGCCCGGGATAGGCGCTGCAGCGCGCCGTCATGATGAAGCCGGCTATGGGGCCCGTCTGGAACGGAGGGGCGCTCACGGCGTTGTGATCGACATCAGTCGGGAGAAAAACCATGGCCACGTTCAGGGAAATGCGGGTTCTGGAGATCGTCGAAGACGGCTCCCTGACCCATGACGAGAAGGTCGCCGAACTGCGTAAGATCGAATCCGAGGCGCGCGGCCTGCAACGGGCCGCGTCGGAGAGTTCCATGGGTGATGATGACGGCTGGCAGGACGATTTGCGCCAGGTTCGCCTTGCGCTCGACAAGCTTGGCGCGAAGCAACCGAAGAAGGGCGCGGCATCGCTGTAAGGCTGCGGGGAACTCTCCCCGAATTGCGCCTATTCGCAAACCATGCGAACGCGCTCGCCTGGTGCGCTCACGTTCCTGCATGCCAGTTGTTTTTCCGGGCTCGACGGCGGGGGAGGCGGCGGTGAATATCGCGTCTGATGCCGTCTGTGCCCGGCAGGTTTCGAAACCTTGCGTTCGGCAAATTGTCCGGGCGGCTGTGGCGGCACCGGAAAGGCGCCGTTGTCGGCCGGCGGCGTGTAGTCGACATTGGGTGGCGGCCGGTCCCAGAAGCGCCTGGCGTCGAGCGGCCGCGGGATGATGACCGTGCCGTCATAGCTGCGCGCACAGCCACTGCCGAAAAGCAGCGCCACGCCCAGCAAGAAAGGCCCTATCCGTCGATACATTAGCAACACCCCTGCGCGGCTTATAACGCGGCCTCGGGCCGCCCGACAACCGGACGGAATAACGCAGGAAGAGTGTGCCGGTTGCGCCGTTAAGGTTAGCGGATCGTTAATGCTTCTCGGGCACATTCCGCCGACGAACCGCGGAGGGAGGGTTCGGCCTTGATTTTCGGGGTGGGGACAGGATGGCGGAAGCGGACGAAGTCGGCGCGCGCGGCAAGCGTGGGCCCGAAAAGCCAGTGCATCGCGGCGACGCGCCGCCACGCGCGGACATGGATTCGCCCGACGCGCTTCGCCAACTGCTCGATGCAGGCTCGGACTGGGTCTGGGAGACCGATGCCGAACTGCGGTTCTCCTGGCTTTCACCCACCTACCAGGCGGCCACCGGCATCGATCCGGCTGATGTGCTGGGTCGGTTCCGCTTCGATTTCCTCAATCAGGTCCTGAAGGGTAACCACAGCGCGACGGCGCATCTGGAGGACCTGCAGGCGCGCCGGCCGTTCCGCGACTTCGTCTATGAACTGAAGGGAGGCGGCGCCGCCTGCCGCTGGGTGCTGACGTCAGGCTTCCCACGGTTCGACAACGAAGGAAAATTTGCCGGCTACCGCGGCATAGGCCGCAACGTCACCGCATTGGCCGGCGCCTTCGAGACCATGGAGCAAAACCGGTCGTCGGGCAGCGATCCCGACCGGCATCTTGCCGACCTCGAACGGACGATGGACGCCATGCACATGGGCGTCGTGCTGCTCGATGGCAAGCTCGACACGCTGATCGTCAACAAGGCCTATCGCGACCTGTCCAGCATTCCGGACGGGGTTGTAACCGTTGGCGCTCCCTTCAGCCAGTTGATGGAACTCAACCGCCGCAACGGCATCTATGGCGATATCGACGAACAGCAGTGGCAGCGCTACCTCGCCGGCCGTATCGAGGAGATTCGCGCCGGCTCCGTCGCGCCTCGCGAATTTGTCCATGCCGGCGGCAGGACGATGATGTTCTCGGTGACGGCGCTGTCCGGCGGCAAGCGGCTCTTGACCTACTATGAGGTTACCGAACTCAAGCGTCGCGACGCCGAGATCGAAGGCGCCAACGCCAAAATCGCCGAGACCTTCGTCAATCTCCGCACCATGGTCGATGAGATGCCGATCGGTGTTCTCGTGCTGGATGCCGATATGCGCGCCGAAGTCATCAATCGCGCCTTCTACGACTTCTGGAGGATCGATCCAGGCCGCGCCGGGATCGGCTCGGCCTTTCGCGAACTCATGGAAGCCAGCCGCGCCATTGACCCTTACGGCGCCGATGACGCTGCCTGGCAACGTCATACCGCCGAGCGCGAAGCCGAAATCAGGGCCGGCGTCGCCGGCTCCAGACAATTGCCGCACAATGACGGGCGCACGCTTGTCGCGTCGCTGGCACCGCTGCCCGGCGGCAAGCGGCTCATCTCCTATGTCGACGTCACCGACATGAAGGGGCGTGAGACCGAGGCACAGGACGCGCGCAAGTACCTAGCCAGCGTGCTGGAATCGCTGCCGGCCGGCGTCATCATCTACGACCGCGACGACAAGTTCGTCTTCGCCAACCGCAAACTGCAGGACACGCTGCCGGCGCTGAAGCCCTTCTGGCAGCCTGGCTGCAGCTTCCGCGAGGCGCTGGAATTCGGCCAGTCGGTCGGCTATTTCCGCTCGAGCGGCGATGCCGGGATCGACAGGCTGTACGGGGTCGAACCCGAACGCTGGCTCGACAGCATACTGGCCCGCTACCACCTGCCGAATTCTTCCTACGAGCGCCTCAATGCCGATGGACGCTGGTACCAGGTCTACGACATGCGCACCGATGACGGGACGTTCATCGGCGTGCGCGTCGACATCACCGACATCAAGAGCCGCGAGGCGGCGCTGCGCGACTCGATGCGCCAGATCGATCTCTTCCGCCACGTGATGGACGAGTTGCCGGTGGCCGCCTTCATCAAGGCGCAGGACCTGAGCATCGAATTCGTCAACAAGGCTTGGTGTGCGCTGACCGGCATCGCCAAGGAAGACGTCATCGGCCGGACCGACCGTGAGCTGTTCGGCACACAAGACGCGGAAGGCTACAGCCATGACGACACCCAGGTCGTCGTAACCGGCAAGGGCCTCGAGGTCGAAGAACCTGTCACCCATAGCGACGGCACGGTGCGGCAGTTGATGACGCGCAAGAGCCGCCTGGTGGCGACAGACGGATCGGTGCATCTGGTCGGCTCCAGCACCGATATCACCGACGTCAAGGCGCGCGAGAAGGCTCTGGAAGAGAGCATGCGCGAGAACGAGGTGTTCCGCAGCCTGATCGACAATGTACCGGTGTCGATCTACGCCAAGCGCTCCGATCTTAGGCAGTTCTATGTCAACAAGGGCTGGTGCGATCTGACCGGTCTCAGCAGGGAAGATGCGATCGGCAAGACCGACATCGAGATTTTCGGGGAGGACGGCGAGGCTTTCGTGGCCGGCGATCTCGCCGTGCTGCGCACCGGCGACACCCAGGAGGTCGAGGAGACGGTGCGGCTTGCCGACGGCAGCGTCAGGCATCAGTTCGCGCGCAAGGGCGCGATGATCGCGTCGGACGGTTCGCTCTACCTGATCGGATCGACCACCGACATCACGGAACTGAAAATGCGCGAGGCGGAGCTCAGCGAGGCGCGCCAGCGTGCCGTGCTCGCCGACCGCGCCAAGTCGGAATTCCTCGCCAATATGAGCCATGAGATCCGCACGCCGATGAACGGTGTGCTGGGCATGGCTGAACTCCTGGCCAAATCCAATCTCGATCCCAAGCAGAAAACGTTCACCGACATCATCGTCAAGTCGGGCAACGCGCTGTTGACGATCATCAACGACATCCTGGATTTCTCCAAGATCGATGCCGGCCAGATGGTGCTCGATCCGGCGCCCTTCAACCTTGCCGAGGCGATCGAGGACGTGGCGACGCTGGTGTCGACACGCGCCAAGGAAAAGGATCTCGAACTCATCGTGCGTGTCGAGCCGAGGCTCGAAAGCCTGTTCATCGGCGATGTCGGCCGCATCCGGCAGATCGTCACCAATCTGGTCGGCAATGCGGTGAAATTCACCGACGAAGGCCATGTGCTGGTCGACGTGACCGGTGAGAGGGTTCCGACCGGAACCAGGCTGACGATCTCGGTCACCGACACCGGGATCGGCATCCCCGAGGAAAAACTGAAGCTGGTGTTCGAAAAATTCAGCCAGGTCGACACCTCCTCGACACGGCGGCACGAGGGCACCGGGCTTGGCCTTGCCATCACCTCACGGCTGGTCGAACTGATGGGCGGCACCATCGGCGTCGAGAGCGCCGAGGGAAAGGGCTCGACCTTCTGGTTCACCGTGACGCTGCCCAGGGCCGAACAGAGCGGGCAGCGCATCATGCCGGTGGATGTGACGGGCGCACGCGTGCTGATCGTCGACGACAATGCCGTCAACCGGGCCATCCTGACCGAGCAGATGACCTCGTGGACGTTCGATTCCTGCGCGGCCGAAAGCGGCGCGGAGGGCCTCAAGGTGCTGATCGCGGCCGCCGCCTATGGCGTGCGTGTGGATTGCGTCGTGCTCGACTACCAGATGCCCGAGATGAGCGGCGCCGAAATGGCGCGTGTCGTGCGCAGCACCGAAGGCCTAGCCGACACGCCCATCATCATGCTGACCTCGGTCGACCAGTCGCTCGCCAACACCAGCTACCGCGATCTCGGCATCGACGCCCAGCTGATCAAGCCGGCGCGCTCCTCGGTGCTTCTGGAGACGCTGGTGGCGACTATCCAGCGTCATCGCCACGCCACGGACAGCCAGGCCGTCCAGCCGCTCGCAGCCGAAAGGCCCAATGCTCCCCAGCCGCCGCCGCTGGCGCTGTCCGAACAACGCGCGCAATTGCAGCCGCCGCCGGTTCGGCCTCGGCTGCCCGTCACTGGCGGTGATGGACACAGGCTGGATATACTGGTGGCCGAGGACAATGAGGTGAACCAGATGGTCTTCACCCAGATCCTTGGCGAGACCGGCCATGGTTTCGAGATCGTCGGCAATGGCCGCAAGGCGCTCGAGGCTTTCGGCAAGCTCAATCCATGCATGATCCTGATGGATGTCTCGATGCCGGAGATGAGCGGGCTCGAAGCGACCGCCGCGATCCGCCGGCTGGAGCAGGAAACCGGCACGCATGTGCCGATCATCGGCGTGACCGCGCATGCGCTCAAGGGCGATCGCGAACGCTGCCTGGAGGCGGGCATGGACGACTATCTGCCCAAGCCGATCAGCCCCAGGGCCCTGCTGGACAAAGTCGAGCGCTGGCTCGGCGCCGGCCGCCAGGTCCAGCGCAACGCGGGATAGCCCGGCGTCGCCCGGTTCCAAGGATCCGAATCAATCGCGGATGATGCTGCTACCCCTGCGTGCAATGCCTATGGTGCGATCGCACCATACCAAAGCCGGCGCCGAGCCGGGACAATGGCAAAATCGAATTCCGCCCTTGCAGTTACGGGCGGGAGCAGCGACCGCCGGCAACAAACAGCGTCAACCTACCCCAACGGACCTGTTTTTGGCGATGGCCCGGCCATGACACGCTCTGGCCTTGAGCAACGCGCTCCCGTCCGGATTTTCTTCATCCGAGAAAGCCCCGTCGAATCCGGCGGCGGCTCCGGCCGGTGGATGGCTCAAGTCCCTGATTCCGGGCGCAAACCCGGATCAGGCCACGGCCATCCGACGCGACCGCCTTTTGCACAGCCGGCGACGCGTTACCGGGCTGACACGAAACTGTCATGCGACTGTAATAATCCAAGGCTATTGGCCTCAGCGGGCGCTGGTTTGGAATGGCGCCGAGAGACCATCTTCCGAACAGGAGCAGGCCACATGAGACATTTCATCCGCTCGGCGGCCGTTGCGATCGCAATGGCTACAGCGTCTACCTTCACCCT
Organism: Mesorhizobium sp. WSM4307; assembly: GCF_007003945.1. Taxonomy (NCBI): domain Bacteria; kingdom Pseudomonadati; phylum Pseudomonadota; class Alphaproteobacteria; order Hyphomicrobiales; family Phyllobacteriaceae; genus Mesorhizobium; species Mesorhizobium sp. WSM4307. The sequence goes on from NZ_VFTB01000010.1 coordinate 102,001, forward strand.
TTCCGCAGCCATCGCAGCTGATCTTTCCGGCGCTGGCTCGACCTTCATCTATCCGGTGTTCGCCAAGTGGGCCGACACCTACAAGAAGGACACCGGCATCGGCCTCAACTATCAGTCGATCGGTTCGGGCGGCGGCATCAAGCAGGTCATCGCCAAGACCGTGACCTTCGGCGCCACCGACAAGCCGATGTCCGACGCCGATCTGGAAAAGAACGGCCTCGTGCAGTTCCCGATGGTGATGGGCGGCATCGTGCCGATCATCAACCTGACCGGCGTCAAGCCGGGCGAACTCGTCCTCGACGGCAAGACGCTCGCCCAGATCTATCTCGGCGCCATCACCACCTGGGACGATGCCGCGATCAAGGCGCTGAACCCCGGTCTCACCCTGCCGTCGACCGCGATCGCCGTCGTGCATCGTTCGGACGGCTCGGGCACCACCTTCAACTTCACCAACTATCTGGTGAAGCTCTCGCCCGACTGGAAGGACAAGGTCGGTTCGGACTCCGCCGTCGAATGGCCGACGGGCGTCGGCGCCAAGGGCAGCGAAGGCGTTGCCAACACTGTCAAGCAGACGGACGGCGGCATCGGCTACGTCGAATACGCCTATGCCAAGCAGAACAACCTGTCCTACTCCAAGATGCTGAACGCAGCCGGCAAGGTCGTCGAGCCGTCGCTCGAATCCTTCGGCGCTGCCGCTTCGAATGCCGACTTCAAGGGCGCCAAGAACTTCAACGTCATCATCACCAACGAGCCCGGCGACACCACCTGGCCGATCGCTGCCTCGACCTGGGTCCTGATCCACAAGGCTCCGGATGATGCCGCTGCCACCGGCGAAGCCCTGAAGTTCTTTGCATGGGCCTACAAGGACGGCAAGGAAACCGCCAAGGCGCTCGACTACGTCTCGATCCCCGACAGCGTCGTCGACCTGGTCAAGGCTTCGTGGAAGGCCGACATCCAGGCCGGCGGCAAGCCCGTCTACGTTGGCGAGTAACATCCTCCAAAGGAGCGCCGCGCCCGCGGCGCTCCTTTTCCTTCAACCGAAAGAGCCGAGCTTGACATGAGCGCTGTCCAGGAAGCCTTGCCAGCCGTTAGAAGTTCGCGCGATGCCACCGTTCGACGGTTCGCACTGACCGACGCAATCTTCCACGCGACAACCCGCGCCGCCGCGATATTGGTGCTGGTCCTGCTCGGCGGCGTTGCGATCTCGCTGTTTGCCGGTTCCTGGCAAGCCCTGTCGACCTTCGGCTTTTCCTTCCTGACCAGCGAAAGCTGGAACCCGGTGACGGAGAAGTTCGGCGCCCTGGCACCGATCTACGGCACCATCATCACCTCGGCCATCGCCATCCTGATCGCCGTGCCGCTCGGCATCGGCATTGCCATCTTCCTCACCGAGCTTTGCCCACGCCCGCTGCGGCGTCCGATCGGCATGGCGGTTGAACTGCTGGCGGGCATCCCTTCGATCATCTACGGCATCTGGGGCCTGTTCGTGCTGGCGCCGTTTCTGCAGACGACGGTGCAGCCCTTCATCATCAGCGTGTTCCACGGCATTCCGGGCCTCAACAGCCTGTTCGCAGGCCCTCCTTACGGCATCGGCCTGCTGACCTCGGCGATGATCCTGGCCATCATGATTCTGCCTTTCATCACCTCGATCACCAAGGACGTCTTCGATACGGTGCCGTCGGTGCTGAAGGAATCGGCCTATGGCATCGGCTGCACGACCTGGGAGGTCACGCGCCGGGTCGTTATTCCCTACACCCGCATCGGCATCATGGGCGGCGTCATGCTCGCCCTCGGCCGCGCCCTCGGTGAAACGATGGCGGTGACCTTCGTCATCGGCAACGCGCACCGCATCTCGACGTCGCTGTTTGCGCCGGCAACGACCATCTCGGCGACCATCGCCAACGAATTCACCGAAGCGGTCGGCGACCTCTACACTTCCTCGCTGGTCGCGCTCGGCCTCATCCTGTTCGTTATCACCTTCCTGATCCTTGCCATCGCCCGCTACATGCTGATGCGCATCGACGCCCGCACGGGAGCCTGACCGATGTCGACAGCCGCATCGCTTCACCAGAGCCGCAAGCGCAAGAATGGCGTGATGATGGCGCTGTGCGTCATCGCCGCCTGCATCGGCCTTGCCTGGCTGGCGTTGATCCTTGGCGCCTTGCTCTACAAGGGCCTGGCCGGCGTCTCCCTCTCGGTCTTCACGGAAATGACGCCGCCGCCCGGCGACGCCGGCGGCCTGCTCAATGCCATCTACGGCAGCATCGTGATGACCATCATCGGCATCATCGTCGGCACGCCGATCGGCGTGCTGGCCGGCACCTATATGGCCGAATATGGCCGCTTCTCGAAGCTCACCACGGTGGTCCGCTTCATCAACGACATCCTTCTGTCGGCGCCGTCGATCATCATCGGCCTGTTCGTCTATGAGCTGATGGTGCGGCCGATGGGGCATTTCTCGGCGATCGCCGGTGCCGTGGCACTCGCCATCCTGGTCATCCCCGTCGTCGTGCGCACCACCGAGGACATGCTCAACCTGGTGCCCAACGCCTTGCGCGAAGCCGGCACCGCGATCGGCGCGCCGCGCTGGGTGGTCATCCGCTCGGTTGCCTATCGTGCCGCGCTTTCGGGCATCGTCACCGGCATATTGCTGGCCATCGCCCGCATCTCCGGCGAAACCGCACCGCTTCTTTTCACGGCGCTGAACAACCAGTTCTGGTCGAGCAATCTCAACGCGCCGATGGCCAGCCTGCCTGTCACCATCTTCCAGTTCGCTCTCAGCCCCTATGAGGAATGGCAGCAGCTGGCCTGGACCGGTGCACTCATAATCACATTGACGGTTCTCGCGCTCAGCATCTTTGCGCGCAGCCTGACCGGACGCAGAGAGGACAAATGAGCCAGATGTTGTCTCCAGACATGACGATCGCCGCAGAGGCGGCGACCAAGGCCAAGATCGAGGTCAAGAACCTCAATTTCTACTACGGCCAGTCGAAGGCGCTGAAGGACATCACGCTGTCGCTGCCCGAGCGCAGCGTCACCGCCTTCATCGGCCCGTCGGGTTGCGGAAAGTCGACGCTGCTGCGCGTCTTCAACCGCATCTACGAGCTTTATCCCAAGCAGACCGCCGAGGGCCAGGTGCTGCTCGACGGCCAGAACGTTCTCGACCGCTCGCAGGACCTCAACCTGCTGCGCACCAAGATCGGCATGGTGTTCCAGAAGCCGACGCCGTTCCCGATGTCGATCTACGAGAACATCGCTTTCGGCGTCAGGCTCTACGAGAAGATCAGCAAGGCCGAGATGGACGGCCGCGTCGAGCAGGCGCTCAAGCGCGCGGCACTGTGGACCGAGGTCAAGGACAAGCTCAATGCTAGCGGCCTCAGCCTGTCGGGCGGCCAGCAGCAGCGGCTGTGCATCGCCCGCACCGTGGCGGTGAAGCCAGAAGTCATCCTGCTCGACGAGCCTGCCTCGGCGCTCGACCCGCTGTCGACCGCCAAGATCGAGGAGCTGATCGACGAGCTGCAGGCCGACTATACGATCGTCATCGTCACCCACAACATGCAGCAGGCGGCGCGCGTCTCGAAGCAGACCGCCTTCATGTATCTGGGCGAACTGGTCGAATTCGACCGCACCGAGAAGATCTTCACGTCGCCCCGCGAGAAGCGCACGCAAGACTACATAACCGGCCGCTTCGGCTGATCGCACGCATACGAGGACCAGGATCATGGCCGAACACACAGTCGCAGCCTTCGACGAGGATCTCGGACAGATCAGCAGGCTGATCAGCGACATGGGCGATCTCGCCGGCTCGATGGTCGGCGGCGCCACCAAGGCGCTGCTGAACTCCGACAATGCGCTCGCCCAGCGCGTCGTCTCCGACGACGCCATCATGGATGCGCGCCAGCGCGAACTCGACGACCGCGCCATCACGCTGATCGCCAAGCGCCAGCCGATGGCCGACGATCTGCGCCATGTCGTCGGCTCGATCCGCATGGCCGGCGACCTCGAACGCATTGGCGACCTTGCCAAGAACATCGCCAAGCGCGTCGGTACTGTCGGCCTCAGCGCCACGCCGCGCGACCTGTCGCATTCCATCGACGCCATGGCGCAGCTGGTGCTGATCCAGGTGCAGGGCGTCATCGAGGAGTATGCGGCGCGCGATGCCGCGGCACTGGCGAAGCTGCGCGCCGACGATGAGCGCATCGACGTCAAATACACCTCCGTCTTCCGCGAACTGCTGACCTATATGATGGAAGATCCGCGCAACATCACGGCTTGCACGCATCTGTTGTTCTGCGCCAAGAATCTCGAACGCATCGGCGACCACGTGACCAATATCGCCGAGAATGCGTACTATGTCCTGACCGGCACGCAGCTGCCCGCCAACCGTCCAAAACAGGACGAGACGGCGATGTCGGCGCCGGCGGCCTGAGCGCAGGGGTAACCAACCGATGATCGCACCACGCATCATGGTGGTGGAGGACGAGGAGCCGCTCGGCGTGCTCCTCCGCTACAATCTGGAATCGGAGGGTTACCAGGTCGAGGTGGTGACACGCGGCGACGAAGCCGAAATCCGCCTGCAGGAGAACGTGCCCGACCTGCTCGTGCTCGACTGGATGGTGCCGGCGGTATCCGGCATCGAACTCTGCCGGCGATTGCGGATGCGGCCCGAGACCGAGCGGCTGCCGATCATCATGCTGACCGCGCGGGGCGAGGAAAGCGACCGTGTACGCGGGCTTTCCACCGGCGCCGACGACTATCTGGTCAAGCCGTTCTCGACGCCGGAATTCATGGCCCGCATCAAGGCGCTGCTGCGCCGCGCCAAGCCGGAAGTGCTGTCCAGCGTGCTCAAGGTCGGCGATATCGTGCTCGACCGTGAATCGCACCGGGTCTACCGCAAGAAGAGCGAGATCCGGCTCGGGCCGACCGAATTCCGCCTGCTCGAATTCATGATGCGCCATCCTGGCCGCGTGTTCTCGCGCAGCCAGCTGCTCGACAATGTCTGGGGCGAGACGATCTACATCGACGAGCGTACCGTGGACGTGCATGTCGGCCGGTTGCGCAAGGCGGTCAACAATGGTCGCATGCCGGATGTCATCCGTACCATTCGTGGGGCGGGCTACGCGATCCGGGAAGACTAGAGCTTGCCTCATCCCGATAAAATCGGGATGAGGCTCCAAGATCGAAACTCCAATCAGCAGGTAGTCGCCAATGCCGTGAAGAGGGTGATCAGCGGACTTCGACTTCTCCCAACAGATGTTGCCGCCTCATCTCCTCTTCGACCCATACAGCAACGCGCTGGAGCTTTGAATGTTTGATGTCTCGAATGATCAGCTGCGTAGTGGCCGCGTCGACCTCGCCGATAATAATTTCGCCCCAGCCGTTGGTTCGCAGGAAGCGGTAGACGTCCTCGCCGAAGTTGCGAACACGATGGACGAGGCCGTAAAACTCGGCCTGATCTATGTTGAAGTTGATCACCAACGAACGGGACATCAGCAGATCATACAGGCAGACACATTGCCAATTGATGTCGCAACGGGCCGAACGCGGTCGTTCAGAATGATCGAGTTTCGCCCTGACCGTCAGGCAACGTTCTTTCCGGCACCCGTTCTTGCCTGCACGCCCGGCGCGAAAATCTCCTGGTCGACGAAGGTCAGCGCGCGCATGGCGCAACCTTCGCGGATCAGCGGCAGTTCGTTCGGTTCGGTGTCGAAGGAGATCGATTCCGAGTGCTGACCACCGGCGGTCTGGGCGATCGCCTCGCGCAATGCCGGCTCGATCAGATCGAAGGCGGCGGCGCTGACGCCGACCATGGCAACGGGCGCCGGATCGATCAGCGCGAACAGGCTGCCGAGGCCGTAACCCAGTGCCTCGCCGGCCTTGCGATAGGCTTCGCGCTCGGGCCCGTCCCGTTCCCGTGCCGTCGCGGCCAGCGCCCGCATCTGCGCGTCGCTGACATCGGCCACCGGCTCGGTGTCCTCGCCGAGCTGCCTGGCATTGCGCCAGATGGCGTAATTGCCGGCATAGGCCTCGACACAGCCGCGCCGCCCGCAGCGGCAGAGCGCGCCGCCGGGCCGATGGATCATGTGGCCGAACTCGCCGCCCGAGGAATGGGTGCCGGTGAACAGCTCGCCCTTCAGCACCAGCCCCATGCCGATGCCGTGCGAAAGCAGGATGGCGATGAAGTCGTCGCGGTAGCGCTCGGGATCGCGCCTGCGCAGCGCCACCGCCATCATGTTGCAGTCGTTTTCCATGGTGGCGGGGATGCCGAACTCGGCTTCGAGTATGTCGGCGAAGGCGATGTCGGTCTGCGGCGTGATCGGCGACCACAGCATCGCCCGGGCCTCGGTATCGGTGATGCCCTGGATCGCCAACGCGATGCGGGCGACGCTGCGCACGTCAATGTCGGGATCCTCGAGGCGCCGCCTTACGATGGCCACGCATTCGCCGATCAGCGCCTCGCGCGACATGGTCAGCGTGTCCAGCCGGCGCTGTTCTTCCGATATCACCTGGCCGGCATAGTCGATGACTGCGACCGACAGGAAATTCAGCGACAGCACCACGGTCATCACAGCCGCGGCCTCCGGAGTGAGGCCGAGGCCGACCTGCGGCCTGCCGCGTTTCAGCGCGCCGGCCTCGCTCGGCTTGCCCTCGGCCAGGATGCCTTCGCCGATCAGGTCTGAGGAAATCGCCGATATGGTCGAATGGCTGAGGCCGGTGGTCGCGGCGATCTCGGTGCGTGAGGGCCGGCCAGCCTGGCGCACGGCCGCGATCACCATCGCGCGGTTGCGCCGGCGCAGATCGTCGTGGCGGATTCCGACCGACATGTTTTTTCACATCCTCCCGGTCGCCGCGGTTCTTCCGGCCTCCCTCGAACGCTGCCGGCGACACGGTCAAATACTGGCAGAAGCGGCCGGTGCTGTCATTTATTTATTGCGAAGCTCGAAAAAAATTCAGAGGGACATCAAAATCCATCAGAATCGTTGTTGACAGCGTTCCGGTGTTGGATCAGTGTTTTTTCGAGGCTCGAAAAAATAGGGCCTCTGTGCCGGCCTTAGGGCCAGTTTGGTCGCGCCATACGCGGCGCAGGGAGGAATATCATGAAGAGATTCACGGCCGCCATCCTGGCGGGTGTCGCCATGTCGCTGACGCTTGCGTCGGTCGCGCAGGCGAAAGACAAGGTCATCGGCGTTTCGTGGTCCAACTTCCAGGAAGAGCGCTGGAAGACCGACGAGGCCGCCATGAAGAAGGCGATTGAGGCCGCCGGCGACAAGTACATTTCCGCCGACGCGCAGTCCAATCCCGGCAAGCAGCTTACCGATGTCGAGAGCCTGATCTCGCAGGGCGCCAATTCGCTGATCATCCTGGCCCAGGATGCCTCGGCCATCGGCCCGGCCGTGCAGAAAGCGCTGGACGAAGGCATTCCGGTCGTCGGCTATGACCGCCTGATCGAGAACAAGGACGTCTTCTACCTGACCTTCGACAACAAGGAAGTCGGGCGTTTGCAGGCCAGCGCGGTGTTCAAGGCCAAGCCGGAAGGCAACTATGTCTTCATCAAGGGCTCGGGCGCCGATCCGAATGCCGACTTCCTGTTCGCAGGCTCGATGGAAGTGCTTAAGGCCGCCATCGACAGCGGCAAGATCAAGAATGTCGGCGAGGCCTATACCGACGGCTGGCTGCCTGCCAACGCCCAGAAGAACATGGAGCAGTTCCTGACCGCCAACGACAACAAGGTCGACGCGGTCGTCGCGGCCAATGACGGCACCGCCGGCGGCGTCGTCGCGGCGCTGACGGCGCAGGGGCTTGCTGGCACCGTGCCGGTCTCGGGGCAGGACGGCGACCATGCCGCGCTGAACCGTATCGCGCTCGGCACCCAGACCGTGTCGGTGTGGAAGGACGCGCGCGAACTCGGCAAGAACGCCGCCGAGATCGCCTCGCAGCTGGCCGACGGCAAGAAGATGACCGATATCGCCGGTGTGAAGGACTTCACGACGCCTGGCGGCAACACCGTCAAGTCGCTGTTCCTGACCCCGGTCGCCATCACCAAGGACAATCTCAACGTCGTCATCGATGCCGGCTGGATCAAGAAGGACGAAGTCTGCGCGGGCGTTGCCGCCGGCAGCGTCGCCGCCTGCAACTAAACGGCGCAATACCGTTCGATATCGACGCCGCGGCCCAAAAGCCGCGGCGTTTCTCAAGGGGCTTCCCGCTTCAAATGACCGCGGAAAGCAAATAGCATCCATGTTCGGTACCCGCGCCAGACGGTAAACCGGTGGGAGGACAGCATGACCGACACGACCTCTAATCAACCGGTCGGCAGCACGGCAGCAGACAGGGCGCGTGCATCCGAACTCAGCGCCGTCGGACGGTTCCTCAAGGCTACCGAGCTCGATACGCGCATGCTCGGCATGATCGGCGCGCTGCTGGTCATCTGGGTCGGCATCCACATATTGTCGGGCGGGCTTTTCCTGACGCCGCGCAATCTGTGGAACCTGTCGGTGCAGACCTCGTCGGTCGCGATCATGGCGACAGGCATGGTGCTGGTTATCGTCATGCGCAACATCGACCTCTCGGTCGGATCCGTCGAAGGTGTGATCGGCATGATCATGGGCGTGGCGCAGGCCGAATTCCTGATCCGCGTCGTCGGTTTCCAGCTTGGAAACCCCTGGCTCTGGATCATCGCGCTGGCGGCCGGCGTGGCGCTTGGTCTGCTGATCGGCGCGTTCCAGGGCTTCATCATCGCCTATATGGAGGTCCCGGCCTTCATCGTGACGCTGGGCGGCCTGCTGGTCTGGCGCGGCATGGCATGGCTGATCACCAGCGGGCGCACGGTCGCGCCGCTCGACACGACCTTCCAGCTGATGGGCGGCGGACCACGCGGCTCGATCGGCGCCACCGCCAGCTGGATCGTCGGTGTCGTCGCCTGTGTGGCGGTCGCCTTCATGCTGCTCAACGGCAGGTCGCAGCGCAAGCGGTTCCACTTTCCGCTGCGCCCCGTTTGGGCCGAGACCTTGCTTGGCGTGGTTGCCTGCGCCGCTATCCTTGGCGCCGTCTGGATCGCCAATTCCTATCCATGGCCGATCGGCATCGTGCGCCAGTACGCCCAGCAGAACGGCATTACCGTTCCCGAAGGCGGGCTGTACATCGCGCATGGCATTGCCATACCGGTGCTGATGGCGGTGGCCGTGGGCATCATCATGACCTTCATCACCAAGCGCACGCGTTTCGGCCGTTATGTTTTCGCCATTGGCGGCAATCCGGAGGCGGCCGAACTTGCCGGCATCAACACCCGCTGGGTGACCATGAAGGTGTTCATGATCATGGGCGTGCTGGCCGCGGTCAGCGCGGCGATCTCGTCGGCCCGGCTCAACGCGTCGACCAATGCGCTGGGCACGCTGGACGAGCTTCTGGTCATTGCCGCCGCCGTCATCGGCGGCACGTCGCTCGCCGGCGGCTCCGGCACGGTGATGGGCGCCATGCTGGGCGCGCTTCTGATGCAGTCATTGCAGTCGGGCATGGTGCTGCTCGGCATCGACTCACCGCTGCAGAGCATCGTCGTCGGCGCCGTGCTGGTCATCGCGGTGTGGCTCGACACCGTCTATCGCAAGCGGGTTTAGGGGAGAAACGATCATGGCCGACAAAATCGCTCCCACAACTGCCCCCGCTGGCACGCCGCTGATCGACATGCGCAACATCTCGATCGCCTTTGGCGGCATCCGCGCCGTCGACGATGCCTCGATCGATCTTTTCCCCGGCGAGGTCGTGGCGCTGCTCGGCCATAACGGTGCCGGCAAATCGACGCTGATCAAGATCCTGTCGGGCGCTTACAAGCGCGATGCCGGCCAGATCTTCGTCAATGGCGAGGAGGCTTCGATCTCCAACCCGCGAGACGCCAAGAAATACGGCATCGAGACCATCTACCAGACGCTCGCCTTGGCCGACAATGTCGACGCCGCCGCCAATCTGTTCCTCGGCCGCGAGCTGATGACCGGCTGGGGCACGCTCGACGACGTTGCCATGGAGGCCGAGGCGCGCAAGGTGATGGGCCGACTCAATCCGCGCTTCCAGCGCTTCAAGGAGCCGGTGATCAAGCTGTCGGGCGGCCAGCGCCAGTCTGTGGCGATCGCGCGCGCGATCTTGTTCAACGCCCGCATCCTGATCATGGACGAGCCGACGGCAGCCCTTGGTCCGCAGGAGACGGCGCAAGTCGGCGAACTGGTCAGGCAGCTCAAATCCGATGGTATCGGCATCTTCCTGATCAGCCACGACATCCACGATGTCTTCGAGCTGGCCGACCGGGTCTGCGTGATGAAGAACGGCCAGGTCGTCGGCACCGCTCGTACCACCGATGTCACCCAGGACGAGGTGCTCGGCATGATCATCCTGGGCAAATGTCCTCCGGGCGCCATCCCCGGGCCGGGTGCGCTGAAGATCGCCGCCTGAGGCCTGCCGACGGCCCGAAAGGGGCTGATCGGCATGGCCGGTTGCCGCTCACGTGATATGCCAGTGATCACGATGGCTTGGCCTTGCCATTGTGTTGGCCTGATGACTTGCCCATAAAGGTCCGGTATTGCTCATGGACCGCATCATCCGTTGAAGAAACTCTTTCCAATCGTTGCGTTCATCGCCGTAGCGCTGATCAGCATGACCATGGCGGGGTTCGCCTATTTCGCGACACAGGAAGCCTCCCGCATCAAGTTCGAGGCGGCGGCCGACGACGCCCTCAACCGGATCGAGAGCCGTATCGACCTGCATTTGTCGCTGCTGCGGTCGACACAGGCCCTGTTCGACGCCCGCAATGGGGATATTTCTCAGAGCGAGTTCAAGGCGTTTTTCAACGCGCTGGACATCGACAACAATTTCGCCGGCCTGCGTGGCATCGGATTCCTCAGGCTGGTCAAGACAGGTGACGAGGCGGCGGTCGAACGCGACATCCTGCACGATTTTGGCGCCAGCCATCCGGTCTATCCGGACACGACGCAGCCCTGGCGTGCGCCCATCATGCTCTTCGAGCCGCTGGATCCGTCCAACCAGAGCGGCATCGGCTACGACATGTTCAGCGAACCGGTGCGGCGCGCGGCGATCGAAAAGGCGATGGCCGACGACCGCCAGCATGCGAGCGGGCTGGTGCAACTGGGCCAGGGCACAGGCGCGAAACAGACCTTCCCCGGCTTTCTGGTTATCGTGCGGCTCAACGTCGAAACCGCGCCGGAGGTCATCAACGCATCACGATCCTCGACCGCGGGCTTTCTCTATGCGGCTTTCCGGGCCAGCGACCTGTTCCAGATCGCGCTCAGCCGCGCGCCGCTGCTGCCGGTCAACACCGAGATCTATGACGGCGCGGTGAACGGCGACAATCTCTTGTTCCGGTCGGAGACGCCGCCGGCCTCCGCCTTTGGCGACCGGCTGCTGGTCACCCGCAAGATCACGGTAGCCGGCCGCCCGTGGACTGTACTGTTCCGGCCGACCAGCGCCTTCTCGCAGCCTTCGTCGCGCGCCATCCCGATGATGCTGGGGCTGTTCGGCCTGCTCGCGGCGGGCGCCATCGCGCTGGTGGCGCGCTTTCAGGAGCGCGCCTATGAGGCGGCCTCGCGCCTGCACGAGACGACCGAAAAGAGCCTGCTCGAAAAGGATCTGATGCTGCAGGAGATGAAGCATCGCATCAAGAATTCGATCACCCGGGTGCTGGCGATCGCGCGGCAGACGGCGTCGCGGGCGACCGACGTCAACGAGTTTTCGGCGTCTTTTTCGGCCAGGCTGCAGGCGATGGCAGCCTCCCAGGACATGCTGACGCGCTCGCGCTGGCAGAAGGCCGATCTCGCAGACCTCCTCCGCATCGAGCTTGGCCAGGTGTTCGGCAAGGACCTGCCCGAGGGGTTGTTGTCGGGACCGGAGGTGCTGCTCGACGAGACCACGACGCAGGCGCTTGGCCTGACCTTCCATGAGCTGGCGACCAATGCGCTGAAATATGGCGAAGCCGGCAATTCCGCCAATTCGCTTAGGAGCGACTGGGCGCTCAAGGTCGAGTGGTCGGTGGAAGGGCGCGGGCGGGAGCGGACACTGGTGCTGAACTGGCGGGAGGCCGGGAAGAAAAAAGTCGAGGCGCCGGCCGAGACCGGATTCGGCACCAAGCTGATCGACCTCAACGTCACGCGCGAATTGCGCGGCACGATCAGGCGCGATTTTCAGGCCGACGGTCTGAAGGTGGAAATCAAAATTCCGCTGACAGGCTGAGACGAATATTCAGGGCGATGGCAAACGACACGCCCATACGTGGAAAATCCGGAGGCCGGCGGACCGGCCTCCGGATCGAAGTTTCGACTGTCGCCGAATCAGTTGCAGCGCGCCGTGTAAATCCGGCCGCGATGATCACGATACTGGCAATAGCCGTTGCGCAGGTTGCGCACCAGCAGGCCGGAACCGGCACCGACAGCCGCACCGATCAGCGCGCCCTTGCCGCCACCGACCAGACCGCCGACGCCGGCGCCAATCAAGCCGCCGCCAACCACGTCCTGCTCGGTGGTGGTGCAGCCGCTGAGAGCGGCCACCGCAACCATGGCAATAATCATCTTCCGCATTGAGTCACTCCTCACTTGTGTCCACACTTTGGTAAGCTCCAGCAGTCATTTAGCATGAAATGACGGCCTTTGCCGCGCGAATTTATTCTTGGCTAAGATAGTCTTTTTCTGGGCGCACCGCATTCGATGCCATGACAAGGCTGGAAATAGCAAGAGAGGCGTCGAGGCTCCCGTCGGGACGCACCTTCCAGACGACCTGGTCGTAGTCATCCTCAAGTGCTGGATCGACAGCGAGACATCTGGCGACGATGTGCTGCGCCTGCCCCTGCACGTCGCCCATGGCAAACGGTCGTTCGGCAGTGCATTCGTCGGCGGTTTCGAAAATGCTCACCGGCACCTGAAGCTCACAACAATCGGTCATCGAGTTGCTGCAGCCGATGACAAGCAACAATGCAGCGATGTGTTCCATGGCGACATGTCCTCTCGCCACAACAACGGCCCATATCGGCCAAAAGTTCCTGAGCGGGCGGCGTGACATGCGAATAGTGCCCGGCGCTGCAAACGGTTAACAGCGCGCACTGTTGCCAGCAGGGGATTCGGTCAGGTCAGCTGGAACATAGCGATGAGGAGAATTGTCGAGGCTGCCGCCAGGACGATGCCCCACAGCAATGTGTGATGCGGCGTAAGCGGCTCCGCGAACGCTTCGGGATCCTGGAATTCGCCCATCGAAACACGGGCAGCCTGTTCCAGTCTGTTCATGTCGGTGACCGTCAAGCATTCCTCCCATACCGTGCCGCAACCCAGCGGATTGCAGCGGCATCTGGGTAAAACAGCATCTGCCCTTATGGTGAACAGCCGGTTAAGGATCGTTGATTGCGCCGGCCGTTCAGTGCGTCTCGAAATTGCTGTGTGGGACGACAAGACGGTATTCAAGGCGGCCGTCCGCGATGTCGAGCCTTGCGGTTCCGCTCAGGGATGCCGGCACCACCCGCTCCAGCGCGATGCTGCCGAAACGCTTTTGACTCCCCCGGCCGCCATTGGTTCCGATGGCTTCGGCCCATGTCAGCGAGAGTGTAACCTCGCCAGGGGTGATGATGTCGAGATTGGCGGTCACTTCGACGAATCCATCCGGCCGGGAGAGAGCGCCGTAGCTGACCGAGTTTACGGCAAGCTCATGCATCGCCAGGCCGATATGCAGCGCGGCATTGGGATTGAGATAGGGGTTGGCACCCCGGAGGCGAAGGCTGTGCGATGTGTTCGTCCCATAGCGCCCGACCTGGCTCGTCACCAGTTCATGAAGGGCCGCACCTCGCCAGTTGGAGGATGTCACCAGATCCTGGGAGGAGGAGAGCGACTGCAGCCGGCCGCGAAAGCGCGTGAGGAAGTCGCCGATGCCGTCGGAATAGCGACCGGTCTGCGTCGCGATGCTCTGGATGATCGCCAGCAGGTTCTTCGAGCGGTGGCTGACCTCGCGCAGCAGCGTCGTCAGCGTCTGTTCGCGCCGCTTCTGCTCGGTCGTCTCGACCATGGTGGTGACGACACCTTGCACGTCGCCGACGTCGCCCCGGTCGGCATCGACCCAAACCTGAAACCAGCGTACGCCGTTTTCGACCGGGACACTGATCTCAAGGCGCTCCGGCTTGCCGGTGGCGACCACGTCGCGCTTGGCGGTGCTGATGCGGTCGGCCTGCGCCATCGGCAGGATGCCATTGCCGTCGGAGCTGTCCGAAATCCAGGGCGCGCGCATATTGCGGGCCCAGACGGTTTTCATGTCGCGGTCCTGATAGAGGACGGAAATGCCGGCATTATGTAGCGCGTGGAGAAGCGCCCGGCCAAGCTGCATGCCACTTTCGGCCGGATGCATGGCGATGACTTCGTCGCTCCGTGCGCCTTCCGTCTTATCTTCACTCCTGGAACGCATCGGCCGATCTGTCCACTCAACTCACGCTGAACGGCTCACTATGAAATGGGTTCCCAAATGAAGTTTCCGAGAAACCATCCCCCTAAAAACGGTCCGCCGGACGGTCTCCTTTGAAGGATACCGCCCGGCGGTGGCTGGAAACCGTTTGAGGGGTGCGGCTTCCAGTGTTCGCTCGAAGAAGCGTTCGCCTCACGCCCGTCTGAACAGGCCGGCCAGGAGCGAAATGACCAAGAAGGCGAGAAAGATGAAGAACAATATCTGCGCTATGCCGGCGGATGTACCGGCGATGCCGCCGAAACCAAGCGCGCCGGCGATAATCGCCACAACGAGAAATACGAGCGCCCAGTAAAGCATGGTTCATCTCCTTCCGAATGCTGCATGGAAAACGTGGGTGGGTGCGGTTTGTTCCACCCTTTGCCGAAAAAGGCGATGCTTGCAAACCGTTAGAGCAATTCCAGGAAAAATGTGAGCGCTTTCCCTTGGGAATTGCGCCAAAACAACAACTTAGAGCAGCTCGCCGTTTCCGTGAAACCGGTGAACCGCTCGAGGCAAAGCGCCGCGAAATTCGCGACGGATGGGTCCGTTTTGCCAAAAAAGGCCGCCCGACGCATCGCATCGGGCGGCCTTTGGGTTTGGCTTCCCGGCTGGAAGCGACCTATGCGGCGGCCTTCGCCTGACGGTCGAAGAACAGCGCCTGGCTGATCAGTGCCTTGACCATGTCGGGATTGAACGGCTTGGTCACCAGGAAGGCCGGTTCGGGGCGCTCGCCGGTCAGGAGGCGTTCGGGAAAGGCAGTGATGAAGATCACCGGCACAGAGGTTGACGACAGGATCTCGTTGACCGCCTCGATGCCCGAACTGCCGTCGGCGAGCTGGATGTCGGCCAGCACCATTTTCGGCCGCGTCTTGCCGAACATCGTCACCGCTTCGGCGTGCGTGCGCGCGGTTCCAACAACACGATGACCGAGGCTCTCGACCATCTCCTCTATGTCCATGGCGATCAGCGGTTCGTCCTCGATGATGAGCACATCGGTCGCCACCTGGCGGGAAATCTCGTTGCTTGCCTGGGCAAGCAACTCGGAGAATTGCTGGTCGCCGACGTCAAGGATCTCGGCTGCCTCGTCCTCGCTGAAACCCTCAACGGCAACCAGCAGGAAGGCCTGGCGCGGAAGGGGCGCGATGGCGTTGAGATTGGCGGCGGCGCGCTGTTCCCACGCCGATTGGGCCTGCTCCTGCGGCACGCGGATGGCGACGGACGTGAAAAGTTTTGCGAAGACCTTGTAAAGAGCGATACGGTCGCTCGATGCTTCGGGGAAGATGTCGACATCGGCGATGATGGCCTCAAGCATCGCAGCGACCAGCGCGTCGCCGCTCTCTTGCGATCCCGAGACGGCGCGCGAGAAGCGGCGCAGGAACGGCAGGTGCGGTGCGATGGTGGCGGATAAACTCATGATAAGACGTCTCCCTCAGTATGACGCGATTGCCCGAAATGCAGGCCAAGCTGATCGCAAGCCCCACTAATACAACGCGGGCTTTCTCAAAAAGTTCCGGCCGGTATGGAACGAAAAGCCGGGAACGGCGTTTGGGGTCGGGATGGGCAACCAGACGAAGGTGCCGCTTGTGTTGAGTTTGAGTATGGGCGGCCTAGTGCTGGGAATATAAGGGCGAAATGAAGGATATGACGAAAGATATTTTGGCTGGCGCCGAGGGCAGGCGCCGGAACGGTGTCGGCGACCCGCTCGGGCCCAACTCCGAAATCGGACGCAAACTCAAACAATATTATGACGAGCTGGTCTCCGACGATGTGCCGGATCGCTTTGCCCAGTTGCTCAGCCAGCTGGAACAAGCCGAACCCGCACAGAAGAAGGACTGAGGCATGGCAGCGGTCTCCCAAGGCTTCAAGACCGATCTGCTTGGGGCAATCCCGAGCTTGCGGGCCTTTGCCGTGTCGCTGACGCAGAATGCGGACAAGGCCGACGACCTCGTTCAGGAAACGCTGGTCAAGGCCTGGGACAAGCATGAGAGCTTCCAGCCCGGCACCAACCTCAAGGCATGGCTTTTCACCATCCTGCGCAATGAATTCTATTCGCAGATGCGCAAACGCGGCCGCGAAGTGCAGGACAGCGACGGCATCATGACGGCCAGGCTCGCGGTGCATCCGGCCCAGCACGGCCAACTCGATCTCAAGGATTTTCGCAGCGCTCTGGAGCAGTTGCCGGAGGACCAGCGCGAGGCCATCATTCTCATTGGCGCATCCGGCTTTTCCTATGAGGAGGCCGCTGAAATCTGCGGTTGCGCGGTCGGAACGATCAAGAGCCGGGTCAGCAGGGCGCGCACGCGCCTGCAGGAGATTCTCAAGATTTCCGGCGAGGACGAATACGGTCCCGATGCGATCTCGGCCCAGGTCACGGGGACTGCGGCGCATTGAGGTGGATCCGGGTCGCGGAACCCGGATCTATCTCACCCTGGAGAGCCGCGCCCATAGGCCAGCGCCACCGCTTCGACGAGATCTTCGCCTGAATAGGGCTTGGTGACCAGCTTCACCCCTGGAAAGGATGCCTTGATCTCGTCCGCATCGGAATAGCCGGAGGCAAACACGAAAGGCACGCCTGTTTCACGCAGGCCGGCGGCGAATTCGAGCGTCGATGTGCCGCCCAGCATCAGATCGACGATGGCCGCGTCGAATTGCGTCGCGACCTTTCGGCCATTGAGCTCGGCCAGGTCGCGGGCAACCACCACCTCGCCGGCGCCGTGGTCGCGGCAGAGCTGCTCGACATCCATGGCGATGAGGAATTCATCCTCCAGGACAAGAATTCGCAATCCGTCAAGCAAGTGGGGCACGGGTAATTCGCTCCTTGAAACGCTGGGGAGTCATGATCGCAATTCGGCGCGCTGTCATTTAAAAAAGACATGCCCTTTCGCGGAACTCCGATTCAGGCAAAACGTTTAGGCACACCTGCTGACCGGCAGGCTTTCGAAGAGGGTCGAAATGCCAGGCCAGAATGGGCGTAACTTATCCAGTCGGCAGTATCCTTGCGAGAATTGTCCTTTGCGGCCATTGCCGGTTTTCCGCGAGTTCGAAAAGCAGGAACTGGCCTTCATCAGCAGCTTCAAGAAGGGCGAACTGGCGGTCGACAAGGGCGCCACTGTCCTCGTGGAAGGAAGCCACAGCGCCCATCTCTACACGGTGCTGTCCGGCTGGGCGTTCCGCTACAAGCTGTTGCCGGACGGTCGCCGACAGATCCTCAACTATCTCATGCCCGGCGATCTCATCGGCCTGCAAGGCAGCGTCATGGGGGAAATGCAGCATTCCGTCGAGGCCCTGTCGCCGATGCTGCTTTGCGTCTTCGAGCGCGACAGCCTGCATGAACTCTACCGCAACCATCCGGGTCTCGCCTACGACATCACCTGGATCGCGTCGCGCGAAGAACGCATGCTGGACGAGAACCTGCTCAGTGTCGGCCGCCGCAGCGCGATCGAGCGCGCCGCCTATCTGATTGCCTTCATCGGCAGCCGTGCCAAGGTCGTGGGGCTGAACGGCAAGCAATCCATCCAGATTCCGATCACCCAACAACATATCGCCGACACGCTTGGCCTTTCGCTGGTTCATACCAACAAGACGATCCGAAAACTGATGGATCGCAAGCTGATCCTCTGGCGCGATGGCGGTTGCGAGGTGGTCGATGCGGAAAGGCTCAAGCAGCTCGCCGGCTGGGAAGGGCTGGGCGAGGGGCGTCGCCCCCTGATCTGAGACGCTTCTGGCCATGGATCGACGATTGGTGCGTATGCGCGTGTTTTCGGCTAGTTTGCCACGATGCCGGAACCATGAGACGCAAGGCGCGTTTGAAATCGAGCAATCACAAGGAGTTAAGCAATGGCAACCGCCGCAGGGAAGACCGCCAACGAGGCGCGGGTGAATTCGGACCTCGAAGCCGACATCAGGCAGTTGAAGGCCGATATCGACAAGCTCACCAAGCAGTTGGCCAAGACTGGCGAACACGGCTATGGCACTGCCCGCCGCGCGGCCACCGAGGGCGTCGAGCAATTGCGCGCGCAGGGCGAAGCCGCCTTCGACAGCCTGCGCGGCAGTGCCAAGGACATCGAGGCGCAGTTGCTGGCAAATGTCCGCGAAAAGCCGGTGACGTCGCTGGCGATCGCCGCCGGTGTCGGCTTCCTTTTCGCGCTGCTCGCACGTCGCTAGTTCCCCAAATGGGACTTCTGGCATCCCTGCTCTCGGGTTTCGCCTCGGGCGAAACCGTGGCCGCTGTGCGTCGCGTACGTACGGCGGCCATCGTCTATGCGCTCGCCGCTTTGGCGGCTTTGTGCGGTCTCGGCTTTCTGATCGGGGCAGCCTATATCTGGGCCGCCGCCCGCTATGGATCGTTCGCCGCGGCGCTTGACTTCGGTGTCGGCTTTCTGGTGATCGCCGGTCTCGTTCTCCTGGTCCATCGTTTGACGTCGGGCGCCCGTGCCCGCCGCGAGGCAAGGCGGCGCAGCGCCGACATGAAGGCGATCGGCATCACCGCCGCACTCGCCGTGCTGCCGACCTTGCTCAAGGGAAAAGGCGGCCTCGGGGTCATTCTAGGCCCGGCCTTGGCGCTCGCCGCCTATGCCATCTACCGCGAGAATGTGACGCCCGACGATCCGGATGCCGGCGAGGGGAAATAGCGCCGGCACCCCGGCCTGAGATCAAAGATCCCTCACTTGGACAGATCTTCCAGCGGCATCGATATTTCGGCGAACACCCCTTCCGGCCGGAATTCATGGGTCACTTCGCTTGAGATGACCTTGGCCAGGCTGCGGCGGATGAGGATCGAGCCGAAGCCGTGGCGCTCCGGCGGGGCGACTTCAGGGCCGCCGCTTTCGCGCCAGGTCAGCACAAGGCGGCGCTTGCCCTTCCGGCCTTGCGTCTTCCAGTCGAGGGCGACCTTGCCCGATGCAATCGACAGCGATCCATGTTGCAGCGCGTTGCTGGCCAGTTCGTGCAGGATAAGCCCGAGCCCGACGGCCTGGTCCGGCGACAGCAAGAGATCGGCGCCGGAGATCGCGATGCGCGGCTGGTCGGCGGTGTCAAACGGCCTGATCTCGATCTGGACGAGTTCGCGGATGCCGATGCCGCGCCACTCGCGGTCGGACAAAAGGTTGTGGGCGATGCCCAGCGCCTGAAGCCGGGCGCCGAAGGCTTCGAGGAATTCGCTTGGCTGGCGGGCATGACGCACGGTCTGCGTCGCCAGCGCCTGGACGGTCGCCAGCGTGTTCTTGACGCGGTGGTTGAGCTCGCGCAGCAGAAGCCGCTGCCGCTCGTCGCCGAGCTTGCGTTCGGAGATGTCGTAGTTGACGCCGAAGATCAGCGTCGGCTTGCCGTCGCCGTCGCGCTCGATGACGCGGCCGCGCGTGGCCACCCAGCGCGGCGGATGAAAGCCTTTCACCCGGTATTCGCCGAAATAGTCGTCGCTGCCGGCCAGGGCATCGCGAAAGCGGGTTTCGGTCTGGTAGACATCGCGCGGATCGATGGCGGTCAGGATGTCGTGCGCCCGCAGCCGGGTGGAGCGCGGCAGGTTGAACAGTTCCGACAGGCGGACATCGCATTCGATCATGTCGGTGCGGATGTCCCATGCCCAGCTGGCGAGCGAAGCGGCATCGAGCGCGATGGCGCGTCGCTTTTCCTCGCGCGCCAGGGCTGCCTCGGCCATGGCGCCGCTGCGGGTGGCGTGCTTCAAGGTGAAGAGGCTGGCGGCGAGGCCGGCCAGCGTCTTCAACTGGTCGAGCTTGGCCCCGGAGGGATAGGCATGCGGTTTGCGGTCGAGCACGCACAGCGTGCCGATCCTGGCGCCTGCCACCACCATCGGCGCGCCGGCATAGAAGCGCACATGATGTTTGCCGGTGACCAGCGGGCTGGTTCTGAAACGCGGGTCCGTCGCTGCGTCCGTCACCACCATGGGCTCGTCGCCGGCGGCGATGGTATGGGCGCAGAAAGAGATGCCGGTCGCGCTTTCGGTTTCGTCGAGACCAAAGCACGACTTGAACCATTGCCGCTCGACATCGACGAGCGTGACAAGGGCGGTGGGCGCCCGCATCACGGCCGCGGCAAGGCCGGTGATGCGGTCGAAATCCGGGTCAGCCGCCGTATCGAGCATGTCCAGCCCGTGCAGCACGTCCAGCCGGTCTTCGGCATTGACCGCGAGCGCCACCTCAGCCGGCAGGCTCGCTCGTATTTCTACCTGGTTATCCACCCCAAACCCCAAATGCCCATGCCGGTCTTCGCCGTCCTGCCGACGCACCGGCCCGTGACAAGCTAGCCTCCCGGAACCATCCTAGCGAGGAACCGTTACCCGACCGTGATTTGCCGAGTGCGCCAACGGGCGCAAAACGAAACAAGGACCGGCCATGCCCAAGATCATTCCCGAGGACAAAGCGCGGCAGGGGCGGTGGGGCTGGCACGGCCTGCGCATCCTGATCGCCGCGTTGCTTCTGGCCTTTGCGGCCTGGGGCATTGCCGAAATCTATGGCGAGGTGGCCAAGACACCGGCGACGCAGCAAGGAAGTGCGCCGAGCGGCTAGATTTTCGGCCGTCACGGTTGGAGATTTCATCAGGCGGCCTTTGCCGCGGCAATGCTGGCCGGCACCAGGACATTCAGCGCGCCGGGCTGGATTTCGATCGTCGTCTCAGGCTCGAGCCTGACCAGTTCGCCATCCATGACGGCGCGGAACTTTCTGCTGCCGGAATGGATTTTCAGGACGGCGCGGTCAGCCTGGTGGATCTCGACATGTTCATTGTCGCGCCATTTTCCGCGCGCCACGTTGAATAGGAATTTCATCAGTTCGGCGCGCTGTTGCGCCACCGTGACGTAGATGCCGAGCACGCCGCCCGAAGGATTGTCCGCATAGGGCAGATGGCCTTCACCGAACAGATTGTTGGTGACGCCGATGCCTGAGATGCGCGCCGTCATCTCGGCCTTGCCGATAGCGAGCGTGACGTTCATCGCCGGCGGGTTCTTGATTGTCGCCCATGCCGCCTTGGCCGAAGCGCCGATCTTGCCCAGGCGCGAGCCGAATTCCATTCCCTGACGCAGTTGCACCATCTTCGCATGCATGCCGATCGAGAATTGATGAACGAAGGGACGGCCATTGGCGGTGGCCATGTCGACGGCGATGATCTCACCGTCGGCGAAGGATTTCAGCGCGGCATCGAGCGACTGCGGAATGCCGAGGCCACGCGCGAACAGGTTCATGGTGCCGGCCGGCAAGATGGCGAGCGCCTTTTTCTTGCCCATCAGCCTCGCGGCCGCCGCTGAAATGGTTCCGTCACCGCCACCCGCCAGCACGACATCGACGGTGCCGCGCGAGGCGGCGCTGTCGAGGCTCTCCACGACGTCCTTGCCGGCAACCACGTCGATGCTCAGGGAATGGCCTGCCGTTTCCAGCGTCTGGCGCATCCGGTCGGAGAAGGCGGCGAGGTTGGTGGTGCGCAAGGTGCCGCCATCCCGGTTCAGCACCGCTGCAAATTTCATGCCCCGCTCCGTTATGTCAAAACGGGCCAGGACGAACCCAGCCGCAGGCTGAAACGTGGCGATACCGGAAAGGTTCCGCTGGAAACGGCGCAATTCAGCGCGTGTTCATCAGCGCCCGCGCAACTGCTGCGTGTTTTTCCGGCGCGAAATCCACGCCAGTTTTGTCGGAACAACGGCATGGTCACGACGTTGTGAACCCGTGGAGATGCCGCGCCCGATCTTCCCAGCGACGGTTCAATCGGGCGCGGCGTGCATGAAGTCAGGCACCAGGAGAGACTACCATGATACGCACCCTTTTTACCACGACCGCACTCGCAACGTTGATCGCGACCGGCGCGTTCGCGCAGAGCACGACGACCCCCGCACCTGCCGCACCGTCCGTTCAGGAGCCGGCCGCGGCCGCTCCGGTGGCGCGCGCCGAAGGCAGCATCGTCACCAACATCATTGGAGAATCCGTCTATAACGGCACCAGCGACGACGCCGAGAACATCGGCAAGGTCACCGATGTCGTCTTCGACAAAGACGGCATGGCCAAATCCGTCGTCATCGGCGTCGGCGGCTTTCTGGGCGTCGGGGCGAAGAATGTCGCCTTCGACTATGACAAGCTGCAATGGGCCGAAAAGAACGGCGACCGCTGGCTGGTGGCCCAGACAAGCAAGGACGAACTGAAGGCGCATGCGGAGTTCGACAGCAAGCCCTACGGGCCTGCGCCGGCTCCTGCCACTTCCACCGACGCGGCAGCACCGAAAGCGCCTGCGACGACGGATACCGCACAGGCTCCCGCAGCCGCTCCGGCCGAGCCGGTGAAGCGCGCCGACGGCAACCTAGCCACCAACATCATTGGTGAGACTGTCTACAACGGCACCGGCGACGACGCGCAGAAGATCGGCAGCGTCAACGACATCGTGCTGTCCAAGGAAGGCAAGGCCGAATCGCTGGTGATCGGCGTGGGCGGCTTCCTTGGCCTCGGCGCCAAGAATGTCACCTATGATTTCAACAAGGCCCAGTGGGCGGAGAAGAACGGCGACCGCTGGCTGGTGGCGCAGACCACCAAGGAAGAGCTGCAGGCGCAGCCGGATTTCAACCGCAAGGCCTATGATCCGGCACCGGCAACGACGGCATCGAATGAGCCGGCGCCAACAGCTCCGGCCGCGACCACCGCTCCCGCCGCCGCCCCAGCGGACAAGACGGCCGCAGCACCGGCGGCTACGACCCCTGATGCCACCGCTCCTGACCAGACGCAGACCGCCGCCATCGACAAGTCCAAACTGACCGCGATGCCGGTCGGCGAAATCAAGGCCGACGATCTGAAGGGCACCACGGTCTACGGCGCCAATGACGCCAAGGTCGGCGAGATCGGCGATGTTGTGTTGACGCCCGACAGGAAGACGGATGCGGTGATCGTCAACGTCGGCGGCTTCCTCGGCATCGGCGAGAAAGAGGTGGCGGTCGGCCTGGATAATCTGAAGTTCATGACCGACAAGAACGGCAAGAAGTACCTCTACACGACCTTCACCAAGGAACAGCTCGAGGCGCAGCCTGCCTATGACAAGGGCAGCTATGCCGAGAAGCGCGACCAGCAGCGGTTGATTGTGAAGTAGGCAGTAGGGCAGTAGGCAGTAGGCGCGCCCTATTGCCTACTGCCTATTCCCTTGCTCACATGTCCCACCACGCCATTTTCCGTCAGCTCCGCCAGCGCCAGCGACTGGTCGAGATGTTCGGCGCGCCAGGCGAGAAGCCGCTCGGCGAATTGCAGACGGGTGGACAGATGCGCAGGGCTGGTGGCGAGGTTGGTCAGTTCGCCAGGGTCTGCCTCGACGTTGAAAAGCAAAGGCGGCAAACCGCCGCCAAAATGCACGTATTTGAATTTTTTGGTGCGGATGACCGCCAGGTTGCACTGGCGCGAGGCAATGCCGAAATGCGCTTCGGCGTCGCCGTCCGCGATCGAGCGAAAATCGAACTCCCAATGCGCGGCGTCGCGCCAGGTGGCGGGGCTTCCGCCGCTCAGGAATGGTTTCAGCGAGCATCCGTCGAGATGCGGTTCGGGGGGCTCGCCAAGCAGGTCCATAAGCGTGGGCAAGATGTCTACCGCTTCGGTGAAGCGATCGACCGTGCTGCCGGCCGCCTTGCGATGCCGCGGGTCGCGAATGATCAGCGGGATGTGGTAGCTGCCGTCGAAGTAGCCGCCCTTGCCCAGCATGAAATGGTCACCCATCATCTCGGCATGGTCCGAGGTGAGAACGATGATGGTGTCGTCCCACGCGCCTGAAAGCTTGAGCGCCTGCCATATCAGGCCAAGCTGGGTGTCGACCTCCGAGATCATGCCGTAATAGATCGCCCGGATGCGGCGGAAATCATCCTCGCTCCAGTCGTGCACCTTGCCAGCGGCGCCGGGGCGGAAATTCGCGCGATACCGCCGGCTGAGATCATAGGCGAGATAGGGATGGCCCTGCGCTTCGGCCCGCCAGCTTTCCGCACGGTGGAAGGCCGGGCCGTCGGCCGGATCGTATAGCGTGTTGTAGGGCTCTGGCACGATGAAGGGCGGGTGCGGGCTGATGAAGGACAGATGCGCGAACCAGGGCGTGGCCTGTTCCTGCTCGCCGAGCCAGCGGATGAACTCACCGGCAAGGAAAGCCGCCGGCGTATGGTCCTTCGAATAGATTGGCGGCGCCTCGGTCACGCTGTCATCGTCTTCCTCGCCGGCAGGACGGTGGATGTCGGGAGAACCGGCGCTGGCATCGATGCCCTGCTGCTTCAGCCAGGAGAGCCACTGCTTTTGATGCTCCGGCAACAGCTGGCGCACCGTGAATCCGGGCAGCACGCCTTCATAGGTTTTCAGCCTGGGATCACCTGAAGCCAGCAGGCGCGGGTCGAGCGACACGTCGGTGTAGCCGAACAGCGTTGGATCGTAGCCGATGCCGCGCGCGTGCTGCGCGATGTTGCCATGACGGGCGTCGAGCGGTGAGCCGTTGCGGCAGACGCGGTTGTTCATCTGGTAGAGGCCGGTGTAGAGGCAGGCACGCGCCGGCGAGCAAGGGGCCGCGCCGCCATAGTGCTGCTTGAACAGCACGCCCTCGGCGGCCAGCGCGTCGGCATTCGGCGTCTTCACCACGGGATGGCCGGCGGCCGACACGCAGTCACCGCGCCATTGGTCGCAAGTGATCAGGAGAACGTTCGGGCGCCTGGCTTTTCCCGTCACTCGCGATACCTTTCGCTGCATGGTCGAATGCCATTCATGGAACCGATTTCCGCCAAGGGCGCAAGACCGCCCGTGTTAGTCGATTGGTGAACAAAATTCTTTCCATCGTTCACTTTTACAGCACAGTCCATTCTGTGTTTGGCGCCTTTGCCGCAAGCGGTCGCGTCCTCATATTGGCGTGGACAGCGGCGAGGGCCGCACAAACAACAAGGGAAGGAGCAAGACAATGCTCGACCAGATCAAGGGTCTCCATCACGTCACCTCGATGGCCAGGGATGCCCGGCAGAACAATGATTTCTTCACCCACAAGCTCGGCCTGCGCCGCGTCAAGAAGACGGTCAATTTCGACGCGCCCGACGTCTACCATCTTTATTATGGCGACGAGGTTGGCACGCCCGGTTCGGTGATGACCTATTTTCCGTTTCCCAACATCGGCAAGGGCCGTCCCGGCGTCGGCGAAGTCGGCACCACGGTCTACTCAGTGCCGGAAGGCACGCTCGCCTATTGGGAAAGGCGCTTCGCCGACGAAGGCGTGAGCGGTGTTTCCCGCGAGGAGAGTTTTGGTGAGAAGCGCCTCAGATTCGCCGGCCCCGATGGCGACGGTTTCGCGCTTGTCGAGGACAAGGCCGATAGCAGAGCGCCGTGGGCCAAAGGCGGCATCGCGACCGACGAGGCGATCCGCGGCTTTCACTCGGTTTCGCTCAGGCTGAAGGATGGCGGCGCCACCGAGGAGCTGTTGAAATTCATGGGCTACGAGGAAGTCGACAAATCGGGCAATGTCAGACGGCTTGCCGTGAAGAACGGCAACGGCGCCGATGTCGTCGATATCGAATCGCTGCCGACCGCGGCCTTCGCCGACCTTGGCGCCGGCTCGGTGCATCACGTCGCCTTCGCCGTCGAGAACCGCGCCAAGCAGCTCGAAGTGCGCAAGGCGTTGATGGATACGGGCTACGGGGTGACGCCGGTGATCGACCGCGACTATTTCTGGGCGATCTACTTCCGCACGCCGGGCGGCGTGCTGTTCGAAGTCGCCACCAACGAGCCGGGTTTCGACAGGGATGAAGACACCGCGCATCTGGGTGAAGCGCTGAAGCTGCCGACGCAGCATCAGCATTTGCGGCCCTATCTCGAACAGCATCTGCAGAAGCTGGAAGGCTGAGCCATGAGCAAGGACACTTACATCCACAAGGTGCTGCCCGGTTCGCCGGGCGGTCCCATGCTTTTCGTCTTCCACGGCACCGGCGGTGACGAGAGCCAGCTTCTGTCGCCGGGGCGCGATCTCGTGCCCCAGGCCACCATCATCTCGCCGCGCGGCGATGTCTCCGAATACGGTGCGGCGCGCTTCTTTCGTCGCGCCGGCGAGGGCGTCTACGACATGAGCGACCTTGCGCGGGCAACGGACAAGATGGCGGCCTTCGTGAAGGCGCATGTCGAGGCTGCGAAGCCCACGGCGGTGCTCGGCCTCGGCTATTCCAACGGCGCCAACATACTGGCGTCAGTGGTGTTCGCCGAGCCCGAGCTGTTCGACGCCACCGTGCTGATGCATCCGCTGATCCCGTTCGAACCGCAGGTCAAGGGCAGCCTCGCTGGCCGCCACATGCTGCTGACCGCCGGCAAGCGCGATCCGATCTGCCCGCCGAACCTGACGACGCGGCTCGAGGCCTATTTGCGTGCCGACGGTGCCGATGTCACAGTGGAATGGCACGAAGGCGGGCACGAGGTGCGGCCAAATGAAATCGAAGCGGCCCGGCGGCTCTTCGCCGGTGTCGCTCAAGGAGTTTAGACATGCCCGACCAACTGCCTGAAATCGAACTGGAAGACCGCGGCTCCAAAGGGCGCTATGTGCTGCGTGGTCCCGGCGGCGCCGAGGCCGAGATGACCTTCACCAAGATCGGTGAACACCAGATCATCATCGACCACACCGAAGTGCCGGACGCGTTTCGCGGCCAGGGCGCCGGGCTTCGGCTCGTCACCCGCGCCGTCGAGGATGCGCGCGCGGCGGGCAAGAAGATCATCCCGCTGTGCCCGTTCGCCAACGCCCAGTTCCGCCGCCACGCGGAATGGGCCGACGTGCTGAAACAGTAGGGGAGCGCAGCACGTCATCGATAGGCCGCAGCGGGGGGATAAGGGGGCAGTCCCCGCTGCCGGTTGGCTTTGTCATTTGCCGCGACCGGATATCTT
Source organism: Mesorhizobium sp. WSM4307 (assembly GCF_007003945.1). NCBI lineage: Bacteria > Pseudomonadati > Pseudomonadota > Alphaproteobacteria > Hyphomicrobiales > Phyllobacteriaceae > Mesorhizobium > Mesorhizobium sp. WSM4307. The sequence goes on from NZ_VFTB01000010.1 coordinate 129,327, forward strand.
GCCTAGATATGATGTCTCGCCGTGCCGACAAACGAACTGAATGATCCCCCGATGACCGAAACCGACCTCGTCCCCGTCTTCGACGGCCACAACGATACGCTGCTCAGGCTGTATCAATCGAAGGACAGGGACGTCGAAAAGCTGTTCGTCGAAGGCAAGTCGGGCGGCCATATCGACCTGCCGCGCGCCAAGGCGGGCGGCTTCGCCGGCGGCATGTTCGCGATCTTTCCGCCGCCGGTCGAGAAAGCCAGGCGCAGCGCCGTGCCCTTGGCGCCGAGCGACAGCGAGCCGCTGCCGCCGGAGGTGCCGCGCGCCGATGCGCTCAACTCGACAATCGCGATGGCCTCGATCCTGTTTCGGCTGGAGCGGGCTGGGGCTCTGGCCGTCTGCCGTACAGCCGGCGACATACACAACGCCATGGCCAAGGGCACGATCGCCGCGGTGTTCCATATCGAGGGCGTCGAGGCGATCGATCCCGAACTGACCATGCTCGACGTGTTGCATGCCGCCGGCCTGCGCTCGCTCGGCATCGTCTGGAGCCGGCCGAATGCTTTCGGTCACGGCGTGCCGTTCCGCTTTCCATCCTCGCCGGATACCGGCTCGGGGCTGACCGATGCCGGCAAGGCGCTGGTCAAGGCCTGCAACGAACTGAAGATCATGATCGATCTTTCGCATCTCAACGAGAAAGGTTTTCGCGATGTCGCTGGTCTCAGCGACGCGCCGCTGGTCGCCACCCACTCCAACGTGCATGCGCTCTGCACCCATTCACGCAACCTCACCGACTGGCAGCTCGGCGCCATACGCGAGTCCGGCGGCATGGTCGGGCTGAACTTCGCCACCGGCTTCCTGCGCGAGGACGGCCGCATGAATGCCGACACCAGCCTCGACATAATGGTGCGTCATGTCGATTCCCTGCTGCAGGCGCTGGGTGAGGACGGCGTCGGCCTGGGCTCCGATTTCGACGGCGCCATGATCCCGGCGGTCATCGGCGACGTCGCCGGACTGCCGAAGCTGATCGACGCCTTGGCCGCGCGTGGTTTTGGCCGTGCCCTGATCGAGAAGATCGCTTACCGCAACTGGCTGAGCATGCTCGAAAGAACCATTGGGTAGCGCGCTGGCGCTACTCGAAACCGATCCTTTTGAGCCAATCCTTGCCGACGCCGCGGTCGCGGATGATCGGCAGCGGATTCTCCTTATCGAGCCGCGCGCAGATGCGGTAGACCTCGAGCGTCTCGGCGCTCATCTCGCCGCGCTTGTAGAAGAACATGGCGGCGGCATAGCGCGTGCGGCCCGACCATTTTTCGCCGAGCGGCGTGTTGACCAGCTCCCACTGCTCGGCCGCCTCCAGCTCCGCTTCGTCGGTCATGGTCAGAAATCCGCCGGCGGATTGGCGGTGCGGCGGTTGAGCTTGATGAAGGGCCGCGCCACCACCTTGGCCCGTTTCATCAGCTTCTGATACTGCAGCTCGCGCATGGCGTAGATCTCGACCCAAAGGTCTTCCACGACAGTATCACCATAGGGCCGCGCCAGCGAGGCGATGGCGATGTTGCGCTTGGCCATTGGCGACCACATGGCGGCGCTGACCAGTCCGACCTCCTGATGCTTCCTGTGATAGACGATGGCGTGTTCGGCCGGGATGTTGCCCTCGATCTCCAGCCCGACCAGCACATGGCGCAGCCTGCGTTTGGCGCGCGCCTCGAGGATGGCGCGGCGGCCGTTGAAATGGGCTTTCTGCGGATCGATCATGAAGCCGAGACCGATCTCGTCGGGCCTGCGCAAGCGATCGGCGCGGATGGCGTGCTCGGCGGTGGTGAAGTCGGCATTGGCAACGATCAGCCCGGCCTCGAGTCGCGCGCGATTGAGGGCGGTGTAGCCGATGGCGCGGATCCCGCGCAGCTCGCCCGCCGCCATCACCCGGTCCCAGAGGCCCAGCGCCTTGTCGGCCGGCACGAACAGTTCGTAGCCGAGATCGCCGGTGAAGCCGGTGCGCGAGATGGTGACGGATGTGTGGTCGTGCGGGAAATCCGCAAGGTCGAAAACCCTGAGCTTCTCGACACCAGCGAAGCCGGCATCGCGCAGCACGGCGAAGGAGGTTGGCCCCTGCAATGCCAGCCCGGCGACGGCCTCGGTTTCTTCCTCGACGATGACGTCGAAACCAATGGCGCTGTCGAGCAGCCAGGGCAGATGCCGCTCCTGCGAACACAGGCGGAAACGCGTCGGCGACAGGCGAAACAGCGTGCCGTCATCGAGGACAAACCCCTCGTCGTCACACCATGCCGTGTAGTGGACACGGCCGGGCCTGAGTTTTGTCACATCGCGCAGCGTGACGCGGTCGAGGAAGGCTTCGGCATCCGGCCCCTCGATCCGGTATTTGGTCATCGGCGAGATGTCGAACAGCGCCGCCTGGCTGCGGATGGCGAAATATTCGAGTTCCTCGTCCCACAGCGAATGCGGCGCGCGGTAGCCGGCCCAATTGTACCAGTCCTGGGTTTTGGCCAATGCGTCGAGGCGGGGCTGGAACGGCGTGCCGAGGCGCAGCGTGCGGAAATGCGATTGCGCGGCGATGCGGGCGGAGACAGCCGCATCGGCCGTCTTTGCAACGGACTTCTTCCTGGTTGCCTGGGCCATGACCTATCCCTTCATCGCAATGATGCGCCGCGCCGCGTTGAGGCCTGGGGCCCCGGAGACGCCGCCACCGGGATGCGAGCCGGCGCCGGCCAGGAACAGCCCTTCGAGCGGCGTGTCGTAGCCCGACCCGCCGGAGACGGGCCGCGAGATCAGCATCTGGTCGGCCTGCAGCTCGCCATGGTGCCAGTGACCGCCGGGCATGCGGTAGCGCATCTCGATATCGGCCGGTGTCAGAAGCTCGGCGTGAACGACGCTCTTGCCGATGCCGGGCGCGTAAGCCTCGAGCTGCGCCATGATCGCCTCGAGGAATTTCGGCTTGCCGGCAACCCAGCCTTCCTTCAACGCGTAGGGCGCGTATTGCACCACTGCCGACAGCACACAGGCGCCGTCGGGCGCGAGCGACGGGTCGGCGAGGCTGGGCAGCGTGATTTCCAGCACCGGCTCAGGCGAGAATTCGCCATACTTGCATGGGTTGAAGGCGCGCTCGACATGATCGGGCGAGGGCGCGATGACCAGGCGGCCCTTTTGAGCGGCGGCATCGGCACCGGTGAATTGCGGCGGCCGGTCGAGCGCCAGATGAAGCTTGGCGGCGTCGCCCTTCATGCGGATGCTTTTCATCTTGCGCACGAAACCGGTGTCGATCTCGCGCGGCCCGACAAGGTCGAGGAAGGTCGTTGCCGGGTTGATCGCCGAGACAACAGTCCTGGCGCGCAGTTCCTCGCCAGTGTCGAGCGCGACGCCGACGGCATGGCCCTTCTCGACGGTGATTTTCGCCACGGCAACCGACGTGCGGATGGTGACGCCGGCCTTCTCCGCCGCGGCGCGAATGGCGGCGACGACGGCGCCCATGCCGCCTTGCGGCAGGACCTGCGCACCGGCCGTTCCGCCGGTCTCGCCGGCCAGGCGATAGTAGAGGCCGAGCAACGAGGTTGGCGAGCGCGGGCCGAGATGGCTGCCGAGGGTGGCGTCGAAGGCGAGCAGGCCTTTCAGCCTGGTATCTTCAAGTTGCTCGTCGAGCAGATCGGCGACGTTCATCAAGAGCACGCGCAAGAAGTCGCGCATGTCTTCCTTGCCGAGTTTTTTCAGCGCCAACGCGGTCTGGCCAAGCCCTGCGGTCTCCATCAACGACATGCCGGCGAGATCGGGCGGCCGGCGGGAGAGGAAGGGCTTGAGGATGCCGGCATAGCGCAGCAGTTGCGCGCGCAAGTCCTTCCAGGCGGACTGTTCGGAGGAACTGGCGCCGGTCAGCACCTCGCCATAGGCGCCATGCAGCATCAGCGCCGGACCGTCCATCGCTAGCGCCACAGACGGCAGGAAGTCGGCGCGGGCGAATTGCAGCCCATGCGTCTCCAGTTCCAGCGTCTTCACCACGTCGGGGTGCAACCGGTTCAGCAGGTGAGCGATCGACGAGACGCGAAAGCCCGAGGCGAATTCCTCGGTGCGCGCGGCGCCGCCGACTTCTCTGCCTGCCTCCAGCACCAGCACCTTGCGGCCGGCCTTGGCCAGCGTGGCGGCGGCGACGAGGCCGTTGTGGCCGCCGCCGATGACGATTGCATCAAATGACGTCATGGGCCGGGCTCATATGCGAGGTGGATTTGGCAAGATCGCGCAGGATTTCGGCTGCCGCATTGCGGCCGGGCGCGCCCATGACACCGCCGCCCGGGTGGGTCGAGGAGCCGCACATATAGAGCCCGCCGACCGGCGAGCGGTATTGCGCGTAGCCCGGCACCGGGCGGTTGAACAGAAGCTGGTCGAAGGTCAGTTCACCCTGGAAGATATTGCCTTCCGTCAAGCCGACCTCGGCCTCGATTTCGCGCGGCGTGCGCACCTCCATATGGACGATGCGGTCGCGGAAGCCGGGCGAGTACTCGGCGATCTGCGCGATCACGCTTTCGGCGAAACCGTCACGGTCGGCATCGGTCCAGTCGCGGCCGTTCACCTTGGGCGGCGCGTATTGCACGAAGCAGCTCATGAAGTGCTTACCCGGCGGCGCCATGGTCGGGTCGAGCGTCGTCGGGATGACCATGTCGAGGAAGGGATCGGCCGACCAACGCCCGGCCTTCCAGTCGTCATAGGCGCGCTCCATGCGCTCCATCGAATCGGTGAAATGCATGTCGCCGCGATAGACCGGCGAATCCTTCGGCAGCGCCGGGAATTCCGGCAGCGAATCCAGCGCGATGTTGACCTTGCCGGAGGAGCCGCGGATCTTGAAGTTCTTCACCCGGCGCAGGAAAATGTCGGGCAGTTCCTTTTCCTCGACGAGCTTCAGGAAGGTGCGCTTCACGTCGGCATTGGAGACGACGAGCTTGCCGTAAACCTCCTCGCCGCCGGCCAGCACCACGCCCCTGGCCTTGCCTCGGCTCACCAGCACTTGGTCGACCTCGGCGCTGGTGCGGATGGTGCCGCCCGAGCCCTTGAACGATGCGGCCAATGCCTTGGTGACCGCGCCCATGCCGCCGCGCGCATAGCCCCAGGCGCCGACCGAGCCGTCGACCTCGCCCATATAGTGATGCAAGAGCACGTAGGCCGTGCCGGGCGACATCGGTCCGAGCGCGGTGCCGATGATCCCCGACAAAGCGAAGTTCGCCTTGATGACATCGGTCTCGAAATACTCATCGAGGAAGTCCGAGATCGACATCGTCCAGAAGCGCAGCGTCAGCGCCATTTCTTCCGCCGACAGGCCGGCGAATTTCTTGCCGAGATAGAGCAGTTCGCCAAGGTCGCGCGGCTTGAAACTGGTCGGGTCGGGCGCGGTGCGCATCAGCAGCGGCTGGATGAAGCGGCATTGCCGCGTCACGTCGCGGGCGTAGCGGTCATAGGCCTCGGCGTCGCGCCTGGAGAAGCGGGCGAATTCGCGGCGGTGCGCATCATGGTCGCGGTAGTTGGCGAGATAGTCACCATCCCTCGTGAACACCGCGCCGCCCTCATAGGAAATGACCTGCAGGCCGAAGCGCGGCAGTTCGAGGTCGCGCATGATTTCCGGGCGAAACAGCGAGCAGACATAGGAGCAATTGGAATAGAGGAAGCCCGGCGTCAGCTCGCGGCTGGTGGCCGCACCCCCGACCCAGCCGTTCTTCTCCACCACCAGCACGTCGAGCCCGGCGCGCTGCAGGTAGCAGGCATTGACCAGGCCATTGTGTCCGCCGCCGATGACGATCGCGTCCCAAGCTTTCATTGTGGCCCGGCCTGTTTGTTTCCAAGCAGTTCCCCAAGGGAAAGCGTTACGCGCTTTTCCCGGGAAAACCGCTCGCACCTTTCCTGGAATTGCCCTGTGCGACCCGCTGTTCATTTTTGCGTGATCTGTTCCCGAATACGCGGAATTTGGCATGGTATCGGCCATTCTGTCCAGTCATTCTGAATGAATGTTCAACAAATGATATTGCGTTTTCCCCGGTATGCGCTACGCTTTGCCGGCGTTCGAAACGAGCATTCATCGATTGGGGATCGAGGGCTGATGATCGAAACGGCAGATGCCGAGTATGACGATACCGCCATCCGCTTCCTCGAGGCGCTGTGGGGCGATGGCTACCTGTCGCCGGGTGGACCTGAAGAAGTCGACCGGGTTGTCGAAGGGCTCTCGCTCAAGGGCAAGACGATTCTCGATATTGGCTGCGGCTCCGGCGGCATCACGCTGCATCTGGTCGAGCGCCATGGCGTCGCCCACGCCACCGGCTTTGATGTCGAACAGCCGGTGATCGAGGCGGCCAGGCGGCGAGCCGCCGCGCGTGTCACCGAGCGTGCCAGCTTCATTCAGGCGCCGCCCGGGCCGCTGCCTTTCGCCGATCGCTGTTTCGACGTCGTCTTCTCCAAGGACGCGCTGCTGCATGTGCCTGACAAGGACGGCCTGTTCGCCGAGATCTTCCGCGTGCTGAAACCGGGCGGCGTCTTTGTCGCCTCCAACTGGATGATCTCGCATGATGGTGACCCGTCGCCCCAGATGAAGGCCTATATCGCGGCGGAAGGGCTGTCCTTCGCCATGGCCTCGCCGGCGCGCTATGCGCAAGCGATGCGGCGCGCCGGCTTTGCCAATGTCACCGTCAGGGACCGCAATCCCTGGTACCGCGAGGTGGCGCGTGGCGAGCTGGAAAGGCTGAAAGGACCGCTCTATGCGCCGGTCGCCGCCGTGGTCGGCGCTGCCTATGTCGACAAGAACATCAGAACCTGGGAGGCCATGCAGAAGGTCCTTGACAGTGGCGAGCACCGTCCCACTCATCTTCGCGGGTGGAAGCCGGATGCGATTGGATAGCCGGCGATGCTGGAGACGATCACACCCATGAAAACGGCAGACGCCAAGGATGCCCTCCTTGAACCGGCGGGGAAAGCCGAGACCGAGAAGCGGGGACGCAAGGCTTCGAAGGAGGTCCGTCAGCTGCAGCTGATCGAGGCGACGATCGATTCGCTGGCCAAGCGCGGCTATGCCGAGACGACGATGGCCGATGTCGCCGATGGCGCGGGCCTGTCGCGCGGCATCGTCAACTTCCATTTCGAGAGCAAGGAAAAGCTGCTGATCGCGACGCTGCAGCATATGTATGACGAGTATTCGGCGCATTGGCGCGCCGCCCTGCAAAAGGCAGGCGACGATCCGGCGCGGCAGCTGCAGCAGCTGGTGTGGGCCGACTTCGACCGCTCGATCTGCAACAAGCGCAAGCTCGCCGCCTGGCTGGCCTTCTGGGGCGAGGCCAAGTCGCGGCCGACTTATCAGGCGCTCAGCAGCTCCCGCGACGCTTATTACCAGCAGGTCTTCGTCGATCTCTGCACGACGCTCAAGCACAGCGGCCCGTATGCCTATGAGCCGCAGGTGATGGCGCTGGCGCTGTCGGCCATGCTGGAGGGGCTGTGGCTGCGGCTGATGATGGGTACCGAGGACACAACGCGCGAAACTGCCTTGCAGGCCGCCAACGCTTTTTTGGCCGCTGCCTTCCCGAAGCATTACGGTTAGCAACAGCCGGCCGCCAAGACCGGCAAGACCAAAAGAGGATGGAACAGCATGAAGAAGCTTAGCCGACGTCTGACATTGACATTGGCGCTGGGTGGCGCGCTTGCGGCTTCGGCGGCAGCGCTTGCCGTTGCCGCCGACAAGGACCTGATCGTGTTCGACTGGTCCGGCTACGAGGATGCGAGCTTCCATCCGAAATATGTCGAGAAGAACGGCGATTCGCCGACCTTCGCCTTCTTCGGCGACGAGGACGAGGCGTTCGAGAAGGTGCGCTCGGGCTTCAAGGCCGATCTCGGCCACCCCTGCTCGCAGAGCGTGACGAAGTGGCGCGAGGCGGGTCTCCTGCAGCCGCTCGACACCTCGAAGATCACGGGCTGGAAGGACCTCAATCCCGGCATCATGGCGATGAAAAATCTCGCCACCACCGATGACGGCAAGGCGTGGTTCATGCCTTGGGATTGGGGCAACACGCAGCTCACCTACAACTCCTCCAAGATCGACGCCAAGGACGTGCAGTCGCTGAAGGCGTTTGCCGATCCGAAGTTCAAGGGCCGGGTGTCGATCGGCGACAACGTCGACGACGCCTATGCGCTGGCGAGCCTCGCCATTGGCCTCAAGGACTGGACCAAGATGACGGACGACCAGTTCAAGCAGGCTTCCGACTTCCTGCGCCAGGTGCACAAGAACGTCCGCTCCTACTGGACCGACACCACCGATATCGTGCAGCTGTTGAGCGGTGGCGAGGTCGACCTCGCCTGGGCCTGGAACGATGCCACGGTGCAGTCCGTCAAGGCAGGCGTGCCGATCAAGTCGATAAAGGATACGAATGAAGGCATCTCGACCTGGGTCTGTGGTTATGTGCTGTTCAAGGACGCGCCCGGCAACATCGACAAGGCCTATGATTATCTGAACGCCATCAACGATCCGGAGACAGCCAAGGTGCTGGTCAAGGACTGGGGCTATGGCCAGGCCAACGCCAAGGGCATGGCCGGCGTCGACCAGGCGATCCTCAGGGAAAAAGGCTATGACGACGTGCAGAAATTCGTCGACAAGACGCTGTTCCAGTCGCCGCTGCCGTCCGATCTCAAGCTGAAGATGATCGCCGAATTCGAGAAGATCAAAGCCGGGTACTGAGCATGATCCCGAAAAGTGGGGGCCGGTTTTCTCGGACAAACGGGAGCCCGTTTTGTCCAGAGATCATGCTCAAACAAGGAATGTAAGTTCTCGTCCCGGCTGCCCGTCCGTTGCCGGCACGACGGCGGACGGGCCTCGCCAAAGCGGATGATTTCTCCTAACCTCGCAGAAGCCTTTTCGCGATGGGGGAGTTTGCCATGACGCCGATGCTACGCCGCCTGGCGCTTGCCGCCGCCTGCACGATCGGCGCCGGCGCGGCCTATGCCTGGGCGGAAGGCGGCGGCGATCTCGTGGTGTTCGACTGGTCCGGTTACGAGGACCCGCTGCTGCATCCCGCCTATACCGCCAAACACGGCGCCGAGCCGACCTTCGCCTTCTTCGGCGACGAGGACGAAGCCTTCGAGAAGATGCGGGCGGGCTTCAAGACCGATATCGCGCATCCCTGTTCGCAAAGCGTGGCGAAGTGGCGCGACGCGGGCCTGCTGCAGCCGCTCGACACGTCAAGGATCACGGGCTGGAAAGACCTCAATCCCGGCATCATGGCGATGAAGAACCTCGCCACCACGCCCGACGGCAAGGCCTGGTTCATGCCGTTCGACTGGGGCAACACGGCATTGCTCTACCGCACCGACAATGTAACGGCTGACGAGGCGCAGTCGCTGCGGATCCTGGCCGACCCGAAATTCAAGGGCCGCGTCACCATCGGCGACAATGTCGACGATGCCTACGCGCTGGCGAGCCTGGTCATTGGCCTGAAGGACTGGACCAAGATGACCAACGCGCAGTTCAAGGAGGCGTCTGATTTCCTGCGCCAGGTGCACAAGAACGTGCGTCTCTACTGGACCGACTCGAGCGACATCGACCAGGCTTTTTCCGGCAATGAGGTCGACCTTGCCTGGGGTTGGGGCCAGACACTGATCGCGATGAGCGGGCAAGGTGTTCCCATCGCCATGAACCGCGACACCAGAGAAGGCATGTCCACCTGGGTGTGTGGCTACGTGCTGATGAAGGACGCGCCGGGCAAGCTCGACCAGGCCTATGATTTCCTGAACGCGGTCAATGCGCCCGATATTTCGAAATACATGGTCACGACATTCGGCTACGGCCATGGCAACAGTGCCGGCATGGCCGCGATCGACCACAAGGTGCTGGCCGAGCGCGGTTTCGACGACATCGACAAGTTCCTCGACAAGACGCTGTTCCAGCAGCCGGTCGCGCCCGAACTGAAAAAGCGCATGGTCGACGAATTCGAGAAGATCAAGGCCGGCTATTGACTGACGAACTGGAAAGAACCGACGTCGTCATCGTCGGTGCCGGCTTCACCGGCTTGTCGGCCGCACTTGAGCTGAAGCAGGCTGGCATCGATTTCGTGCTGCTCGAGGCGCGCGATCGTGTCGGCGGGCGGGTGGAAGCCGTTCGGAATGGACTTGGCGAGCGCATCGACAGCGGCGGCCAATTCCTGTGCGAGGACATGCCCGAAGTGATGGCGCTGGCGAAGGCGCGCGGCAAGACATTCGTCGAAACCTATGTCGAGGGCGACTTCACCACACATCCGTCGATGCGGCCCAAGGACGCCAAGCAGACCTATCACGGCGCGATGGCGATCCGCGAGCGCATGAACGGCGTCGAGCCGGACGACCCGTCGATCGCCGGCATGAGCGTCGCGGCCTGGCTGGAACAGCAGCCTGATCCCGTCGATGCCAAGACGGCTTTCCGCTCGATGATCGAAGGCCTTTGGTGCCTGCCAATGGACAAGGTGCCGCTCTGGCACCTGATCGACAATGACCGGCGCATCACCAACGAGGTGCCCGAGCTGCAGTATTCTCTGCGCGAGACCATGCAATCGCTAGCCGAGGATCTGGCTGGCGATCTCGGCGACCGGGTGCGGCTTGGCGAACCGGTCACGCGTGTCGAGCACTGGTCGCAAGGCGTTCGTGTCGTCACTGGCAATGGCGTGATCCAAGCGCGCCAGGTGCTGGTCGCCCTGCCGCCGGCGACGGCCGCGAAGCTCGCTTTCGCGCCGGCCTTGCCGGCGACACTCGCGAAGGCACTTGGCGTCTGGGAGAGCGGCGCGGTGATCAAGATCCTGGTGCGCTATCCCAAGCCATTCTGGCGCGAGCAGGGTTTGAGCGGCATGGTGATGTGGCGCGACCTGCCGGGGCTGTTTGCCTGCGACGCCAGCAGGGACGCGGAGCATGCCGCGCTCGTCGTCTTTGTCGGCGGACCGCTAGCGTTTCGATGGCGTGCACTCAGCGATGCGGCGTTGCGCGCGGAAGTGACGGCAAGGCTGGTGGCTGCTCTTGGTCCGGGCGCGGCCGATAGTGAAGATTTCAGCCAGCGCGACTGGATCCATGACCGCTGGAGCGGCGGCGCTTACAGCGACCTCATAGTCGATGCGACGGCAAGGGATGCCGAGCGGACGATTCTCGCGGGTGCTCCCCCGGTGCATTTCGCCGCTTCGGAACTATCGCCGTCATTCCCCGGCTATGTCGAAGGCGCGATCGTCGCCGGGCGCATCTCGGCGAGAAACATAATCGCCGAGCTTGTTAGCTGAGCATGATCTTTTCCCAAAACCAGTTTCGACTTTTGGGGATCATGCTTCAATCCCCCATCGCCACCAGCGCCTCGGGATCGTAGGCAAGGCGGATCGGTGTGCCGACCGGAATGTCGTCGGCGCCGAAATCGTTGGTCTCGGTCACCGACAGTGGCTTTTCCAGCCCCGGTATCTCGACGATCAGATGGGTGATCTCGCCGAAATAGTGGCGTTCGACCACCTTGCCGGCAACCTCGAATTTAGCTGTCGCATTGTCCCACAGCACGCGCAGACGCTCGGGGCGGATCCCCAGCGTGGCCGCGCCGCCATTGCGCATGAAGGCCTTCGGCTTGTCGGTTTTCACACGGCCGAATCCCAGTGTGTCGACGATCAGCGAGGCGCCGTTCTCCTCGACGATCTCGGCCTTGACGAAGTTCATGCCGCCGAGGAAGTCGGCGACCTGGCGGTTGACCGGGCGCTGGTAGATTTCCTTGGGCGAGGCGACCTGCGCGATCCTGCCGCCGAACATCACCGCGATGCGGTCGGACATTGCGAGCGCCTCATACTGGTCGTGGGTGACCAGCACGAAGGTGATGCCGACGGCCTGCTGCAGGCGGCGCAGCTCGACCTGCATCTGCTCGCGCAATTTCTTGTCGAGCGCCGACAGTGGCTCGTCGAGCAGCAGCACCTTCGGCCGCATGACCAGCGCACGGGCGAGTGCCACGCGCTGGCGCTGGCCGCCGGACAGTTCAGTGGCCAGCCGCTTGCCAAGCCCGGTCAGCGAGACCTGCGCCAGAGCCTCCTCGACGCGGCGTTTCTCCTCTCCGCCCTGCAGCCTCAGCCGCTTCAGCCCATAGGCGACGTTCTGCTCGACATTGAGGTGCGGGAAGATCGCATAGCTCTGGAACACCATATTGGTCGGCCGGCGGTTGGCCGGAATGCCTTCCATCGGCTGGCCGCCGACCGCGATCGAACCGCTGGTCGGGTTGTCGAAGCCGGCGATCATGCGCAAAAGCGTGGTCTTGCCGCAGCCGGACGGGCCGAGCAGCGAGAAGAATTCGCCTTCCTTGATGGTCAGGGACGCGTCGTCGAGCGCCTTGAACGACCCATAGCTGCGGGTGACGTTTCGGATCTCGATCATCGACCGATCAGATTGGGCTGGATCGGATTGGGGGCGCTCGATCTGCGGCTGTTCAGGCATAGAGGCCTCCCTCGTTCTGGGTGCGCCTGGCCGCGCGGCGACGCAGGATTTCGGCGACGGTCATCAAAACGAAAGAGGCAACCAGAAGCAGCGTGCCCAGCGCCAGCACGCCGGGCAGTTTCGAGGCGAAGCGCAACTGGCCCCAGATGTAGATCGGCAGCGTCGCTTCGGTGCCGGTCAGGAAGAAGGCGATGATGAACTCGTCGAGCGAGATGGTGAAGCAGACGAGCAGGCTGGAGATGATGGCCGGCGCCACCATCGGCAGCGTCACGCGGCGGAAGGTGCCGAAGGCGCTCTCGCCGAGATCGGCGGAGGCTTCCTCCAGGCTGCGGTCGAAGCCCTCGAAGCCGGAGGTCAGCACCGTCATCGAATAGGGAATGCATATCAGGACATGGCCGAGCACGACCGTGAACAGGGAGAGGCTCAAGCCCAGCTGCAGCATCACCAGCAGCATCGAGATGGCGACGATCACCTCGGGCAGCACCAGCGGCGCCATTATCAGGCCGTTGATGGCGCGGCGGCCGGGATAGCGGTAGCGGGTGATCGAGCGGGCGGCGAGGATGCCGAGCACGGTGGCGAGAACCGACGCGCAGACCCCGACCTTCAGGCTGTTCCAGGCGGCGTCGAGCAGCGCCGGCGTGTGCGGCAGGTCCGCATACCATTGCAGGGTGAAGCCGGTGAGCGGGAATTTCGGCGTCGGCGCCGTGTTGATCGAGAAGATCGGCAGGAAGATGACGGGCAGATAGAGGAAGACGATATAGAGAAACGCATAGACCGACAGCCAGCCGCCCGACAGGAGGCGCCGCGCCCTCATCGTGCCAGCCTCTGCAGTGCGCGGATGATCAGCACCGTGGCGCCGGCCATCAGGGTGACGATCAGCATGGTGGTGACGGAAAGGGCGGCCCCCAGCGGCCAGTTGGCCGCCTTGCCGAACTGCGCCTGAATGGCGTTGGCGATCATCACGCCGTCCTTGCCGCCGACCAGCTTCGGCGTGACATAGTCGCCGACGGTCGGGATCATGACGATCAGCGCCGCCGAGATGACGCCCGGCGCCGACAGCGGCAAGGTCACGCGAAGGAATGAACGCAAGGGACCATCGCCGAGATCGGTGGCTGCCTCGACCAGCGTGCGGTCGACCTTTTCCAGCGAGACGAAGATCGGCAGGATGGCGAAGGCCGCCCAGGCATGGGTCAGGGTAATGATGACGGCGCTCGAATTGTAAAGCAGCGCCGTAGACGGCTCGTCGATGATGCCGAGGCCCATCAGGCCGGAATTGAGCACGCCATTATAACCGAGGATGACCTTCCACGACATGACGCGCAAGAGATAGCTGGTCCAGAACGGGATGGTGATGAGGAACAGCCACAGGCTCTTGTGACGGCCGCCATGGAAGGAAATGAAGTAGGCGATCGGGTAGGCGAGGATGACGGTGAACAGGCTGACCGTCAGCGAGATGTAGAGCGAGCGCCACAACAGATCGCGGTAGATCGGCTCGGTCAGCGCCACGCGGTAGTTTTCCAGCGTGAAGGTGCGGTCGATTGTCAGGTAGTGCTGCGTCCAGAAGGAGTGGGCGATGACCACCAGGATCGGCAGGACCAGCAGGACGAGGGCGTAGAGAAAGGTCGGGCTGATCAGGGCAAAGCCCTGGACGGGTTCGGATTGCAGAAGGGCATTTCGTCTGGCCCGCGTCATGCGCAACGGGGGCGACCCTTCCACGGTCGCCGTCATTGCCAGACTCCGGGGGGCAGGGCTCCGGGCGTGATCGCGGTTGCTGGCCTGGACTGTTCCGCCATGCGCATCCCATTGTGCTGATACCGGCTGTTTGTTCCCACTTATCCTTGGAACGCGATCGAAAACAAAACCGGTGACCACTTTTGCTGGTCGCGTTCCTAGCTTGCCGGCTTTCTTTCATCTTGCGCGCATCCGTGGATTGAAATCAAGCGCTATTTCTGAGATATTGATTGAACGGACATTCAAAATTAGGCGAGGAAAGCCGCCATTTGTGGCCTTTGCCACCGAATTTTATGCTCAAGAAAAAATCGACAGAGATGTGGAGACGACAATGGCTGCGGTGAGGGACCTGAAGGCGACCGAAATGGCGGCGTCCGGCGGTGACGATGCCATTGAACTGGGCAAGCGCCATCTCATCCAGCCCTGGCCTTATGCCGGTTCCGTCGGTGCCGAAGCCCGCGCGCTGATCGGAGAGGGCGACGGCATCTACATCACCGACAGCACCGGCAAGCGGCTGATCGACGGGCCTGCCGGCATGTGGTGCGTCAATGTCGGCCACCGCCGCGAGGAACTCGCCAGGGTGATGTACGAGCAGGCGATGGCGCTGTCCTACAACACGCCCTGGTACACGATGAACGCGCCGTCGGCCGAACTTGCCATGCGCGTCGCCGGCCATGCGCCGGGTGATCTCAGCCATGTCTTCTACACCACCGGCGGCTCTTCCGGCGTGGAGACGGCGCTGCGCTTCATGCAGTTCTACAACAATGTGCGCGGCCGACCGGAAAAGAAGCTGATCCTGTCGCGCGGCGGCGCCTATCACGGCTCGACCTATCTGTCGGCCTCGCTCAACGGCCGCCCGCGCGATCGCGACTGGATGGACGGCGCCGACGAGCTGGTGATCAAGCTGTCCTCACCCGATCCGTTCCGCCGCCCGCAAGGCATGGGCCTTGCCGCCTTCACAGACTTTCTCGTCGACCAGTTCCGCGACACGGTCGCCCGTGTCGGCGCCGACAAAATCGGTGCTTTCGTCGGCGAGCCGGTGCAGGCATCGGGGGGCGTCGTGATCCCGCCCGACGGCTATCTCAAGCGCATCCGCGAGATCTGCCGCGACAACGACATCCTCTATGTCTCCGACGAGGTGGTGACGGGCTTCGGCCGGCTCGGCCATGTCTTCGCCTCGGGCGACGTGTTCGGCATCGATCCCGACATGATCACCTTCGCCAAGGGCGTCACCTCGGGCTATTTCCCGCTCGGCGGCGTCATCGTCTCGGAACGGCTGCTGCAGGAGTTGCGCCGTTCGAACCATCCCGACGCGATGTTCGGCCATGGCCTGACCTATACCAGCCACCCCATCGGCTGCGCCGTGGCGTTGAAAAACCTCGACCTGCTGGAAGAGGGCGTGCTTGCTCACACGCGCGCGGTCGCGCCCTATTTCCAGGCGCGGCTGAAGACGCTGGAAGAGCTGCCGCTGGTCGGCGAGGTGCGCGGCGCCGGGCTGATGGGCTGCGTCGAATGCGTCGCCGACCGTGAAAGCAAGAACCCGCTGCAGCTCGACAAGGATGTCGGCAAACGCATCGACGCCCACTGCCATGAGCTCGGCCTGCTGGTGCGGCCGCTGATCAACATGTGCGTGATGTCGCCGCCGCTGATCATCACGCGCGAGCAGATCGACGACATGGTCGGCATCCTGCGCGAGGGCATTTCGCGGACCATGGATGATCTGAGGAAAGAGGGAGTGTGGCGGGGGTAAAGTATCTTCCTTCTCCCGTAGGACAGAGAGAAGGAAGCTACGGCCGCGACCTCAGCGCGTCGTTCAAATTCCACATGTCCTTCTCCTCGGGCGCCGTTTCCAGGCCCAGCACCGGCAGCATCTTGCGCAGATGATCGTGGTGGGTGCGCACGCCATATTCGAGGTCGGAGAGATAAAAGCCCTCGAAGGCTTCGGACAGCATGGATTCGTTCGACCACACCGACAGCTGGACATCTTCCGACATGGTGTCGCGGTCGATGCGGAAGGAGAGGTAGCGGGCGGCGGCCTGCTCGCGGCTTTCGTCGCGGTAGCGGTAGATGGCGCCGCGCAGCAGGGTCTCGCCCGTCGACAGCGGAAACTCCTGATAGAACTGCACGGATTCCGGCATCACCGAAATGACCGCGTTGGGGAAGATGCCGTAATAGACCCAGGCCTTTTTCAGATAGTCCGGCAGATGCGCCGGCTCCGGCGCGATCTTGACGTAGTTCTTGACGCTCCAGCGGCGGCCGGCATGCGGATTGTAGGTGGCGAAGGAGCGCGATACGCCATTGATGAAGGGCTCATCGAAATAGGTCGCGCCATAAAGATCCTGCAGGGCAGGATGCGCCATGGCGACGTGATAGCCCTCATTGTCGACATCGCGCACCGACTTCCAGTTGACCGGCGTCTTCTGGGTCCAGATGCCCCAGGACGGCACCATGTCGGCGGCGTTGTAATGCGCGAATTCGGGCTCGATCGGCTTCATCAGCTCGGCGACCGAAGGCTGCGGTCCGCCATTGCGAAAGCGGATGAAGATAAAACCCATCCAGACTTCGAGGTCGAGCTGCATCAGGCCGAACTCGGTCTTGTCGAGATCGGGGAAGGAGCGCGGGCGCGCGGCGCCGCGCAGCGTGCCGTCGAGATTGTAGACCCAGCCATGGAACGGGCACACCAGCGCGTTCTTGCAATTGCCCTGGCTGTCGGCGACGACACGGCTGCCGCGGTGGCGGCACATATTGTTGAAGCCGCGCACGACGCCGTCCTTGCCGCGCACGATCAAGGCGCGTTCGCCGACCACATCCATGGTCAGATAGTCGCCGGCGTTCGGGATGTCGCTGACATGGCCGACGATCTGCCAATGGTTGCGGAAGACTTGCTCCTTCTCGAGTTCGAGAAGGGCATCGGAATGGTAGCTCCAGCCCGGCAGTCCCCGCCGGTCCCAATCGTTGGGGATCGCCACGTCACGGAGGTGCGGGTTCATAAAACGTCTCTTCTTTTTGTTGAATAATCATTCAATAAAATCATATTTTGCATTGAAATGCAATGGTTTGCGAAAATTCGAATGATTTCGACGCGGCGACTGCCCGGGAAAATCGCGGAGAATCCGGATGTTAGCCCCGGTTCCGAAATGCCGTTGCCACGTCGTTTCACAAGCGCGGAAGCAGACGAACAAGACGCCTTGCCGGTTGCAAAAAGCGCTCGCTGCGCCGCGGTCGATCTGCCGTCCGGCAGGCGTTGGGGTGGCGCTGCCTGGCTGAAGGCGACCTGGGATTACCTTGCCTCGGCGAAGTGTGAGCCGGAATGACCGATTCTGCCCGGTTTTGCCCGATACCGCTGTTTCAATTCCGTTACATTGCCAGAGCCACACCAATTTTGTGCTGTTACAAAGTGCGATTAAGTTCGTTTCATCATCAAAAAGAAACGCAGCGAAGGGGAAGGCAATGCATGCGAAAGTCGAGATCGTCACCAGCGAACACCGCCTCCAGGCTCCAGAGCGCGCTGACCGCCGTCCGAAACTGGCGCTGCGCCAACGCGCCAGCGACCACCCCATGGCCATGTTCATGGGGCTGGCTGCTTGCGCCATCATCGGCATGGCGCTCACGCCGACAGTCGGGCCGGCCTTCGCCTCGCTAAATCCGCCGGCCAATGTGGTCGACGGGGCGCCGACGACAGTCAAGACTGCTCGGCTGCCGATGCCGGCGCTCGACTTTGCCTGCAAGGGGCAGGCATGGGGCGCCGAGAGCGTCGATTGCCTGCGCGCCATCGCCCAACAGTCCGGGACGCACAAGGCCCGCGCGATCCGGATGATCGCCAATGCCGCGCCGCTGACCACCACGCCAAACATTTTCTGATTTCCGTCGAAGCGTGATCCCGGAACCGTTCCCTTTCGGGGTCCTGCTCTGACCTCCCCGAGCGCTCCTCCAGCGCTCCATTCAGCTCCCGCCGCACAGTCGGCCGGGAGCTTCTTTTTTAGCAATTCCAGCAAAAGCGCGAGCGGTTTTCCCGGGAAAAGCGCGTAGCGCTTTCCCTTTGGAATTGCGTCAGAACAAAGGGTTAGAGCCGGTTCGCCATTTCCATGAAACGGTGAACCGCTCTAGCCCTTCAACACGGTCTGCTCGGCAATGGTTGAAAGCACGCTGCGCACATCCAGCGTGCTGAACGGCTTTTCCAGGATCTGCGGCCGCTGCTGCGCCGGCAAGGCTTCTATTTCCGCCTTGGCGCCGATCAGATCGCCGGTGACCAGCACGAAACGCCGTGCCAGTTCGGGCCGCTCGGCAAGCAGCTCGCGGTAGATGGCCATGCCCGATGTGCCGGGCATGCGCAGGTCCGAAAAGACGATGTCAGGCGGCATATGGCCGCTCAAGGTGGCGGTGCCCGATTCCCAGACCGGCGCGATGCGCGACTTGATGCCCATCAATTCGAGAATGTCGGACAAGGAGCCCGCGACATCAGGCTCGTCGTCGATGATCAAGGCATGGCGCAGGCCGCTCGAGCGTGGCTGGCTCTCGCCGGCAGCAGCGATGCCCGCCGAAATGGCTGGCAACTGGACAACGAAACGCGCGCCTCGGGGCTGCACTTCCTCGAACCAGACATTGCCATTGTGCCGCTCGATGATCGATTTCGAGATCGACAGGCCGATGCCGGTGCCCACTCCGACCGGCTTGGTGGTGAAGTAGGATTCGAAGATGCGGTTGCGGATCGCTTCGGGAATGCCGGGCCCGTTGTCCTCGACCGAGAAGCCGGGATTGCCGCGATCGCCGCGGAAGGTCCGTACCTTGATCAGCCGGTCGCCGGCAATGCCGGCCAGGGCGTGCTGGCTGTTGATGAGGAAATTGGCCGCCACCTGCGTCACGTGGTCGGCGTCCGCCATGGCCAGCAGCGGACCCGGCGCGAAATCGGTGTCGATGATGATGCCGCTCGAGCGTGCGCCATAGGCGGTCACCTCGAGGGCAGCGCGGATCACCTGGTTGAGATCGGTCTCGGCCTGTGCCGCCGGGTGAAGCCGGACCATCGACAGGAAGCTCTTGACGATGCGGCCGCAGCGCTCGGCCGCGGCGCGCACCTTCTCGGCGCGGACCTTGGTCTGCGGGTCGGAGGCGAATTCGTGCAACAGCGTCGATTGCGCGACCACCACCGCCAACGGATTGTTGAGTTCGTGCGAAACGCCGGCCAGCAGCGAGCCCATCGCCGCCATCTTCTCGTTCTGGTGCAGCTTCTCGCGCTGCCGGTTGATCTCTTCCTCGGCACGCAGCCTGTCGCGCAGGTCGCGGATCGAGCCGAAGATCAGGCGGCGGTCGGCGACCCGCATCTCGGTCGCCGTCAGCTCGATCGGAAACACCTCGCCGGCGGCATTCTGCGTCACGGTCTCGAGCCGCTGGCCGACCATCGGCGCGCCGCGGCCCGACATGTAGTCGGCGCCCGAGGAATAGCCCTTGCGGTAGTATTCCGGCACGACGGTGTCGAGCAGATCCTTGCCGAGGATGTCGCTGCGCTGGAAGCCGAACATCTTTTCGGCGGCAGGATTGAATTCGATGATCGATCCAGCCTCGTCGATGACGATGATGGCGTCGAGCGAAGCCTGCAGCATGGTGCGGCGGATCACTTCGCTGGCATGGGCGTCGGAGGGCGAGTGCTCGATGGCGTCGCCGATGGCGAGCGCGATGATGTGCAGCGTCGCCTCCTCCTCGTCGGTCCACTCGCGCTCGTCGACGCAGTCATTGACGGCGAGCGTGCCCCACAGATGGCCATGGGCGAAGACCGACACCGACAGGAACGACTTGATGTTCTGCTTTTCGAAATCGGTTCTCAGGAATCCTTCGAGATTGCGCGTGTGCCCGGCAAAGATCTTGCCCTGCCGTTCGTCCTCGGCGACGCGCTCCAGCAGAGGGTCCGAATTGACGATCGACTGCATGATCACGGTCGGCGAGGCCAGTTCGCCGCCAAAGTCGGGGTCGATCCAGTAGGCGGCAACCGACTGGGCAAAACCCTGACCCGGCAGTTCGCGCAAGCGGAACAGGATGCCACGCTGGCATTCGATGGCCCGGCAAAGGGTTTCCAGTATGCCGTCCATCTCGCGCTGCCAGTCGCCGGCCTCGCGCAGCCGGCGAACGACGCGCACGGCCGCCATCGCAGCACCTTGCCTGAAACCCTGCATATCCCTGCTTGTTGCTTCGCCCGTCATTTTCAGCCGTTATTCCAAAGTATGCCAATCCGGTCGGCCATTCGATCGGCGAGCAACGGCTGTGAACCCGAGACCCTGTGGGCCTGGCGCTTAGTTGCTGTCGCCGGTCGGCAGCGAGAAGATATAGCCTTCGCCGCGCACCGTGCGCAGGAATTTCGGGTTGGCCGGATCCGCCTCGATCTTCTTGCGCAGGCGCATGATGCGGATGTCGACGGCGCGCGATGATTCCGGATCCTCGGTGAAGCCGATCGCCTCCGAGATCGCGGCGCGGGTCAGCAACCGGTTGGCGCGGGTCAGGAAAACCTCCAGCACATCGAATTCGCTCTTGGCCATGTCGATCACGGTACCGTTGGCGCCGGTGACCAGCCTGCCGTCAAGATCGGCCTGGAACGGGCCGAAGGCGACGGAACGGCGGTCCGTCCTGGTCTTCCTGTCGAGCAGCTCCGTTGGCTGTGGAACGCGGCGCAGCACGCTGCGCACCCTCGCCAGCACTTCGCGCAGTTCGTATGGCTTGACGATATAGTCGTCGGCGCCGAGCTCCAGCCCGACGATGCGGTCGAGCGCCGTGCCGGCGGCGGTCGCGTAGATGATGCCGATCGGCATTCTCGAGCGCAGCCAGCGGCCCAACGACAGCCCGTCCTCGCCGGGCATGGCGATGTCGAGAATGGCCAGATGAAAGGCTTGGGTCTCGATCAGGCTGCGCGCGGCGGCGGCGGTTTCAGCGGTCGCCACATCATAGCCGGCGGCGCCGAGATACTCGGCAACCGCGTCCCTCAGGTCGGGCTCGTCCTCGACGATCACTATTCTTGCCCGCACGATGCTCTCGCTCCCACTTTCAGTGGAAAGTAGATTGGGTATAAACATCATGTCCAGCACTCATATCCGGTTGCAAGGGAACGGTTGGAAAACATGGCTGCACGGGCCGTCATTGCGCTTGTTTCCGTCGCCGACGTGGTCGCGACCGAACTTGCCGACCATCTCGAGCGACGTGGCCATGATGTGCGCCAGGCGCGACAGCCCTGGGAGGCGGAATCGCTGCTGGCGGGCGGAGGCATCGATGTCGTTGTCGTCGGTGACAGTCTCAGCCAGGCGGAAGGGCGGGATCTGCTCAGGCGTCATGGCGGCCAAGGCGAGGGCGGCCGGGACGGGCCCGATTTCATTCTGATCTGCCGGCCGGCCGATCTCGTCGACAAGGTGCTGGCGCTCGAACTGGGTGCGGCCGACGTCGTCGAAAGCCCGCTCAATGTCAGGGAGCTTGCCGCCAGGGTCGGCGGCCTGCTGTCGCGTCGTGGCAGGGGCACGCAGGAACTGATCGTGCTGGAGAACGCGACCGTCGATTTGAGATCCGCCATCGTCATGCACCGGTCCGGTACGGAGGAACAGCTTTCGCCCGGCCAGGTGGCGCTGCTCAGGCTGTTCCTGGCGAGCCCCCGCAAGGTGCTGACGCGTGACGACATCATCGCCGCGGCACCGGCCGAGAACGCCGACGCGTTCGATCGTTCGATCGATTCGCGCATCGTGCGGCTGCGCCGCAAGCTCGACACAGAGACCATTACCACCATACGTGGCGCGGGCTACCGGTTCGATCCGCCGCAGCAGTTCACCGACTGACGGCGGCGTATCCGGGCTATCTTGCTGGCTGAGCATCGGATTTTCCTCCTGCCGATGCTCCCGCGGTTCAGCGCACCACCAGCAGCGACGGACCCGATGGCATGTCGCTGCTCACGACGAGTCCGTTTGCGTGGGCACGCTCCTTGAGGAGCACTGTGGCCAGGGCGGCAAAGCCAAGCAGGCCCTGCGCATAGAGCAGTGCGGAAAGCACAGAGGCGGCGAATTTCGTCTTCATCGTTGCAACTCCCCAGAAATGCCAATTCTTCAAAATGAGTATGTCGCGGGTCGCTTCAGGAAACTCCCGAAGTGCCCGCGCCGCTCACGGAGCCCCCCGCTGCGGCGCGGGCCTTCGGTCCTCTCGGCAGCAAGTTGCCGGAGGGGCCGCGCAATGCCAGCAACCGAAGGCCAACCCGCCAGAGGGCCTTGAGCCGGATGATGCGCAGGCTGGAAACAATCCAGACCGAGGCGGAAAACAGGGCGACGTGCACAGTAGAGATCTCGCTCGAACTCATCGCCGCCAGCCTTGCCACGGGGCTGCCGGCAACCGTGCCGACACCACCTATGACTGCTGCCGCGATGCTGATCCTGAAGAGCCAGGACCGCGTGTTCGTTTTCGTTCCCATGATCGTTGCCGTCTGCTTTCGTTGCGTCAACCTTGCGTTCGGCCCGTATCCGGATCATGCCGCCCGAAGCCGCGCTTTGTTGCAGGTTGGTTTCGAGTTTGCCTATGGATCTTTCATATAGAGGCAATTCGAACTTTCGTTTTGCGAGGAATACCTATGTGCTGCACATCGCCGCCATCGTCGGGGTGCGATCGTCGTCGCTGTGGCCGCTTGGCCTGTTAACCAGAGGAAACAGATTCGAAACACAAACGAGGATTTCGCGAAATCGCCCCGAAACATGCCGCAACGATAAGCCGCTCATCGAATTTGGAGCCGGCCTGACCGGCAGAGAGAGGGGACATCATGCACGCCACCATTTCCGCCAAGCTCATCAACATCACCGCCGCCGCGCTCACGGGTGCAGCACTTCTGTTCGGCGCCAATGCAGCCCATGCCGCCAACAAGATCGTGGCGCGGGTCTCGCTTTCGCAGCAGATCATGGAAGTTTCGGTCGACGGCAGGCCGACCTTCGCCTGGAAGGTTTCCACCGGTGACAGGGCGCATGTGACGCCGACCGGTTCGTTCAAGCCGACGCGCATGCATGAGATGTGGTACTCGAAGAAGTACGACAATGCGCCGATGCCGCACTCGGTGTTCTTCAGCGGCGGTTACGCGGTGCACGCCACCTATGCCATCAAGCGCCTCGGCCAGCCGGCTTCGCATGGCTGCGTGCGGCTGCATCCGGACAATGCGGCCGATTTCTATCAGCTGGTCGAGACCTTTGGGCCGGCCAACACCAGCATCGTCATCGTCAAGTAGCAGGCTGTGAGCAGGCCGACGGATCGCCGCGCCTGTTCAGGACTCCTGCCGGAACATTCCGGCGGTATCGAGCGCAGCCAAAAAAAGAGGCCGGATTTTTCCGGCCTCTTTTTTGTTCTTCGGCTTCCATCAGTCCGGCAATGCCGGCATCAGCCTCGGATCCGGCTTTTCCGCAAGATGCGGCAGATCCTTGCTGGCGATGAAGGTGTAGAACATGGGCACGACGAAGAGCGTGAACATGGTGCCGACCAGGATGCCTGTGAAGATGACCAGGCCCATCGAATAACGAGCAGCAGCACCGGCGCCGCTCGACGTGATCAGCGGTACGACGCCTAGCGCCATAGCCGCCGTCGTCATCAGGATCGGCCGCAGGCGCACCTTGGCCGAGGCGATGATGGCGTCGCGCCGCCGCAGGCCATGCGCCTCGCGCTGCTGGTTGGCGAATTCGACCAGCAGGATGCCGTGCTTGGTGATCAGGCCGATCAGCGTGATCAGACCCACCTGCGTGTAGATGTTGAGCGTGCCAAGGCCGAGATTGAGCGGCACGATCGCGCCGAAGATCGACAGCGGCACCGCCATCATGATGATCAGCGGGTCGCGGAAGCTTTCAAACTGTGCCGCCAGCACCAGATAAATGACGATGACAGCCGCTGCGAAAGCGATCAAGATGGTGTTGCCCTGTTCCTTCTCCTGCCGGGACTGGCCGGAATAGTCGATGAAGAAGGTGTCGGGCAGGCTATCCCTGGCAATATCCTCGAGGACCTTCAACCCGTCGCCCGTGGTGACGCCGGGCAGCGGCAGTGCCGAGATGGTCGACGAATTCAGCTGGTTGAACTGTTCGATCGCCGCCGGCGAGGCATTGTTCGAAATCTTCACCACGGCCGACAGCGGCACCATCTCGCCCGTCACGCTGCGCACGAAATACTCGCCGAGCTTTTCGGGGTTGTCGCGGAATTGCTGCGGCACCTGGGGGATGATGTCATAGCTGTTGGAGTCGCGGTCGAACTGCGCCACTTCGGCGCCGCCGACCAGCAGCGTCAACGTCCGGCCGATATCGGCGATCGGCAAGTTCAGCGCGGCGGCTCGGTCGCGGTCGATGGTGACCGTCACCTGCGGCGAATCGTAGGACATCGAGTTCTGCACGACGATGAAACGGCCGGAGGCCTGTGCCTTGTTCTTGATCTGCTCGGCGGCCTTGTACACTTCCGCGGTATCGCCGGTCGAGCGCACGACCAGGGCGATCGGCAGGCCGCCACCGGAGCCCGGCAGCGTCGGCGGGGCGAAGACGAAGGCCTGCACGCCCGCCACCTTGGCGATACGAGCCGTGATGTCGGCCTGCAGTTCCTTCGAATTGCGCTTGCGCTCCGCCCAATCCTTGAAGGCAAAGCCGACGAAGGCGCTGTTTGTCGTGCCGCCGAAGGCGACCGCCGAGAACTGCGCCCGCGTTTCCGGAATATCCCTCACCAGGCCGAGCATCTGGTTCACATAGGTTTCGGTGTAATCCGATGTCGCATAGGTCGGTCCGGTCACGAGCGAGAGCAGGAAGCCCTGGTCCTCTTCCGGCGCCAGCTCGCTCGAGGTCTTGGTGAACATGAAGCCGGTCACGCCGACGAGCGCGAGCACGATGATCAGCGTCAAAGGACGATAGTTCAGCGAACCGGTGACGGCACGCTCATAGACGTGCTCGACCCGCGCGAAAATGCCGTCGACAATGCGCTGGAAACGGCCTGGTGTGCCGGCCTTCAGGAGGCGCGCCGACATCATCGGAGTGATGGTCACGGCGATCACGCCCGACAGCACCACCGAGCCGGCGAGCGTCACCGCAAATTCGCGGAACAGCGCGCCGGTCAGGCCGCCGGTGAAGGCCAGCGGCGCGAACACGGCGGCCAGCGTCATGGTCATGGCGACGATGGCCGAGGCGATCTCGCGCATGCCGCTGAACGCGGCCTGCATCGGCGTCATGTGGTCCTCTTCCATGTGGCGGTGGATGTTCTCCACCACCACGATGGCGTCATCGACCACAAGACCGATCGCCAGCACCATGGCCAGCAGCGACAGAAGGTTGATCGAATAGCCCACCGCAAACAACAGGAAGCAGACGCCGATCAGCGACAACGGAATGGTGATGATCGGCATCATCACCGAACGGAACGAGCCGAGGAACAGAAGGATGACCAGGACGACGATGGCAACAGCCTCGCCGATGGTCTTGAACACCTCCTCGATCGAGGCGCTGATCTGCCCGGTCGCGTCGTAGACGACCTCGATGGTCATGCCTTTCGGCAGCGTTTCCTGGATCTGCGGCACGAGCTTGGTGAGCGCTGCCGCGGTGGTCAGCGGGTTGGCCGCGGGGGTCGGGAAGATGGCGAGGAAGGTGCCGGGCTTGCCGTTGAAGGAGACCCTGGTGTCGGTATTTTCCGCGCCGAGTTCGACGCGGGCGACGTCGCGCAGCCGCACCACATTGCCGTTGGTCGAGCGCAAGGGAAGTTCGGCGAAGGCTTCCGGCGTCTGCAGCGTCGAGCGCACGGTGATCGACGAGACGACATATTCGTTCTGGGTGTTGCCGGGCGCCGACAGGAAGTTGGAATTGTTGATCGCCGTCAGCACTTCCGCCGCCGTCACACCGCGTGCGGCAAGCCGGACGGGGTCGATCCAGACGCGCATCGAGTATTGCTGGGCGCCGAAGATCTGGACGTCGGCGACGCCTTCGACCGTCGACATGCGGGGCCGGATGACGCGCTCGATATACTCCGTCAGCTGCTCCTTCGTCATGTTCGGATTCTGCATCGAGATGTACATCATCGCGAACTGCTGGCCGGTGCCCTTGACGATGACAGGGTCCTTGGATGCATCCGGCAAGGTGCCGCGCACGCCCTGGACCTTGGACAGCACTTCGGTCAGCGCCACGTCGGGGTTGGAGCCGAGCTTCATCTGCACCGTCACGGTGCTGGAGGACGGACGGCTGGACGAAGTGACGTAGTCGATGTTCTCGGTCGAGGCGACGGCGCGCGCGATCGGGGCGGAAATGAAGCCCTGGATCAGGTCGGCGCTGGCGCCCGGATAGGCCGTCGTGATCGTGATCGCGGTTTCGTCAACCTTCGGATACTGGCGGATCGACAGGTTGAAGATGCCCTGGAAACCCAGGAGCAGGATCATGCAGGCAAGGACCGTCGACAGGACGGGCCGGCGAATGAAGAGATCGGAAAAGCTCATTGCTGGTCGGCCTGCTTGTTCGCCGATTTGGTCGGGTCGATGGTGTTGTCGACATTGACGGACATGCCGTTGAAGAGGCGGTTCTGACCTGCGGTGACGACCTCGTCGCCGGCCTTCAGCCCTTCGACGATCTCGACCATGCCCTGATTGCGGCGGCCGGGCTTGACGAAGACCTGCGACAGCACCAGCGCGGGCTTGTCGCCCTCCGCCGCCGGCTTGGCCGGGTCGGCAGCCGGTTTGGTGGCATCGGAAGCGGCCTTGTCCGCCGGCTTTGCTGCATCGGCGGCAGGCTTCATGGCATCGGCTGGCTTGGCATCCGCCGGCTTGTCGGTAGCCGCCGCGGCTGGCTTTTCTTCCGGCTTGGCGGGCTGCGCCGGGGCCGTGCCGGCGGGCTTGGCCGGCTGCACCACGAAGATGTAGTCGCCATAAAGGCTGGTGGTCAGCGCCGTCTGCGGCAGCGTCAGCACGTTCTGCTCCTCGGGCAGTTCGACACGCACCTGGACGAACTGGCCAGGGGTCAGCTTGCCGTCGGGATTGGCGACTTCCGCCCGGATGTTCACCAGCCGGCTGGACGGGTCGATCTTGGGGTCGATGCCCCGGATCTCGCCGGCAAACGGCATGTCCGCGCCGCTCAAGCCCAGCCGAACCGTCTGGCCGATCTTGAGCAGCGGCAGCTGCTGTTCGGGGATCGAGAAATCGACCCGCATCGTGTCAAGATCCTGCAGTGTCACCACGGCGGTGCCGGGCGCCATATACTGCCCGACATCGATCTTCGGAATACCGACCGTGCCGCCGAAAGGCGCCGTCAGCTGCTTCTGGTCGAGCACGGCCTGCAGCTTGGTGACCTGGGACGCCGAGGCCGAGGCCGCCGCACGTGCGGTGTCAAGCGTCGAATCGGAACCGACGCCACGTCTGGTCAGTTCGATCGCGCGGGCCAGCGATGTCTGATCGAGCGCGGCCTGCGCCTTCTGTGCGTCGAGATCAGCGCGCTCGACGGCATCGTCGAGCTGCAGCAGCACCGCATTGGCCGCCACTTTCTGGTTGGCATGGAAAAGGATGTCCTTGACGATGCCGGTGGTCTCGACCGTCAGGTCGACGCCACGCACGGCTCGCACCGTACCGATCGCCTCGACGCCCGGCGTCCAGCTCGACGGCTTGGCGATGGTCGTTGAAACGGTCGCCGCCGGCGGCTTCATCGTGGCGAAAAACTGCTTGATGCCGTTGTCGCGCAGGAAGTTGAACCCGACGATGCCGCCGACCACAACGACCAGAACGGCCAGAACGAGAATGATGACGAAGAAACGGAGTATGCGCTTGAACAAGGAAGTCCCCTCAGTCGAAATCCGGCGCGAAGCGCGGACACCGGGACACATATCGACTGCGGGTCCCGATTTCAAATGGTGGCGGCTTTACTGTACCGTCTGGACGGTCTTGTCAATTGGGCCTAAGCTTGCGAAGGGAGGCGCCATGAGAGCCCAACGACGGAACTCGCGCGAGAAGATACTCGCGGCGGCGGCTGATGTTGCCCGGGAATCCGGGCCCGGCAGCCTGTCGCTGGATGCCGTCGCCAGCCGCGCCGGCGTGTCGAAGGGTGGGTTGCTCTACAATTTCCCGACCAAGGCCAAATTGATGCAGGGGCTGGTCGAAGGCTATCTGCGTGATTTCGAGCAGGCGCTGGAGACCGCCAACAGCAACGACGATGGCAAAAAACCGCTCGCCGTCTACATCAGGCTGTCGGCCGATGATTGCGAGGAAAAGCGACCCTCGGCCTCATGGATCTTTTCGGCGATCGCCGAGGATCCCGATTTCATGACGCCGATAAAGACATTCAAGCGGCAGCTTTTCGAACGGCTGAAGGGCGAAACATCAGACCTCAAATCGCTGCTGGTCTGTTACCTCGCCATCGAGGGGCTGCGCAGCATGAACCTTTTCGATTCCGATGTGCTGTCGAAGGACGAACGGGAACTGCTGGTGGCGTCGCTGCTGGAGATCGCCAGTTCGCCCGATGCCCACCAAGCTTCCGGGACGCAATCTTGACGGCTTTCCGCCGGCAGGCACCGGGTTTCCGGGGCAGACTCAAAAGGCCTTGCCGGTGTCAGGGTCGAAGAGCCGCAGCGCGTTCTCGCTGAAGGCGAAGCTTGCCGCCTGACCTTTCGCGACGCGGGACGCCGGTGGCAGGCAGGCCGTCAGCCGCTGTGTGCCGATCCGTGCGGTGGTGACCAGTTCGGGACCGGTCAACTCGACGACTTCTATTTCCACCGGCAGTGACGGCGCGGTCGCATCCGCGGCGACCCGCAATGCTTCGGGCCTGATGCCGACCACAACCCGCGCTCCGTCCAACACCGTGTCGCGGAAATGGGCGGGCAAGGGCAGGCTCGCCTTGGCGCCATCGATGGCCAGCATGGTCCCTTGAACCGTCGCCTGCAGCATATTCATCGACGGCGCGCCGACAAAGCCGGCGACATAGAGCGTTGCCGGCTCGTTGTAGATCTCCTCGGGCGTGCCGAGTTGCTCGATCCTGCCGTCGCGCATCACCGCGATGCGGCTCGCCAGCGTCATTGCCTCGATCTGGTCGTGGGTGACGTAGACGACGGTTGTCTGCAGCATCTGGTGCAGGCGCTTCAGCTCGGTGCGCATCTCCAGGCGCAGCTTGGCGTCGAGATTGGACAAAGGCTCGTCGAAGAGGAAGACCTGCGGCTTGCGCACCAGTGCCCTGCCGATGGCGACGCGCTGGCGCTGGCCGCCGGAAAGCTGGCTCGGCTTGCGGTCGAGCAGGGCTTCGATCTGCAGCAGTCTTGCCGCCTCGGCCACCGCCTTTTCGCGCTCGTCGGCGGCGACGCCGCGCATTTCCAGCCCGAAGCCGATATTACGGCGCACGGTCAGGTTCGGATACAGCGCGTAGGACTGGAAGACCATGGCGATGTCGCGGTTCTTGGGGTGAACGCCAAGGATCGAGCGGCCGCCGATCAGCACGTCGCCGCTCGTCGCTTCGGCGAGGCCGGCGATGATGTTGAGAAGCGTTGACTTTCCGCAACCCGACGAGCCGAGCAGCACCAGGAATTCGCCGCTCTGCAGCGCGATGTCGATGCCTTTGAGCGTTTCGACGCTGCCGTAATTCTTGCGGACGTTGCGGATTTCAAGCGCGCTCATGCGTGGCTTCCCTTGGATGCACCGGTTCGCCGTAGTTACGGGGCAAGGTTGATATGGCGCGCGACGCCACCTGCGTCGCGGCTGCAAGCGAGGCGGTCAGCGTCTGGTCCTGTGCCAGTGCGGCCAGGAAGGCCGCATTGAAAACATCGCCGGCGCCGATCGTGTCGATGACCTTGACGTCCGGCGCGGTCGCCGTGACCAGCGCTCCGCCCGGCCCGATGGCGACCGCCCCTTCGGGGCCGCGCTTGGCGACGGCGGTCGCGCCCTTCTTCATGCTGGACTGGATTTGCCGCGCGGCCTCGACCGGATCGGGCAGGCCGGCCAGGGTCACGGTCTCCACCTCGTTGAACAAAGCAAGGTCGCAACGCGCGAGCCAGGTGCGGGCCGCCTTGCAGTTCGCCGGGGTCCAGCCCTCAATCGGCCAGCCGGTGTCCAGCGCCACAGCTATGTCGTGCCCGCTCGCCCAGTCGAAGAACGCTTCGTAGTCGCGGGTCAGATCATCGGTGAGGAAGGAGCCGCACAGCAACGCATAGCCGCCGGTGAGGCGCTTGCCGTCGAGCACCGAAAATACGTCGGCAAGGCTGAAGCGAGGCAGGTGGCCACGCGTGGTGAAAAACGTCCTTTCGCCGTCGGGATGGGTCATGCCCACCGAAAGCGTCGTGCTCTCCGGGCGCACCGGCCATTTGTCGGCGCGGGCGCCGAACGCCTCACGCAGCCAGCGGCCGAACTGGTCGTCGCCGACATTGGCGGCGATCTCGAAATCAATGCCCAGCGCCTGCCAGGCGAGCCCGGTGTTGCCGGCCTGTCCACCAACGCGCAGATCGTCGTGATCGACGACGGTTTCCGTGCCTGCCTTCGGCCATGGCGCGACCGGGCCGACAATCAGGTCGACATTGACATTGCCGATCACCGCGAGCGGACGCATCACTCGCTCCTGGTGATCTTGGTCGAGCGCACGGGCGTGCCGGCATTGTCGACGCGGCTGTCGGCGAAGGCGATCATCAGGCGCTGTGCCACCGGCAGCATGGCGAAGATCGCGGCGAGACCCGAAGCCGGCTTGAACGAGAGCGTGACAGCGCCCGCGACCGGCGATTGTCCGGAGGCGTCGAAGATGATCAGCGGCGCGCCGGCGTCGGCCACGGAAAGGGCCATCGCCGTCACCAGTTCCGCCGTCGGATCGTTGCCGCGAAACAGGATGACGCCGATTTTTGGGCCGAGCATCTCCATCGGTCCGTGCCGCAACTGGCCGCCTTCGAGCGAGAAGCAGGGCAGCCGCGACAGTTCGGTGAGGCCGAGCGCCAGCGCCTCGGCCACGCCTTGCAGGCGGCGGCCGGAGGTGACGATGGTCGTCACCTCCTCCAGCGCTGCGAGCGCTTGCGTGATGTCATTGTCCTGCTTCTGATCCAGTGCGACAAGAGCGGCACTTGGGTCCTCACCCAACGCGGCCAGGATGGCCAGATGCAAGGCGAAGGTCACGGTCAGGCTGCGGGTGGCGGCGAAGGCCAGTTCGGTGCCGCCGGCGCCGACCAGGCAAGGCGCGGTGCGGGCGAGAAAGGAGCCGCCCTCGAGCGTCAGACCGAAAATATCAGCAGTGCTTCCAGCTTCCGCAAACCACCTGACGACCTCCGCGCTCTCGCCGGACTGCGAGGTGACGAGCACCGTCCTGTCGTCCAGCGGCACCGGCTGGCCGAGCTGTTCCGAGAGCGGCAGTGCCAGCGCATCGATGCCGAGCGCGCGATAAAGCGGTTCGACGGCGCGCCCGACGGCATGCGAGCCGCCCATGCCGAGCAGCAGCAGCCGGCCGGTCTTCCCGATCGAGGCTGCGACCTGAGCCGCCATCGCAGCGTTGTTCTCGAACGAAGCACGCGCATCCGCATGCTGGCGCGCCATTTCGCGGTCGATGGCGACCAGTCCGGCCGGTCGAATTCTTGTTGCAGTCATCGTCATCCTTTCACACCGCCGCTGGTCAGGCCCGAGATCAGCGCCCGCTGCATGACGAGGCCGATCAGCACCGGCGGCAAAGCGGCCAGCACGCCGGCGGTGGCAATCAGCCCGTAGTCGGAAACACGGCCGCCGGCCAAATCGGCGATGGCGACAGTCAAGGTCTTGGCGCGCTGGTCGGAGGTGAACAGCAGCGCATAGAAGAATTCGTCCCAGGCGAGCAGCACGGCAAACAGCGCCGATGTCGCCATCACTGGTGCCGCCAGCGGCAGCGTGATGATGCGTAGCGTCTGGAACAGGCCGGCGCCGTCGATCATCGCCGCCGCCTCGATCTCGCGCGGGATGGAGTCAAAGCCGGATTTCATCAGCCAGGTGGTGAAGGGCGCCAATATGGTCAAATAGACCAGCGCCAGTCCGAAGACATTGTTGAGCAGGCCGAGATGCGACAGGCCCATATAGAGCGGCACGGCGAGCGCCACTGGCGGCAGCATGTAGGTGGCGATGACCATCGACAGCGACCAGCCGATCGCCGGCGTGCGCGAGACCGCCCAGCCGGCGGGGATGGCCAAGGCGAGCGCGGCCAGCGTCGCCATGCCGGCGATCTCCAGGCTGTTGCGCAGCGACGAGGTGAAGGCGGCGCCGGCGCTGTTTTCGGCGGTCGACAGCAACGTCTGGTAGCGCGAGAAGTCGGCAGCCTGCGGCCACCAGCGCAGCGGCTTGGCGGCGAGATCGGCGGCCGGCGAAATGCTCATGATGAACAGCCAGGCGATCGGCGCCAGGATGATGGCGGCGAGCAGCAGCGCGCAGGCATAGATGAACATGGTGAAGGCGGAGCTTCTGCGTTCCATCAGACGGCACTCCCGGCGGTCTTCTTCACCAATGCCGCATAGGCGACGGCGAGCACGGTGACGAGCAAGGTGACGATCAGCGCCAGCGACGCGCCGGAGCCGGCGCGCTGGAAAGAGAAGGCTTCCTGGTAAACGAGGATCGACAGCGTGCGCGTGCTGTTTGCCGGGCCGCCGCGGGTCATCACCCAGATGATGTCGAAGACCTTGAAGGCCTCGATGGTGCGCAGCACCAGCGCCACCATCAGCGGGCCGGCGAGATAGGGCAGGATGACGAAGCGGAAGCGGTTGAACGGTCCCGCGCCATCGACAAGCGAGGCGGCGGTGATGTCGCGCGGCACCGCCTGCAAAGCGGCGAGCGCGATCAGCGCCACCAGCGGAAAGTTCTTCCAGCAGTCGGCGACGATCAGCGCCGTCAGCGCCGTTCCCGGCTCACCCAGCCAGGAGCGGTAGGCGTCGATGAGATTGAGTTGCGTCAGCGCGGCGTTCAGCGCGCCATATTCGGGATTGTAAATCAGCCGCCACAGCGTGGCGTTGACCACGGTCGGCAATGCCCAGGGCAGGATCATCAAGGCGCGCAGGACGGCGCGGCCGTGGAACTGCTGATTGAGCAGCAAGGCGGCGAGAACGCCGATCACCATTTCGGCGGCCACCGAAATGACGGCGAACAGCGTCGTGGTGACCAGCGTGCGCGAGAAATTCGAGCTCGACAGCATGTTGGCGTAATTGTCGAAGCCGACGTAATTGCCGCCGGTGCCGACCAGCTTGGCGTCGGTGAAGGAAAGACCGACCGTATCGACCAGCGGCCAGCCGATGACGGCGACCATGACCACGAGCAGCGGCAGCATCAGCAACCAGGCACGGGTCGTCATCCAGGTGCTCGACATCAGAGCAGCCTCTCTTCATTCATGGTGATTTCAGACATAGCACGGGCGGCACTCGCGCATGACCCCGGAAGTCGGAACCGACTTCCGGAAAGGATCATGCGCAAGATCAGAAGCGCTACAGCGTCCTTTGCGCGTCCAAGGGACGGGCGGCCCTGTAGTGCCGCCCGCAACTGGAGAACAATGCCTCAGAGGCCACTGTTTTGCGCGGCGGTCTTCAGGGCGTCTTCCGGCGACGATTGGCCAAGCAGCGATTCCTGGATGGCCTGCTGCAGCGCGGTCGACAGTTCCTGGTATTTCGGCGTGGTCGGACGCGGATACATGGCGGCGAGGCCGAGCTTGGCGGCGGCGATCAGCTCTTCCTGGCCCTTGGTGACGGCCGGGTCGTCATAGGACGAGGCCCAGATCGGCAGCGACAGCTTGGCGTACTGGTTCTGCGTCGCCTGCGAGGTCATGTATTCGATGTATTTCCAGGCTTCGTCCGGATGCTTCGAGACCGCGGTGACGCCGAGGCCCATCGACCCGTTGACGGCCGACACCTCGCTGATGCCGGTGACACCCGGCGCCGGCACCACGCCGACCTTGCCCGCGACCTTCGAGTCCTTCGGATCGTTGGCCATGTTGTACATGTAGGTCCAGTTGAGCGCGAAGGCGGCGTCGCCGTTTTCGAAGACCTTGCGCACGTCCTCTTCCAGGAATTCCTTGGAATTCGGGTTGGTGAGGCCGGACTTGTAGCTGTCGACCATGTATTTCAGCGCCGAGAGGCCGCCGCCATTCTGGAAGTCCGGCTTGCCGTCCTTGAGGAAGTCGCCGCCATAGGCGCTGACCAGCGTGGTGTAGTCGCAGATCGCGGCCTCGGCCTGCGACCAGCTCCAGGCGATCGGCGTCTTCAGCAGGCCCTTGTCCTGGATGGTCTTGGCCTGCGCGCCAAGCTCTTCCCAGGTCTTCGGCGGCGTCTTGATGCCGGCCTTTTCCAGGATGTCCTTGTTGTAGAACAGGTATTTGGTATCGAGAATCCATGGCATGCCATAGTATTTGCCGTCGTACTGGACCGTGGTCCAGGCGCCGGGCAGCACGCCCTTCTTCATGTCGTCGGTGATCTTCGACGAAACGTCGACCAGCACCTTGTTGGTGGCGTATTCGGCCGGCCAGATGACGTCGAACAGCACGACGTCGTAGCCGCCGCCCGAACCCTGGGCCAGCACGGTCTTGTCGTGCAGGCCTTCGTAGGGAACGAATTCGAGATTGACCTTGACGTCAGGATTGGCCTTGGTGAAGGCGTCCGTCATGGCGCGTACGTCGGCCTCGCTGTAGGCGGCCTGCGCCATGAACAGCGCATTGAGCGTCGTTTCGGCGAAAGCGTGAGGGACGAGCAGTCCTCCGGCGAAGACCGCGCCGACCAGTGTCTTGGTGATTGTCTTAAGCATCTTCTTCTCCCATTTCCGGCGTTGACGGGCCGGCGATGCGGGCGTTTCGCTTCGCCTTCCCGGATCCATGTCGCGTGACCTGATGCTTACCCGCTGACCGGTGGCGACAGGCGGAAGCCCTTGGCCATCTTGTTCTGGGACATTCAGTTTGCATTAAGTCAACTCGCTTGACTTAATTAGTCGATCAATATTCTAATGGAGTCAAGAGGGGAAAAGCCGGTGGATGACATCAGCCCAATCCGCGCCAAAAGCGGCACCAACCAGGAAGGCACCAGCGCACACAACCGCCGGGTCATGATCGAGGCGCTGCGTCTCAATGGCGCCCTGTCGCGGGCCGACCTGGCGCGGGCGACGCAGCTCACCAAACAGGCGGTCTCCAACATCATCGAAGATCTCGAAAGCGACGGCCTGGTCGTCGCGCTCGACGCGGTGCGCAAGGGCAGGGGGCAGCCGTCGACGCCCTACAGGCTGGTGCCTGAAGGCGCCTTCGCGATCGGCTTGCATATAGACCGCCATCTGACGCGCGCCGTGGCCGTCGACCTGATGGGCAGCGTGCTGGCGCGGGCCGAGGCGAACCTGCCTTTCGATGAGCCGTCGAAGGGTGTCGAGATCATCCTGAAGCTGATCGTCGGTGTGCGCCGTGACCTGGCCGGCATTTCGGTCCAGTCGGAAAAACGGCTGGTCGGTCTCGGTGTTGCCATGCCCGGTCCTTTCGGACTGAAGGATTCGGACGACAAGTGGATGATGCCGGCCTGGCAGAAGTTTCCGCTGCTGGAGGCGCTGGCCAAAGGCACGGGGCTGAATGTCGGCCTGCAGAACGATGCCGCCGCCTGCGCCACTGCCGAACGTATCGTCGGCGCGGCACATGGCGTCGACCACGCGGTCTGTCTCTATGTCGGCTACGGCATCGGCGCCGGGCTGATCCTCAATGGCGAACTCTACAGCGGCGGCCATGGCAATGCCGGCGAAATCGGCATGGCGCTGCTGGCGCCGGCCAGACCGGGCTCGACGCCGCTCGAGCACCGCGCCTCGCTGGCCTCGCTCTACCAGCATCTAGGCCTCAATCCGGCGGACAGTGATATCTACGAACAGATGAACGCCCTGGTGCTGGCCGAGGATGCCAAGATGATGGCCTGGATCGACGGGGCAGCGCATGATCTGCGCTGGAGCGTGCATCTCATCGAGACGATCTTCGATCCGCAGACCGTGATCCTGACCAGTGGCGCGCCGGAAGCGCTGGCGCGCCGGCTTGTCGAGGCAATGCACCCGCTGCTGCCGTCGATCGCCGACCGGCCCGCAAGAATGTTGCCTCGCCTGCAACTCGGCACCACCGACCCCTGGTCGATCGCGCTCGGTGCGGCCGCGGCGCCGATCAGCCGCGCCTTCGATCCGCTGTTCTCGGCGATCCTGAAGACGCGTTCCGCTCCGGCATAGGAGCTCCCAAGGCGGAGACCCTTATTTCGGCGTCACACAGGGTTCATCGTGCGGACATAGCGTCTTTCCCAGTTCTTTGCTGCAATGCAATAGGAGTGGGACATGGTGGACATAGTGTCTAGTGAGGCGGGCATTCCGAGACCGGATCATCCGCTGGACAGTTCGGGCGGCGCGAAGTGGTTCCTGCCGGCCTTCGGCGTGCTGGTTCTGGTCGGCGTGGTCTATGTCGGCTACGCGCTGAGCCAGGACCTGGCGGTGGCCAAGACCGTGCCGTGGATCCTGCTCGGCATCGCCTTGCTGATCGCGCTCGGCTTCGAATTCGTCAACGGCTTCCACGATACCGCCAATGCGGTGGCGACCGTCATCTACACGCGCTCCCTGCCGGCCGAATTCGCCGTCATGTGGTCGGGCGTCTTCAACTTCCTCGGCGTTCTCACCTCCAGCGGCGCGGTGGCCTTCGGCATCCTGTCGCTGCTGCCGGTCGAGCTGATCCTGCAGGTCGGCTCCTCCTCCGGCTTTGCCATGGTGTTCGCGCTGCTCGTCGCCGCGATCCTGTGGAACCTCGGCACCTGGTTCCTCGGCCTGCCGGCATCGAGCTCGCACACGATGGTCGGCTCGATCATCGGCGTAGGCCTCGCCAACCAGTTCATGGCGCCGTCCGGCAGCGCCACCAGCGGCGTCGACTGGTCACAGGCGACCAATGTCGGCGTGACCTTGCTGGTGTCGCCGATCATCGGTTTCTTCGCCGCCGCGATCCTGCTCTATGCGATGAAGCTTCTGGTTCGCAATCCGGCCCTCTACGAAGCCCCGAAAGGCAATGCTCCGCCGCCTTGGTGGATCCGCGGCCTGCTGATCTTCACCTGCACCGGCGTCAGCTTCGCGCATGGCTCCAATGACGGGCAGAAGGGCATGGGCCTGATCATGCTGATCCTGATCGGCGTGGTGCCGACGGCCTATGCGCTGAACCGCACGCCCGACATCAACTATCTCGAAGCCTACAAGTCGGCTTCAGCCAATGTCGAAACGGCGCTGGGCAAATATGCGAAGCCCGGCGTCACCGTCACGGATGCCAAGGATGCCAAGGCAGCCGTCCAGGATGCCGTGCGCACCCGCAGCTGGAGCGACAAGACAACGGTCGCCTTGCAGACCTATATCCACAACACGACGGCTGGACTGCAGCCCTATGCGTCGGTCGACAACGTGCCGACCGATCTGGTCAGCAACGCCCGCAACGACATCTATCTGATCGGCGAGGCCCTCAAGCTGATCGACAAGAAGCAGCTGTTGCCGATGCAGGCCGCCGATCTCAAGGCGGTGACCGACTACCACAAGGCCGTCGACAATGCGACGAAGTTCATCCCTCTCTGGGTGAAGATCGCGGTGGCGCTGGCGCTGGGTCTCGGCACCATGGTCGGCTGGAAACGCATCGTCGTCACGGTCGGCGAGAAGATCGGCAAGAGCCACCTGACCTATGGCCAGGGCGCGGCGGCCGAACTCGTCGCCATGGTGACCATCGGCATGGCCGACCGGCTCGGCCTGCCGGTTTCGACCACCCATGTGCTGTCGTCGGGCGTCGCCGGAACGATGGCCGCCAATGGCTCAGGCCTGCAATGGTCGACGGTGCGCAACCTGCTGCTGGCCTGGGTGTTGACCCTGCCGTGCTCGATCGCGCTTGCCTTCGTGCTGTTCATCGTCTTCCGCCAGGTGTTTTGAGCGTCAGACCCTCAAGAGAACGGCGCCACCTGCGGCGCCGTTCTCTTTCTCGGCCTATCCTGCGAAGACCAATGAAGAGTCAGAGCGTGCGTCTTCCCAAGCGGGCGCGCCGCTTCGAACGGTTCAGCTTTCGATGGAATGGTTGGCCGGCTCCAGCCGAGGCTCACCGCCGCACAACGTCCGCCCTGTTACGGCGGCGCAGCTGGCGTAGCGACAACATGTGCAGCAGGATCGAGCTTGGCACCACGAATGCAGGGGTCAGCACACCCGGATAATCGCCTGCGCCTATGCTCTGCACATCCGGGACAATCAACTGCAATGGGCCGGGCGAGGTGATCATGCCCATGGTGATCGCGACAGCGAAGTCGGCAAGCCCGAGGATGTTCCAGAGAGTTGCCGCCCTCCGGCCTTTGTCTGTGCCGGTCGCCACTGCGATCGCAGCCGGCAACGCGAACAAACCGGTCAGCATGTCGCCGATGCCTGCCGGCGCTGCGAAAACGCCAGGCAGTGTGCCACGCAGCCAGGCCGCGATAGCCCAGGTGCCGAACACGCGGTAGAGCTGAAGCATCACGAGCCAGCGCGCTGGCATCGCATCGAGCACCAGCCCGATCCGCTTCGAGAGTAGCAGGAGCGGCGCCCCGATGATCACCGGCAGGAAGATCGCCGATGGCAATACCGGAAAAGACGCGGTGTCCGCGTGGAAGAAGCCGTTGATCGCGGCGCTCCAGGCGAAGGCGAGCCACAGCGTGTCCGGGATCATGATCGCCAGCCAGGTCGTGCGGCGTTGAGCTGGCGTCAGGCTCGTGTGTTCGAGGCCGAGCCACAATCCCAGCGCGATGAGCCCGTGGGCCGCGAGCTGGTGGGCCGTGGTCGGAATGCCGGTGGCCGGGATCGCCGGCCATCTGTAGATCACCAGGAGCCAAAGCAACGTGAGCGGCGCAAACCAGAGCAGGCCGCGCCAGGCGTCACGCGACGGAACGATAGCAGGGGAAACAGCTTCGACGGTCATCAGCGGTACTCCATTAAGCCCAGGGCAATTCCAGGAAAAGTGTGAGCGGTTTTCCGTCTGGAATTGCGTCAAAACAAAGAGTTAGAGCGGTTCGCCGTTTCCATGAAACGGTGAAACGCGCTAGCGCATTTGCCTGCTCAAATGTACGCCCGCTTTCAGCGAGCCAATATCCGCGACAATCTTGATAGGCTGTGAAGAAGAACTTCACAGTCCGGCCGGGCTTGCTCGAAGGCGTGCCTACGCGGTCGCACCGTAGTTTCGCCGACCTGCCGCGGAACTCATGGTGACGGCCAGGCGGATCGCATCCTTGTCCCGCATGCCTGGCAGCGCTTCTGATAGGCACGATGCGCCGCGCCGGTTGATCAACCGGCGAAGGATTCCGTAAGATTGCTCCGCTTGTCCTGGACGCAAATGTCAGGTCGGGTCTTCGCGGTGCAGATCGTGGATGGTGACGCCGTCGGCATTGGTCGGCAGTGTCAGCCATTTGCGATGGCGCAAGGTGCGTTGCGTGTCTTCCAGGCCCGTGTCCCAATGCTCGCGCATCGAGGTGCCGGAGAACTCGTAGTCCTTGGCGTGACCTTCATAGCCCTTGTGCTGGTAGATCAGGTGCACGATGTTGACCAGGCCGGCATCCGAATAGTCCGCGATCAGCGCTTCTTCCGCCGGCGTCAGCTGCTCCTTGGGCACGCGCTTCAGCGCCTCGAGCAGGCGCATCTTCAGGCCATGGATGCGCTTGAAATTGTCGGTGTTCTGGCGCGTGCGGCTGGAATACATGATGTCCTTGTGGCGCGACAGCACGTCCGGCATGCTGCGCGGCAGCACGCCGCGCGCGCTGAACAGGTCGACCTGGAACACCAGCGACGAACGGTCCTCTTCCTGGTCGAGCAGATATTGCAGCGGCGTGTTGGAGACGATGCCGCCGTCCCAATAGTACTCGCCTTCTATGCGGACCGACGGAAAGGCCGGCGGCAGCGCGCCGCTGGCCATGATGTGCTCGGGCCCGATGCGGACCTTGTCGGTATCGAAATAGACGAAGTTGCCGGTCCGCACATTGACCGCGCCGACGCTCAGCCGTTTCTTGCCGTCGTTGAGGATGTCGAAATCGATCAGGCTCTCCAGCGTGTCCTTCAGCTCGGCGGTGTCGTAGAAGCTGGTGGCGCCCTCGGCGCCGGGATGCTCGAACCAGGGGTTGGGATTGCGCGGCTTGAAGAAGCCGGGCTGGCCCATGGTCATGGTCATCCACGACGAGGTACGGTTGCGGATGTCGCGGTAGATGTCGCCTTCCGGCGTATAGGCCCAGATCTTGCGGCCCGAGATGGTCTGCCAGAACTGTTCGAGCCGCTGCAGGCGGCGGCTGGACTCGTTGCCGGCGATGATCGAGGCGTTGATGGCGCCGATCGACACGCCCGACAGCCAGCTCGGCTCGCAGCCGGCATCGGCCAGCGCCTGATAGACGCCGGCCTGGTAGGCGCCGAGCGCGCCGCCGCCCTGGAACACCAAAGCGATGCGGTCATATTGCGCCGAGATCTCCGCGATCGTGGCGGCGGCTTCCTTGTTTCGATAGCGTTCAAGCACGAATTTTCTCCGGCTGGGTTGTGCTGGTTGCGAGCCGGCTGTGATCGGCAAGATAGTCGTGGACAACCTCGCCCAACCCAAGCGTCAAATCGGCCTTGAAGTGGACGGCGGAGACGATGTCGAGCACCGGCAGCTTGGCCACGTCGGCCATGACGTGGGGCCTGAGATCAAGCGCCGCCGGCGCCGTCCAGGCCTCCTTCAGCGTGATGTCGGTGAGGTAATAGCGCACCAGCTCGCAGATACGCGGGCCGCCGTCGACATGCGGGATGATCTTGATCAGGAAATTGGGCGCGGCGAGCGCGGCGAGCACGGAATCATGGTCGGCTTCCCGGTGTTTGTAGCCCATCGTGCCGGTGGCGCACAGAACGCTGCCATAATGCAGCGTGCCGACGATCACCTCGCCTTCATGGATGATCTTGGGATTGGCCAGTTTCTTCGGAAAGCCCCACAGCTCGCGGCCGCCGGCGATCGGCGCGTCGTCGTCGAGATACATCGAGTGGACGTAGCCGCCATGCTGGCCCTTGTACTTCACCGGAATGACCTGGCCGGTCTCGGTATAGTCGCCGAAGCCGGTGGAGTCGGGCATGCGGATGAATTCATACTTGACCAGCGGTTCGTCGATCTCCAGGGGCGCCGGCACGACGGCCTCCAGCGCCTCGCGTGTCGTGCGATAGGTGATGATGATGTATTCGCGGTCGAAGAACCGGTAGGGACCTGGCGGGAAGGACGGGTTGGTCAGCGGCATCGCATAGGCGCGCTTCACGACATCGGCGATTTCCAAGCTGCACCCCCAAGGTTCTGTCGGATGAATTTCGTTCAGGAATGACCGCGCGAATGCGCAACCGATTATGTTGCACGGCACCATGACAGTGCCGTGTCAGCCAAACGACCGTGGTTTCGCGGCGGGCGAGGCCGTGCCGGCGCTGTCGTCTGGCTGTAATCGCATCGACACATGGCTCTGTCATTGTCATGTTGCGACGCACAATTATATGCTGTCATTCCCCTCCCACCTCTCGCGAGATCACCATGGGTTCCCTGTCTTCGAAGAATGCCCTCGTCACCGGCTCGACCAGCGGTATCGGCCTGGCCATTGCCCGCGCCTTCGCCGCCGAGGGCGCCAACGTCACAATCAATGGTCTTGGCGACCCCGCGGCCATCGAGCAGGAGCGCTTGGGCATCGAGAGGGATTTCGGCGTCAAGTGCCGCTACTCCGACGCCAACATGATGGATGGGGGGGCGGTAAGCGCCATGGTGCATGATGCCGAGGCGGCGTTCGGCAGTCTCGACATCCTAGTCAACAATGCCGGCATCCAGCATGTCGCGCCGATCGAGGAGTTTCCCGACGACAAATGGGAAGCCATCATCCGCATCAATCTTCTGGCGGCCTTCTATGCCATCAAGGCTGCGGTGCCGGGCATGAAGGCGCGCAAATGGGGCCGCATCATCAACACGGCTTCGGCGCACGCGCTGGTCGCCTCGCCGTTCAAATCGGCCTATGTGTCGGCCAAGCATGGCATTGCAGGGCTGACCAAGACGGTGGCGCTGGAAGTCGCGCAGGACGGCATCACCGTCAACGCCATCGCGCCCGGCTACGTCTGGACGCCGCTGGTCGAAAAGCAGATCCCCGACACGATGAAGGCGCGCGGCATGACCGAGGAACAGGTCAAGCATGACGTGCTGCTCGCCGCACAGCCGACGAAGGAATTCGTCACTGTCGAGGAACTTGCCGCGCTGACGCTGTTCCTGTGCTCCGATGCCGCCAGGCAGATCACCGGCACGACCTTGCCAATGGACGGCGGCTGGACGGCACAGTAGAGGGGCAATCGAGCGTCGCGTGTTCTGGCCGGCGCCACGCGGCACCGGCGGGAAGGGTACGGCCAGTTCCATGAAAATCATTCAGCTCTCCGATCCGCATCTGATGACGCCGGGTGGCCTGCTCTACGGGTCCGATCCGCTCGTAAGGCTGGAGGCCTGCCTTGCCGACATCGGCAAGAACCACGCCGATGCCGAACTGGTGGTGATCTCAGGCGACCTGACCAATGACGGCGAGCGTGCGGCCTATGCGGCGTTGCGGGACGGGCTGGCGCAATTTTCGCCGCCCTGCCGGCTGATGCTCGGCAACCATGACGACCGGACGCTCTTCCTCGAAATGTTCCCCGATGCCGCCGCCGAGCAGGGGTTTGTGCAGAGCGTGTTCGATGGCACAGAGGGCCGGCTGATCCTGCTCGACACGCTGGACAGCGGCCATGTCGAGGGCAGGCTCTGCCCGGCGCGCCTCGACTGGCTCGACGAACGGCTGCAAGAGGCGGGCAACCGGCCGGTCTTCCTGTTCATGCATCACCCGCCGTTCCGGATACACATGCCGGTGCTCGATGAGGTCAGGCTTGCGGACGCCGATGCCTTCCATGACGTGCTGTCGCGCCACGGCAATGTCCGCCATATCTTCGCCGGCCATGTCCACCGACAGATCGCCGGCAGCTGGCGCGGAATACCGGTCAGCACGCTGCGCAGCACCAACCACCAGACCGCGCTCGATTTTTCGCAGAGCTGGAGCCTGGGGCACGAGCCGCCCGCCTATGCCGTGATCTTGATCGATGCGGAGGGGGCGATCGTGCATTTTCACGATTTTCCCGTCGGCGCTGCTGACCGGGCTCCGTAAGGCCGTCCATCCCTGGATAGCGGTCCTGACGACACAGTCGCCATGGCCGGTGGACAAGTCCTGTGCCGCCGTCGCGGCTGCGGGCTTTTACACTTGTTCGCAGTCTGCGCAGCGACGTCAAAAAAGCATTCGAATTTGGACATTAGTCTTGACAGAAATACAGATGTTCAATACCCGTCAAGCGAATGAACAAGCCTGCAATGTGGGAGGAATGAGCGGTATGGCTTCCAATATTTCGTTGACGGGCCTTGCCCGCGATCTCGATGAGCGCGGCAAATCGGGCAAGCCCATCCGCATCGGCCTGATCGGCTCCGGCGAGATGGGAACCGACATCGTCACCCGCGTCGCCCATATGTCCGGCATCGAGATCGGCGCGATCTCGGAACTGAACCTGCCGGCCGCCAGCAAGGCGGTGGACATCGCCTTCCAGGAAACCGGCCATGCGCGTGAAGTGTCGAACGCTTCGGCGATGACGGCTGCCATGGAGGCCGGCAAGGTGGCGGTCACCAATGACGCCAGCCTGGTCATCAACAATGATCTGATCGACGTGGTGATCGACGCGACCGGCGTTCCCGCCGTCGGCGCCGAGATCGGCCTGCGCGCCATGGAGCAT
The DNA here is from genome assembly GCF_007003945.1 of Mesorhizobium sp. WSM4307. Lineage (NCBI taxonomy): Bacteria > Pseudomonadati > Pseudomonadota > Alphaproteobacteria > Hyphomicrobiales > Phyllobacteriaceae > Mesorhizobium > Mesorhizobium sp. WSM4307. Next base: position 173,176 of record NZ_VFTB01000010.1, read on the forward strand.
GGCAAGCATCTGGTGATGATGAATGTCGAGGCCGACGTCACCATCGGCGCCTATCTGAAGAGCGAGGCCGACCGGCTGGGCGTCACCTATTCGCTGGGCGCCGGCGACGAGCCGTCCTCGTGCATGGAGCTGATCGAATTCGTCTCGGCCATGGGCCATCCCATCGTCGCCGCCGGCAAGGGCAAGAACAATCCGCTCAACATCGACGCCACGCCGCCGGCCTACGAGGAGGAGGCTAGGCGCAGGCATATGAATGTGCGCATGCTGGTGGAATTCGTCGACGGTTCGAAAACCATGGTCGAGATGGCGGCGATCGCCAATGCCACCGGGCTGGTGCCCGACAAGGCCGGCATGCATGGCCCCGCCGCGACTCTCGGCGAGCTCTCGAAAGTACTGGTGCCTGAAAAGGATGGCGGCGTGCTGTCCAGGGTCGGCGTCGTCGACTACTCGATCGGCAAGGGCGTGGCGCCCGGCGTCTTCGTCGTCGCCGACATGTCGCATCCGCGCATTTCGGAGCGCATGGAAGATTTGAAGATGGGCAAGGGCCCGTATTTCACCTTCCACCGCCCCTATCACCTGACCTCGCTCGAAGTGCCGCTGACCTGCGCCCGCGTCGTGCTTTACGGCAAAGCCGACATGGTGCCGCTGGCCAGGCCCGTGGCCGAAGTCGCCGCCGTGGCCAAGAAAGACATGCAGCCCGGCGAGAAGCTCGATGCGATCGGCGAATATTGCTACCGCGCCTGGATCATGACGGCGCCGGAAGCGCATGCCGCCAGGGCCATTCCCTGCGGGCTGCTGCAGGGCGGCTCGGTCACCGCGCCGATCAAGAAGGGCGAGCTTATCACCTATGCCAATGCCGCCCCGGCCCCGGGCTCCAAGATCGCCGAACTGCGCGCCCGCCAGGACAAGCTCGTCTACGGAACCGTGGGAGCCTGATCATGGCCGGAGCCAGCAAAGCCGTCGCGGACAGTCGCGCCAACCTGCCTTTCGTCTATCGCCAGTACAGCGCCGAGCAGCTCAAGCAGGTGCTCTACAAGATGTACCTCATCCGCCGCTTCGAAGAGGGCGCGGAGGAGAGCTACACGCGCGGCCTGATCCACGGCACCATGCACCTGTCGATCGGCCAGGAAGCCAGCGCCATGGGCATCTGCATGCCGCTTGGCGGGGATGACCAGATCACCTCGACGCATCGCGGGCATGGCCACTGCATCGCCAAGGGCGCCGAGGTCAAGCGCATGTTCGCCGAGTTCTTCGGCAAGACCACCGGCTACTGCAAGGGCCGCGGCGGTTCGATGCACATCGCCGATGTCGCCAAGGGCAATCTCGGCGCCAACGGCATCGTCGGCGGCGGCATTCCGATCGCCGTCGGGGCGGCACTCTCCTCCAAGATGATGAAGACCGGCAAGGTCGTCGTCTCCTTCTTCGGCGACGGCGCCAACAATGAAGGCGCCTTCCACGAGGCGCTCAACATGGCGGCGGTCTGGAAGCTGCCGGTCATCTTCGTCTGCGAAAACAATGGTTACGGCATGTCGACTTCGACCGCCCGTTCGACCGCGGCCAAGAACATCGCCGACCGCGCCGCCGCCTATTCGATGCCCGGCGTCATCGTCAACGGCAACATTTTCTCGGAGGTCGCCGAGGCCTCGTACAAGGCCGTCGAGCGCGCCCGCGCCGGCGAGGGGCCGACGCTGATCGAGTCCAAGACCTACCGCCATCGCGGCCATTCCAAGAGCGACCGCAACCGCTACCGCACCAAGGAAGAGATCGAGGACTGGATGTCGAACCGCGACCCGATCACGCTGTTCGAGAACGAACTGCGCGACTTCGGCTTCATCGACGACAAGGGCATCGAAGCCATTCGCAGTGAGGTGGCGCAGGAGATCGCCGATGGCATCGAGTTCGCCAAGGCGAGCCCGTCGCCTGACGTCAGCGAGACCGGAAATTACGTGTATACGGAGCAGGCGTGATGGACGCGATGGTGCGTGAACTGAGCTACGCCCAGGCGATCCAGGAAGCCATGGCGATCGCCATGGACATGGACGAACGCGTCTTCCTGATGGGCGAGGATATCGGCGTCTATGGCGGCGCCTTCCAGGTGACCGGCGATCTGGTCGAGCGCTATGGCACCGAGCGGGTGATCGACACGCCGATCTCGGAACTGGGCGGCGCGGGCGTTGCGGTGGGTGCGGCGCTCACCGGCATGCGGCCGATCTTCGAGTTCCAGTTTTCCGATTTCGCCACGCTCGCCATGGAGCAGATCGTCAACCAGGCGGCCAAGATGCGCTTCATGCTGGGCGGCGAGGTTTCGGTTCCCGTGGTGATGCGCTTTCCCGCGGGCTCGGGCACAGGCGCGGCCGCTCAGCACAGCCAGAGCCTGGAAGCCTGGCTCGGCCATGTGCCTGGGCTGAAGGTCATCCAGCCGGCGACGCCCTATGATGCCAAGGGCATGCTCCTGGCGGCCGTCGCCGATCCCGATCCGGTGATGATTTTCGAGCACAAGCTGCTCTACAAGATGAAGGGCCCGGTTCCCGAGGGCTATTACACGGTGCCGATCGGCAAGGCCGACATCCGCCGCGAAGGCCGCGACCTCACCATCGTCGCCACCTCGATCATGGTGCAGAAGGCGCTCGACGCTGCCGCCACGCTGGAAGCCGAAGGCATCGACGTCGAAGTCGTCGACCTCCGCACCATCCGGCCGATGGACAAGCAGACCGTCATCGACAGCGTCAAGAAGACGTCGCGGCTGATGTGCGTCTACGAAGCGGTCAAGACGCTGGGCATCGGCGCCGAGGTCAGCGCGATGATCGCCGAGAGCGAGGCGTTCGACTATCTCGATGCGCCGATCGTGCGGCTGGGCGGTGCCGAGACGCCGATCCCCTACAATCCGGAGCTCGAAAAAGCCACGGTGCCACAGGTTCCCGACATCATCAGCGCCGCGCGCGACCTCGTCAAAGGGGTTCGCTGAGACATGCCGACCGAAGTCATTCTTCCCAAGGTCGACATGGACATGGCGACCGGACAGATCTCGCGCTGGTTCGCCGAGGAAGGCGCGCGCGTCAAGAAGGGCGATGTGCTGTTCGAGATCGAGACCGACAAGGCGGCGATGGAGATCGACGCGCCGGCCAGCGGCGTGCTGCGCGACGTCACCGGCAAGGAAGGCATCGACATTCCGGTCGGCGCGCCGGTTGCGTGGATTTATGCCGACGATGAGGCTTATGGGGCTGATGTCACTGCGGCAAAGCAGGACAAAGGGCCAATCTCTCCACCCGTGGAGGAGATGTCGGCGAAGCCGACAGAAGGGACCCCGCCAACGTCGCATTCGGTCACGCCCCCCTCTGCCCTGCCGGGCATCTCCCCCACAAGGGAGGAGATTGGCCAATCGCCGTCGGGCGCACGCGCGACACCGCTTGCGCGACGTCTGGCTCGCGAGGCAGGACTTGCTCTTGCAAGCATCATCGGCACCGGCCCATACGGCCGCGTGGTCAAGGCGGACATTGACGCGGCGATTGCCAAGGGTGGCTTCAAGGAGGCGGTGATCCCTGAGGCTCCCGCCGCTGCTATCGCAGCAGTCCCGTCAGCAAAGCCGATGTCGGACGACCAGGTGCTGAAGTTGTTTGAACCCGGCTCCTACGAACTCGTCCCGCACGACAACATGCGCAAGACCATTGCGCGTCGCCTGGTCGAGGCCAAGTCCACCATCCCGCATTTCTACCTCACGCTCGACTGCGAACTCGATGCGCTCCTGGCCTTGCGCACGCAGATCAATGCCGCCGCCCCGATGAAGAAGACCGAAAAGGGCGAGGCTCCGGCCTACAAGCTGTCGGTCAACGACATGGTCATCAAGGCGATGGCGATGGCGCTGAAGGCGGTGCCGGATGCCAATGCCTCGTGGACCGAAAGCGCCATGGTCAAGCACAAGCATGCCGATGTCGGCGTCGCCGTGTCGATCCCCGGCGGCCTGATCACGCCGATCATTCGGCATGCGGATGAAAAGACGCTGTCCACCATCTCCAACGAGATGAAGGACCTGGCCAGCCGCGCCCGCAGCCGCAAACTGAAGCCGGAAGAGTATCAGGGCGGCACGACGGCCGTCTCCAATCTCGGCATGTTCGGCATCAAGGATTTTGCCGCTGTCATCAACCCGCCGCATGCGACGATCCTGGCGGTCGGTGCCGGCGAGGAGCGGGCGGTAGTCAAGAATGGCGAGATCAAAATCGCCACCGTGATGTCGGTGACGCTGTCGACCGACCATCGCGCGGTTGACGGGGCGCTCGGCGCCGAACTTCTGGTCGCCTTCAAACGGCTGATCGAGAACCCGATGGGCATGCTGGTCTAGAAGCCTGTCAAAGCAGCCCTGAGGCTCGTGGGACGCCCGTTCCGCGGGCCCGTATCGTCATGCCGTGAGAGCATTCAGCGCCAGGCTGTTGCCTGATCTGTTTGCCCTTGCGTACTGTCATCCACCAGTCATATGCGCCGTGCAGGGAGGAAGAGACGGGGAGCCGGCCAGGGGCCGGACCGGTCATGCACAGACAAGACAGGAGGTCTCATGAAGACGCTACTCATCAAGCTGCTGGCCAGCCAGCTGGCGCTCGCGGCAACTTTGTTTGCCGGCGTGGCAAACGCCGAAACACTGACGCTCTACACATCGCAGCCGGAAGCCGACGCGGCCAAGACCGTGGACGCCTTCAAGAAGGCGCAGCCCGGCATCGACGTGACCATCTATCGTTCCGGGACCAGCGACATCCTCACCAAGATGGCGGCCGAGTTCGCCGCCGGCAGCCCGCAGCCCGACGTGCTTTTGATCGCCGACGCGGTCTCGATGGAGCTGTTGAAGAAGGACGACCGGCTGCTGCCTTATCCCGAAGCCAAGCTCGATGGCATCGAAGCCGATGCCTATGACGCCGACAAGACCTATTTCGGCAGCAAGCTGATCACCACCGGCATCGTCTACAACACCGCGGCTGCCGAAAAGCCGCAGCATTGGGCCGATCTCGCCAAACCCGCCTATGCCGATGGCCTGGTCATGCCGAGCCCGCTCTATTCGGGTGCGGCCGCCTATCTGCTTTCCGGCTTTGCCGGCGATAGCAACTATGGCTGGGACTTCTTCCAGAAGCTTAAGACCAACAACACCGTCAGTGTGCGCGGCAACGGTGCCGTGCTGAAGTCGGTGGCATCAGGCGAGAAGCCCTATGGCATCCTCGTCGACTTCATGGCGATGAACGCCAAGAAGAAGGGCTCGCCGGTCGAGTTCGTGTTCCCGAGCGAAGGCGTGCCGGCGGTGACCGAACCGGTCGCCATCATGAAGACCGCCAGGGATGTCGACGGCGCCAAGAAGTTCGTCGACTTCATTCTGTCGGATGAAGGCCAGAAGCTGGCGCTGTCCATGGGCTATCTGCCGGCGCGTGCCTCGGTCGGCCGTCCCGAATGGCTGCCGGACGGCGTCAAGGTCAAGGTGATGCCGTTCGACACCAAGGCGATCGTCGCCAAGACCGACGCCGACAAGGCGAAGTTCCAGGAACTGTTCGGCGGCTGAGCCGGCAATCGCGGCGGGATGTCGTTTCGGCGGCATCCCGGATCTCAGGAAACACAACCATGCCAACACGCATCAGGGAAAGCCGGGGCCAGGAAATGGCCCTGACGGCGGCGGTAGCCGTCGTCATCGTGCTGCTTTCGCTGCTGCCCATGCTGCGCTTGGTCAGGGAGATCGTGGCACCTGGCGGCACGCTGTCGACCGTGGCCATTGCGGCCGGGCTGAGAAGCCCGGCGACCTGGATCGCGACATGGCATACGCTGGTCGTCGGCATCGGCGGCACCTTGCTTGCGGTGCTGTCGGGAACGCTGGTGGCGGTGCTGGTCTCGTTGACCGACATACGCGGCCGCAGCGCACTGGTGCTGTGCTACGTCATGCCGCTGATGATCGCGCCGCAGGTGACGGCGCTGGCCTGGCTGCAGCTGTTCGGCCCGGCAAGCCCATTCCTCAAGCTGTTCGGAGCCGCGCCGCCGCTCGGCACGAAAAACCCGCTTTACTCGACGTCAGGCATCATCCTGCTGTTGGGCGTCCAATATGGCCCGCTGGTGTTCCTGCTGGTGCGTGCCGGCCTGCGCAAGCTGCCGCGCGAACTGGTGGAGGCGGCACGCGCCGGTGGCGCCGACTGGTTCACGGTGCTGGTCACCATCGTGCTGCCGCTGATGACGCCGTCGATCATGGCGGCGGCGGCATTGGCCTTCGTGTCCTGCGTCGGCAATTTCGGCATTCCGGCTTTCCTCGGCATTCCCGCCAACTACCTGGTGCTGCCGACCCTTATCTATCAGAAGCTGGCCGGCGGTGGTCCGGGCATGCTCGGCGAGACCGCGTTCCTATCGGTGCTGATCGGCGTCATCGCCATGGCCGGGATTCTCGCCCAGGAGGTGATGAGCCGCCGCCGCGACTACCGCATCTCTTCGACATCGCTGCCGGCCGAACCCTACGAACTCGGCCGCTGGCGGGCTATTGTCCAGGCCGGCCTGTGGCTGCTGATCGTGCTGGTGCTGTTCCTGCCGTTGTTCGGGCTGGTGCTGACCTCGCTGGTGCCGGGCTATGGCATCGCGCTCACGGCCAAGACGGCGACGCTCGACAATTACCGTTTCGTGCTGTTCGAGCATGATGCGGCCAACCGCGCCTTCTTCAACAGTTTCTGGCTGTCGGTTGCCGCCGCCTTCTTCGCGGTCATCGTCGCCGTGCCGGTCGCCTATCTCATCGCCTGGGGCAAGCAGCGCTGGGTGCGGCTGCTCAATCTGGCGGTCGAACTGCCCTATGCCTTGCCCGGCGTGGTGCTGGCGATCGCCTCGCTGCTGCTCTTCCTCAGGCCGATCCCACTGACCGGCATCCAACTCTACAACACGGTCTGGATCATCCTCTACGCCTACCTCGCCCGCTTCCTGGTGCTGGCGCTGCGGCCGACCATCAGCGGCTATCACCAGATCGACCGGGCGCTGGAGGAGGCCGCGCAGGTGGCGGGCGCCGGCCTGTTCACGCGCATGCGCACCATCATCTTTCCACTGGTCGCGCCGGCGGCGATCGCCGGTGGTCTGCTGATCTTCATGACGGCGCTCAGCGAACTCACCGTCTCGGCGCTGCTGTGGTCGTCAGGCTCGGAGACGATCGGCGTGGTGATGTTTTCCTTCGAACAGGGCGGCGATTCCAACTATGCGGCGGCGATGTCGGTCATCACGGTCGCGGTCACCTTCGTGCTGATGCTGGTGACCAATCTGCTTGCCCCTTACCTTCCCAGCGGAGTGTTGCCATGGCGCGACTGAGCCTGGACCATGTGACCAAGAGCTTCGCCAACTTCGACGCCGTGAAGGACGTCTCGATCGACGTTGCCGACGGCGAGTTCCTCGCCGTGCTCGGACCTTCCGGCTGCGGCAAGACGACGTTGCTCAGGCTCGTCGCCGGATTCGAGAAAGTGAGCTCGGGCGAAATCCGCATCGGCAGCGATGTCGTGTCGAGCAGCGTCGGCAGCGTCGCGCCGGAAAAGCGGCGCGTCGGCATCGTCTTCCAGAACTATGCGCTGTGGCCGCACATGACGGTGGCCGAGAATATCGGCTATTCGCTGAAGGTGGCGAAGCTCGACAAGGCGGTGGCGCGCCAGAAGGTGGAAGACGCGCTGGCTCTGGTCAATTTGCAGGGACTGGGCGAGCGCAGGCCGGCCAATCTTTCCGGCGGCCAGCGCCAGCGCGTGGCGCTGGCGCGCTGTCTCGTCGCCGCACCGTCGCTGGTGCTGTTCGACGAGCCGCTCGCCAATCTCGACGTGCATCTGAGGGCCTCGATGGAGGATGAGTTCGCCGCTTTTCACAAGCGCACCGGTACGACCATCGTCTACATCACCCACGATCAGGCCGAGGCGATGGCGCTGGCCGATCGCATCGCCGTGATGGATCATGGCCGCCTGGCACAGCTGGCGACGCCGCGCGAGCTCTATCATGAGCCGGCAAATGAGATGGTGGCGTCTTTCATCTCGCAAGGCATCCTGCTGCCGGCGGATGTCCTGACGGGCGAAGACGGCGGCCATTGCAAGGTCAGGGTCCTGGGAACCGAGCTGGTGGTCCGCTGCCGCCCCGGCGAACGGCCGCGTGCGGGTGCTAAGATCTGCTGCCGGTCGGCCGATCTCGACGTCTCGCCGGATGGGCCAGGCTTTGACGGTCTCGTCAAACGGGTGATCTACCAGGGTGGCGGTGCGCGCATCGAATTCGCGCCCGCCGCGGCGCCCGACCTCACTTTGCATTTCGAGCAGCCAGACCCGGTTGCGCTCGGGAGCGGAGCCCAGGCACGGCTGCGCATAAGATCCGGCTGGCTGATCCCGGCGGGGCCCGGTTCGTGATGATGCTGGACCTGCTTGGCGGCTTCGGGGAAAAGGGCCGCACCAGCCTTGCCGTCGGCAGCGGCGGCGACGGCATCCTGCTCGATATAGGCATCAAGGTCGGCGCCTCCGGCGCGGAATATTATCCGGCGCTCGACGGTCCGGTCGACGACATAGACGCTCTTCGTCTCGCACGCCCACGAGGATCATGTCGGTGCGCTGAGCTGGCTGTTGTCGCGCGTGAAGAATCCTGAGTTCACCGACGGCGACGACCCATGGCTTGGCGCGCTGATCGCGTCATTGTGGCAATCGCGCCAACTGGGCGACAGAAGGCCATTGGTTGAGCGTGAACCTGCCGACCGCGCTGCCGGCGGAAATCCGGCAGCCGCGCATCGGCCGTGACAAGATCGGCCGCACGGCCGAGATCGTGGAAAGCGAAGGCGATCGTACCGTCATCACGGTGCCGCGCGGGCGCGCTCAGGCCAGTGAGCCGGGCGACGAGAACGAGGCGATCGATACCGGCTTCGTCAGCATCAACAGGCTGAACTGGTTTGGCGAAACGCGGCTGGACGAACGGTTTGTGGGCGGGATTCTGGACTGAGCTTCCTATGTCCGACCGTCCCGATCACCAAGCTGTCAGCGGCTAAACCGCGCCGATCCGATGCCTGTGCTTGAAGCCGCCGCTATTTCATTCCACATCGGGCGCAATGAACGGCAAGATACGAGAGTGGTTTCGCAATTGGCGATGGGCCATGGCCGCATCGCTGATCCTGCATGCCTTGATCGCAGCGTTCTTGTTCTTTGGCGTGCCGAGATCCGAGCAGCAGCCGGAACAGCAGGAACAGCCCGTCAATGTCGCGATTGTGCCGCCGCCCGAGAAGCCTAAGCCGAAACCTGCTCCAAAGCCACCGGAGCCGAAACCCGAAAACAAGGCTGAAAAGCCGCCTGAACAAAAGCCGCCTCCGGAGCCCCCGAAACCGCCAGACGACCATGTTCTGAAGCGCGTTTTCCAGTACGGCCAGAAAGATACGGGGCCGGAGAAATCGCTCGACGGAAGCAGCGCCAAACCCAACACGCCGTCACCGGACAAGGATGAGGCGGCGAAGCCGCCTATAACACCGACACCCGCGCCGACCCAGCCCGCCCCGGCTGCAACGCCGCAGCAGAAGGCAGAGCCCAGCAAGCCTGGCGAGAAGCCGGCTACCGCCGCGCCGGACGAAAAGCCCGCGCAAGGCGAGGAAAAGCAGGAGGCCGCCTCGCCGGACGCCAATCCCGCGCAAAACGAGGAGAAGCAGGCGACCGAGGACGCTGACAAACAGCAGCCGGACAAACATGGGGTCGCACCGCAGCCCGCCGAAAAGCAAGCGGTTGTGACACCAAAGCCATTGGCGGCCGAGACTCGTAGCAAGCCAGCGCCTCCAGCCTCAACCGGAAAGGCAAAGCCCAAACCGGCCAAGACGTTGACGTTCAAACCCGCAAGGGCCTTCAAAGCGCCGATCGGGAATGCTGGAAGGTCAAATCCCGCCAATGACGATGTTGCAGGATCGCCAATCTATTCCGGCCTTCCGGGTGTCAGAAAGCTTTACTCGCAGGGAGCAACCGGCAATGCCTTCGCCACAAGCTCCATGGAGAATGTGCCGCGCGGTCAGCGCGTGGCCACCCTTTGCGGCAATGTTCTGAGCCAGGAACTGCAAAGCGCCGACTATTTGGTCAAATGGGTGCCAACCATTACGCTGGACAAAGGCAATGTTCTCAACCCTAGCCAAGCGGCCTTCAGCACCAGAAACACCTGGTACAATCTAAATTTCCGATGTGAAGTCGATCCCGATGCGACGAGGGTCCTATCCTTCAACTTTCGTGTGGGGTCATTGGTCCCGCCTGGCGAATGGGCTAGCCGTGGATTCACCAAGTATCCGCTGAATTAGGCCGGCACGCCGAGCCCGGACAATTGCCGGCTAATTCTTGCCAGTCCGCGCAGACGAAATCGGCACCGGCCGCCGTCAGCCGCGCGGTGTGCCCGGCACAGGTGTGGCCGCCGCCGGTATAGCCGATCGCCGTCATGCCGGCGGCGGCGCATTGAGCCGCCCGGGCGACTTGGCTGGGCCGCCCTGGGTGTGGTGATCAAATCGACAACCTGTCGCGGCCATATGCGCAAATCCAGTGCTTATGCTTGAAGCCGCCGCTATTTCATTCCACATCGGTCAGGATGAAGGACGAGGCACGAGAACGGCGCCGGTATCTGTTGTGGGGCATTCCCGCATCGCTGATCCTGCACGTGCTTGCTGCGGCGCTCCTTGTGTATGGCCTGCCCGTGCCTCTCCAACCGCCGCGCGAGGAGCAGCCAGTCAATGTCGCGATCGTGCCTCCGCCCGATCAGCCAAAGCCGAAACCTGTTCCGCCTGCGCCAAAGCCACCGGAACCGAAGGTTGAAAAGCCGCCTGAGCAGAAAATTGAAAAACAACTTCCGTCCGAGAAGCCGCCGCCAGGCGAGGTCCTGAGGCCTGTCTTTCAGTTCGGCGACAAGGATACCGGCCCGAGGAAATCGCTGGACGGGACCAGCGCCCAAGACAGCTCGCCGTCGCCGGCCAAGGATGGCGATCCGAAGCCGCCTGTCGGGCCGAAGCCTGCAGACAGCCAACCTGTCACGCCGGCAGACGCCGAGGGGCAGGCAGCTTCAAGCGCGGAGATGGATAAACAACAGGCAGCTAAACAGGAGCCAGACAAGCAGGCGGCGCTCGACGACGCCAAGCAACAGGGCGGGGCACCAGCGCCTTTGGCTGCCGATAGCGGCGGCGAGATCGAGCTTCCCACATCAGCCGAAGCACCAAAGCCCAAACCCGCAAATGCGCCGAAGCCCAGCCCCTCGAAGGCCTCGAAGTCTGCATCTCGCAACGATTCGGGCCTTCCGGGTGTTCGCAGGCTCTACTCGCAGGGCGCCACCGGCGATGCGCTGGCCACGACCTCGATGGGCGGGGTGCCTCGCGGTCAGCGTGTGGCCAAACTCTGCGCCAGCGCGTTGCAGCAGGAGTTGCTGGATGCTTCCTATTTTCCCAAATGGGTACCATCTCTTCCGCTGAAGGTGGGCAATATTCTGGACGCCCCGGATGTCGCTTTCAGCACGACAACCACATGGTACCATCTGGGCTTTCGGTGCGAGGTCGACACCGATGCGACGAGGGTCCTGTCCTTCAACTTCCGCGTGGGGGTACCAATCCCGCCCAGCGACTGGGGCGGTCTTAGATTACCCAGCCCCTACTAGATCAGGCCGGCACGCCGAGCCCGGATAATTGCCGGCTAATTTCTTGCCAGTCCGCGCAGACGAAATCGGCACCGGCCGCCTTCAGCCGCGCGGCGTGCTCGGCATAGGTGTGGCCGCCGCCGGTGTAGCCGATCGCCGTCATGCCGGCGGCAACCGCGCCCTGGATGCCGAAGGGCGAATCCTCGATGACGATGCAGTCGGCCGGATCGGCGCCCATCCTGGCGGCGGCGAACAGGAAGATGTCGGGCGCCGGCTTGCCGTTCTTGACCATGGAGGAGCTGTAGATCGCCTCGCCGAAGAACGGCGCCAGCCCGGTGACGGCCAGGCTGTGGTTGATGCGCTCGACGGAGGACGACGAGGCGACGCAGCGTTCGCCCTCGAGCGTCTCCAGAAACGCCGCGATCCCCGGGGTCGGTTTCAATTCCTCGGTAAACAGGATCTTGGTCTCGGCCCAGATGTCGCCGTCGGCGGCAGCGGGAAACTGATGGCCGGTCAATTCCCTGATCCTGGCGATGATGTCGGACTGCTTCATGCCGACGCATTGGGCGATGATGCCGCCATGGACGCCCGGCATGCCGTGCTTTTCATAGACGCGTTCGTAGGCCCTGGCGGCCAGCGGCTCGCTGTCGACGAGAACACCGTCGCAATCGAAGATGATAGGCCTTGGTCGCGCCACGCGCTTGTCTCCTCACGTCAAATTTCGCACATCGCTATCGGCAAAAAGTCAAATGTTCAATAGTGCGATGTCTTCAGCGCGTTTTGGGGCTGCAACGGCGGGCAGTCAAAGCTGGCGCAGCGCATCGCTTGCGCGGCCGGATCCGAGCGCCCGTTGCATGGCTTGCCGGGATTGTGCGCGGTCGGGCGTGATCCAGTTCGGCTCCGCACCGAGGAAGCGGTCGAGGAACGCCACCGCATAGGCCGGCATCTCGGTCACATTCTCGCGATAGGACCACCAGGTGCGCAGATCGTCGGCGCATTTGTCGATGCTGGGCGCGTTGCCGAACTCCTGCTCATAGATCGCCGAAATCACGGAGACGCAGTAGTTGGTGTAGAGGAAGCCTTCCGGCCAGAAGCGGATGATGTCCAGCGTGCCGGCATTCTGATCCGTTTCAATGAGTTGCGCGAGGCCGGAGATCTCCCTTGCCGGCGCCTGTTTGATCAGCTCGCGCAGCACGAGGCCGGCGGCAAAGACGATGAAATCGGCGCGGTCGATCGCGGCGAAGCGCTTCTGCGCTTCCATGATCTCGACCCAGTCGAGAAAGGCCCGCGTCAGCTTCGCCTCGTCGATCTCGAAACGCACGCCGAACGTCTCCGAGACCACCTTGGCGCTGCCGCGGAAAGTGGCGCGAAACCAGCGCAGCTGCCGCAGCCGGTGGCGCAGGTCGGGCATAAGGGCCAGTTCATCCCTGAAGGGCAGTTCCATTTGATGCATCCCGTTTGACGACAGGCTAGCACAGCCATGCCGCCGCCGAAATCGGCAGACGGCTCTGTGGATGGCGTAGCGGAGACTAATATCTTACATATTGACATTCGCGGAAACAAATGTTCTCACTTTGATGTTGTCGCGTGCCGGTCCAAGGTGCGGTTCAACGGAGGCTTCGGGAGGAGAACCGAATGGCGATTTGGCAGTGGGGACTGCTTCTGCTGGTTATTGTGTGGGCGCTGCAGTCGCTCGGCGTCTGGCTGCAGATGCGGCACTATTCGGATGTCTTCCGGGGCGTCACCGACCAGTACAAGGACGGCTTCGTCGGAGCCGGCAATTTTCGCGGTCGGCTGGCCAAGGGCACCATCGCGCTCGTCGTGGTGACGCCCGACCTGATCGTGCGCCGCCTGATGGTGATGAGCGGCCGGTCCGTCTTCACCAAGTTCAAAAGACATGAAGAATTCGAGGGTGTTCCCCTCGATCGACTCCGGTCCAACCCTGCGATCATGGGGGAGGGGGAACCCGGTGTGGCCGAGGCCGTGAAACGGGCGATCGAACAGATCGACAAAACACGGTCGGAGCCGGGGAAGAAGCCGGGCCTGGCCGGCTTGAACGTAGCAAGGGCTTAGAGGACGCCGCGCACCGACTGGGATAACCGGCGGGCGGCATAAGGAGGAGAAATGTCTGTATTTTCGTTGTTGGCGCAGCATGCCGACATGGCCGTGCACAATCTGCATGTCGCAGGTACCATGGTCTCGGATGCCGCATTGCATGGCAAGCTCGCCGTCGAGCATGCTTCCGACCATCTCGTTGTCCTGGCACAAGCGGACAGCGGACCCATAACCGTCGATCAGTTCAAGGAAAAGCTGAAGGAAGTCCAGCAGGAAGAGCAGCTCGGCTGGCTGACCGCCATCGGCAAGTACTTCATCGGCATCTTCCAGAAGGGCGGCGAAGTGTTCGCCGGCTTCGTCACCGGCATCATTCCGACGCTGGTGGTGCTGATGACCGCCTTCTACGCCGTCACCGAACTGGTCGGCGAAGAGCGCGTGCATGGCCTGGCGCGCGGCGCCGGCAGGATTGCCTTGACCCGGTATACGCTGCTGCCGCTGCTGGCTGTGTTCTTCCTCACCAACCCGATGGCCTATACGTTCGGATCGTTCCTGGAAGAAAAGCACAAGCCGGCCTTCTATGACGCGGCCGTGTCCTACGTGCATCCGCCGCTTGGCCTGTTCCCGCACATCAATCCGGGCGAATATTTCGTCTGGGGCGGCATTCTCGTGGCTCTGCTCGAGCTTGAGAAGAAGGGCGTTGTCGTCGCCGGTTACCACGTCAAGGTGGCGATCTGGTACGCCATTGTCGGCCTCGTCGTCATCCTGCTCAAGGGCATGCTCACCGAGCGCATCACCACCATCATGGCACGCCGCCAGGGCGTCGAGCTGTAAGGGCGGGGAGGACATCATGGACAGGACATTCAAAGCCGTAAAGATCTCCCGGGGCAACACAGGCTGGGGCGGCCCGCTCGTCATCGAGCCGACCGCGCAGCGCGACAAGGTCGTCTCCGTCACCGGCGGCGGCATCCATCCCGTCGCCCAACTCATCGCCGACATGACCGGCGCCACGGCGGTCGACGGCTTCAAGGCGCCGCCGATCGAAGGTGAGATGGCAGTGGTCGTCGTCGATTGCGGCGGCACCGCACGCTGCGGCGTCTATCCGCGCAAGCGCATCCCGACCGTCAATCTGACGCCGGTCGGCCAGGCTGGGCCGCTCGCCCAGTTCATCACCGAGGACATCTACGTTTCGGGCGTGAAGCCGGCCAACGTCACAATGGCGGACGGATCCGAGGCGGTCACCACTGCGGGGGGAGCAGCATCGATGAGTTCAGGCAATAACACAGCAGCGGCGGCGCCACAGCCGCTGCCGAGCGAAGGCGGTCTGATCGGCCTGATCAGCTCGATCGGACGCGTCATGGGCCGGGTGGTCGGCATCTTCTTCAATGCCGGCCGCCGCACGATCGACCAGGTGGTGCGCAACGTGCTGCCGTTCATGGCCTTCGTGACCATGCTCATCGGCCTGATCCTCTACACCGGCATCGGTGACGTGCTCGCCCAGCCGATGGGACCGCTGGCCAACAACATCGTCGGCCTGCTGATCATCTCGGCCATTTGCGGCCTGCCGTTCCTGTCTCCCATCCTCGGGCCGGGCGCCGTCATCGCGCAGGTCATCGGCGTGGCCATCATCGGCCCGCAGATCGCCAACGGCACGATTTCGCCGGCGATGGCTCTGCCGGCGCTGTTTGCCTACAATACCCAGGTGGGCTGCGACTTCGTCCCCGTCGGGCTGGCGCTCGGTGAAGCCAAGCCGAAGACGATTGAAATCGGTGTGCCGGCGGTGCTCATCAGCCGCCAGATCATGGGCCCCGTATCCGTGCTGATCGCATGGGTCGTCAGCCTGATCGTATTCTAAGGACATAAGAGAATGAGGTTCGCCACATGACGGTTCTGCTGAGAACACGGGTCACTTCCATCGGGCCCGAAGTGGCGGATCTTGCCGAAGGGGGCGTGGTCATCCTGTTTGCGGATGGCTCGCCGCCGGAGCTTGCCGAGGTTTCGGTGCTCCACAAGACGGAGGTCGGACCGAGCGACGGTGCGCCGCAAAAGGGCGCTTCGATCACCCTTGGTCCGGTTTCCGCGGTCATAACCGCCGTCGGCTCCAGCGCGTGGAGCAAGGTGCTCGAGATGGGCCACGTCGTCATCTCGTTCAACGGCGCCACCGAGGCCGAGAGGCCGGGCGAGATCTGCGCATCGCAGGTCGATGCCCAGGCGCTCGTGTCCGCACTGAAAACGGACGCGATCATCACCATCGCCGCCTGAAGCATTCGCGCCGCGACCCATCTGGTTTTGGCGCTTAAAAAAGCAGAGTATTTGCCATGGAACGCTCGACCATCGTCAGAGTGCATGAAGGTTTGCACGCCCGTCCCGCCACGCGGTTCGTCAAGCTCGCCAAGGGCTTCGAATCCGATGTCGAGCTGGTCAAGGACGGCAAGGCGGTCAGCGCCAAGAGCTCCGTCAAGCTGATGCTGCTGGCGGTCAAGGAAAACCAGGAAGTTACCGTGCGGGCGAACGGCGCCGACGCCATCGAGGCGATCGAAGCGCTGATCGGCTATCTCGAGAATCCCAAGGCGGGTCTCGACGACGAAGTCGAGCCGCAGCGCCCGGCGAATGATGCCGGCCAGGCGGCATCCTTGTCAGCACCCCAATCCGTGCCGGCTGCAACAGGCCAAGCGAACGGCCTGCGCGGGGTCGCGGCAAGCGAGGGCGTCGCCGTCGGGCCGGCCTTCGCGCATTTCCCGCCCGAGATCGCCGGACAGGGCCGCATGCTGCAGGCGGAAGAGATCGCCGGCGAGATTGACAGGTTCCGTGCCGCCGTCGCCGCCGTCCAGGCGCGCATGGACCGGACCTTGGCGCACGACAGCTTGTCTGCCGCAGACCGCGGCATCGTCGCGGCACTCAGGGATATCGCCGCCGACGACAGCCTGACCGGCGAGGCCGAAAAGGCGATCAGGGGCGGCAACGACGCGGTGTCTGCCGTCATCACCGCAGCCTCCACGATCGCCGCCGATTTCAGCGCGGTCGACGATCACTACCTCAATGCGCGGGCCGACGATGTCCACGCCGTCGGACGGCAGATCTGCCTGGTGTTGCTGGGCCAGGACGACGTCAGCCTCGAAAGCATTCCCGAAGGCGCCATTCTGATCGCCGACGACATCGGCGCCTGGGATCTGGCGCGGGCGCCGCTGAAGCGCATTGGCGGGGTTATTTGCGGCCATGGCGGCGCCACCTCGCACATCGCCATCATCGCGCGCTCGCACGGCATTCCGGCGGTGCTGGGCCTTGGCGACCAGGTCAATGCCTTGCGCACCGCGCGCGACGTGGCGCTCGACGGCAACACCGGCCACGTGATCATCGACCCGGACGCGGCGACGCGCGCAGACTATGCCGGCCGCGTCGAAGCGGCGGCGAAGGAACGCGCCGGCCTGACCGCCTTCAAGACAGTGACGCCGAAACGCCCCGACGGCAAGGTGATCGAGGTCGCGGCCAATATCGGGTCGCTCGAGGAGATCGAGGCGGCGCAGGAGGCGGGCGCCATGGGCGTCGGCCTGTTCCGCACCGAACTCCTGTTCATGCGTCATATGCATCTTCCCTCGGAGGACATGCAGGCCGAGACCTATGCAGCGCTGGCCAAGGCCTTCGCGCCCTATCCGGTCATCGTGCGCACGCTCGACATCGGCGGCGACAAGCCGATCGCCGGCATCGAGTTTCCCGACGAGGAGAACCCCTTTCTCGGCTGGCGCGGCATCCGCATGTGTCTTGACCGGCCCGATATCTTCAAGCGCCAGCTTAGGGCGCTGCTGCGGGCCGCCGTGCACGGCAACATCAAGGTGATGCTGCCGATGGTGTCCGATATTTCCGAAGTCACGCGCACCCGCGCACTGGTCGATGAATGCGCCGCCGAACTCAAGGCCGAAGGCGTGCCTTATGCGACATTCGATCTCGGCGTGATGATCGAAACCCCGGCGGCCGTGCTGATCGCGCTGGCGCTGGCCAGGGAAGTGGCCTTCTTCTCGATCGGCACCAATGACCTGACCCAATACATCATGGCCGCCGACCGGCTCAACCCGACGGTCGCCAGGCTCAACGACGTCACCAATCCGGCGGTCATGTCGGCGATCGAGCTGACGGCCAAAGCCGGCGTCGCCGCCGGCATCATGGTGGGCATGTGTGGTGAGGCGGCCGGACGCCCGGATCTGATCCCGGCCTTCATCGAAATGGGTCTGACCGAGCTTTCGATGAGCCCGGCCTCCATCCAGCGCGCCAAGAAGACGATCACGGCCATGGCAGCCGCCATTCCAGGAAAAGTGTGAGCGGTTTTCCCGGGAAAGCGCGTAGCGCTTTCCCTTGGGAATTGCGTCAAAACAAAGAGTTAGAGCGGTTCGCCGTTTCCATGAAACGGTGAGACGCTCTGGATTTCCGAAGCGCTGCTGGAGCTTACGGCAAATGCGCAAGCAAGGTGGCGAAGACTGGCGTCAGTTCATCGACCGGGCTTGCCTTGGCGCAGGCCTGTACGATGCGATCGTGACGGATATCGGCAGCCAGGATCGCGATCTCCAGCATGTCGGGTTCAGGCGCGCCGTCACGGCCGGTTGTCGCCAAGCCGCAGGCCAGAACCACAGGCGCCAGGCAGCTTATGTCGAGCGCGCGCTCCCCGGCGATTCCCGGCGCGGCTTCGCCAAAGTGCACCGGACGCTGGCTGAGCAACTCGACCAGCAACGCCGCACAAGTGGCCGCGATTGCCTGCAGCCCGGAGCCCGGCGCGGTCAACGCGGACAGGAAATCACCATGGCGCTTGCGCATCGTGGCATGCGCGGCGGCGAAATCGGCTTCGTGGATGCGGGCGTTGTCGATCTTCAGCTCGGCGAGCACCGCCTTCGTCAAATAGTACATGTCGCGCCGGAACAGGCGCTCGGCGCTCAACTGCCGCTCTTCGTTTCCGGCCGGAAAATAGGTGCCGAGGCCTTTCACGGTCGTGCCGTCCACCTTGATCGGGCGCTCGTGCGGAACAAAGGATTCGGCGATCGACAGCGCCTCGTCGACGGCGCTTGCGGCATGGCTGAGCAGGCCTTCGATGCCTTTGCCCGGAAACGGCGGCAGATGGCTGGTCGCTTCGTGCAGCACGCTGGCGTCACCGGTGCCGTCATGGCGGCTTTGCCGGATGATGTCGCGGACCTCCCGCAACCGGTCCTTCAAATTGACGCGGACGTCTTCGGAGATTTGTCGGAGCATCGCGGTCTGCCTCGAAAGTGCCTTGCAGGACGGCCGGCCAGGGCCAGCCACCGACTCTACATTGTTCCTATCGATTGGTAGATCAATAGGCGATACTAGACCAGCATGCAGAATCGGCGACGGCGCGCTCGTCCGTCGCCGCGGGGGAGGGATGATTGGCCAGGCGACGACAAACCGAAGAAGGGCGGGCCGAAGAAGGGCGGACAGGAGCGGAGACGACCGAGCAGGTCGCTGGTGAAAGCCGGACGGACCGCCTCAGGATTCGCGCCGCCTGGATGTATTTCGTCGAGCAGATGACGCAGAACGAAATCGCCGACGTGCTTGGCGTCGGCCGCGTCACCATCGTGCGCATGCTTGCCGAGGCCCGCTCGCGCAACGAAGTGAAGATCACCATCGAGAGCGAATTGTCGGAGATCGTACGGCTGGAGCGCGCTCTGGAGCGGACCTTCGGCCTGCAGCAGGCGCTGGTCGCCCCGCTCACCGCGCCCAATGCCGATCCGATCCCCGCAATCAGCGCCAAGACCGGGGCTTTCCTGTCCGACACGATGAAATCCGGCATGCGCGTCGGCGTCGGCTGGGGCCGGACGCTGTTCTCCAGCCTGCCCTTCATCAGCGCCAAGTCGCTCTCCGATTTCAAGGTCATTTCGCTGCTGGGCGGCGTCGGCGTCGTGCGACGCTACAACCCGGCCGAGTTCGCCTGGCGCTTCGCCCAGATCTTCCAGGGCGACGGCTATCTGATCCCGACGCCGGCCGTTGTCGACAGCGTCGAGACCAAGATCGCGCTGGTCGAGCGCTGCGGCCTGCAGGAGGTCTTTGAGATGGCCAACGTGCTCGATGCGGTTCTGCTGAGCGTCGGCGGCATCGCCTCGGCCACCACCTTCTCTCGCGGCGGTTTTCTCAGGGAAGCGGACCGCGAGGCCCTGCTCGAGCGTGGCGCTGTCGGCGACCTTCTGTTCCATTTCTTCGACCGCAACGGCGATCTGGTCGACCATCCCGTCAACAGCCATGTGATGTCGGTGGAAGTCGACCGTCTGCGCGCGGCGCCAATCCGCATCCTCACCTCCGGCGGCGAGGAGAAGACCGAGGCGCTGCTCGGCGCGATGAACCTGATTGCGCCGACGATCCTGATCACCGACGAGGAAAGCGCCAAGCGCATGCTCGAGGCGGTCAGCGCAAGCTGAAGGATGCCGTGATGTAGTCGGGCCAGGCCTGTTGCTCGTCGAAAACGGCGGCAAGGTCCGGCGTGTCCGCCAAAATGCCGCCGAGCACCAGCGCCGTGGCGACGCCGGCGCCATTGCCGCCAGCTATGTCATGCTCGACGCTGTCGCCGATGCAGACCACGCTGCCGCGGTCAGGTTCGCCGGCCAGCGCCAGGGCCGCGTCGAAGATCGCCGGATAGGGCTTGCCGATGCGGGTGACGCTGCCGCCCAGGCTTTCGTAGAGGTCGGCGATCTCGCCGGCGCCGAAGCGCGGTCCGACCGCCGTCAGCATGATCCTGTCGGGGTTGGTGCAGAAGCACGGCACCTGTCGCGCCGCCGCCGGGGCGAGCAGCCGGCGATAATGGTCGAGGTCGTGGCGGTCGCCCTCGCTGGCCGAAATCAGTACCAGGTCGGCGTCCTCGCCGGCCTCGGTCAGCACAAAGGGCAGGCCCTCGACCGCCGTGCGGTCGTTGTCGCGGCTGATTAGCAGGCATTTTGTCCCCCGACGCAGCTTTCCCGATGCCGCCATCTCGTTGAAGGATCGCCACGCCACCTCGCCGGAGGAGACAAAATGGTCCCAACTGCCGGCGGCGAAGCCGAGCTTCAGCAAGCGGTCCTCATTGGGCTTGGCGCGTTTGCCGGAATTGGAGATCAGCACCACCGTCTTGCTGGCGCGCTTCAGCGCCGACAATGCCTCTACCGCGCCTGGATAAGAAGCCTGGCCGTCATGCAGCACGCCGAACTGGTCGAGCAGGAACACCTGGTAGCGCTCGGCCAGCGGCCCGATACCGTCGAGGCGTTCGATTGCTTTCGCGCTCATGCCCGTCCTGCCTTGCTTGCAGCCTTTAGCGCCAGCCGCGCCGTGCCGGCGGCCGCCTCGTCGGAAAGTGCGGGCAGGAAATCGACGCCGAGCTTGCGTCGCCGAATCGCGGTCCAGGCCGGATTTGCGGCGCCGCCGCCGACGCTCCTGACCGAGGTCAGCGCCGGCGCGCCGAGCTCGGCCAGCCTGCGGTAGCCGAGCGCCTCGATCGCCGCCATGCCCTCGAACATCGCCTTGAGATAGTCGGCATCATCAGCTGGTCGCGGCGAAAGACGCGGCGGCAAAGTGGGATCGGCGATCGGAAATCGTTCACCCGTCGTACCAAGCGGATAGTAGTCGAGACCGGTTTGCGTCGTAGGATCGATTGCCGCGCTGAGTTCGATGATCCGCGCCAGCGGAAAATGCTGGGCCAGCACCTTGCCGCCGGAATTCGACGCGCCGCCGGCCAGCCAGGTGTCGCCAAGGCGATGGCTGTAGATGCCGAAGCGCGGTGCCGAGATCGGCCGGCCGGACAGGATCTTGATGGTGAGCGAGGATCCCAGCGCCGTGACGCCGTCGCCGGCCGTCGTGGCGCCCGTCGCCAGGAACGAGGCACAGCCATCCGTCGTGCCGGCGACCACGACCACATCGCGCGGCAGGCCGAACAGTTCCGCCGCGGCCACGGTGAACGTGCCGGTGACATCGCCCGGCTCGACCACATGAGGCAGCAAGTCCATGCGCATGCCGGTGGATGCGATCCAGTCCGGCCAGCGGCGCGCCTCGACATCAAAGCCCGTCTTCAGCGCATTGTTCTCGTCACTGACGTCGTAGCGGCCGGAGAAGTTTGCGGCGATCCAGTCGGCCTGGTGCAGCACGGCCGCGATGCCGGGCAGATGCTGGAACCGTAACGCCTTGGCCAGGCCTGAAGTCGCGCCGTGCGCGGCGCTCGCCTCAGGCGCCTCGCGGGCGATGGCTGCCAGGATGCCGGCGTCGTCGACCTTGTCGTTGTACATCAGCGGCTCGGCCAGCGGTTGCCCGGCGGCGTCGACGGGCAGCAGCGTGCCCGACGTGCCGTCGACGGCGATGGCGCGGACAGCAGTGCGGTCGATGCCCGAAAGCAGGTCTGTCAGAGCCGCCCGGACCGCTTGCCACCATGCCGCGGGGGAGCGGGGATTTTGGCCGAATTTGTCGAGCCGGACCGCCGACTGGCCGGCAATGGAAAAATCCGGACGCATGGCGACGGCGCGCGCGCCCGATGTGCCGATGTCGATGCCGATGACAAGAGGCATCATGTCTTCAGTCCTTTGCTAGCTGCCTGTGGCATTGAGCTTCTGGCGATACTGCTCGGCGTCCCAATTGACCAGTTCGTCGTTCTCGGCAGCGGTGAGATAATTCAACCGCGCCGCGACATCGACGCGAGCCGTCACGTCGGCGAGGCAGCGCTGCATGGCGTCGGCGCCAGCACTGGCGTCGCCGCGCATCAGCACGCCGGCGCCGGGAAACAGGATCGCCACAGGGGCCGTGCCGAGTCGCGCGGCGACGCTAGCCGCGTTCTCGCCTGGCTTGGCCACCACCGAACCTTGGCCGAGGAAGATGACATGGTCGGGATAGAGGCTGCCGGCCTCCGCCATGCGGCGGCTTTGCGCATCGAGCGCAACTGCGTGGGCTTCCAGATCCACCGGCAATCGATAGACGCTGTCGGCGGCAAGCGCTGTCAGGGCCGCGATGTCGGCCGCGGCGGTCGCGCGCGCCGGCCGTGCCAACAGCGAGCGGACGCGATGGAGCAGCCGCTCCGCCTCGGCCACGGTTTGCGCGGCGACGACCAACCCATGATTGCCAAGGATCAGCACATCGACACCAGGCCGCAGTTTCTCGGCAATGCCGCGGGCGAGCGGCAGACCCGGCCGGCAATAGGGCACATAGGCACATTCGACGCCGCCGAGCCGCCTGGCGACCTCGGCCTCGCCGTCGGCCTGCACGGCAAGCGAAATCGTGTCGACGCAGTGGACATGCAGAACCACGCGTTGCGGCATCAAGGCATGCACCGTGGTTTCGATCGAGGGGCGCAGGCCGCGCGGATTGAGTTCGTCGATGGCGAAGGCCTGCGGCTTGTCGGCGGCGGGATCGCGCTCTTCGACCGCCTTGAGCAGCGGCGCCATCGCCACCGGAACCATGATGTCGTCGCTGAGCGCATCCTTCAGCCAGGTGCCGGAGGCCTTGATCCACAGCGTGTCGCCGGCCTTGAGCGACGTGTTGCCGCCCGCCGCCTGGGTCATATGCGGGTTGAGCCCGATACGGGCTGAAAGCGTCCGCAAGGCCGCCAGTTCCTGCGCGTCAGCTTGGGTTGCCATGGCGCCTTTCCTTCAACGCTTGCCCGGGATCCGCCGCCGGGACCGGGTGTTGGCGCTGATATCGCAGATGCGAGCGACTTACGTCAACAGTGATCTACTATCATCAAAACCAGCTTGCAATCTGACTAATGTTGAGTAAGTTACACCAATTGCCGTGGAAAATGGCATTGGGAGGAAAAGAGTTGAGCGACTCCGGCCGCCAGCGTCAGATCGTCGAACTGCTGCGGGACCGCCCGTTCGCCTCGGTGCGCGAGCTGCAGGAGCGGCTTGGCGTTTCGGCGGCGACGGTCAGGCGCGACATCGACCGGATCGACGAGGCCGGCGAGGCGCGCAAGGTCTATGGCGGGATTTCCGCGCTCGACGGCGCATCGCATGCGGGTGTTGCCTATGCCCGGCCCTATGACGAGAACCGTGACCTCGCAGTCGAGGCCAAGCGGCAGATCGCGGCCATCGCGGCGACCATGGTGCGCGACGGCGACGCGGTCATCGTCCATGGCGGCTCGACCTGCTTCCATCTCGGCGTCAAGCTCGCCGAGCGCAACATCCGCCTCTACACCAATTCGATGCCGCTCGCGGCCTATCTGAGCGACCATGGCCATTGCAGCCTGACCGTTGCCGGCGGCGAGCTGCATCGCGAACCCGGCATCATCCATTCGTCGGTCCAGGCGACGCCCTTCTACGCGTCGAAATTCTTTCTCGGCGCGCAAGGCCTCAACCAGGAAGGCGTGCTGGAATCGCATCCACTGCTGGTGCGCTCCATTGTCGATCTCAGCCTGTGCGCGGACCAGATCGTGGTGCTGGCCGACAGCCGAAAACTGTCGATCCACGCGCGCAATGTCGCTCTGCCGCTGTCGCGCATCGGCACGCTGATCACCGATGACGGTCTTTCGGATGCCGATGCGCGCATGCTGGAGGATGCCGGCGTCATGGTGCGGATCGCGTCCACCACGGGAGCCGTCCCGTGAAAGTGGCGGTGCTCGATTTTGGCAAGACCAATTCGAAGCTGTTCGTCTTCGGCCAGGATGGACGCATCCTCGACGAGCGCCGGACCCAACCGAAATGGATGCGCCAGGACGGCTTCAGCGTGCTCGACGAGGCCGCCCTCCATGACTGGGCGCTCGCTGCCGTCACGGACGCGGTCGAGAACCATGGCGTGGAA
This sequence comes from Mesorhizobium sp. WSM4307, assembly GCF_007003945.1. NCBI lineage: Bacteria > Pseudomonadati > Pseudomonadota > Alphaproteobacteria > Hyphomicrobiales > Phyllobacteriaceae > Mesorhizobium > Mesorhizobium sp. WSM4307. Next base: position 197,545 of record NZ_VFTB01000010.1, read on the forward strand.
GGGGTGATGGTATCGGGCCATGGCTGCACCTTCGCCCTTGTGGACGACGCGGCGCTGACGCATCCGATCCTCGACTACGAACAGGAGCCGCCGGCCGAAATCGCTGCCCGGATCGATCGCCGCATTCCGGATTTTGCCGAGACATTCTCGCCCCGCCTGCCGCTCGGCTTCAACTATGGCCGTCACATGCTGTGGCTGCAGGACGTCGATGCCGATGCGTTCGCGGCGGCGAAATCGATCCTCGGCTACCCCCAGTACTGGAGCTGGCGCCTCGGTGGCAGGCCGGTCTCGGAGGTGTCCTATCTCGGTTGCCATTCGCATTTGTGGGCGCCGCGCAAACGGGACTTTTCCTCATTGGTCGATGCCGAGGGCTGGCGCCGCCAGATGCCGGCCTTCGCGCGCGCCGGCGCGGTCATCGGCGAGCGGCGTCTTGGCCGAGCGGCACGGCCAATGGCCATCCACAATGGCGTCCACGACTCGAATGCGGCGCTCCATGCCTATCGCCGCCAGGAGCTTGGCCCGCTGACCGTGGTGTCGACCGGCACCTGGGTCGTCGTGCTCAATCCCGACTGCCCGCTGGACGTTCTCGACCGTGACCGCGACATGCTGGTCAATGTCGATGTCGACGGCGGCCCGGTGCCGACCATCCGCTTCATGGGCGGGCGCGAATTCGCCGCCATCAGCGGCGACTGGCAAGGCGCGATCCCGCATGGCTCGATCCAGCAAGCGATCGATGCCGGCATCATGGCGCTGCCGAGCTTCGCGCCGGGGGGGCCGATGCCGGACCATCCCGGCCGCCTGGTCGGGCGCACGCCCGATGCCGCAGAACGCGCCGCGGCGGCGCTGCTCTATGTGGCGCTGATGGTCGATCTCTGCCTTGACCTCATCCATTCTCAAGACACCGTCATCGTCGATGGCGGGCTGAACGCTGGCGGCCTGCTTGGCGGAGTGTTGGCTGAGCTGCGTCCCGGCCAGGCCTTCCTGCAGGGCGCCACGCTGGAGGGCAGCGCCACGGGCGCGGCAGCACTTGCCTTCGAGGGCGTCGGACGCGACTTCGCCGCCGAGGCGCCGGAGCCGGTGCATGCGGCACGCTTCGCCGGCCTTGCCGGCTATCGCGACGCCTGGCGCGATCGCGTTGGCGGGCGGGGCGACGCCATCAAGGCGGCGGGTGGTGCACGATGAGCGCGGCGGCACAAAAGCGGGCAAGCGGCCATCCGGTGCTGGAGATGCGGCACATCTCCAAGACCTTCGGCGCGATCCGCGCCTTGCAGGATGTTTCGCTCACCGTCCATGCCGGCGAGCTGCATGCCCTGATGGGTGAGAACGGCGCCGGCAAGTCGACGCTGATGAAGGTGCTGTCGGGCGCCTATCGGCCGGATGCCGGCGGCGAGATCCTGATCGATGGCGTGCCCGCCGCGACCGGCGATCCGATCAAGGCTCGCGCCGCTGGCATCGCGGTGATCTATCAGGAGCTGTCTCTGGCGCCCAATCTGACGGTGGCGCAGAACATCTTCCTCGGCAACGAGCCGCGGCGCTTCGGCATTGTCGACCGCGATCAGTGCAACCGGCGGGCGAACGAAATCATCGCGCGGCTCGGCGTCTCCTTCTCGGCGCGTGCGCTGGTCTCCAGCCTGTCGCTCGGCGAGCGCCAGCTGGTCGAGATCGCCCGCGCGCTGTCGACCAATGCGCGCATCATCGTCATGGACGAGCCGACGACGTCGCTGACGTCGCGCGAGACCGACAGCCTGTTCGAGGTGATCGCGACGCTGAAGGCGCATGGCATCGCCATCATCTACATCAGCCATCGCATGGAAGAGGTCTACCAGCTCGCCGACCGTGTCAGCGTGCTGCGCGACAGCGGCTATGTCGGCACACTGGAGCGCGCCGACCTCAACGCCTCGCGGCTGGTGTCGATGATGGTCGGCCGCGATCTCTCCGCCTTTTACAAGAAGGATCATCGTCCGCCGGACGCGAAGCGCGCCATCGCACTCTCGGTGCGCGGCATGTCCGACGGACGTCTGCTGAAGAACTGCTCGTTCGACCTGCACAAGGGCGAGGTGCTGGCTCTGGCAGGTCTTGTCGGCTCCGGCCGCACCGAGCTCGCCCGGCTGATCTTCGGCGCCGACAGGCGCAGCGCCGGCACGCTGGAACTCGACGGCAAACCGATCTCAATCGGCTCGCCGCGCGAAGCGCTCGACGCCGGCATCGCCTACCTGACCGAGGACCGCAAGGAACTCGGCCTGTTCCTCGACATGTCGATTTCCGACAACATCAGCATGGGCGTGCTGGCCAGGGACGCGCGGACCGGCGGATTGCGCGACTTCGGCGCCGCCGACAGGCGCGCGGCGAAAGCCATCGCGGACCTGTCGATCCGCACCCGTTCGGCGCAGGCCAATGCCGGCTCGCTGTCGGGCGGCAACCAGCAGAAAGTGCTGCTCGCCCGGCTGCTTGAGACCGAGCCGAAGGTCGTCATCCTTGACGAGCCAACGCGCGGCGTCGATGTCGGCGCCAAGTCGGAAATCTACCGGCTGATCGACAACCTCGCCAACCGGGGCATCGCCATCCTGATGATCTCCAGCGAATTGCCCGAGGTGATCGGCGTCGCCGACCGCGTGCTGGTGATGCGCGACGGCTCCATAGCAGGCGAGGTGACGGCATCCGGAGGCGAGCCGCTGCGCCAGGAGGCGATCATGGAACTTGCGACGGGAGCGGCCCAGGAATGACCGACAGAACGACGACGAGCGTGGATCAGGCGGCGGTCAGGAGCCGGCGGCTGCGCACAACCTTCGCGGCGCTCGGCATGCTGCCGGTGCTGGTGCTGCTGGCGGCCGGCTTCCAGTTCATCAATCCCCGCTTCCTCACCGAGACCAATCTGCTCATCGTCACGCAGCAATCGTCGATCAACATCGTGCTTGCCGCCGGCATGACCTTCGTCATCCTGACCGGCGGCATCGACCTGTCGGTCGGCTCCATCCTCGCCGCGTCGGCGATGGTGGCGGTGCTGGTGTCGTTGGCGCCCGACTGGGGTCTGCTCGGCGTGCCGGCGGCCATCCTCGTCGGCCTCGGCTTCGGGCTCGTGAACGGGCTGCTCGTCGCCTATATCAGGCTGCCGCCGTTCATCGTCACGCTGGGTTCGCTGACGGCCGTGCGCGGCATCGCCCGCCTGCTCGGGCAGGACACGACGGTGTTCAACTCGGACCTGCCTTTCGACTTCATCGGCAATGGCTCGCTGTTCGGCATTCCCTGGCTGGTCGTCATCGCGCTGTCGGTCGTCGTGCTGTCCTGGCTGGTGCTCAAGCGCACCGTGCTCGGCACCTGGATCTATGCCGTCGGCGGCAATGCCGAGGCGGCGCGGCTGACCGGCATCAAGGTGCCGCTGGTGCTGCTCTTCGTCTACGGCGTGTCCGGCCTGCTCGCCGGGCTCGGTGGCGCCATGTCGGCGGCAAGGCTTTACGCCGCCAACGGCCTGCAGCTCGGCCAGTCCTACGAGCTCGACGCCATCGCCGCCGTCATCCTTGGCGGCACCAGCTTCGTCGGCGGCGTCGGCTCGATCTGGGGCACGCTGATCGGTGGCCTGATCATCGCGGTGCTCTCCAACGGGCTCATCTTGGCCGGTGTCTCGGACATCTGGCAGTACATCATCAAGGGATTGGTCATCATCGTGGCGGTCGCCCTCGACCGCTACCGGCTCCAGGCAGGGGCGAGAACGTGAGTGACCTGGTCGCCGGCATCAAAGACCGGCTTGTGTAACGCACCGTGAGAGGCTCGGTGCATCAGGAGGAAGTAAGCGTAATGAAGACCATCGCCAAACTGCTCTGCGGCGCCGCGTTCGCGGCCGTCGCCATCGCGCCGGCATCGGCCAAGGACCTCAACAAGGTCGGCATCTCGGTCGGCCTGCTCGGCAACCCCTTCTTCGTCGCCACCATCAAGGGCATCGAGGACGCGGCCAAGAAGATCAACCCGAAGGTCGAGGTGACGTCGGTATCGGCCGACTATGATCTCAACAAGCAGGTCTCGCAGGTCGATTCCTTCATCGCCGCGGGCGTCGACGTGATCATGCTCAACGCGGTGGACGCCAAGGCGATCGCGCCGGCGGTGAAGAAGGCACAGGCCGCCGGCATCATCGTCGCCGCCTTCGACGTTTCGGCGCCGGGCGCCGACGTCACCGTGATGACCAACAACGTCAAGGCCGGCGAGGAAGCCTGCCAGTACCTGGTCGATCATACCGGCGGCAAGGGCGACTACGTCATCCTCAACGGTCCGGCATCGTCGTCGATCCTGGAGCGGGTAAAGGGCTGCAAGAACGTGCTCTCGCAGCATGCCGACATCAAGATCCTGTCCGACGACCAGAACGCCGAAGGTTCGCGCGACGGCGGCCTGAAAGTGTTCCAGTCGCTGCTCACCCGCTTCGACAAGATCGACGCGGTGTTCGCCATCAACGATCCGACGGCGATCGGCGCCCAGCTTGCCGCCAAGCAGCTCAACCGCTCGGAATTCATCTTCACCGCGGTCGACGGCGCGCCCGATATCGAAAAGGAGCTCTCGTCCGGCTCCTCGATGATCAAGGCCTCGGCCTCGCAGGATCCCTATGTGATGGCCGGCCAGTCGCTGACGATGGCGGCCGAGCTGCTTGCCGGCAAGAAGCCGGCTGAGGCCACAGTGCTTCTCGATCCGAAGCTGATCACAGCCGAGAACCTGAAGGACTACAAGGGCTGGACCGCGGCCCGCTGATCACTCCAACAAGCGCGGCCGGACTTGTCCGGCCGCGCCTTTGTTCATCACCGCGAACCGGAGACGATCATGGCGCGCATCGGAATCCATTCTTTCGTCTGGTCGGCAAGCTCGGAACAGAGCGAGCTTGAACGCACGCTGGCCAACACCAGGGAGGCCGGCTTCGATCTGATCGAGTTCTCCTATCTCGACTCGGCCGATGTCGACATTGGTGGGCTTGCCAAACGCATCGCCGATCTCGGCCTCGGCGTGGCGATCAGCATCGGATTGCCTGGTGGCGGTGACATATCGAGCGCCGACAAGGCGGTCGCCGCGCGGGGCGTCGAGATCCTCAACGAGACCATCGCGCTGACGCGCGATCTAGGCGGCCGCAAGGTCGCCGGCATCCTGTCGGCAAGCCACGGCCTGCAGGTCGAAGCGCCGACGCGCGACCAGTGGACCCGCAGCGCCGCAACGCTGGCCAAGGTCGCCGAGACGGCGAAGGCGGCCGGCGTCACGCTCAATCTCGAAATCGTCAACCGCTTCGAAAGCAACCTGCTCAACACCGCCGCGCAAGGTCTCGCCTTCATCGAGGATAGCGGCTCGGACAACATCTTCCTGCACCTCGACACATTCCACATGAACATCGAGGAAGCCGATGTCGGCCTGGCCATCCGCCACGCCGCTGGCAAGATCGGCTATGTCCATATCGGCGAGAGCCATCGCGGCTTCCTCGGCACCGGCAATATCGATTTTGCAGCGATATTCGATGCGCTGACCGCCATCGGCTATGCGGACGATCTCAGCTTCGAATCCTTCTCGTCGGAGATCGTCGACGAGAACCTGTCGAAGAAGACCGCCATCTGGCGCAATCTGTGGGCCGACAATATGGCGCTCGCCAAGCACGCGCGCGCCTTCATCGGCCTTGGGCTGGAGACGGCGCGGCGCAAGGCGGAACTCGTCTCGGCCCGTCACAAGCCGTAGGGCGGCCGCGGGCGGCAGGACGGCCCAGGCGTGATGCCTGGATGCATTAACGCTCTTCGTTCCCGGGGTGCATGCATTGCCCCGGTCCCATGCATCGGCTATCCGACCTTGCGACACATGAAGCAGAAGGAACCCGGCATGACGAACAAGACGATCCTCAAATTCGGCCCCGTCGAACACGCGGAAGCCGGCGACCTGCCTGGCTGGGTCGTGGTCGAAGGCCAGCCGACCATGCAAACCGCTGTCCAGCACACGACGGAGGACGGCAAGGTGATGTCGGGAACCTGGCGGGCGTCGCCCGGCACCTATCACGCGACCTACACCGACTATGAGTTCGTGCACATGATCGCCGGCCGCATCATCATCACCCCCGACGGCGGCACACCGGTCGAAGTCGGCCCCGGCGACGCTTTCGTGGTGGAAGCCGATTTCAAGGGAACCTGGAAGATCATCGAGCCGGTGACCAAGCATTTCGTCGTCCGGGTGGCCTGAGCCGGCCGCCTCGGTTGTGCCAAGCTGGCAGGTCGGCAATGGGCCGACCTGCAAGTGGCGGGGACCATGCGGTTCGATTTACAACGCCGTGGCTTTATTTGTATCTGATCTGCTGATACATAACCCGTGTGACCAGTGCGGGGCCATATGTCGAATGAAATCATGGTTGTCGATCCGCTTGAGCGGCTCGACCTGTTGAAGAGCCTGGCGAGCGAGGTCCGGGTCCGGATTCTCGAACTGCTGCACCGCAAGGGGCCGAAAAACGTCAATCAGGTGGCCGAAGAACTGGGTCTTCCGCAATCGACGATTTCGGCAAACATCCAGGTTCTTGTCGATGTCGGTTTGATCGAGACGAAATCACAGAAGGCGCGCAAGGGAAGCCAGAAGGTCTGCTATTCGACCTTCTCCGAGCTGGTTGTCGTCTTCAAGGACCGCACCCCGGCGCAGGATCTCGGCGTCATAGAAGTGGCGATGCCGCTTGGGCTCTATACAAGATGCGAAGTTTCCGCTCCCTGCGGCCTGTGTTCAAAGGACGGCGTCATCGGACTTCTCGATGTGCCCGACACCTTCCTTGATCCCGACCGTATGCGGGCCGGGCTGCTGTGGTTCACGCGCGGCTTCGTCGAATACCAGTTTCCCAACAATGCGACGCTTGCCAATGCCAAAGTTGGCGGGCTGGAGCTGGCGATGGAGCTTTCGTCCGAGGTGCCGGGCACATCGAAGGATTGGCCGTCGGACATCACGGTCGCGATCAACGGACACGAGATAGATACTTGGACGGCGCCGGCCGACTATGGCGACAAGCGCGGCAAGCATACGCCCGGCTGGTGGAAGCTGGCCGGATCACAGTATGGCGACCTCGCACACTGGCGCGTCACGAACAACGGCACCTATCGCAACAACACCAAGGTTTCCAAATGCTCGCTGGCTGATCTGGAGCTCGAGCGGCACCGCTCGATCCGGATACGAATCGGCGTGAAGGATGATGCCCGTCACCCCGGCGGCATAAACATCTTCGGCAGCGGCTTCGGCAATTACAGCAACGACATCGTCCTGCGCCTGCTGAAGGCTTGAGAGCATATTTGGCCCTTGACGCGCGGACGAACTCGACCCTTAACTGATCCACGACCCGGATATAGATCGGAAAGTCGGATTGATAATCCGCAGTGGGAGGGATCATGAAGGCCAGAGTCACGGCGAACGCGGCCTATGCCGTCGCGGATATCGACAAACGCCTTTACGGCTCGTTTCTCGAGCATCTTGGCCGGGCGGTCTACACGGGCATCTACGAGCCCGGACACCCGCAAGCGGACGCGGAGGGGATGCGCAAGGACGTGATCGAGCTGGTGCGTGCGCTCGACACTCCGATTTGCCGCTACCCCGGCGGCAACTTCGTGTCCGCCTATAATTGGGAAGACGGCATAGGCCCAAAGGAGAACCGCCCGCGGCGGCTCGATCTTGCGTGGCGCACCACGGAGCCGAACCTGGTCGGCATCCACGAATTCGCCGACTGGGCCGAAAAAGCCGGCACCGAGATGATGCTTGCCGTCAATCTCGGATCCCGCGGCCTCGACGAGGCGCGGGCCTTCGTTGAATACGTCAACCACCCGGGCGGCAGCTACTGGTCCGACCTCAGGGCCAAGAACGGACGCGCGCAACCCTGGAACTGCCGCCTCTGGTGTCTCGGCAATGAAATGGATGGCCCCTGGCAGGTCGGCCACAAATCGGCGAGCGAATACGGCCATCTCGCCAACGAGACCGCCAAGGCGCTGCGCGGCCTCGACCCGACGGTGGAACTGGTCGTCTGCGGCTCGTCGCATTCCAATATGCCGACCTATCCGCAGTGGGAAGCGACCGTGCTGGAGGCGACCTACGAACAGGTCGACTACATCTCTCTCCACATGTATTTCGAGAACTACGAGAAGAATACGGCCGAGTATCTCGCTCTTCCGGCCAAGCTCGACCGCTACATTGGCACGGTCGCGGGCATCATCGACTATGTGAAGGCCAAGACCCGCTCGAAGCGGGACGTGAAGATCTCCTTCGACGAGTGGAACGTCTGGTACCATCAGCGCAAGCAGGACGCCGCGCGCATGCGCAGTTGGGACTGGCCGGAAGCACCCAGGCTTCTGGAGGACATCTACAATTTCGAGGACGTGCTGCAGGTCGGCTGCATCCTCAACACCTTCATCCGCCGGTCGGATGTTGTTCGCATCGCCTGCATTGCGCAGCTGGTGAACGTTATCGCGCCGATCATGACCGATCCCGGCGGCAGCGCCTGGAGGCAGACGATTTACTGGCCCTTCATGCTGGCCTCCAGGCACGGCCGCGGCACCGCGCTGCAACTGGCGGTCGAGGTCCCTACCTATGACGCGGCTGCGGCCGACAAGGTGCCATGGCTCGACATAGCAGGCGTGCACGATTCGAACGCCGGCACGCTGACCTTCTTCGCAATCAACCGGCATGGGTCCGAGACGATAGAGGCCGACGTCGCCCTCGAGCGGTTCGCCGCCAAGTCCATCGAGCACACGATCATCCGTCACGACGATCTCGAGGCCTGCAATACGAAGGAGGCGCCGGACAACGTATCACCGGTCAAAGGCAATGGGGCAACGCTCAGCAGCAAGGGAATGACGCTGAACTTGCCGCCGCACTCCTATTCGATGGTGCGCGTGACGCTCTGAGTTAATATCCGACTATCAGATACATACCGTAAAATCCGTTGCAGGCGGATTGGTTTGGTGTAGCATTGAAACGTTCAAGGCGGATCTAACCGCCGTACTCGGGAGGAAGCTGAGATGAACTTTCGCAGGATGATGGCCATAGCGGTGGTTGCGGCCGGAGGAATTTGGGCCGTCGCGGCCCAGGCCGAAGAAACCGTCATGTGGTGGGATTTCCTCGGCGGCGGCGACGGTGTGCGCATGAAGCAGATGATCGCCGACTTCAACACCGCTCACGCCGGCAAGATCAAGATCGACGCCACGACGCTGGAGTGGGGCACGCCCTTCTACGCGAAGGTGCAGACCTCGGCGGCGGTCGGTGAGGCGCCAGACGTCATGACCTACCACGCCAGCCGCATCCCCCTGGCGGTGAGCCAGGACATTCTACAAGAAATCACCGCCGACGACATGAGCAAGATGGGCCTCTCGGCCTCGGACTTCGCCGAGACGACGATGGGCGCCGTGACGGTCGACGGCAAGCAATACGCAGTGCCGCTCGATACCCATCCGATCGTCCTGTATTACAATCGCGCCCTTCTGAAGAAGGCAGGCGTGCTCGGCGACGACGGCCGTCCCATGGGCATGAAAAACAAGGAGGAATTCACCGCGACACTGCAGAAGCTGAAGGATGCCGGCGTCGAGTTCCCGCTGGGCAGCGTCACCGCCGACGGCAACTTCATGTACCGCACCATTTACTCGCTGGTGTGCCAGCAAGGCGGCGAGCTTCTGACGGGCAACGAGTTCCTCGCCGGCGACAACGGCAAGAAGCTGGCGAACGCATTGACAGTCCTGCAAGGGTGGACGAAGGCCGGGCTGCAGTCGACCTACACGGACTATCCCGCGACCGTCGCCCTGTTCACCTCGGGCAAGGCCGCAATGATGATCAACGGCGTCTGGGAAGTTCCCACGATGACCGACCTCGCCAAGCAAGGCAAGCTGTTCGACTGGGGCGCCGTCGAGATCCCGGTGATCTTCGACAAGCCATGCACGTATGCGGACAGCCATTCGTTCGCAATCCCGAAGAACAAGGGCAAGGAGATCGGCCCGCAAAAGCGTGCCGCCGTTCTCGAGGTGATCTCATGGATGGACAAGCACTCGCTGTTCTGGGCCACGGCAGGCCACATCCCGGCATACAAGCCAGTCACCGAGACGGCCGAATACAAGGCAATGCAGCCCAATGCGACCTACTCGACGCTGACGGCCAACATGATCTTCGATCCGAAGTCGCCCAAGGCCGGTGTCGCCGGACCGATCTTCGACATCATGTCCAATTACTTCGTGCCGACCCTCAACGGCGAGATGGACCCGGGCGAGGCGGTGAAATCCATCAAGGAAGAGCTGAACAGCATGTAGGGCTCAAAGGCTGGGACCCCTGCCCAGGGTGGTCCCAGCCATCTCCAAGGAAGAGCCATGCTTCGCAACTCCCGCACGGAACGTCTTGTCGCGCTGGTACTGATCGCTCCTTTTCTGGCGATCTACCTGCTGGCGTTCGTCTATCCGACGGTCCAGATGTTTCGCATCTCCTTCACCGATGCGCCGCTGATCGGCACGGGGCGGTGGGTCGGTCTCGACAACTACCTGCGGCTTGACAACGACCCGATGTTCCGGCGCGCGCTCTGGAATACCGCCTACTTCGTGGTGATGACGGTCGTCCCCGGGACACTCATCGCCCTGCTGATCGCGCTTGGCGTTTCACGTCTCAAGGGCCGGTTCCAGGCGATCGTGCTGGCGCTGTTCTTCCTGCCCTACATACTGCCGGTGTCCGTCGTCTATCTGATCTGGGACTGGACGCTGAATTTCCAGTTCGGGATCGCGATGCATGTGCTGGACTGGCTGGGAATCCCGCACGTGCCGGTCTTCAAGTCGCGCGTCTGGTTCTTGCCTGCGGTGGCCGGGGTGACGATCTGGTGGACCGCGGGCTTCTCGATCCTCCTCTTCCTCGCCGGATTGCGGTCCATACCAATGGAGATCTACGAAGCCGCCGCACTCGACAACTCGACGCGATGGACGACCTTCCGACGTATCACCTGGCCCCTGCTGTGGCCGATCACCTCGCTGGTATTCACCATTCAGCTCATCCTGCAGCTCAAGATCTTCGATCAGGTCTATCTGTTCTCGATAGGCGGCCGGCCGAACGACAATATGGTGCTTGTCTACTACGTCTTCCAGAAGGCCTTCCAGCAGAACCAGGGAGGCAGGGCGGCGGCTGTCGCCGTCACCCTCTTCGTGCTCGTGGTGGTCGTCTCGGTCCTGCAATTCCAACTGCTCCGGTTTGCCGAAAGGCGGCGCCGATGAACGCCATGGCAGCGAAACGCTGGAACGTCTGGGGCGGGATTATCACGGCGCTGACGCTCGTCTGGGCCATCCTGTGGGCGTTCCCGCTCTATTGGGGCGTGATCTCATCGCTCAAACCGGACGACGAGGTCATCCGGCCTTACATCGAACTCTGGCCCGAGACGCCGACGCTGGAGAACTACATTGACGCCCTGACCACCACCCAGATCGGCGCCTGGTACGTCAATTCGGTGGCGGTCGCGGTCGGCGTGACGATCATCACCATCTTCATCTCGATGCTGTGCGGCTACGCGATCTCGCAGTTGCGGTTCCCGGGGCGGATCGCGCTGTGGTATTTGATCCTCGCCTCCTTCATGGTGCCGACTTCGGCGCTGATCATCAATCATTTCGTGCTGGTCGCCAACCTTGGCCTGCTCAACAGCTGGGCCGGGATCATGTTGCCGCAGCTCATCCACCCCGTCATCATCATCGTGTACAAGCAGTTCTTCGACCAGGTCCCGAAGGACTTCCGCGAGGCCGCGGTCATGGACAATGCGTCTGAATTCGGGATCCTCTTCAAGATCTACATGCCGATGAACTGGGGGGTAACGACGGCGCTGTCGATCGTCTGCTTCATCTGGACGTGGAATGCGTTCTTATGGCCGTTCCTCTCGGTGACCCGCACCGAGATGATGACGATCACCGTCGGCATCACGCAGGTCAATGACGCCTTCGGTGTCTATTACGCGCGCCAGCTGTCGGCAGCCGTACTGGCCGGCCTTCCGGTGGCACTGGCCTACCTCTTCTTCCAGCGCCGGGTAACCGAAGCGATAACGCTCTCGGCAGGCATCAAGGGCTAAAGCGCGTCGCGTGGAACCGGATTTAGGCTCGGCAGGTTCAGGCCCCGTCAGCGCCCGCGTGCCAGGCCGATCCGTCCGCGGCGAAGAGATGCAAGGCCGTGGTGTCGAGCTTCAGCCGAACGGCGTCGCCCGGTTTGACGCTCGAAAGCCCACGGTCCTGTGCCGTGACCTGCGTCCCATCCGCAAGCCGCGCATAGACCAGCGTTCGCTCGCCAAGGCGCTCGACGACGGTGGCCGTGGCCGATGTTTCACCGCCTTCGGCGACGACAGTCAGCGATTCCGGCCGCACGCCGAGTTCGCGCCAGTCCATGTTGACCTGCGCGCCGCGAAGTTCGACCAGCGATCCGTCGGTCAAGCGCGCATTGAGCCTGTCGCCCGAGCCCGAAACCGTGACAGGCAGAATGTTCATCGCCGGAGACCCGACGAAGGTCGCGACGAATCGCGACGCCGGACGTGCATAGACATCGACGGGTCTGCCCATCTGCTCTATCCGGCAATTGTTGAGGATGACAATGCGGTCGGCGAGCGTCATCGCTTCCACCTGGTCGTGGGTGACGTAGATCATCGTCGACTTCAAACGCTGATGCAGTTCGGCAAGCTCGACGCGCGTGCGGGCTCTAAGCGCCGCGTCCAGATTGGAGAGCGGCTCGTCGAACAGGAATGCCTTGGGCTCCTTGACGATCGCACGCCCGATGGCCACGCGCTGGCGCTGCCCGCCGGAGAGCTGCGACGGCCGTCGCTGAAGCAGCGCTTCGATCTCCAGGATACGCGCAGCCTCAGCGATCCGTTGGCGTATAACATCCGGCGCGACCCGAATGTTCCTCAGCCCAAAGGCCATGTTCTCCGCGACCGTCATATGCGGGTAAAGCGCATAGTTCTGGAAGACCATCGCAACGTTGCGCCTGCCCGGCGCAAGGTTCTCCGAGCGTACCCCGTCGATCGTCAGCGTGCCTTCGTCAATGCTTTCGAGGCCGGCGATCATCCGCAGCAGCGTCGTCTTGCCGGAACCGGACGGCCCGAGAAACACGACCAGCTCTCCTGGCTGAATGTCCAAGCTCACGTCGCGGATCACCTCGACTGTGCCAAAGTGCTTTGATACGCCCGAAAGCGCGATTCCGGCCATGCCTGCGATCCTTCTTTCCTACATAATTTCGGATAAATACCCGATGTCAAGGAACTATGGGCGCCGTGTCGATCAGGCGGCCCAAACGCCGCATTGACGTGGCCAGGCATCGGCAGTCTCCTAGGACCCTTGGGTGTTCAACGACTGGTCGAGGAAACGAAAGATGCATCGGCGAGGTTTTCTGGCGGCAGGTCTTGCGACGGTTCTTGTGAGCAAGCGTGCCGTCGCGCAGATGAAGATGGACGACATGCCCGGCATGGATATGGGCGGTCACTCAGGTCACGATATGGCCGCCGTGCCGCAAGGCACGGTGGTTCTGCCCGAGGGCGAGGCGCTGCGCGAATTACCCCTGCTGGCGAACCAAGCCAGCAGGCCGGGCCTGTTCAAGGCGACGCTGACGGCCGGGTCCGCCACGGCACGTTTTGCGGAGGGATTGGACACGCCGATCCTCGCTTACAACGGCACCAGCCCCGGACCGCTGATTGAGGCAGTCGAGGGCGACCGCGTCGAGATCACCTTCGCCAACCGGATCGCGAACGAGGCAAGCACCATTCATTGGCACGGCATGCCGGTGCCGGCCGATCAGGACGGCAACCCGATGGACCCGGTCGTCGCCGGCACCGACCGCACCTACAGTTTCGATCTGCCGGAAGGCAGCGCCGGCTCCTATTGGTATCACCCGCATCCGCACGGCAAGACCGCCGAGCAGGTCTACCGCGGCCTTGCCGGCGCGTTCGTGGTCAAGCCGAAGGCCGATCCGATCCCGGCCGCCTATGGCGATACCGTGCTGGTGTTCACCGACCTGCGCCTTGCGGCCGATGGCAGCTTGCCCGACAACACGATGACGGACCTGATGAACGGGCGCGTCGGCGACCATGTGCTGGTCAACGGCCAGAAGAATCCCATACTGACGGTGCCCTTTGGTGCGAAGCGGCGCTTCCGGCTTTACAATGCGACCAACGCGCGCTTTCTGCGGCTCTCCTTTGACGGCGCGGCGATGACAATCATCGGAACCGACGGCGGTCTGCTGGAGACCCCGGTCGCGGCCGGCGACATCCTGCTCAGCCCGGCGGAACGGCTCGAACTGGTCGTCTCTTTCGACAAGCCCGGCGCGGCCGCGCTTACCACGCAAGATTATGACCGCGGCTGGATGGGTCCCGGGCGACCAGCCGATGCCGGACTGACGCTGCTGACGGTCAATGTCTCGCAGACCGAGGCGGACCCAGTTCCGCCACTTCCCGACAGGCTGCGGCCGATCGCGCAACTCGGCGCTCCGGCTGTCAGCCGCCGGTTCGTCTTCACCGAAACCATGGCCATGAACGCCGGCGGCATGGAGATGGGCTTCCTGATCAACGGCGCCGCTTTCGACATGAAGCGCATCGATGTCGTCGCCAAGGCTGGTCAGGTCGAACTCTGGGAGATCGTCAACGAGGCGGACATGGATCATCCATTCCATGTGCATGGGACGCAGTTCCAGGTGATCGAGCACGAACGCGGCGGCAACGTATCAAAGCCGGCCTATCGCGCCTGGAAAGACACCGTCAATGTCGCGCGCGGGGAGACGGTAAGGCTGCTGCTGCGGCAGGACCGGCCGGGGCCGAGGATGTATCACTGCCATATCCTCGAGCATGAGCAGCTCGGCATGATGGGCGTAGTCGACGTGCAGGCATAGTCCGGCGTGGCGGCGCTCTATGGCGCACTGTTCCTCAGCGCCTTCCTCGCCGCAACCGTCCTGCCGGTTTCGTCGGAGGCGGTGCTCGCCGGCCTTGTCGTCTCGGGCCGCGGTGACCCCTGGCTGCTCCTTATGGTGGCAACGATCGGCAACACGCTCGGCTCCGTGTTGAACTGGGTTCTGGGGCGTGGCATTGACGGGCTGCGCAACAGGCGCTGGTTTCCGGTCACCGCCGATCGCTACGAGCAGGCGTCTCGAACGTTCCGGCGCTTTGGCGAATGGACACTTTTGTTTGCCTGGCTGCCGGTTGTCGGAGATGCTCTCACCCCTGCCGCGGGCGCTGCGCGTACGAACCTCGGTGTGTTCGTCGCTCTTGTCGCGACAGGCAAGGCTGCACGCTATGCGGTGATCGTCGCGGGAGGGTTGTGGGCGACGGCGTGAGCCACCTCCACATCGTCGACCGCAGGCCGCATTCTCATTCGCGCGAGGCCGTTTTCGGCCAGCCGAAGACCATGCTTCGCATGACGCCATCGCGCAACAGCCCCAAATGCACCATGGCAGCCAGGACGTGAATGCCGACAAGTCCAAGCATTATCCAGACCAGCTTCTGATGCACGAACGCGAAACCCCTTGCCGACAGCGCGCCAACGGATGGCGCAAGCGGCACGGGCAAGGTTCCAAAAAGCCGCGCGGGGGGCATGAAAGGCATTGGCCGGTAGCCCAGCCATCCCGTTATCAGGACGGCGAGGATGGTGACGTAGAGTAACATGTGGAAGAAAGCCGTCGCGAACCGCACGAACCGTGAGGTTGGCCTGGCCGGGGCCCGGGTGAAGCTGCGCCAGCAAAGCCTGAGGACGATGATGGCCAGGATCGTCGCGCCGATCGACATGTGAAGCGGCAGCCAGTTCATCATCGCCATGCCCGGCCCCCGCATCGGCCCGAAGGCAATGGCGATTTGCGCCGCGAGCGCCGCCACGGTCAGCCAGTGCAGTAGACGAATGCCGAAATGCCAATGCAAGCGAGGTTTCCCGCTCACCTTCGCGGTCCGACATCTATCAAGGGGGCGCATGAGGGCGTGATGTCGTCCTCTTCAACGGACCTGATTTCGCAAAGAGGTACAGTACTTCTTCGCCAAGCACTTGAAAATGCATGGTGATCCCGACAGGAATCGAACCTGTGACCTACAGATTAGGAATCTGCCGCTCTATCCTACTGAGCTACGGGACCACGCGGCCCGACACATAACCGCTTCGGACCGTTTCGCCAAGAGGCCGGCCGCATGCAATCGGCCGGCCTCTTGTGCAGTGCTCATCACGCGGCCAGCGCGGTTTCCGCCAGCTTCACCCAGTAGCTCATGCCGTGCGGGATGGCCTCGTCGTTGAAATCATAGGCCGGGTTGTGAAGACCGGCGGTGTCGCCATTGCCGATGAAGATGAAGGCGCCGGGGCGGGCTTCCAGCATGTAGGAGAAATCCTCGCCGCCCATCACCGGCTGGATGCCGCGGTGGACATGGGCGTCGCCGGCGACATCGGCCGCTATATCGCTGGCAAACACCGTCTCATCGGCATGGTTGAAGGTCACGGGGTAGTTTGCCTGGTAGTCGATCTCGATCTTGGCGCCGAAAGCGGTCGCCAGGCCGTCGCAGATGGTGCGGATGCGCTCTTCGGATTTCTTGGCGATCTCCTTGCGCAAGGTGCGCACGGTGCCGGCGATCTCCGCCGATTCCGGGATGATGTTGTAGGCGTCGCCGGCATGGAACTTGGTCACCGACACCACCACGGCCTCGACCGGATCGGTGCTGCGCGAGGCGATCGTCTGCAGCGCGCCGACCAGCTGGCTGGTGATGACGATCGGGTCGATCGTGCCGTGCGGCATCGCGGCGTGACCGCCCTTGCCTTTCACGGTGATGGTGAATTCGGCCGTCGCCGCCATGATGGGGCCAGGACGGATGGCGAACTGGCCGACGGGCAGGCCCGGCATGTTGTGCATTCCGAACACCTTGGAGATGTCGAATCGCTCCATCATGCCGTCCTTGACCATCTCGTTGCCGCCGCCGCCGCCTTCTTCCGCCGGCTGGAAGATCACCGCCACGGAGCCGGCGAAGTTGCGCGTCTCGGCGAGGTATTTCGCGGCACCCAAAAGCATCGCCGTGTGGCCGTCATGGCCGCAGGCGTGCATCTTGCCGGGAACGGTCGAGGCATAGGGCTTGCCGGTGATTTCGTTGAGCGGCAGCGCATCCATGTCGGCGCGCAGGCCGATGGTGGCGCCTTCGCCTTGGCGGCCGCGAATGATGCCGACGACGCCGGTCTTGCCGAGACCGCCGACCACATCGTCGCAGCCGAACTCTTTCAGCTTTTCGGTGACGAAAGCCGCCGTCTTGAAGACATCGAAGTTCAGCTCCGGCGTCTGGTGCAGATGCCGGCGCCAGCCGGCGACTTCGTCCTGCATTTCAGCGGCGCGGTTCAGGATTGGCATGATGGTTCCATTCGTTGTTGGAGCAGCCGGCTTCAGCCTGGTCTTCTGCAATTGTGCCCGGGGTTTTGCAATTGTGCCGGGGCTTTGGAATTGTGATTGTCAGGCACTTTGCCATGTTGGCGTCACATAGGGTAAATAGCACCGCACCGATGTGGTCCGTTTTTGAGGGTCGGACTCATTGTGCTGGCGGTCGCGTAACGAAATCTTACGGAGCCAGGGGCAATCAGGGCAAGAGGCGATTTCGGATTAGATCATGCGGCACAGGCATTTCCTCAAACTATTCTCGGCTGGCGCGATCATGCTGTCGGTCCTGGCCGGACCGGCGCTGGCCAATCCGGTGGTTGTCTTCGATTTGAAGAACGGCCAGATCCTGCAGCACCAGGATGCCTTCAAACGCTGGTATCCGGCCTCGCTGAGCAAGCTGATGACCGCCTATGTGACCTTCCGGGCGATCGCGGCCGGCGAGGTCCAGCTCGATTCGCCGATCAAGGTGACCAAGCACTCGGCCGGTGAGCCGCCAAGCAAGATGGGTTTCAAGCCGGGCTCGGTGATGCGGCTCGACAATGCGCTGAAGATGATGCTGGTCAAATCGGCCAATGACATCGCCATGGCTGTCGGCGAGAATGTCGGCGGCTCGCAGGCCGCCTTCGCCGAAAGGATGAATGCCGAAGCCGCACGGCTCGGCATGAACGGCACCCATTTCGTCAATCCGAACGGCCTCTATTCGCCCGACCAGTACACGACGGCGCGCGACCTCGCCGTGCTGGTGATGGCGATCCGCCGCGAGTTCCCGCAATATGCGCCGTGGTTCTCGATCGAAGGTCTTGCGGTCGGCAAGAAGGCCATTTCGAACTACAATCTGCTGATCGGCCGCTATCCCGGCGCCGACGGCATGAAGACGGGCTTCGTCTGCCCTTCCGGCTTCAACATGATCGGTTCGGCGACGCGCAACGGCCGCACGCTGGTCGCGGTTGTGCTGGGCGAGAAGTCGGCGGTCAGCCGCGCCGAAACCGCGGCAAAACTGCTCGACCAGGGGTTTGACACGCCCACGGCCGGTTCGGCCACCGTCGCCACGCTGGCGCCCTATGGCGACACGGTTTCGCCCAACGACATGCATGACGAGGTCTGCAAGAAGAAGACGAAGGAGGAGCAGTCCGAGGCGCCGCCGGCGGCCGCTGCCAAGGACGCGCCGAAATCGCCCTATCAGGAAAAGCTCGACCATGTGCCGACGCTGGTCGCCGTTGGCCTCGGCGGCGCCACCGGCCCGGCGCCGAAGGCGATGCTCGACCAGGGCGGCCAGGAATATGCCGACGTGCCGATCCCGAGCTGGCGGCCCGATCGGCCGGCGCCGACCGGCTCCGGTCCGGCCGTTGCCGGTTCCGCCGCGCAGGGCGACCAGCCGGTCAAGGTCGCGAACTAGAGCATGATCCCGAACAGTGGAATCCGGTTTTCGGAAAAGATCATGCTCAAACAAAGAGACAGAGCCTGATGAATGGGTTTCCGATCCCCGTCTCGGTGCTGACCGGCTTCCTCGGCGCCGGCAAGACGACACTGCTCAACCGGCTGCTGAAGGACCCGGCGCTGGCCGACACCGCGGTCATCATCAACGAGTATGGCGAGGTGGCGATCGACCATTTGCTGGTCGAGCAGGCTTCCGAGGGGATCATCCAGCTTTCCGACGGCTGCCTGTGCTGCACCGTGCGCGGCGAACTGGTCGATACGCTGGCCGATTTGGTCGACCGGCTGCAGACCGGCCGTATCGCCCGGCTTGCCCGCGTCATCGTCGAGACCACGGGGCTGGCCGACCCGGCGCCGGTGCTGCAGTCGATCATGGCGCATCCGGCGCTCGTCCAGGCTTTCCGGCTCGACGGTGTCATCACCCTGGTCGACGCGGTCAATGGCAATGCCACGCTCGACGCCCATGTCGAGGCGGTCAAGCAGGTCGCCGTCGCCGACCGCATCGTGCTGAGCAAGCCCGACCTGGTGACCGATGCCGGCGATCTCGACACGCTGCGGGCGCGCCTGCGGCAGATCAATCCGGGTGCCGAACTGCTTGATGCCGGCCATTCAACGACCGGCGTGGCGGCGCTGTTTGATTGCGGCCTCTACAATCCCGCCACCAAATCCGCCGATGTGCGCCGCTGGCTCGGCGAGGAAGCGGCGCATGACCACGACCATCACCACGATGGTCATGACCATGATCACAGTCATGGGCATGGCCATCGCCACGATTCCCGCGTGCGCTCCTATTCGCTTGTCCATGACGGTCCGGTGCCGTTTTCAGCGATAGAAATGTTCCTCGACCTGCTGCGTTCGACGCATGGCGAGAAGCTGCTGCGCATGAAGGGCGTGATCGAACTCAGCGAAGATCCGTCACGCCCGCTGGTCATCCACGGCGTGCAGAAGATCCTGCATCCGCCGGCAAGGTTGCCCGCCTGGCCGAACGGCCAGCGCGGCGCGCGGCTGGTGCTGATCACGCTCGACATGCCGGAAGACTATGTGCGCAGGCTGTTCGCCGCCTTCACCAACCGGCCGTCGATCGACACGCCCGACCGCGCGGCGCTGGAAAACAATCCGCTGGCGATCGCCGGAAGATAGCGCTTCACACTGAAATTCAGATGGTCCCGCCGCGCTCGACCAGGAACCGATGGCCGCCTGATACTGCGGCTGTTTCAATCAGCTGGTGGCCGGCATCCGAGCAAAAGGCGGGAATATCGATGACGGCGAGCGGGTCGGTGGTCTCGAGCCAGAGCCGGCTGCCCGGCTGCATTCCCGCCAGCCGCTTCTTTGCCTTCAGTACCGGCAAAGGGCAGTTCAGCCCTTTCAGATCGTAGACAGCGGTATCCCCGGCCAAGACCAAACTCAGCCGCCGAACATGCCGAGCAGCTTGTTCTTCAGCTTGGTCACCCGGCTCTCATCGGCGCTCGCTGCCTGCGTTTCGGCTTCCGGCGCGGCCTCCGTCGGGGCGGCAATGGTGGCGGTGGCGACCGGGGCTTGCTTGGCGGCCTTGGCCGCTTCCTTTGCCGCCACGGCTTGCGCCTTGGCCGCTTCCTTTTCGGCCAGCGCCTGTGCCTTTGCGGCCTCCTTGGCTTGCTTGGCGGCCTCTATGGCGGCCAGCCTCTGCTCCTCGGCCTTCTGCTTGGCGGCCTTTTCGGCGTCGAGTGCCGCCATCTTGCGGCCGGCCGGCGAATCGATGCGGCCCATGCGCGCCGTTTCGGTCACCGTACCGTCATTGTTGAGCGAAGGCGGATCGATCGGCACGCGCTCGCCGCGAGCCCGGCGCTTCGACCAGTCGGAGACGATGCTGGCTTCCTTGATGCCGGCGATGGTCGGCTTCGGTGGCGGCACGCTTGCCTTGAGCGCGCTGTTGAAGGCCGCGTCATAGGTGCTCTGATAGGCGTTGTAGGCGCTCTTCAGCGAGTCCGGCTGGGTGGTTGCCGGGCATGGTCCGGTCGGATCGAATGTCTGGCCATCGGCGGCGACCTGGTTGAAGACGTAGCGCTTCTCGCAGACATCGACCTTCGGCGGCACCTTGGTGACCTCGAAATTGTCGTAGCCGACCTTCAGCATCTTCCAGAACTCGTAGTTCGGGTCGCTGCGATAGCGAGCCATGTTGGCGGCGGTCATGCGGAATGGGAAGGCCTGAACCTGGAACTCGGTCTGGCCGCCCTGGAAAGCGTCGCGGCCGAAGGCATAGATCTGCTCGATCTGCGCGTCGGTCATCGAATAGCAACCCGAGGATGAACAGGCGCCATGCACCATCAGGTTCTGGCCAGTACGGCCGTTGGCGCGGTCATAGGCGTTGGGAAAGCCGATGTTGAAGGACAGATGGTAGTTGGAGCGCGGATTCATCTGCGACGGGCGGACCGTGTAGAAGCCTTCAGGCGCCTGGCGGTCGCCTTCGGTGTATTTGGGACCAAGCTTGCCCGACCATTTGCAGATGTCGTAGCTCGCCACCATGTCGTAGCGGCCATTGGTCTTGGCCTTCCAGATCTCGAGCTTGCCCTCTTCCTTGAAGATGCGCGCCATCACCGAGGAGGTGCGCACCATGCCCTTGGCCTTCATGTCGGCAAGGATCTTGTCCGGCAGCGGCTTGTTGGCTTCCGGGGCAAAGTCCTTCATCGACGAATCATTGCAGCCGGCGATGGCTATCGAGGCGGCGAGGACTCCGGTGCGGGCGAGCTTGGCAAACATGGATACGGCTATGTCTTTTCCCTCGGGCCAATGGCTGCGAAACTGCCGAGCCCATATGCTGAACACCGACGGACCGTAAGCCCGTTAACCTTGAAAATTCCTTACCGCAAGCGTCGACCAACCCCTCACGGCAATTTCATTGAACCGAATCCGGCGGCATTTTTGTGGCGAAATTGCACATTGCCGCCACATTGCCCCGCGCGCGGGGCTTCCAATGGCCTTGTCCGCTGGCGGATGCCGTCAGAGGCTGCGGCCCATCGCCAGATATTTCTCGCGGCGCTGTTCGCGGAAATCGGTGTTGGCGCCGGCAAATTCCTTCATCGTCCTGGCAATGAGGTCGCCGGTCGCGGCAATCACCGTTTCGGGCGCGCGCTGGGCGCCGCCCATCGGCTCGGGGATGATGGCGTCGATGATCTTTAGTTCCAGAAGATCCTGCGCGGTGATCTTCATGTTGGTCGCCGCGTCCTTGGAGCGTGTGGTGTCGCGCCAAAGGATCGAGGCCGCCCCTTCCGGCGAAATCACCGAATAAATGGCGTGTTCGAGCATGTAGACACGGTTGGCGGTGGCGATGGCGATGGCGCCGCCCGAACCGCCTTCGCCGATCACCACCGAGATCGACGGCACCTTCAGCGCAAGGCAGGCCGAGGTCGAGCGGGCAATGGCTTCGGCCTGGCCACGCTCCTCGGCTCCGACGCCGGGATAGGCGCCTGCCGTGTCGACCAGCGTCAACAGAGGGATCTTGAAGCGGTCGGCCAGTTCCATCAGCCGCACCGCCTTGCGGTAGCCTTCCGGGCGCACCGAACCGAAATTGTGCCTCAGGCGGCTGGTCGTGTCCGAGCCCTTCTCCTGGCCGATGATCGCGACAGGCTCGCCGCGAAAGCGGGCAAAACCGCCAACGATCGCCTGGTCCTCGCCGAAATTGCGGTCGCCGGCGAGCGGCGTGAAGTCGCTGAACAGGCCCTTGATGTAGTCGACGCAATGCGGCCTGTCGGAATGGCGGGCCACCTGCACTTTCTGCCAGGGCGTCAGCGCCTTGTAGAGATCGCGCAGCGCGTCGCGCGAACGCTTCTCCAGCCGGGTGATCTCATCGGCGACATCGACCGCTTCGCCATTCTCGGCAAGCTTCTTGAGCTCGAGGATCTTGAGCTCGAGATCCTGCACCGGCTTTTCGAAATCGAGGTAATTGTACATGCTTGAGCGGACCGATACGTCGGAAGGCAAGGACTGCGGAACCCTTGAAACCAAGGCCCCCGGCGGTGAAATGTCGTCCTCACATAGCGATATGAGGCCTAGTCGGCAAGCGGATGATGATCGTTGACCAGCCGCACCAGCCGCTCCTCCAGCACATGGGTGTAAATCTGTGTCGTCGATATGTCGGCATGGCCGAGCAGCTGCTGCACCGCCCTGAGATCGGCACCGTTCTGCAGGAGATGGCTGGCGAAAGCATGGCGCAGCACATGCGGCGATATCTTCGCCGAGGCGATGCCCGCCCGCGCCGCCAGCCCTTTCAGATCGCGGGCAAAGACCTGGCGCGAGAGGTAGCCGCTGTCGGACGCTGCCGGAAACAGGAACGGGCTTTCGGCGAAAGCGGCCACGCCGGCCCGGGCGGCAAGCCAGGCGCGCATCGCCACCCGCGCCTTGGCCGACAGCGGCACCATGCGTTCCTTGTCGCCCTTGCCGCGCACCATGAAGAAACGGTCGTCGCGCTGCGCCACCGTCACCGGCAGGCCGACCAGCTCGGAAACGCGCAGGCCGGTGGCGTAGAGCACCTCGACCAGCGCATGCAGGCGCAGCGCGGCCAGCCTTTCACTGTAGCCGAGCCCGGCGTCGCCGGCTTCCACCGCGGCGCGGTCGATCAGCCTGCCGGTCTCGGTCTCGCTCATCGTCTTGGGCAGCGGACGGCCCTTTTTCGGACTGTCCAGCGTGCCGGTCGGGTCGTCGGTGCGCAGGCCCTCGGCGTAGAGGAATTTGAAGAACTGGCGTATTGCCGACAGTTTGCGCGCCTGCGACGTCGGCGCGAAGCCGCGCGCCGCGATATCGTCGAGATAGGCACGGATATCGGCGGCGGTAGCACCGGCAAGCCCGCCATCGATCCCGCTCGAAGCGTCTTCGAGGTCACGTCGGTAGGAGGACAGCGTGTTTTCGGCGGCGCCGCGCTCGGCGCTCATCATTTCCAGGAAGGCCTCGATGCGGGCGGCGCTGTTCATCCTCGGGGATCAGCTTTTCTTCTGTCAGTTTTTCTTGGGGTTCAGCTTTTCCGGCGGGATGCGCACGCTCATCTCCGCTTTTTTGGGCTCGACGAACATCACCAATGCGAACATCGTACCATAGGCAATGCCGGCCAGAATCGCGAGGATCACGACAAAGCGAAACAGTGTCGGCATCAATTTTCGCCCGTCTTCTTGTTCTGCGTTTCCAAACCCTGTGCCCTTATGGGACGCCAATCCGACCAATTCAAGGAAGAAGCGGAGGCCTGTCGGCAACTTCTGATGCAGGCATCCTCCGCCCGATATAGGCTTGCCTATACTCGGAACGCTTGACGCAAACCGGCTTTTCATGTCGATACGCCGGCAAAGAGGGCCCAAGAAACAACTGATGAACGCGCACCAGGCAAATCCTCCAGGCGAGAGCCACGCCGCGCTGCTTGGCCGGCTGGGCAGCCGGACCATCGTCTTTGTCGGCTTGATGGGCGCCGGCAAGACGGCGATCGGGCGCAAGGTGGCGACGATGCTTTCGCTGCCTTTCATCGACAGCGACCAGGAGATCGAAAGCGTCTCGCGCATGACCGTGCCGGAGCTGTTCGAACGCTATGGCGAGACCGAGTTCAGGGCCTTGGAGCAGCGTGTCATCCTGCGCGTGCTTGAGAATGGCCCGCAGGTGCTTTCGACCGGCGGCGGCGCCTTCATGAACGCGCAGACGCGCGAAGCCATCGCCGGCCATGGCGTCTCGGTGTGGCTGAAGGCCGAGCTCGATCTTCTGATGGACCGGGTTTCGAAGAAGCAGAACCGGCCGCTGTTGAAAAGTGCTGATCCCCGCGCCGTGCTGGAGCGGCTGATGGGCGAGCGCTATCCGGTCTACGCGACATCAGATGTCACCGTGCCGACCCGGGACGATCGCAAGGAGGTCATCGCCGCCGAGGTGCTGAACGCGCTGTGTCGGCATTTCGGCATCGATGAAATTGCAGCGACGGGCGAGATCGAATCGTGAGCGTGGACCAGCCAGTCACCGTCGAAGTCGGGCTTGGCGACCGCGCCTACGACATATTGATCGGCTCCGGCCTTCTGTCGCGCGCCGGCGAGGAGATTGCGCGCCGGCTGCCGGGTACGCGTGCGGCTGTCGTCACCGACGAGAATGTCGCCGCCGCGCATCTCGATACGCTGAAGGCAGGGCTCGAGAAGGGTGGTATCCAGCCCACCGTCATCACGATGCCGCCTGGCGAGAAGACCAAGAGCTTTGCCCATCTCGAAGAGGTGGTCGACGGCGTTCTGGCCGCCAGGCTGGAGCGTGGCGACGTCGTCGTCGCGCTGGGCGGCGGCGTCATCGGCGATCTCACCGGTTTTGCCGCCGGCATCGTGCGGCGCGGTATGAATTTCGTGCAGATCCCGACCTCGCTGCTGGCGCAGGTCGATTCCTCTGTCGGCGGCAAGACCGGCATCAACAGCCCGCGCGGCAAGAACCTTGTCGGCGTCTTCCTGCAGCCGAAACTGGTGCTGGCCGACACGGAAGTGCTCGACACGCTGCCGATCCGCGAATTCCGCGCCGGCTACGCCGAACTCGCAAAGTACGGGCTGATCGACCGGCCGGAACTTTTCGCCTGGCTTGAGGCGAACTGGCAAAAAGTGTTCGCCGGCGGGCCGGAGCGGGCGCAGGCGATTGCCGAAGCCTGCCGTGCCAAGGCCGATGTCGTCGCCCGCGACGAATTCGAGACCGGCGACCGGGCGCTGCTCAATCTCGGCCACACATTCGGCCATGCGCTCGAAGCCGCCACGCAGTATGACGGCGCCCGGCTCGTCCATGGCGAGGGGGTCGCCATCGGCATGGCGCTGGCGCATCGCTTCTCCTCGCGGCTCAATCTGGCGAGTCCCGACGACGCGGCACGCGTCGAGACGCATCTGCGCGCGGTCGGTCTGCCGTGGCGGATGGCCGATATTCCGGGTGAATTGCCCGATGCCGAGGCGCTGCTTTCCTTCATCACCCAGGACAAGAAGGTGTCGCGCGGCGCGCTGACCTTCATCCTGACGCGCGGCATCGGCCAGGCTTTTATCGCCAAGGACGTTCCGGCTTCGGAAGTGCTGTCGTTCCTGCGGGAAAACCACCCAGCCAGCCGGAAAGCCGGCTGAAATGGACAATGGCTGGATCGTCGTCGCCGTTCTTGCCATCCTCATCCTGCTGGTCGTTGCCGTGCGCACACGCCTTCTCGCCATGTTCGGCTATGAGCTGTCGCGCATCGAGCCGCAGCGCTCGAGCCAGGATGAGTTGCGCGGTGCTGTCGACGATTTCCGCCGCGACGGCCAGGTGGTGCGCGAGGACCGCGACCGTATCGGCGGCCTGTTCGACCTCGAAGAGCTCGAAGTCTCCGATATCATGGTCCACCGCACCAACATGCGCTCGGTCAATGCCGACAACGCCCCGGAAGCAGTGGTGCGCGAGATCCTGCAGAGCCCGCACACCCGCATGCCGCTGTGGAAGGGCTCGCTCGACAACATTGTCGGCGTGCTGCACGCCAAGGATCTGCTGCGCGCGCTGAACGAAGTCGGCAACGACTTTTCCAAGATCGACGTGATGAAGATCGCCTCGAAGCCCTGGTTCGTGCCCGACACCACGACCTTGCAGGAACAGCTCAACGCCTTCCTGCGCCGCAAGGCGCATTTCGCCGTCGTCGTCGACGAATATGGCGAGGTCGAAGGGCTGGTGACGCTGGAGGACATCATCGAGGAGATCGTCGGCGAGATCGCCGACGAGCACGATGTTGACATCCAGGGCGTCAAGCAGGAGGCCGACGGTTCCGTCGTCGTCGACGGCAATGTGCCGATCCGCGACCTGAACCGGGCGCTCGACTGGAACCTGCCGGACGAGGAGGCGACCACGATTGCCGGCCTCGTCATCCACGAGGCGCAGTCGATCCCCGAGGAGAAGCAGGCTTTCACCTTCCACGGCAAGCGCTTCATCGTCATGAAGCGCGACAAGAACCGGATCGCCCGGTTGAGGATCAGGCCGATCGCGTAGCGCCACTTTCGGCCACCTTACCGATCCTTCATTGGAACTTCGCGGCGTCCCGGTGCATTTTGCGCCGGGCAGTCAGGAGAAGATGATGATCGATCGGCGAACCCTGCTTCTGGCTTCGATGGCGGCTTTTGTGCCGGCCACGACGCTCGCGCGCCAATCCTCACCATCTCCCAAAACCTTCGACTACGGACCGGCCAAGCTCGACATCTATGCGCCCGACGGCGCAAGCGGGTTGCCTGTCGTCTTCTTCGCCCATGGCGGGGCCTGGGAGTTCGGCAAGCGCAGCCAGGTCGGCGCCAAGCCGGCCTTCCTGCTCGCCAACGGCTTCTGCTTCGTCTCCATCGACTACCGCATGCTGCCCGAGGCCGATGTCGCCACGCAGGCCAGTGACGTCGAAAAGGCCTATGCCTATGTCAGCGCAAATATCGCCAAGCATGGTGGCGACCCCAAGCGCGTTGTCGGCATGGGCCATTCCGCCGGCTGCCATCTGATCGCGCTGACCGGCATGCGCGGCGGGCTGCCCGGCGTCGCCGGCCTGCTTCTCGACGACACCAGGGCCTATGATCTTGCGGCGCTCGAGAAGAATGGCCGCATGGTGCGTGCCTATGCGCGGGTCTTTTCCGACCCTTCGCAATGGGCGGCACTTTCGCCCGCCAGCTATGTCGATGGCCGCAAGCATCCGCCGACCTTCATCGCGTATTCGGGGGCGTCAGGCCGTGGCGAGGAGTCGAAAGCCTTCGCCGAGCGCTTGCGCGCCACGGGCACCGCGGTAACGCTGTTCGACGGCAGCGCCTATACGCACATGTCGATCAACCGCGATTTCGGCAGGGATGGCGACGCGCTGACCGCTGCCGCCCTGGCCTTCCTGAAATCGACGGTCGGCTGATCGCTGTCGACTTCCGCTCGCCAACTTCTGCGACTGGATCATGCCAAAAGCGGCGGCGGGATATTGCCGTGCGGACATCCCTAAGTGCAATTGGTCCTCATGACTTGGAGAAAAATTGCATGAATGGCGCCGATGTCCTGTGCGACGTGCTGCTGGCCAACGATGTGACGGTCTGCTTCGCCAATCCCGGCACCTCCGAAATGCATTTCGTTGCGGCACTCGATCGCAAGCCTGAGATGCGCTGCGTGCTTGGCCTGTTCGAGGGCGTGGTGACGGGCGCGGCCGACGGCTATGCGCGCATGACTGACCGCCCGGCAGCGACTTTGCTGCACACCGGTCCGGGCCTCGCCAATGGGCTGGCCAACATGCACAACGCCCGGCGTGCGTTCAGCCCGACGATCAACATCGTCGGCGACCACGCTTCCTATCATTTGCCGCTCGACGCGCCACTCACCAGCGACATCGAAGGCCTGGCGGCGCCGATGTCCAACTGGGTTCGCCGCATCGCCGGGCCGGCCGATGTCCAGCCGGCCACGGAGGCGGCCTTCCGCGCCTCGCTGACGCCGCCCGGGGTCACGACGCTGATCCTGCCGGCGGATGCCGCCTGGGGCGATGCTGCCCCGGCCTCGCCGGGCAAGGTCATCCTTTCGCCGCCACCGGCCGTCGATAGCGACGCCGTGCGCGCGACCGCCGCGGCGATCCGTGCGGCTCCGGGCCGTGTCGGCATGATCGTTCGCGGGCGAGCGGCGCGCGCCGATGCGCTCGAGATCGCCGGCCAGATTTCGGCGGCCTGCGATGTCCAATTGTTCAGCGAGGTCCTGATCGCGCGGATGCAGCGCGGGCGTGGGCGCGTCGCGCCGACACGCATTCCCTATCCGATCGATGCGGCGACGACGCTGCTGGCGGATATCGACGTGCTGGTGCTGGTCGGCGGCAAGGAGCCGGTTGCCTTCTTCGCCTATCCAGGAAAACCGGGACGGCTTGTGCGCGACGGCTGCCAGGTGCTGACGCTCGCTGCCCATGGGCAGAACCTGCATGCGGCGCTGGAAGCGCTGCGCGACGAACTCGGTATCGAGCCGTCGCAACGGGCTGACTTTGCAACCGCTTTTCCCGACGAGGCCGCGCCGAGCGGCGGGCTGACGGAGGACGCCATCGCGCAGTCGGTGGCGCGCAAGCTGCCGGATAATGCGATCGTCTGCGACGAAGCAGTCACTTCGGCACGGCGTTTCTTCGCCCTGTCGGCCTTTGCCGCGCCGCATGACTACCTGATGGGCACCGGCGGATCGATCGGCGGCGGCATCCCGATGGCGACAGGAGCGGCGATCGCCTGTCCCGACCGCAAGGTGATCAATCTGGAGGCCGACGGCAGCGGCATGTACACGGTGCAGGGCCTGTGGACGCAGGCGCGGGAAAATCTCGACGTGGTGACGATCGTCTTTTCCAACCGCACCTACGCGATCCTGCATGGCGAGATGAAGAATGTCGGCGTCAACGCGATCGGCGAGAACGCACGGCGCATGCTCGACCTCGATCATCCCGCGCTGGACTGGGTGTCGCTGGCCAAGGGCATGGGCGTGGAGGCGGCGCGCGCCGACACATGCGAGCGGTTCGACGCGCTGCTGGACAGCGCCCTGTCACGGCGCGGGCCGTTCGTTATCGAAGCAGTGATCTGACCGCGCCGCGGAGGGTCGGGGCGGATTGAGCTACCAGCGGATCTTTTCGCCGGGCGCCGCCGGTTCGATCGCCAATGCATGAACGCCGGCCTTCAGTTCGTCGGCGAGCAATTCGTTGACGGCGCGGTGGCGGTCGATGCGGCTCATGCCGGCAAAGGCGGACGAGACGACGCGAACGCGAAAATGCGTCTCGCCGGTGCCGTCATAGGCGCCATGGTGGTCCGAGCCATGGTGATGGTGGCCGGCGTGGAGATGGCTTTCGTTGATGATGACCAGCCGCTCCGGCGAAAATGCCTTGTTGAGCTTGTCTTCCATGGTCGCCTGTATGGACATTGCCGTCTCCGTTCACCACATGTGGCTGGCGCGCCAGCCTCGGGGGCCGCTATTGCGCAACTAAATCCGCCATTCGCCTGCTTTAAGCCGCGATTCAGCGGTTAGGGCGATGATCGCGAAAATGTCAATTCTTGTTTCGCATCTGCGAACGCCCCATAAATGGGTGAGATGAAGCCGTATCCCAAATATTTCGAGAAGATTCGCATCCGCCCGGAGAAGGATGCGGAGCTGAAGTCGCACTCGCCGATCTGCCAGTGGGACGGCTGCAAGGAGCCTGGCACCCATCGCGCGCCCGTCGGGCGCATGAAGGAGGGCGAGTATTTCCGCTTCTGCTTCGATCATGTGCGCGAGTACAACAAGGGCTTCAACTACTTCTCCGGCGTGCCGGACACCGAGGTCGCGCGCTTCCAGAAGGAGGCCATGACCGGCCATCGGCCGACCTGGAAGATGGGCGTCAACGGCGCCTCGACACGTTCGTCACCCGATATGGCGCAGATGCGCTCCGGCCGTGCCGGCTATTACAACCGCATGCGCGACCCGTTCGACCTGTTCAAGGGGCCGAAGGATCCGCGCGAGGCGCGCGAGCGCAAGGCCAAGCCGCTTGAGGCCAAGGCGCTGGAAACGCTTGGCCTTGATACAAAGGCGACTGGCAAGGATATCAAGGCGCGCTATAAGGAACTGGTGAAGCGTCACCATCCGGATGCGAATGGTGGCGACAGAGGTTCGGAAGACCGGTTCCGCGATGTGCTGCAGGCCTATCGCGTGCTCAAACAGGCGGGCCTGTGCTGAGCGACCCTACGGTTCATGTCGCTTTCCAACTTTCATAAGGTTGGAAAAGGCTTTAAGACCGCCCCCGAACAAAATCGATTGCCGGCGAAACGGGACGTTTCGCCCGTGGAGACGTTGAGAGATATGAACAAGGTCGATCGCGACATCGCCAACCTGCCCGACACGACGGTGTCGGTGAAGGATAAATTCGGCTTCGACTCCAAGATGGTGGTGCCGGCCTATTCGGTGACATCAGAACATGTGCCTGACGTCGATCCGGACTATCTGTTCGACAAGGCAACTACGCTGGCGATCCTGGCGGGCTTTGCCTACAACCGCCGCGTCATGGTGTCGGGCTATCACGGCACCGGCAAGTCGACCCATATCGAGCAGGTCGCCGCCCGTCTCAACTGGCCCTGCGTGCGCGTCAATCTCGACAGCCATGTCAGCCGTATCGACCTCGTCGGCAAGGATGCGATCGTCGTCAAGGACGGCTTGCAGATCACCGAATTCCGCGACGGCATCCTGCCCTGGGCCTACCAGCACAATGTCGCGCTCTGCTTCGACGAATATGACGCCGGGCGTCCGGACGTGATGTTCGTCATCCAGCGCGTGCTGGAATCGTCGGGCCGGCTGACGCTGCTCGACCAGAGCCGGGTCATCCGTCCGCATCCGGCCTTCCGCCTGTTCTCGACCGCCAACACGGTCGGCCTCGGCGACACGACCGGCCTCTATCACGGCACGCAGCAGATCAACCAGGCGCAGATGGACCGCTGGTCGATCGTCACCACGCTGAACTACCTGCCGCACGACAATGAAGTGAACATCGTGCTGGCCAAGGCCAAGCACTATCGCGACAACAAGGGCAAGGAGATCGTCAACAAGATGGTGCGCGTCGCCGACATGACGCGCTCGGCCTTCATCAATGGCGATCTGTCGACCGTGATGAGCCCACGTACCGTCATCACCTGGGCCGAGAACGCCGAGATTTTCGGCAATATCGGCATGGCGTTCCGGCTGACCTTCCTCAACAAGTGCGACGAGCTGGAGCGCTCGGTGGTGGCCGAGTTCTACCAGCGCGCCTTTGGCGAGGATCTGCCCGAGAGCGCCGCCAACGTGGTGCTGGGGTAACATCACTCCATGGGAACAACCCGTCGGACGTTCCTGTGGAGTTTTTCAATCCTCTGCTTTGGTCTCGGACAGGCAGCCATGGCCCAGGATGAACCATTCAAGCCCGGGCAGATTTGGACGTATCACGGAGCGACGCCGATATCCTCGCGGGTGATCATAGGCGCGGTCGACAATCTGGAAGGTGAAGATCAACCGGTCGTGTCGATTTCAATCACCGATGCGCCGATACCGAATGGCGGAAAGCCGCTGCAAACTGTTCCCTACCTCCCTATAGCGGCCAACCAGCTTAGGGAGAGTGTGGTTGGGCTTGAGGGGACTGGTACAATTCCAGATGGCTTCGGCCATGGATATGGTCTGTGGAGACAGGCATATGACAGTGGGAAGGGCGGTTACTTTACAATCTCGGTGGAAGAGATTGTTGGCCTCCTCCGCTCTCAGCTTGGTCAACAGCCTGTGGCGAAATAGAGATAGATAATGGCGGGTCCGGGCGACAACACGCGCAACAAGTCGAAGACGGGGTCTGAAGCCGACAGCTTCAAGCGCGCCGTCACCGTCTGCATGCGCGCCATTGCCGGCGACAAGGACATGGAAGTCGGCTTCGCCAAGGACAGGCCGGCGCTCGCCGGCAGCCGGGCGCGCTTGCCGGAACTTCCGAAGAAGGCGTCGAAGACCGATATCGCGATCACCCGCGGCCTCGGCGATTCCATGGCGCTGAAGCGCGCCTGCCATGATGCGCGCATCCACACCAAGCTGGCGCCGGAAGGCAAGGCGGCGCGCGCCATCTATGACGCGGTCGAGCAGGCCCGTGTCGAGGCGATCGGCAGCCGCGCCATGCAGGGCGTTGCCGACAATATCGGCTCGATGCTGGAGGACAAATACGCCAAGGCCAACCTTGTCGACGTCAAGGACAAGGCCGACGCTCCGATCGAGGAAGCGCTGGCGCTCATGGTGCGCGAGAAGCTGACCGGCCGGGCGGTCCCGAAAAGCGGCGAGCGGCTGGTCGAGCTCTGGCGTCCCTGGGTCGAGGAAAAGGCCAAGGCCGACCTCGACGGCCTGTCGGCTAAGCTCGACGACCAGCAGGCGTTCGCCCGCGTCGTGCGCGAGATGCTCGCCTCCATGGAGATGGCCGAGGAACTCGGCGACGACCAGGAGACGGAAGATTCCGAGGACAATGACGACAACCAGCCGCAAGGCGAGGAGCAGAGCGAGGAGGGCGGGGAAGACGATTCCGGCTCCGAGCAGTCGCAGTCCGAGGACGCCGAGGCTTCGGCCGATGACGAGCAGTCGTCCGAGACGGAAGCCTCCGACGCCACCGCCGACGATCTGTCCGATGACGACGATGCCGACGCCGAAACGCCCGGCGAGGCGCGCCGCAACGACAACCCCTTCACCAATCTGCCGAAGGAAATCGACTACAAGGTCTACACCGCCGCTTTCGACGAGACGGTCGGCGCCGAAGAGCTTTGCGAAGAGGAAGAGCTCGACCGGCTGCGCGCCTTCCTCGACAAGCAACTGGCCAATCTGTCTGGTGTCGTCGGGCGGCTGGCCAACCGGCTGCAGCGCCGGCTGATGGCGCAGCAGAACCGGTCGTGGGATTTCGACCTGGAAGAGGGCTATCTCGACCCGGCGCGGCTGGTGCGCGTCGTCATCGACCCGATGCAGCCGCTGTCCTTCAAGCAGGAACGCGACACCAAATTCCGCGACACGGTGGTGACGCTGGTGCTCGACAATTCGGGCTCGATGCGCGGCCGGCCGATCACGGTCGCCGCCACCTGCGCCGACATTCTTGCCCGTACGCTGGAACGCTGCGGCGTTTCGGTCGAGATCCTCGGCTTCACCACGCGGGCGTGGAAGGGCGGGCAGGCGCGCGAGAAGTGGCTGAAGGACGGCAAGCCGCCGAACCCCGGCCGCCTCAACGATCTGCGCCACATCATCTACAAGTCGGCCGACCATCCGTGGCGGCGGGCACGGCGCAATCTCGGCCTGATGATGCGCGAAGGCCTGCT
This sequence comes from Mesorhizobium sp. WSM4307, assembly GCF_007003945.1. Taxonomy (NCBI): domain Bacteria; kingdom Pseudomonadati; phylum Pseudomonadota; class Alphaproteobacteria; order Hyphomicrobiales; family Phyllobacteriaceae; genus Mesorhizobium; species Mesorhizobium sp. WSM4307. Next base: position 231,072 of record NZ_VFTB01000010.1, read on the forward strand.
CAAGGAAAACATCGATGGCGAGGCACTGCTGTGGGCGCACAACCGCCTGATCGCCCGGCCCGAACAGCGCAAGATCCTGATGATGATCTCGGACGGCGCGCCGGTCGACGATTCGACGCTTTCGGTGAATCCCGGCAATTATCTCGAACGCCATTTGCGCGCCGTCATCGAGCTGATCGAGACGCGCTCTCCGGTGGAACTGCTGGCCATCGGCATCGGCCATGACGTTACGCGCTATTATCGCCGCGCCGTCACCATCGTCGATGCCGAGGAACTGGCCGGCGCCATGACCGAGCAACTGGCCTCGCTGTTTGCCGAGGAAAGCGCGCGCGACACGCGGCGCAGCGGCATGCGGCGCGCCGGATGATCCTTTCGCGCGGCGGGTTTCGGCAAACGCTCTTCGCCGCCATCGCCCTGTTCGCCGGCGTGGCTTCGGCGCCAGCCGGTGCGGTTGGCTCGGCCTCGGTTGAACCCATCGAGGTTTCGTCCCGCCCGATCACCGAGTTCCGCATTGGCCGGACCGACAAGCAGTTCGGCTCGCTCGAATTCGTCGGCGGGCTGGAAATGACCTCGAAATCGCGTGATTTCGGCGCGCTGTCGGCCCTCCGCTTTCTGAAAGCGGGCAGCGATTTCATCGGCGTGGCCGACACCGGCTACTGGTTTTTCGGCACGGTGGCCCGCGATGCCGACAGGCGGCCCGTGGGCATCCAGAACTTCCGCATGCAGCAGATGGTCGACCAGGGCGGCCAGCCGATCGACGAGAAATGGGAAGTCGACGCCGAAGGCCTTGCGGTCAAGGATGGCATCGCCACCGTCGGCTTCGAGCGCAACCACCGCGTCGCCCAGTTCAAGATCGATCCGACTGATATGAAGGCGCCGTACCGGCAGCTGGATTTCCTGGTGCCGGCGCGCGAGCTGCGCCAGAATCGCGGCTTCGAGACCGTTACCCATGCCAATGCCAACGGCCAGCATCAGGGCGGTCTGGTCGTGGTGTCAGAGAAAAGCCTCGACAGAGCCGGCAACATCTACGCCGCCATCATCGAAGGGCCGCACAAGGGCGTCTTCACCGTCAAGCGCAACGGCGACTTCGACATCACCGACGGCGCCTTCCTGCCGGACGGCGACCTTTTGCTGCTGGAGCGCAGTTTCACCATGGCGGGCGGGCTCAAGATGCGGCTGCGGCGCATCCATGGCGAGAGTGTCGAGAAGGGCGCCGTCGCCGACGGACCCGTGCTGCTGGACGCTGACATGGGCTACCAGATCGACAATATGGAAGGTCTCGACGTCTGGACGCGCGATGACGGCGCGGTGATGGTGTCGCTGATCTCCGACGACAACCACTCGATCCTGCAGCGCAACCTCTACCTGGAATTCGTCCTGCACCAGGACTGAGAAGCGGTCCAACTGCCAAGCTGAAGCGTTTTCAACGGCGGGTTCGGTTTGGGCGGATTCGATCTGGTCAGGCGCCTTCCCGGGAGCCGTTGGTGGCGATCCAGATGACGTGGCGCGCGCCGCGCTTGCCGTTGGCGCGCTTGTTGACCTCCTCCACGGCGAAGCCTGCCTGCTTCAGCCGCCGCGTGAAGCCGCTGTCAGGTCCTTGCGACCACACCGCCAGCACGCCGCCCGGCTTGAGGGCAGTGCGTGCGGCGCCGAGGCCCGCGAGGCTGTAGAGCGCGTCGTTGCCCTTGTGGACGATGCCTTCGGGGCCGTTGTCGACGTCGAGCAGGATGGCGTCCCAGGTCGCGGACCCAGACCGGATCAATTGCCCGACATCGGTCTCATGGATGGCGACGCGGGGGTCGTCGAGACAGCCGCCAAACACCTCCGCCATCGGGCCGCGTGCCCAGGCGACGACCGCCGGCACCAGTTCCGCGACAACGATGCCGGTATCCTTGCCAAGTTCGGCCAGAGCGGCGCGCAATGTAAAACCCATGCCGAGGCCGCCGATCAGGATCCTCGGCTGGCGATGGCCCGCAATCCTTTGGCACGACAGTTTCGCAAGCGCTTGCTCGGAGCCGCTGAGGCGGCTGTTCATCAGTTCGTTGGTGCCGAGCATGATCGAGAATTCGCTGCCGCGACGCTTGAGGCGAAGTTCCTGGACACCATCCCCGGTCTTTGCCGAATCGAGGTGAACCCAGGGGATCATGGTTTAAACGGCCAGCGCCGGCTGGCTCCAGCGAGCGGCGAGCAGCCGATAAGGGATGAGCGCGACCACCGCGATGATCAGCTTCACCGAGAGATCGCCCAGCGCCCAGGAAACCCAGCGCATGGCCTCGACGTGGAAGACGCCCATCAGCGGCGCCGTCTCGAGCGCGAAACTGTCGTTCGGGCCCGCAAAAGCGAAAGCGGCCGAGAAAGCGACGGTGAAGAACACCATGGTGTCGAAGACCGACCCGACCAGTGTGCCGACGATCGGCGCGCGCCACCAGCTCTGCCGGCGCAGCCGGTTGAACACGGTGACGTCGAGCAGTTGCGCGGACAGGAACGCCGCGCCTGAAGCGGCTGCGATGCGCACCAGTCGGGCGGCCGCGGTCTCGAATTCGATCAGGCCATGGCGAAACAGGAAGGGCGGGACAAGGATCGAGCAGACCACCGCCGTCATGCAGCCGACGAAGACTATGCGGCGCGCCACGGCAGGGCCATAGCGGCGGTTGGCGAGGTCGGTGACCAAGAAGGAAAAGGGATAGGTGAAAGCCCCCCAGGTCAAAAGGTCGGCCAGCGACAGGCCGCCGATCTGGCCCTGCATCGGGAACTGCACGAGAATGTTCGATGCCACGACGACAAGCGCCATGGCGGCCACGAAGGGCAGATATCGCGAGAAGGAAGTCATTTTTTTATCCTGGGTAATGGAACCAGAGGAGCATCATGCCCATCGGGCGCTGCTCGCTTCGTAGTCGAGCACCGGATTGTCGAACCTTGCGGATCCATCCGATGCTCAAGGCCAACAAAGTTGGCCCGGGCGGTCCCCCGCCTTTATACGATGTCAGGCAGCGACCTGTTCGGCCAGCTTCTTGGCAATCTGCTTCTTCAGCAGGCGCGCGCGCTGCGACAGCTCCTTGACGTCGGCCTTGGCCAGGAAGGCGTCGAGGCCGCCGCGATGTTCGACCGAACGCAGCGCGTTGGCCGAAATGCGCAGGCGCACATTCTGGTTCAGCGCTTCCGAGATCAGCGTCACATTGACGAGATTCGGCAGGAAGCGACGCTTGGTCTTGTTGTTGGCGTGGCTCACATTGTTGCCGGTCTGGACTGCCTTGGCAGTGAGTTCGCAGGTGCGGGACATAATTCTAACCTTCAATTCTCTCGGGACCTGCCAAACCTTTGTGCCCACGCCGGGTGGCGCGCGGTTCTGATCAGGCGGCCTTATGGAAAAAGTTGGCGTTCCATAGTTGCATTTCACCGGGGCGTCAAGCTCCGGCTTCGCCACGGAAGCGCCCGGCATTTCATATTAAGGCCGGATTTCATCCTATAAGCGGTCTCATAGGGACACGCCAGACCGGAGTCGCCCGCCTCCGGCCGAAAATCAAGGATCCGATCCCGCCATGCTTCGTTTGTCTCACGCGCTTGTTGCCGTGCTCGCCGTCGCCTTGCCGTCCGCCGCGTCGGCTGCCTCGCCGCAGTCGTTCAAGGGTGAGTACACGGTGTCATTCCTTGGTCTCTCGATCGCGAAATCGACCTTCTCCAGCCATTACGAGAACGGCGCCTACGCGATCGAAGGTAGCGTGACGGCTGCGGGCCTCGCCAAATTATTCGACGACACGCGCGGCACGGTCTCGTCGAAGGGCACGATTTCCGGCAAGAAAATGGTGCCCCAGGCGTTCCGTGCCGATTATACCTCCGGCAAGAAGGCGTCGGCGATCGACATTCGCTTTGCCAACGGCGCTGTCACCTCGACGCAGGTCGTCCCGGCGCCTGGCAAGCGCGACCCCAACGACTGGGTGCCGATCGGCGCCGGCGACCTGGCATCGGTACTCGATCCGATGGCCGCCACCGTCATCCACGCCGACAGCCTCGACCGGGTCTGCGGCCGCACGGTCAAGTTCTATGATGGCGAGATGCGCGCCGACCTGACTCTGACCTATGATTCGAAAGGCACCATCTCGGTGCCGGGCTACAAGGGCGACACCATCACCTGCCGGATGGGTTTCGAGCCGGTGGCCGGCTATCGCAAGGGCCGCAAGGCGCTGAACTATCTCAGGAACAAAAGCCGCATGATGGTGACGTTTGCACCGCTCGGCCAAACCGGCGTATATGCGCCGATCCACGCTACGGTAGGGACCCAGATCGGTCCGCTGACCATAAGCGCGAGACGGTTCGAAGCGGTCGAGTAATCTTACGCAATTTCGGGACGACCACCGCCACGCGGTTTCCCGAGATTGTGGTGGGCGCCTCGGTGCGCCGTCGGGGGCAGGAATGGGGCGCGCAACACTGATCGGTTTTTCAGCGGTCGCCATGTGGGCGCTTCTGGCGCTGCTCACCGATGCGTCCGGCAAGGTGCCGCCGTTCCTTTTGTCGGCGCTCACCTTCTCGATCGGCACCGGCGTCGGCCTTGTCGCGCGGTTGTTCATGCCGGCCGCCGAGAGCCAGAAAATACCGCCGCAGGTCTGGCTGATCGGTATTGCCGGCCTGTTCGGCTACCACTTTTTCTATTTCACAGCGCTGCGCAACGCGCCGGCGATGGAGGCGAGCCTGATCGCCTATCTGTGGCCGCTGCTGATCGTGCTCGGCTCCGCCCTTGTGCCGGGCGAAAAACTGGCGTGGAACCATGTCGTCGGCGCGTTGCTCGGCCTGGCCGGCACCGTGCTGATCGTCACCAAGGGCGGCGGGCTGGCCTTCGATGCGCGCTACGCCTTCGGTTACGCCATGGCGGCCGTCTGCGCCCTGCTCTGGTCGTCCTATTCGCTTTTGTCACGGCGCTTTCCCTCGGTGCCGACCAGCATCGTCACCTGGTTCTGCGCGGCGACCGCCGTGCTGTCGCTCGTCTGCCATCTGGCGCTGGAACAAACCGTTCTGCCAAATGGCGCGGGCCAGTGGCTGGCCGTGCTCGGACTTGGCCTGATGCCGGTGGGTGCGGCCTTCTATGCCTGGGACATCGGCGTCAAGCGCGGCAACATTCAGGTGCTGGGCGCGGCAAGCTACTTGGCGCCGTTGCTCTCGACGCTGGTGCTGATTGCGGCCGGCGTTGCCGAGCCGTCGCTGCGTATCCTCGCCGCCTGCGTGCTCATCACCGGTGGCGCGGCCCTGGCGGCGAAGTCGCTGTTCCTGCGCAAGCCGGCCCAGGCCGAGAGCCAAGCCAAGGCATCCGAAAGCGGAGCCGCGGCATGACGATGCCGTTTGCCGGCGGCATCGACGCCAATGCCAATGCGACGCTGATCTTCTCGCTGGTGGCGGCGGTGATCTATGCCTTCACGCTGGGCATGCCGCCGAGCCTCGCCCGCTCCGCGGCCAAGACGCTCGCGGTCGCGATGCTTGCCGTGCTTTCGGCGCTGCAAGGCGGCCCGCTGCTGCTGGTCGCGGCCCTTGCGCTCAGCGCGGTGGGCGACGCGTTCTTGTCGCGCGACGGCGAAAAGGCGTTTCTCGGTGGGCTCGCCAGCTTCCTTGTCGCCCACATCGTCTACATCGCGCTGTTCCTGCGCAGCGGCGGCGGGTTGGGACTGCTTGGGGCCGAGCCCTGGCGCGGGGCGATCGCGCTGGCACTGGCGGTGTTCGTCATCGTCATGCTGGCCGCGCTCTGGCGCCGTGTCGGGCCCGGCCTGCGCGTGCCGATCGCCATCTATGTCGTGGCGATCCTGGCGATGGGCATGGCGGCGCTGACCACCAACAGCGCCTGGGTCATCGGCGGCGCGGTGCTGTTCATGGCATCGGACGGTCTGCTGGCCACCGAGAAATTTCTGGTGGCGGCCATCTCGCCGCATCGCGCCTGGATGCGTTTGGCCGTCTGGGTGCTGTACTACGCAGCCCAGCTTGGGATTACGCTGGGGTTCCTGCTGGGTTAGGATTCCAGCCCGGCTCGGCCAGTTCGAAGGCGGCGAAATCAAAGCCGGGCGCGACGGTACAGCCGACCAGCGCCCATTCGCCCAGGCTGCGCGCCGACTGCCACCAGCCCGCCGGCACGACGATCTGCGGCCGTTCGCCGGCCGCGAGGCCGATGCCGAGCACCTGCTCAATGACGGCAGCGCCTTCTTGCCACATCGACAGCGCCAGCGGCGCGCCGGCATGGAAATGCCAGACCTCGGCTGCGTCCTTGACCCGATGCCAGGCCGAAAGCTGGTGCTGTTCCAGCAGGAAATAGATGGCGGTCGAATGGCCGCGCGCTCCGCCGGCCTCGTCACGAAAGGTTTCCGCGTACCAGCCGCCTTCCGGATGCGGCTTCAGTCCGAGGGTGGCGATGATTTCTGCTGCGCTGGTCATCGGTCGGAGCTGCTCAGAAATTGTCCTTGCGCTTGCGGATCTCGGCGAACACCTCGGCGTCCCCGGCCTTTTCCATGCCGAGATGCTTGCGGATCGCCGGATCGTGCCAGCGCAGGAAGGGATTGGTCGACAGTTCCTCGCCGATCGTCGTCGGCAGTGTCGGCTTGTTGTCGACCCGCAGTGCCTCGATCCTGGCGGCGCGCTCCTTCAAGGCCGAATTGGTCGGGTCGACGGTCAGCGCGAAACGGGCGTTGGCGAGCGTGTATTCATGGCCGCAATAGATCGTCGTCTCGGCGGGAAGGGCTGCGAGTTTCCGCAGCGATTCATACATCACCGGCGGCCTGCATTCGAACAGCCGCCCACAGCCCAGCGCAAACAGCGTGTCGGCGGTGAACGCCACTTGCGATGCCGGCAGATGATAGGAGACATGGCCGGCGGTATGGCCAGGTGTGGCGATCACCTCGATGCGCTCGTCGCCGAGCTGAAGGACGGAGCCCTCCTCGACGGTTTCGTCGATGCCGGGGATCTTGGCCTTTTCCGCCTCCGGGCCGACGATGCGCAGCCTGAAGCGCTCCTTCAGCGCCAGATTGGCCTCGACGTGGTCCATATGATGATGCGTGGTCAGGATCATCGTCGGCGTCCAGCCGGTGCGCTTGATCGCGGCCAGGATCGGCGCTTCCTCGGGCGCGTCGATGATCGCCGTCTGCCCGCTCTTGGGGTCATGCACCAGCACGCCGAAATTGTCGCTCCGGCACATGAACTGTTCGATTTCGACCGCCATCGCGTCTCTCCTTTTGTCGCCGCAGACATAGGGCGCCGGTGGGCGTATGTCATCTACGGGATGACGAATGTCATTCCCGGGGATGACGAATATCATCGCAATGTGTCGGCCGCCTCAGGGCCTTTTGTTGAAACCGGCCGATATCACGGCTACATCCCTGACATGCATTCCGACATCGTCGACCTTCGCTCCTTCTATTCGACAACGCTTGGCCGGTTCGCCGAGCGTTCGATCACCATGGCGCTGTCGTCGATATGGGCGGCTGTCCCCAATGAACGGCTGGTCGGGCTCGGCTATACCTTGCCCTGGCTGGAGCGTTTCGGCTCCGATGCGGAGCGGGTCTTTGCCTTCATGCCGGCGACGCAGGGTGCCGTGGTCTGGCCGGCAGCCGGGCCGACAGCGACCGCTTTGGTCTTCGACGAGGAACTGCCACTGGTCGATTCCTGCATCGACCGCATGCTGCTCGTCCATTCGCTCGAACATGTCGAAAATCCGCGCGAGACGCTGAACGAGATCTGGCGGGTGCTGTCGCCCGCGGGGCGCGTCGTCATCGTCGTGCCCAACCGGCGCGGTGTCTGGGCGCGCTTCGAGCACACACCGTTCGGCAATGGCCGGCCGTTCTCGCGCGGGCAACTGACGGAACTGCTGCGCGAGGCGAATTTCACGCCTGCCGCCTGGTCGGATGCGCTGTTCTTCCCGCCATCGCGGCGGCGCTTCATGATGCGCTTCCACAATGTGCTGGAGCGCGCCGGCCGGCGGCTGTGGCCGATCTTTTCCGGCGTCATCGTCGTCGAGGCGCAGAAGCGGCTCTATCAGGGCGTGCCGGTCGCCCAGCGCGCCTCGCGCCGCGTCTTCGTGCCGGTGCTGTCGCCACACGGCGCGACACGGCTCGGCCGCCGGGCCGAGGCGACAGGCGGGGCCATGCCGTCTCGCCAGGTGAAACCTTCGTGATCATGCTAGAAACGCGCACGGCGCGTCCCTCCTCGACCTATCTGTCGTGGTGAACTCGCAACCTGCCTGATATGCGGATGCCGTCATCATCCGGATTCAGCATCGCACCTGAACGCAAGGACCTCTGACATGGCTGATCAACTTGACAATCAGGCCACCGTTCAGCCGGTCGCCGTCGAGGCCAGCAGCCTGCGTGATCAGGTTGCGACGATCAGGCGGGCGCTGGTGGTGTCGCCGGTTCGCAAATGGCTGCTGTGGACGTCGGTCGGCATCATGGCCGTCATCATCGCGACCTCGATCGGCCAGGTCCTGCTCAACCGCTGGAACCAGCCCTTCTACGATGCGCTGGCACGCCGCGACATGGCGGCCTTCGTGCACCAGCTCCTTGTCTTTGCGATGATCGCCGGCGGGCTGCTGATGCTCAATATCGGTCAGACCTGGCTCAACCAGATGATCCGGCTGAAGCTGCGCGAGGCGCTGACGCTCGACCTGATCGACCAGTGGATGCGGCCGGCACGCGCCTTCCGGCTGGCCAATGCCGGTGCCATCGGCGTCAATCCCGACCAGCGCATGCAGCAGGATGCGGCGCATCTGTCCGACCTGTCGACCGATCTCGGCGTCGGGCTCCTGCAGTCGCTCATCCTGCTCGTGTCCTTCGTCGGCGTATTGTGGGAACTGTCTTCGGGTTTCGTCTTCCACATCAACGGCTGGTCGCTGGCCATACCGGGCTACATGGTCTGGGCGGCGTTCCTCTATGCCGGCACAGCCTCCTGGCTGAGCTGGCTGGTCGGCCGGCCGCTCATCAAACTGAACAGCGACCGCTACACACGAGAGGCGGAGCTGCGCTCCTCGATGGTGCGCGTCAACGAAAATGTCGATGCCATCGCGCTGTACCATGGCGAGGCCGACGCCAGGCAGCGGCTCGAACTCGACCTCGGCACGGTGCTGGGCGCCATGCGGCGCATCTATACCGCGCAGATCAACCTGTCCTGGGTGACCGATACCTATGGCTGGATTACCGTCGTGGCGCCGATCCTGGTTGCCTCGCCCGTCTATTTCTCGGGCGACATCAGCTTTGGCGGGCTGATGATGGCGGTCGGCGCCTTCAACCAGGTCCATTCCTCGTTGCGCTGGTTCATCAACAATATCGGCAGCATCGCCGATTGGCGGGCCACGCTGATGCGTGTCGCCGACTTCCGCATCGCGCTCGATGAAACCGATGTGCTGCACGACACCGAAAGGCGCATCACTTTCGATGAGAACGCCAATGGCAGCCTGACGTTCGAGAAGCTCCAGGTGGCCTCGCCGGAGGGCTGCACTAAGCTCTCCGAGCAGCATGTCGAAATCCGCGCCGGCGATCGCGTGATGATCACCGGCGAACCCGGCGCCGGCAAGACGCTGTTCTTCCGCGCCATTGCCGGCCTGTGGCCCTGGGGCAGGGGAAGAATCGGCCTGCCGGCCGGAGAACCCCTCATCTTCGTGCCACGCGTGCCGTATTTGCCGGCCGGCACGTTGCGCGAAGTGCTCAATCACGCCAACGGGCATGCGCCCGCGAGTGACGCCGACATTGTGGCGGTGCTGGCCGAGGTTGGCCTGGAACGGCTGTCGTCCTCGCTCGACCGCGTCGGGCGCTGGGACCATGAACTGGGGGATGACGAGCAGCGCTTGCTGGGCGTGGCCAGGCTCGCCTTGCGGCAGCCGAAATGGGTGATCATCGACGAAGCCATGGATGCGTTCGACGGCCCCTCGCTGCGGCGTGTTCTGGCGATGCTGGAAAAGCATCTGAAGGGCGCCACGATCATCAACATCGGGCGCGGGCAGCACAATATTCAGTTCTTTCCGCGCGGCCTGACGATCGTCAAGGATTCCGGTGCGCCAGCGCTGAAGCCCGCCCACGTCAGGGCCGGCGCCATCGATCCGCCGCCGGTCGCGGTCCGCCGCAAGAAGTAGGGCCGTTTCCCGCACTCTCGCTGCAAGCTTTATTTCGCCGCGATCGCGAAGGAAGATTTCCCCGAGAAACAAAACTTGGCGGTGGCGATGCTTGATGCTCTGCGCCTGCTTGCCTGTCTTGCCTGTGTCCAGCCAACGCCCGTTGCCTCGCCATCGGGTGCGTTGGCTGTCGACGTCGAATTGGTGTTGGCGGTCGATATATCCCTGTCGATGGACGAGAAGGAATTCGCCCTGCAACGCGCCGGCTATGTCGAGGCGCTTCGCCATCCCGACTTCATCCAGGCCGTCCGGTCCGGCAATACCGGCCGCATCGCGATTGCCTATTTCGAATGGGCCGGCACGGTGCGCGACGACGCGGTCATCGACTGGCAGATCATTGATGGCGCGCAAAGCGCCAACAGCTTTGCCGACAAGGTGGCGGCGCGCCCGTTCCGGAGTTTTCGCGGCACCTCGATTTCCACGGCAATTGCCTTCGGCACGGGGCTGTTCGGCAGGACGAATTTCGCCAGTGAGCGCAGCGTCATCGATATATCGGGCGATGGCCCCAACAATATCGGGCCGCCGGTCACCGCGACGCGCGATGCGGCAACCGCAAAAGGCATCGTCATCAACGGCCTGCCGATCCTGATCAATCCATCGCCCACCTTCAAGCATCTCGACCAGTACTATGCGCAGTGCGTGACCGGCGGACCCGGCTCTTTCGTGCTGCCCATCTACTCGGCTGCCGAATTTTCCACAGCCATCCGGCGCAAGCTGATCCTCGAAGTGAGCGGTATTCAGGACAAGGCCAGGATCATCCCCGTCGACGCGGACGCGCCGATCGACTGCCTGCAAGGCGAACGCGACAGGCGGTTCCTTTCGGATCCGTATTTTCCGGAACTCGACCGGTGAAAATGCGCAAGAGCGCCTGTCGCCGGCCGTCGAAGGCGCCGATTCCATTACCTCGGGCGTAATCGCTTTGTGTCAGGTGTTCCGGCAGATTGCCCTGGCGAGGCCGGTTGGTCGGTCTCGATGCAAAGGGAGTTACGTCATGACCGCTTACGCCATCGCCCATATGCGCCAAGTCACGATGGGTCCGCAGATCGTCGAGTATCTGCACAGGATCGATGCCACGCTGGAGCCTTTCGGCGGCCGTTTCCTGGTCCATGGCGGCGATGTGGAGGTGATCGAGAACGACTGGCCGGGCAACCTCATCGTCATCGAATTTCCTGACCGCCAGCATGTGCGCGAGTGGTATGCTTCGCCCGCCTATCAGGCGATCCTTTCACTGCGCACCGATAATTCGGACTCCGACGTAATCATCGTTGACGGCGTCGAGCATCCGCACAAGGCTACCGATGTGCTTGGCTGATGGAACTGCCCATGCGGACGATTCGTGGCGATCTGTTGCAACTTGCGCTCGACGGAGAGTTCGACGCGATCCTGCATGGCTGCAATTGCCAATGCCAGATGGGCAAGGGCATTGCCCTTTCCATCAAGCAGCGGTTTCCAGAGGCCTACGCCGCGGATATCGCGACCGTGAAAGGCGACCGCTCCAAGCTGGGTACTATCTCGGTTGCCGAGATCCGGCGCGAAGATCGAAATTTCCACGTCATCAATGGCTACACCCAGTTCCATTGGCAGGGCCAGGGCGTGAAGGCTGACTATGGCGCCATCCGCAGTGTCATGAAGGCGGTCAAGGCTGGATTCGCCGGCCGGAGGATCGGCTATCCCAGGATTGGCGCGGGTCTGGCGGGAGGCGATTGGGCAACGATTGCTTCAATCATCGATGAGGAGCTTGCGGACGAGAACCACCAGCTGGTCGAATACGCGCCGTAACGTCAGCTCCGTTTCAGCAGAAACACCGCCTGCTGGCCAAAGAAGTTCCAGAACCACCAGGGCATGGACAGGCCGATCTTCTGGCCGGCGGCGTCGAGCGCGGTCGCCTTTTCCACCGTCGCGCCAAGCTCCTCGCACAGGTTGACGAAGTCGCGGATGGTGCAGAAGTGGATATTGGGGGTGTCGTACCAGGAATAGGGCAGGTCCTGCGTCACCGGCATGCGGCCCTTGACGAACAGCGACAGACGTACCCGCCAATGGCCGAAATTGGGGAAGGAGACGATCGCCCGGTTGCCGATGCGGAGCAACTCGTCGAGCACCAGCTTCGGGTTGCGCGTCGCCTGCAAGGTCTGCGACAGGACGACGAAGTCAAAGCCCTTGTCGGGATAGAATTCGAGATCCTTGTCGGCATCGCCCTGGATGACGGAGAGGCCGCGCGCCACGCATTCGTTGACGCCGCGCTGCGACAGTTCCAGTCCGCGGCCGTCGACCTGCTTGGTGTCCTGCAGCAATTCAAGCAGCGAGCCGTCGCCCGAACCAACATCGAGCACGCGGGACTGCGGTGGGATCAGATTGGCGACGACCTCGAGGTCGACGCGCTGGCTGCCGTTGACGCTCATGATGTCGTCTCCTTTGCGGCGCATGATCCCGATCCCGAAAGTCTGCAACTTTCCGGGGTCATGCGCTTAGCCCTCTCGCCCGCGCCGCGGAGCCGATGAAGCCGTTGATGGCGGCGAACAGTTCCGGCTCGTCGAGCAGGAAGGCATCGTGGCCACGGTCGGTCTCGATCTCGACGAAGGACACGGACGCGCCGGCGGCGTTGAGCGCGTGCACGATCGAGCGGCTTTCTTCGGTCGGAAACAGCCAGTCCGATGTGAATGACACCAGGCAGAAGCGGGTCTTGGTGCCGGCAAAGGCATCCGCCAGCCGCCCGCCATGATCGGCGGCGAGGTCGAAATAGTCCATCGACCGCGTCATGTAGAGATAGGAATTGGCGTCGAAGCGGTCGACGAAAGTCATGCCCTGGTGGCGCAGATAGCTTTCGATCTGAAAATCGGCGTCGAAGCCGAACGTCAGCGCTTCGCGGTCCTGCAAGTTGCGGCCGAATTTTCGATGCAGGGCGGCTTCGGAGAGATAGGTGATGTGGGCGGCCATGCGCGCCACCGCCAGGCCTTTTTCCGGGCGCTTGCCGTGTTCGAAATATTTGCCGCCATGCCAGTCCGGATCGGCCATGACGGCCTGCCGGCCGACCTCGTGGAAGGCAATGTTCTGTGAGGAATGGCGCGCGCCGGTGGCGATCGGCAGCGCCGAAAAGACGCGCTCGGGATAGCTCGACGCCCATTCCAGCACCTGCATGCCGCCCATCGAGCCGCCGAGCACGCAGAACAGTTTCTCGATGCCGAAATGGTCGATCAGCATCTGCTGCGCCCGCACCATGTCGCGGATAGTGATGACGGGCAGGTCAAGCCCATAGGGCTTGCCGGTGGCGGGGTTGGTGGAAGCTGGCCCGGTGGAGCCCAGGCAGCCGCCGATGACGTTGGAGCAGATGACGAAGAAACGGTTGGTGTCGATGATCCTGCCGGGGCCGATCAGCACTTCCCACCAGCCCGGCTTGGCGGTCACCGGATTGGTGCTGGCGACATGCTGGTCGCCGGTCAGCGCATGGCAGACGAGGATGGCATTGGAGCGGGCATCGTTCAGCGTGCCGTAGGTCTGGTAGGCGATCTGGAACGGCGACAGAAGCGTGCCGGCGTCGAGCTTGAGCGGCTTGTCCGCCCCGAAGCGCAACACTGGGCTCGACGGCTGGTCGGCCTCGTTGTTGGTCTTTCCTGCGCGCAGAGCGGCCATTCTTGTCTCACTCGCTGCATCATATCGGGCGAAAAATCGCCGCCGATGCGTCCGTCCGGCCGGTCGCGGACAATAAAAAACCGGCATTGCCATTCGCAAAGCCGGTTACGTCACGCAAACGGCCCTTTAGCGAATTGTTTAACGTGGCTGCAAGCCGACCGGCCAAATCACCACGGAACTGTTGCTGCCCTTCTAGAACTCGCCCGCCCTGCCGTCAATGCCGACATCCGAGCCGACATCTGGGCCGCTGCTGGCACCACTGCCACCCCTCGACATTATCGGCCACGGCTTGTATTTCCGCTGCGGCCTCCGGAGCGAGGCATTTTCGACGGATTTTGCAAAAATGAACCAGACACCGGATCAGGCACGTCCAACCCCGCGCGCGGGCATCATGGACATTGACGCCTATGTGCCGGGCAAGAGCGCCGCACCCGCCGGTGTCGCCAAGGTCTACAAGCTGTCGTCCAACGAGAACCCGCTTGGCCCGTCACCGAAGGCGATCGAGGCCGCGCGTGAAGTCGCCGCCAGGCTCGACATCTATCCCGACGGCACCGCCAGACGGCTGCGCGAGGCGATCGCGGAAGTGCATGGCCTCAACGCGCAGAACATCATCTGCTCCAACGGCTCCGACGAGATCCTCGGCCTGCTGGCGCAGACCTATCTGGCGCCCGGCGACGAGGCGATTTTCACCGAACACGCCTTCATGGTCTACAAGATCTACATCCAGTCGGCCGGGGCTGCGCCGATCGCGGTCAAGGAGACCGACGAGCGCGCCGACATCGATGCGATACTGGCGGCCGTCACGCCGCGAACCAAGATCGTGTTTCTCGCCAATCCCAACAATCCGACCGGCACCTATGTGCCGTTCCAGGAGGTGCGCCGCCTGCATGCCGGCCTGCCAAAACATGTGCTGCTGGTGCTCGACGCGGCCTATGCCGAATATGTCCGCCGCAATGACTATGAAGCCGGCATCGAACTGGTCGGCAGCACCGAGAATGTGGTCATGACCCGCACCTTCTCCAAGATCGGCCTCGGTGGCGCGCGGATCGGCTGGATGTATGCGCCCATGCACATCGTCGACGCCATCAATCGCGTCCGCGGTCCCTTCAACGTCAATGCGACGGCGATCGAGGCCGGCATCGCGGCAATCCGCGACCGCGCCCATGTCGAGCGCAGCGTGGCGCATAACGAGACCTGGCTGACCTGGCTGAGCCAGGAGATGACCGGGCTCGGGCTGCGGGTGACGCCCAGCGTCGGCAATTTCCTGCTCATTCACTTTCCCCACGATCAGAAGCATTCGGCGGCCGCGGCGGACGACTATCTGACCGCGCGTGGGTATATATTGCGGCGCGTTTCCGGCTACGGCTTCCCCAACGCGCTGCGCATGACCGTTGGCACGGAAGAGGCCAATCGCGGCGTTGTCGCCGCGCTCACGACATTCCTGAAAAGCTAGAACGCCCGAAAAGCAGGAACACCATGACATCACCGATGTTTGAAAAGATCGCGCTGGTCGGCATCGGCCTGATCGGCTCGTCGCTGGCCCGCGTCATCCGACGCGAGGGCCTTGCCGGCCGCGTTGCCATCTCGACCCGCAGCGCCGCGACGCTGAAGCGGGCGGAGGAACTTGGACTGGGCGATTCCTACACGACGGATGCGAAGGAAGCGGTCCGCGATGCCGACCTGGTCATCGTCTCGGTGCCGGTCGGCTCGTCCGGCGCGGTGGCTGAGGAGATCGCGCCGGCGCTGAAGAAGGGCGCCATCCTCACCGATGTCGGCTCGACCAAGGCCTCGGTCATCGCGCAGATGCAGTCGCATGTGCCTGATGGCGTTCATTTCATTCCCGGCCATCCGCTGGCGGGCACGGAAAAATCCGGACCGGATGCCGGTTTCGCCGATCTGTTCGACAATCGCTGGTGCATCTTCACGCCGCTGCCGGGCACCGATCCGGACGCGCTCGAGAGGCTGTCGGAATTCTGGCGCCGTTGCGGCGCCAACATCGACACGATGGATCCCCAGCATCACGACATGACGCTCGCCATCGTCTCGCATCTGCCGCACATCATCGCCTACAACATCGTCGGCACCGCCGACGATCTGGAATCGGTAACCAAGACGGAAGTCATCAAATATTCGGCCTCCGGCTTTCGCGACTTCACCCGTCTGGCCGCCTCCGACCCGACCATGTGGCGGGACGTCTGCCTGCACAACAAGGATGCGATCCTGGAAATGCTGGCGCGGTTCTCGGAAGATCTGGCATTCCTGCAGCGGGCGATCCGCTGGGGCGATGGCGACAAATTGTTCGATCTGTTCACCCGCACCCGCGCCGTGCGCCGCTCGATCATCGAGGCCGGCCAGGATATCGACGTGCCCGATTTCGGCCGCCAGGCGGTGGAGCATCCGTCGAAGAACTAGGCTGTTTCGGGCCAGGTCGCCATGACCATGGCCAGCGTCTCGGCCCGGTCCGGCGCGCCGAGCCTGCCGCCAAAGCGCAGGCATTTGAGCGCGGCGGCGGCACTTGCAAAGCGCAAGGCCTGCTCGACCGGCATGGCCTCCGCCAGTCCGACAGCAAAGGCGCCGTGAAAGACGTCTCCGGCGGCGAGCGTGTCGATCGCCTTGATCCTTGGCGCCGCGACATGGCGGGATGATCCCGACGCGCGATCGAACCACCAGGTGCCTGCCGCGCCGCCGGTGACGGCGACGAACGCATCGGTGTGGGAAGCCATTTCGGTGCAAGCGCTCGCCAGATCCAGCGCCTGGCCGCATATGATGCCCACCGCGGGCTCCGACGCGACGATGTGCGAAGCCAGCGGCAACAACTGCTCCAGCACCGCCAGCGGCGCCGTATCGGCATCGAGGATTGCCGGCCGGCCGGCCGCGCGCGCCGCCTCGAGGGCAAGTGTCGCTGCACCCGGCCACCGCACGTCCACCAGCACGGCATCGAATGCCGTGATGTCCGCGAAAGGCAATGCCCCGGGGTCGGCCTGGGCCAGGCTGTCATAGAAAGGCACGATGATGCGCTCGCCATGCGCGTCGACCAGGATCGAGGCTAATGCCGAGCGGGCGCCGCTGACGCGGCGGACATAGCTGCAGTCGACACCCTCGGCCTCGATCCCGGCGATCAGCTGATCGCCGACCGGATCGTCGCCGGCGCTCGCCCACAGCGACACCTCGGCGCCCAGCCGATGCGCGGCGCAGGCAGCGCTGGTGGCCATGCCCGAGGCGATCTGCACGCCATCGGCGGCGATGAACTTTCCCTGATGCGCGGGCAGCGTCTCGACACGCAGGATGGTGTCCAGCGTCAGCGCGCCGACACTGAGGAGCCTCGCGGGTCCCGGCATGGCGCGCTATTGCACCGGCTTGATCTTGCCGAGCGGGATGAAGCCGAGCGAGGCCTTGCCCTTGACCACTTTCAGCGGCATCGACGGTTCGCTGCCGAGCATGGCAAGCGCGGCAAAACCCTGTTCGATCGCATTCTTCTGCTCGGGTATGGCGCCGGCCAGAATGGCCGCCACGGCCTTCGGATCCTTGATCCTGATCATCAGATCGGCGTCGACCAGGCCTTCGGCGTCGACCGACAGCGGCCCGGAAACGGTGACCCGCGCCGTGCCTGACGACAAATCGAGGTCGCGGATCTCGACCCTTTGGCCGCGAAGGCTCTTCACCTGCGTTCCGATCAGCGCGACACCATCCTTCAGCGTGGCGTCGCCGCTGGCATCGAGCGCCGGCAGCACGCGGCCGCCGATTGCATCCGGGTCGATCTCCAGATCGGTGAAGCTGCCGACATAATCGACGTCCTGACCGTTCGGTTGCAGCTGGCCGGCCGCCCTGCCGGCGCTGAACAGTTCCACCGGATCGGTGTCGTCGGCCGGGTCGGTCTGGCCCGACAGGCCTTCCGCCTGCAGCGCGATGCGCTGCGGCAGCGGCCATGACAGTTTGACCTTGGCCTGCAGATTGTCCCAGTCGATCCACAGCGGCACCATGCCGGGGACGGAGGTCCTGAGCGGACCGCGCAGATCGGCGACCGGCGACAAGGGCTGGATGATCTGGGCGACGGCATTGAAGGAGCCGGCCGAGGCCGCGATGTTCTTGGCATCGTCCTCATACGCCAGATTGTCGCAAGAGACGGTAAAGCTCAGGGGATAGCCGCTGACCTGGAGATTGGCGCAGCCGGCTTCGATGCCGCTCTTGTTGAGCGTGGCGACCGCCTTGTCGGCCTCGGTCCTGACCCTTTTGGCCAGGTAGAACCAGCCGCCGCTGTAGATGGCGAACAGCACAACGATGAACGCCACAAGCCAGAACAGGCCGCGGCGGGACTTTGGTTGGCGTTCGTCACTTGACGTCATGCTTTGGCTCTCATTAACCCACGGTGTTGGTGGACGGACCTTCGATTCCGACAACACCTGGTAGACATTGACGAATAGGTAGCCGGGGACGGACGGAAAAACACCGGATTCCGGTGCGGTGTGGCCATTCTTTTTGCAATCAGGCACGGCGATATGGGCGATTTTTGGGTGTTTGGCTACGGTTCGCTGATCTGGCGGCCGGGTTTCGCACATGTCGAGACGCGGCGCGCCCATTTGCACGGCTATCGCCGCTCGCTGTGTGTCTATTCCTTCGTGCACCGTGGCACGCGTGAGCGGCCCGGGCTGGTGCTTGGCCTCGACCATGGCGGCTCCTGCGTCGGCCTGGCTTTCCGCGTGCCTGGAGAATTGCGCGACGAGGTGATCGCCTATCTACGTGAGCGCGAACTCGTCACATCAGTCTATCTCGAGCGCACGCTCAAGGTCCGCCTCGACGGCGGCGGCACGGTCGAAGCGGTCGCCTACATCGTCGACCGCAAGCATGAGCAATATGCCGGCGCGCTGGATGCCGCGCATGCGGCGGCGGTGGTGCGCGGCGCCGCCGGCCAATCCGGCAACAACGAGGATTATGTGCTCAGCACGCTGAAGCATCTGGAGGCACTGGGTATCCGCGACCACTGGCTGGAGGATGTGGCACGGGGGATAGCGCCATCGTGAAGCACTGGCTCTGCTCAAATAAGCGGTCAGGCCTTTGACCTCGACGCGGGACGACCTAGCTTAGGCTCCGAACCCAGCCAGCGGGCGGCATGCGCCCCAACCCAATCATCACGGAGAACCATCTTGCAGAAACGCCGTCTCGGTCGCACCGACCTTTCCATCGCGCCGCTGGTTCTGGGCGGCAACGTCTTCGGCTGGACCGCCGACGAGAAAACCTCCTTCGACCTGCTCGACCGCTTCGTCGCGGGCGGACTGAACGCCATCGATACGGCCGACGCCTATTCACGCTGGGTGCCCGGCAACAAGGGCGGCGAATCGGAAACCATCATCGGCAACTGGATGAAGGACCGTGGCAACCGGGACAAGGTCATGGTGATCACCAAGGTCGGCTCGGATATGGGGCAGGGGCACAAGGACCTCTCCGCCGCCTATATCGAAAAGGCCGTCGAGGCCTCGCTGAAGCGACTGCGGACCGATGTCATCGACCTCTATCTGTCGCACTGGCCGGACCCGGCCACGCCCTATGAGGAGACGCTTGGCGCCTATGAGAAGCTGCTTGCCAAGGGCAAGGTCCGCCATATCGGCTGCTCGAACCTCGACGCCGGCCAATTGCGCGCCGCGCTCGACGTGGCGAGCCTGCGCAGCTTGCCGCGCTATGAGGTGCTGCAGCCGGAATACAATCTCTACGACCGCTCCTCCTTCGATGGGCCGTTGCGCGATCTGTGCGTGGCCGAGGATATCGGCGTCATCACCTATTTCAGCCTGGCCAAGGGTTTCCTGAGCGGCAAATACCGCAGCCAGGCCGATCTCGGCCAAAGCGAGCGCGGCGAGGACGTCGGCAGTTATCTCAATGCGCGCGGCATGCGCATTCTGGCCGCTCTGGATGCCATATCCGCCAAGCATTCGGCGAAACAGGCGGAAGTCGCTCTTGCCTGGGCGATCGCGCGGCCAGGTGTCACGGCACCGATCGCCAGCGCCACCAAGCCCAGCCAGATGGACAGCCTGATCAAGGCGGCGTCGTTGAAATTGACCGCCGACGACATGGCCGAGCTCGACAAAGCGAGCGACTGAGGCTTCGGCCGCCCCACGCACGAACGTCCAAGACCACGCTCCCGTCTTGCCATAGCGTCCTTCGCCATTGGCAAGACGGAGGGTGCGATGACCGAGCCGCTTCTTTCGCAGCCGCAGCTTTGGCGGCCTCTGCTTGCCCTGGTGCTGGCCGCCACGGTGGTCATGGGCAGTCCAGGGCCGGCAACGATAAGCGTCACCGCTGTTGGCGCCGCCTTCGGTCTGCGCGATTCTGTGCGCTACACCTTGGGGATTGTTCTCGGCACGGTCGTCGTGCTGCTGGTCGTGGCGACCGGGATCATGGCGGTGCTTGGCTCGATGCCGAAGCTGGCGCCGGTGCTGGTTGTCGCCTCGGCAGCCTATATCCTCTATCTCGCCTTCAGGATCGCCACGGCGCCGCCGCTGGCGGCGCGCACGGCCGACGCTGCGCGCCCGACCTGGCTGGCCGGGTTCCTGCTGGCTGTCGCCAACCCGAAAGCCTATGTGGCGATCGCCGCCGTGTTCGCCGGCGCCTCGTCGAGCCAGGACGGCGCGGAACTCGGCCTATGGCTGAAGCTGGCGGTTCTGGCGGCGATGATCGTTGTCATCCATGCCGTGTGGCTGCTTGCCGGTGCGGCGTTCGCGCGCTTCCTGCGCAGGCCTATCGCTTCGCGGATCATCAATCTGATCTTTGCCGCGACGCTGGTGCTGACCACGCTGCTGGCCGTCTACGGCTGATCGCCTGGCTGGAGGCGTTCAGGCCTTCGCGCCGAGCTCCCGCAGCCGCTTCAACGCCGTCGGCGGGAAGGCGGGCGGGTTGGGGGCGCGCGATGCCTCGATGAGGAGCTGGTCGCAAGCCGCTTCCGTCTCGCCGATCAGCCGCGCCATGAACTCGTCCTTGCCGAGGCCCGGTGGGATCGGCGGCAGAAAACGCGCCTTGATGGTGCCGGGATAACGCAGGAATTTGCGGCGCGGCCAATAGAGGCCGGCGACATGGGCAACCGGCACCACGGGAACACCAAGCTGCGTGTAGATTTCGACGATGCCGTATTTGTAGGCCGGCTCGTCGCCCGGCGCCCGGCGCGTGCCCTCGGGATAGATGATCAACTGGCGCGGGTTGCGCGCCATCTCTTGCTTGGTCGCCGCGACCACTGCCTTCAGGGCCTTGGAGCGGCTGCCGCGGTCGACCGGGATCATGCGCATCTTCATGATGTACCAGCCGAAGAACGGGATCCAGGTCAGCTCGCGCTTGAGGATGTAGAGCGGGTCCTGGAGGAAAGGGAAGAAGGCGATCGCATCCCAGAACGACTGGTGCTTGGGCGCCAGGATGAAGGAGCCTTCGGGCAGGTTTTCCTGCCCGGTGATGTCGTTCTTCGTTCCGGCGATCTTGTCGTAGAGCCACATGCAGCTGCGCGACCAGAATTTCGGCACGAACCAGGCACGGTGGCGGGGCGACAGGAAATAATAGGGGGTCCAGAGGATCATCTGGACGATCAGATTGACGTAGAAGACGAAATTGAACGCCAGCGATCTGACATGGAGCATGGGGGAGGTCCGGTGAGGAAGTGTGCGTTGGTTACACCAAGCGCGGGGAAAAAGGAAATGGCGCAGCAGTGTCCCGGCCGATGCTGAAGCATGGATCACGCCAGCGCAGGCACGCTACTCCAATCGCGCCAGCCGCTCCTTCAGACGCGGTGCGGCAAAGTCGAGGAAGGCGCGCAGCTTGACCGGCAGCAGGCCGTGGCCCGCATGCACCAGGCTCACCGGCCACGGGTCCGGCTCGAACTCTTGCAGCAGGATGCGCAGCTTGCCGGACCGCACGGCGGCATCGACCTGATAGGAAAGCACTTTCGTCGGCCCGACGCCGGCAATCGCGGCATCGATCGCCGCCTCGGCGGTGTTGACCTGAAGGCGCGAGCGGACCTGGACCGTGACGCCCGTCTTGCCTCTGGTGAAGGTCCAACGGGCGGCGGAGGAAAGTCCCTCGAAGGTGATGCAACTGTGGGTGCCTAGATCTTCCGGGATCGTGGGCGTGCCGTGTTCGGCCAGATAGGCCGGGCTGGCGCAGACGACGCGGCGGATCGCGCCGACGCCAATGGCGACCAGGCTCGAATCCGGCAACTGGCCGATGCGCAGCGCGAGGTCGAAATGGTCCTCGACCAGCTGGGTTATGCGGTCCGCCAGGGTCAGGCGGATATCCACGTCGGGATAGGCCGAGAGAAAGCCGGTGACCACCGGCAACACATGGAGACGGCCAAACACGACCGGCGCGGTGATGGCCAGTTCACCGGTCGGAGCGCTGTACTCGCCGGCCGCGCCGCGTTCAGCCTCGCCAACGTCATCAAGGATGCGGCGGCAGGCCGCAAGATAGGCTTCGCCGGCATCGGTCGGCGTCAGCCGGCGCGTCGAACGGTTCAGGAGCCGGGTGTTGAGATGGCGCTCAAGATCGGAAACCTTGCCGCTGACGGTCGCCAGGGGAATGCCGAAACGGCAGGCCGCGGCGGAAAGGCTGCCGGCCTCCACCGCCGCGACGAAGAGCGACATGGCTTCGAGACGATCCACAACTTCTTCCAGAAAATGGAAGGAACGGTTGCAAATATGCCATCTCCATTTCAGGAATGGAAGGGGCTATATGTCAGTTCGCAGCAGAGCCGCGCCATGGAGTTCTCATGTCTGAAAGTCGCCCACCCCTTCCGCCGTTCAACGCCGAGACCGCCGCGCAAAAGGCCCGCATGGCCGAGGATGCGTGGAATTCGCGCGATCCGGCACGAGTGGCGCTCGCCTATACGATCGACAGCCGCTGGCGCAACCGCGCCGAATTCCTGCAGGGCCGCGATGCCATCCAGGCTTTCCTGACGCGCAAATGGAGCCGCGAACTCGACTACCGGCTGATCAAGGAGATCTGGGCCTTCCACGGCAACCGCATCGCCGTGCGCTTCGCCTATGAATGGCACGACGACAACGGCTCCTGGTTCCGCAGCTATGGCAATGAGAACTGGGAGTTCGACGAGCACGGGCTGATGCGTCTGCGCATCGCCAGCATCAACGACCTGGCGATCAGCGAGGCTGATCGCAAGTATCATTGGCCGTTGGGGCGTCGCCCGGACGACCATCCGACTTTGTCGGCGCTCGGGCTTTAGAGCAGTTCCAGGAAAAGTGTGAAGCGGTTTTCCGTCCGGAATTGCGTCGGCTGGAAGCCGGTTTCAGGCAAGGAGGTTTCGATGGACGCGCATGCTTTCACCAGCGATGTCGCCTTCACGCCGACCGTCAAGGCGATCCAGGCGCGCAAGGGTTCGCGCCAGTCCTACGCCCGCGTCGAGGAGCGTGGTGGCTGGCAGGCTGTCATCACGCCGGACCTTGCCGCCTTCATCGAGATGCAGACCAGCGTCTTCCTGTCGACGGCCAATGGCGATGGCCAGCCCTACATCCAGCATCGCGGCGGCCCGGCCGGCTTTCTCAAGGTGCTGGACGAAAAGACGATCGGCTTCGCGGATTTTTCCGGCAACAGGCAGTTCATCACACAAGGCAATCTGGCGGACAATCCACGCGCCTTCCTGTTCCTGATCGATTACATGCTGCGCCAGCGCATCAAGATCTGGGGCACGGCGCGCGTCGTCGAGAACGATGCCGAGCTGATGGCGAGGCTGATGCCGCAGGATTACAAGGCACGTCCCGAGCAGATCATCCTGTTCACCGTCTCGGCCTGGGATGCCAATTGCCCGCAACACATCCCGCAGCGCTTCGAAGCGGCTGATGTGGCGGCAGCGCTTGGCGAGCGGGACAGGCGCATTCAACAGCTCGAGCAGGAGGTCAGCCGCCTGAAGGCCGTGTCGAAGGGGACAGACAAGGAATGATGATGGAACGCCGGGGGCTCAGCCGCCGGCCGCGGTCTCGGCCAGCGCAATGCCGTCCGGGGTCGGTTTCACCGGCACGATGCCGCGCGCCAGCGCCAGCAGGTATTTGGTGTATTCGGTGAACAGCACGCGCAACGCCCGCGGCTTGGTCAGCCAGCCGCCATTGTCGAGATTGGAATTGACCACTGGATAGGGTTCCAGCTTGGCGCCATGCAGCAGGCGGCCCATTTCCAGCAGGCTGCGCGGCATGTGGTAATTGTTGGTGACCAGGATCACCGTGCCATAGGCGTGGCTCTCGACCCATTTGGCGCTTTCCTCGGCATTGCCGATCGTATCCAACGCGGCACGGTCGATGTCGACGCAGCAGGAAAACAGGTTCTTGTCGCCGCCGGTGGCTGCCTGGAGCTGGCGCCGGCTGGCGGACGGATGCACGCCGCTGATCAACAGCCGCTCGCCCTTGCCGGATGCCAGCAGATCCATCGCCGCGTCAAGGCGCGACTGGCCGCCGGTCAGCACGATGATGGCATCGGCCTTGGCCGGATTGGCTGGCGTGGTGAGATGGGCGACCTTGTTGGCGAACCAGCCGAAGCCGCCGGCAAACAGCGTTGCGAAAATGAGGAGGGAGAGCGCGGATATCCGCACTGCGGTCTTTAAACGGCTAATCCCGCTATGGTCGCGCAGACGCGCAACCACCACTGGCATCTGTCCAACCGTCCCGGTCGAATCCCGCACGTCCATGGCCATATGGTTAATCCTGAAATGCGGCCTTGGGTAGGTAAAAGACGCACTTTGCGTTACGTCGTTTCTCCATCCGTGATCATCCTGCTTCGATTTCCGCCAGAGCAAGTTGCCTTTCATGCGTCCGGTTGGCGAACATCGATGTCGCTGAGATAGGCGACGACGGTGGCATGCGAGGTTGCCGCCGTCAGCGCGCCGATCACCAGCACCATGAGGACGACGCCGAGATAGCCCGCCGACCCAATGGCGAAATTGCCGAACAGGGCAGTCGCCTGGTCGGCCTGCGGCGTCGCCATATTGCGTGACGACCACCAGGAAAAGACGATGAAAACCAGCACCGCCGCAGCACCTCCGGCGGCCGCGCCCTTCATGCCGGTGACCAGGAAATGCCGGCGGAATTCGCGCGCGATGAAGGCGGCCTCGGCGCCGACGAAATGCAGCACCTCGATGATGTGGCCATTGCCGGCCATGGCGCCGCGGGTCGCGAACACCACGGTCAGCACCGTCGCCGACAGCATCAGCGCCAGCACGGCAATGCCGATGGTCACCGTGGTGCGGGCCATGGCCACCAGCCGGTCGACCCAGGTGCGGTGATCGTCGAGCGACGCGCTCGGCAGTTTCGGCGTGATGGCGGCGCGCATGGCGGCGAAGTCGGGCGGGTTGTTCTCATCGATGGTGACGATGATCAGGCGCGGCACCGGCAGCTCGTCGATGTTGAGGCCCGAACCAAGCCATGGCTCCAGCAGCCTGGCGGTCGCATCGCGGTCGATGATCCTTGTCGACTTCACGCCGGGGAATTCGCCGGCGATCTGCGAGGCCTGGGCAAGGGCGGCCTCCATGTCGAGGCCGTCGGCCGGCTTGATCTGGATCGTCGCCTCGCGCGAGATCTGGTTCTCCCAGACCGAGGCGGTGTCGCGCACCAGCGTCACCGCGCCGAAGGTCAGGCAGGACAGGAAGGTCATGATGGCGATGACCAGGACGAGCGCCCGGCCGGCGATGTTCTGCGCCGGGACGATCGGCGCCATTCGGCGCTGGGCGCGCGGTCTTGCTTCAGCCGCCTCGGCTTCCTGCTCATGCTCTTCGAGGTGTTCGGCGGACAGATCAGTCATAGATGTCCAGCCTTCCGCCGGCCAGGATCATGCGGCGTGCATCGACCTGTTCCATCAGGCCAAGGTCATGGGTGGCGATCACCACGGCGGTGCCGAGACGATTGAGCTCGATGAAGAGCCGCAGCAGCCGCCGCGCCAGCGGCGGATCGACGTTGCCGGTCGGTTCGTCCGCGAGCAGGATCTCGGGCTGCTCGATCAGGGCGCGCGCGATGGCGGCGCGCTGCTTCTCGCCGCCCGACAGGACCGGCGGCAGCACATGCATGCGCTCGCCCAGCCCCACCCATTTCAGCAGCTCCGTGACATCGGTGCGGTAGCTTGCTTCCTCGCGCCCGCGCACGCGCAGCGGCAGCGCGACATTCTCATAGGTGGTCATGTGGTCGAGCAGGCGAAAATCCTGGAACACCACGCCGATGCGGCGCCGCAGATGCGGCAGTTCGGTGCGCGAAATGCGCGAACGGTCCTTGCCGAAAATGGTGATCAGCCCGCGCGTCGGCTTCAGCGACATGAACAGAAGCCGCAGCAACGTCGTCTTGCCGGCGCCCGAGGGTCCGCTCAGGAACTGGAAGGAGCGCTCCGGGATGTGCAGGGAGATGTCGCGGAGGATTTCCGGACCCATGCCATAGCGGAGGCCGACATTTTCGAAGCGAATCAATTTCGACGACCTGAAATTCCTGGCAGTGCTGAGCCTGCCTGTTCTGCGAAAAGACCATCGGCCGGCATGGTTAACCGGCGGTTAATTTCTGGCTTGTTTCGGCGCGTCACGAGGGCTCCGGTGGGGAAGCGTTAACCATTTTTGTTTAGGCAAAAGAAACGAAAAGCGAACACGCGCAATAACGGGGCCATGATGGCTGACGAACGAACCGCGCGCCCGGTTTCCGGCGAAATCATGACCGATCCCCCGGCAATCGTCGCGGCGGAGCGGATCGTGCGCGGCCCGGCGGCTGATATCGTCGATGCCGACTATGAAGTGATGCCGCGCTTTGTCCCCGCCGTGGAAAGCGTTTCACCGCCGCGCCTGATTGTCACGCCGTCCATCGAGGGCATGGACATGCTGCGCAAGCCGGAAGCGCCGGCGGAACGGCCGCCGGCCGCGCGCGGCGGGCCGATCTTCTGGATCGCCGGCGTCGGTGCCGCCTTGGCCGCTTTCTGGGTCTCCGGCGGACATGCGCTGGTGCGCCAGGCGCCGTTCCTGACCGGCGCGCAAGCCTCGGCGCTGACCATTTCAGGCGTCACCTCGCGTGTCGACGCCTCGGGCGCCAATCCGGTGCTGTTCGTCGATGGCGAGGCCGCCAATGACGGGGCGGGGCCCGCGACAATGCCGTCGCTCGAAATCCGCGTGACCGGCAATGATGGGCGCGTAACCCGCTATACGTTGGGGACATCCGGCCATTCGCTGGCATCGGGCGAAAGATTCGGCTTTGCCAGTCGGCTCGACGTGCCTAAGAACGGCGTAAGGACCGTTTTGGTTACTTTCGCTGAATAGCGTGTGTCGATATTCAGGTGAGGCCGGCCTGCAAACGGCGGTTCCCTGCGCTTCCGGTGCTCACGTACTTAAGTACGCTCCGCTCCGGTTCTCGGAAACCACCGTTTTCGACTCGGCCTGACCTGAATCTCAACACACGCTCGGTGTGAAGGCGTTTGGGCAAAAAACTTGAGGGGCGAAAAATGCCAATCGTACGCGACAAGGACATCGAAGTCCTGTTTTCGGCGTCGGCGATCGCGCGGCGCAATCTCGAGCTCGCCAAGGAGATCGCCGGGCACGACTATCATGATCTCCTGGTGATTTCGGTGCTGAAGGGCTCGTTCATCTTCGCCGCCGACCTGATCCGCGCCATGCACGATGTCGGCCTGTCGCCGGAGGTCGAGTTCATCTTCATTTCCAGCTATGGCGCCGGCACCACCAGTGGCGAGGTGAGGGTGCTGCGCGACATCGACAATGAGGTCGCCGGCCGCGACGTGCTGCTGATCGACGACATTCTGGAATCGGGCAAGACACTGACCTTCACCCGCGACCTGATGCTGTCGCGCGGCGCGAAAAGCTGTTCCATCGCTGTGCTGCTCGACAAGCGCATGCGCCGCCAGACCGCGCTCGTCGCCGACTATGTCGGCTTCGACTGCCCCGATTATTTCGTCGTCGGTTACGGCATGGATGTCGCGCACGCCTTCCGTGAATTGCCGTTCGTGGGTGTTGTGAAAGGCGATGCGTGAGGCCACTGCCTTGCGCCGACAAGTTCTGAAAAAGGCCTTAACGGCGCCGGAAAAATTAGCCCGGTCTCAGGCTGGGTCCTTTCAGGAAAAGTCAACTTTTCGCGGCCAAATTGCCGGCCATGGCAAAGCTTTTGATCGTCGAGGACGATGAGTCCGTCCGCACCCTCGCTGCCCGCGCGCTTGAACGCGCAGGCCACGCAATCGATATCGCCGCCGACGGCGCTCAAGGCCTGGCGCTGATACGCGCCGCCCATGGTGGCTATGATCTCGTCGTCTCCGACATCCGCATGCCCGAGATGGACGGCATCGAGATGGCGATCGCCGCGGCCGCCCTTTTTCCGGCGATGAAGATCATGCTGATGACCGGCTATGCCGACCAGCGCGAGCGCGCCGAGGAGTTGAACGGCATCATCCTCGATGTCGTGCAGAAGCCGTTCACGCTGGCCGAAATCCGTTCGCGCGTCGAGCGCGCGCTGATCTGCTTCGCCTGATCAGACCGGATCGGCGGCGGCAAGCACGGGCGCCGCGCTATTGCGCCGCCCAGTGTTGAGCGCGAGCAGGCCGGCGCCGATGATCAGCGCCGCGCCGATCACGGTCGTCGACCGCGGCACCTCGGCGAAGAACAGGAAACCCCAGAGCGGCGACCACAGAATGCCGGTGTATTCGAAGGTGGCTACCCGGTTGGCCGGCGCCAGCCTGTAGCCCTGCGACAGAAGGATCATGCCGGCGGAGGCGACGAAACCGCAGGCGGCCATCTTGAGGAAATCCGGCAGCGTCGGCCATATCCAGGGCCGCACCAGGAATTCGACGCTGGGGTGGACGGCGTGACTTATGCCGGCGAGATGGAACGTGCCGGCAACCACGGCGGCGCCGATGAGATAGGCGCCGTTCTGGTAGAAGGCCATGACGGTGGACGATTCGGTATCGCCGATCTTGCGCGCCATCAGTTGCGAGAAGCCGTAGAGCGCCGCCGAGCCGAGCGACAGCAGTGCCGCCCAGTCGAACAGGCCGGCGCCGGGGCGCACCATCACGATGACGCCAAGCATGCCGATCAGCACGGTCGCCAGCGTCCGCCAGGAGACGCGTTCGCCGAGATAGGGTCCGGCCAGCGCCATGATGAACAGCGGCGCCATGAAATAGAGCGCCACCGCGTCGGCCAGCGGCAGCGCGGCGATGGCCAGATAATAGACCGTGTAGGAGGTGAACTGGATGAAGGCGCGGATTGTCAGCAAGCCGAACCGCTTCGACAGGATTGCCGACAGCCCGACATCGGCATGGACGAGAATGATCAGGATCGGCAGGGCGACGATCGACCGGATCGCCATCACCTCGGTCACCGGATAGCCGCTCGACACGGCCTTGACGAGCGGGTCCTGCAGCGAGAACACCAGCACGCCCAGGCACAGGCTCAGGATGCCGCGCACCATCCTATTCTGCATCTGCGTTCCGGCTCCTGCGCGTACGATCCGAAGCAGCTCCGCCTCCAGATCAAAAAGAACCCGCCACCGTTTCGGGCAGCGGGTACGAGTGAGGACTCTTTGCTTGGTCCGCGGCCGATTTCGCAGCCGCATATCCAATGGGTGAGGCAACTATCGTCCGGTGTTTGACATGTTGCAAACGAATTGGAATGATGCCTGCAATCAAATCTGCTTATGATGGATAGCATGCGTCCAACCCTCGACAGCGATCTGCTGCGCACCTTCGTCGCCATCGCCGAGACCGGCAATTTCACCCGTGCGGCCGAGCAGGCCGGGCGCACCCAGTCGGCCGTGTCGATGCAGATGAAGAAGCTCGAGGAGCTGGTCGGCGACAGCCTGTTCGAGCGCGGCTCGCGCGGCGTCGCATTGACGCGGCGCGGCGGCGAACTCATCGTCAACGCCCGCCGCATCGTCTCGCTGCTCGACGAAACGGCGGCGTCGATGGCGGCAGCGCCGCTCGGCGGACCGGTGCGCATCGGCATTCCGGAGGAATATGGCCACGCCATCCTGTCGCGCGCGCTCAGCGCGTTTTCGAAACGCCACACCAAGGTCGAGGTCACCGTGCGCTACGCGCATTCGGAGGCGCAGCTGGCGGCGCTCGCCGCCGGCGAACTCGATCTTTGCGTGGTGTTCGAATGGCAGGACCCGGCCGGCGGCGAAGTGCTGATGCACGACCCGACCGTCTGGGTGACGTCGACCCTGCATCACATGCACGAGGAACGGCCGGTGCCGATCGCGCTCTACAACCGGGTCAGCTGGTGCAAGGACTTCGCCATCAAGTCGCTGGAGCAGCGCGGTCTTGCCTATCGTGTCGCCTATACCAGCGACACCACCGGCGGCCTGAAGCTTGCGGTCACGTCAGGGCTGGCGATCGCGCCGATCTCGCGCAGCAACATCCCGGACGGCTGCCGCGAATTGACCTCCGCCGATGGATTCGGCGACATCGATTCCTCCAATGTGGTGATGCATCGCAACCCGAACGCGTCGGGCGAGGCGATCGACGGCATGCAGGAGGCGATCCGCGAGGCGTTCGTCAACCGGTAGGCTCAGTCCTTCACATCCTCATAGAAGGTCAGGCGGTTGCCGAACGGATCGTCGACCGTGACCTCTTTCGTCTTCCAGGGCGTCTCCTCCAACCCCGGCCTGGCGAAGCGGTACTTTCTTTCGGTCAATTCGTGGTGGAGCCCCGCAATGTCGGTCGTCTCGATCCGGATGTGAGAGCCCGGCGTGCCGTCGCCATGATGTTCGCTCAGATGCAAGACACAGCCGTCGCGAGAAACGCCTGTGTAGAGCGGCGCGTTGTCATCATAGCGGTGTTCGAACCGCACCTCGAAACCGAGAAACCCCACGTAGAATTCATGCGCCTTGGCAACATCGAAGATGCGCAGGATGGGCGTGACGGTACCGAGCTTCGGCATGGTGTTGCAACCGTTCGAGGGGGCGGCCGGGGTGTGGGGGCGGTCCCTATTTCAGCTCGAGCAGCCGCTCGAGATAGCTGCGCTCGATATCGGGGCTGAGCGCGTTGCCGAGCCGCTTGCGGATCGCTTCCAGGATCTGGCGGGCGCGCTGGACGTCG
Source organism: Mesorhizobium sp. WSM4307 (assembly GCF_007003945.1). Classification (NCBI taxonomy): domain Bacteria; kingdom Pseudomonadati; phylum Pseudomonadota; class Alphaproteobacteria; order Hyphomicrobiales; family Phyllobacteriaceae; genus Mesorhizobium; species Mesorhizobium sp. WSM4307. The sequence goes on from NZ_VFTB01000010.1 coordinate 261,856, forward strand.
ATCTCGTCGGGGACCTTCACCGAATCGCCGAAATCGGGACCCTGGCTGGCGCGCGGCCTGCCGAGCGGGTCGCGGTCGGCATTCTGCTGACGCCCGCCTTCCTGGCTGCCGCCCTGGTCGCCCTGCATGGCCTGCATCTGCTTCATCATGTCCTTGGCGCCCTTGCGCAGCGCCTCGAGTGCCCGGCCCTGGTGGCCGACGGCCTCGTCGCCCTGGCCCTCGCCAAGCGCCTGCTCGGCGCTGCCCATCGACTTGCCGGCCTCGCCAAATCCTTCATTGGGCTCCATGCCCATGCCTTCGAGGTTCTTCTTCAACTGCTCGAGATCGCCCTTCAGCTGGCCCTGGCCTTCCTGCAACTGCTTCAGTGCATCGGCGAATTCCTGCGGCGTCATCGGCTTTTGCCTGGCCAGCGGATCGCGGTCCTCGCCGGCGCCTGGCTTGTCCTGGTCCTCGCCACCGCCCTGGCCAAGCTGCTCATCGCGGTTCTGCCCGCGCTGGCGCTCGCCACGCTGCATCTGGTCCATGCGGAAAGTGTCGTTCATCATCTCCTGCTGGCGTCGCAGGATCTCGCCGAGCTTGTCCATCTGCTGGCGCATCTGGCTGTCCTGCTCGCCGCCCTGCTGCTGACGCCCGGCCTGGAGATTGTTCATCATGTCCTGCAACTGCGACAGCAATTGCTGCGCCTTGTCGCGGTCGCCCGACTTCGCCAGGTTCTCGATCTGGTCCATCATCCGGTCGATGTCGCTCTGGCGCAGTTCCTGGCCGTTCTGCTGCATTTGCGGCGCATTCGGGTTCTGCTTGGCGCGTTCGGCGAATTCCTGCAGGAACTGGTTCATCGCCTCGCGCAGTTCCTTCATCGCCTTCTCGATTTCGGCATCGCTGGCGCCGTTCTTGATGGCGTCCTGCAGCGCCTGCTGCGCCTGGCGCAACCGCTTCTCGGCGGCCGAGAGGTTGCCCTCCTCGATGCCGAGCGCGATTTCCCAGAGATAGGCGACCTCGCCGCGCAGCTGATCGTCGTTGCCGGCCAGTTTCAGCCGGCTGCGCGCGCTCATGATGGCGAGGTAGTGGGACATGTTGTCGAACGTGTCTTCCGGCCGCAGCGTGATGGCGTCGATCAGGTCGAGCACGTGCGGCTTGGCATTGGCGTCGAGGGCCAGCAGGCGGCGCTGTTCGATTACAGCCCGCGCCAGCGGGTTGGCGAAAGGCCGCTCCGGCATCACCAGCGTCCTGGTCTCGCTCGACGCGGTGTGGCCGGCGTCGTCGGTGGCGACCAGCGTCAGCTTGATGCTGCTGCCGGCCCAGACATGCTCGGTCAGGTCCTTGGTGGTCTTGGCGGCATCGGACTTGCCGCCGCGGCGCGGCAGCGCCAACGGCATTTCGGGCGGGCCGTAGAGCGGATGCGCGCCCGGCACCTGCGGGTCGACCAGCGCGAAGACCGCCTTGGCGTTGGCGGCGCCATAGTCGTCGTCGATCTGGTAGTTGAGTTCGAAGGCGCCGTTGGCGGCGCGCTTGGGCTCGCCGACGAAGCGGATCTGTGGCGGTTTGTCCTCGATCACGGCGAAGGCCCAGCGGCCGAGCTGATCCTCGCCCGATTTCAGCGTCAGCGTGCCGTCGCCGGTCAGCTTGCCGATGAACTGGCGCACCTTCGACGGGGATGCGGGGGTCGGCGCCGCCGGGCTCGCGGCTGACTTGGCGCTGGCCGCCTGTGGTCCGGCGGGGTCGATGGTGCGCGCATTGCCATCCTTGTCGGCATAGGCGAGCGTTTCCTCGCCCGAGCCTCCGGTGACGCGCAAGGAGACGTCGCTGCCCTCGGGCACATGAAACGTCGGCGTTGCCTGGTTGGCGTCGGCGGTCAGGAAGATCGGAGGCTTGCCGGTATAAGCAGGCGGCGTTACCCAGGCATCGATGCGTGGCGGCACGGCATCGTGCGCGCCGTGGGTGCTGAAGCCGTCGGCTATCCTGCCGCCCGTCGGCCCGAAGGAGAAGGCAAAGGCGGTGACGAGCAGCAGCGCGGCCACGGCGCGCAGCCCCCAAGGATCGCGCTCCGGCACGCGGGTGCGCGGCAGGTCGGCGCCAAGGCTGTCGAGCCTGGCGGCCATGCGCTTCTGGTGTTCACGCCACAGCGCCTGCGAGAAGCTGCTTTCGCGGCCGCTTGGCCGGTCGGCCTGCACCAGCACCGGGCTGTGCAGCAATTCGTTGGCGGCCTCGATGCGGCGGTCGACCTCGGCGGCGCCGGGCAGGCGGAAGAAACGCAGCGGATAGAGCGCCGCCAGCCCTGCCAGGCCGAATGCGGCGACAAGGCCGATGCGCGCGATATCCGGCAACCGTGAGAAAACGCCGAACCAGGAGATGCTCAGGAACAGGGTGGCGATAAGGATCAGCGGCAGCAGCAGCGGCCAGCCGCGCTCGACCATCATCGAGACCCGCGTCGCCAGCCGGCTGAGTGCAAGGCGCCCGGCGAGACCGCGATCGCTAGAGGTGGGTCGTTGCGTCATCGGCCCTTCCTGGAATCAGGCGGGATAGCCCGATCCTCACGACTCGAAGAATACCAGCAAACACGGCAAAGGCGAGGCGTTCTCAGAAAATGTGAACCCGGCCGAAATGGTTGCAATCAGAAATTGGCGGGGTTTGCGTTGGCGCCACAGACCAGCACGGCGACGCGTTCGCCCGGTGCCGGCGTGTAGCGGCCGGACAGGATCGCGGCGAAGGCGGCCGCCCCACCCGGCTCGGAGATGATGCGCATCCGATGCCACAGCGCCTTCTGCGCGGCGATGATGTCGTCATCACTGACCAGGATGGAGCGCTCGACGAAGGCCTCGGCGATCGGGAACATCATTTCGCCGACGCGCTTCGGCGCCAGCGAATCGGCGGCGATGCCTTCCGCCGGAGCGTCGACGGGATGGCCGGCCTCGAAGGCGCGATGAAGCGTCGGCGCGCCTTCGGGCTCGATGGCGACGATGCGGATGCGGCCGGCATACCAGGCGGCGATGCCGCCGATCAGGCCGCCACCGCCGACGGCGACCAACAGCGTGTCGATCTCGGGCAGGTCGCTCTCGATCTCGAGCCCAAGCGTGCCCTGTCCGACCAACGTTTCCTCCTGGTTGAAGGCATGGATCTGCAAGGCGCCAGTCTCCTGCGCGAAACGTTCGCTGGCGGCCAGCGCCTCGGCATAGCGGGCACCACCAACCACCAGGTCGGCGCCATAGCCGCGAATGCGGTCCAGCTTGGCCTGCGGGCTCACTTCGGGAACGAAGATGGTCGCCTTGTGGCCGAGCCGCATGGCGGCATAGGCGACGGCAGCGCCATGGTTGCCGCCCGAGGCGGCGACGACGCCGGCCTTGGGAACCGGCCTTTCCAAAAGATTGGTGAAGGCGCCGCGCGCCTTGAACGAACCGGAATGCTGCAGGCATTCGAGCTTGAGGTCTACCGCCAGCGGCGGCCGGTCGAAGTCGGCCATGTCGACGCGCAGCACCGGCGTGTGCCTGATATAGGGCCGGATGCGCGGTTCCATCGCGGCAATGCGCTCGCGTGTAACGGGGTTGCCCTGCGCCATGGCGATCTCCTTGGGATTGACAGCAATTAGTAACTTGGCAAAATGACTAAATGCAAGAGGTTGATGTCTTCAAGGCGATCGCCAACGAACGCAGGCTGCAGATCCTCAACTGGCTGAAGGATCCGCGCGCGCATTTCCCGGCTCAGGCCGACGGCGATCTGATCGAGGACGGCGTTTGCGCGCTGCTGATCGCCGAAAAGCTCGGTATCACGCAGGCGACGCTCTCCGAGCATATGCGCGTGCTCACCCAGGCCGGCCTGCTGCGGCCCAAGCGCATCAAGCAATGGACGTTCTACCGCCGTGACGAAGACAGGATCGCCGAGACAAGGACGCTCCTGCAGAACCGGCTGTAGCGCTGCCGGCTGTGGCTTCTATGCCAGCCAGTCAGGCACCGAATCCAGCCCGATCAAATCGTCATAGGTCAGGCGCGGGCGCACGATGTGGAACCGGTCGCCGTCGACCAGCACCTCCGGCACCAGCAGGCGGGTGTTGTAGGTGCCTGCCTGCACCGCGCCATAGGCACCGGCGGTGGAAACGGCAATGAGATCGCCGGCCTTCAGCCTGGGCAGGTCACGGTCGAGGCCGAGATAGTCACCGGTCTCGCAGACCTGGCCAACCACGTCGACCATCATGCGCGGCGTGTCGGCCGGCGGCTGCACGACCGGCCTGATGTCGTGGAAGGCATCGTAAAGCGTTGGCCGGATCAGATCGTTCATGGCGGCGTCGACGACCAGAAAATTCTTGGCGTCGCCTTCCTTCACGAAAATCACTTCCGAAACGAGGATGCCGGCATTGCCAACGATCAGCCGGCCCGGCTCGAACATCACCTTCAGACCGAGCTTGGTGACATGCTTCCTGACGATCTGGGCATAGGCGTCGGGCAAGGGCGGTGGGTTGTTGTCGACACGGTAAGGGATGCCGAGGCCACCGCCGACATCGACATGCTCGATGGCGTGGCCATCGGCGCGCAGTGCGCCGACCAGATCGACCAAAAGGGCGAAGGCGTCGTCGAAGGGCTGCAACTCGGTGATCTGGCTGCCGATATGGGTGTCGATGCCGGTGACCTTGATACCCGGAAGCGTCGCCGCACGGGCATAGACCTGCCGCGCGCGCTGCCAGGCGATGCCGAACTTGTTCTCGGCCTTGCCGGTGGAAATCTTCTTGTGCGTCTTGGCGTCGACATCGGGATTGATGCGCAGCGAGACCGGCGCCACCTTGCCGAGTGCCGTGGCTCGCGCCGACAACAGTTCAAGTTCAGGCTCGGATTCAACGTTGAAGCAAAGGATGCCGGCTTCGAGCGCAAGGTCCATTTCGCGCGCGGTCTTGCCGACGCCGGAAAACAGGATCTTGCTTGCCGGGATGCCGGCCGCCAGCGCCCGGCGCAGCTCGCCTTCCGAGACCACGTCGGCGCCGGCGCCGAGCCTGGCAAGGGTGCGCAGCACGGCCTGGTTGGAGTTGGCCTTCATGGCGTAGCAGACCAGCGCGTCGAGGCCGGCAAAAGCCTGGGCAAAGACGCGGTAGTGCCTGGTCAGCGTGGCCGTCGAATAGCAGTAGAACGGCGTGCCGACCTGAGCGGCGATATCAGGGATTGCCACGTCCTCGGCATGCAGCACGCCGTCGCGGTAGTCGAAATGGTTCACGAGAGTGATTCCGGAAGTTGGAGCACGATAAGATCGGGCTTGGAAGCCAAACCCGGCCTGATCGGTTCTAGATCAGCGGGTCGAGGATGAACTTCTTGTCCTTGACCGGTTTTTCCGGCTCCGGCGGCAGCGGCTGCTTGGCCTTCTCGGCATCCTTGCGCGCCTGGACGGCCGCCTCATAGGGCGTGTCGAGACCGGCCTTGCGGCCGCAGGCGGTCACGGCGGCCATCGCCGCCAGCAGCGTCAGCGTCACCAAAATCCTGCTTCCGGTCATCGATCCATCCGTCCGAAACGTTTTGTCAGCCGCCGCTTTTAGCCGAGTTCTCGGCGCATTGCACCCCGGATATTGCCGGTTGCAATATCCGGGATATTGCCGTCGAAATATCGGCCTCAGGCTTTGACCAGCCGCTTTTTCCAATAGCGGATCTGCTTCCTCACTTCCGACGGCGCGGTGCCGCCGAAACTGGTGCGGCTCTTGACCGAATTCTGCACCGCCAGCACCGAGAAGATATCCGATGTGATGCCGGGATTGATCGACTGCAGATCCTCCAGCGAAAGCTTTTCCAGGCTTACCTTCTTCTCCTCGGCCAGCGCCACCGCACGGCCGGTGACGTGATGCGCCTCACGGAACGGCAGGCCCAGCGTGCGCACCAGCCAGTCGGCGAGGTCGGTCGCGGTCGCGTGGCCGGAGCCGGCGGCCTTCTTCATCGCCGCCGCCTTGACCGTCATGTCGGAGACCATGCCGGTCATCGCCGCCAGCATCAGGTCGAGCGTCTCGGCGGCGTCGAAGACCGATTCCTTGTCTTCCTGCATGTCCTTGCCATAGGTCAAAGGCATGCCCTTCATCACCGTCAGCAGGCCGACCAGATGGCCGTTGACGCGGCCGGTCTTGCCACGCACCAGTTCGGCGGCGTCGGGGTTCTTCTTCTGCGGCATGATCGAGGAGCCGGTGGAAAAACTGTCCGACAGCCTGATGAAGCCGAATTGCGGCGTCGACCAGATGATGATCTCCTCGGCCAGCCGCGACAGATGCGTGGCGCAGACCGCCGCCATGGCGAGGAACTCCAGCGCGAAATCGCGATCGGAAACGCTGTCCAGCGAATTGCGCATCGGCTCGCGGAAACCGAGCGCCCTGGCGGTTCTGTGGCGGTCGATCGGGAAGCTGGTGCCGGCAAGGGCGGCGGCACCGAGCGGGCTCTCGTCCATGCGTTCGATCGCATCGCGCACGCGCGACAGGTCGCGTGCAAACATCTCGACATAGGCCATGCAGTGGTGGCCGAAGGTCACCGGCTGCGCCGCCTGCATATGGGTGAAGCCCGGCATCACGGTCGCCGCGTGCTCCCCGGCCCGCTCCAGCAGCGCCGCGATCAGGCCCTTCAGCGCCTCGGCGACGCGGAAGCACTCGTCCTTGACCCAGAGCCTCAGATCCACCGCCACCTGGTCGTTGCGTGAGCGCGCGGTGTGCAGGCGGCCGGCGGCCGGGCCGATCAGGTCGGCGAGACGGGCCTCGACATTCATGTGGATGTCTTCGAGCTTCGTCGAAAACTCGAAGCGGCCGGCCTCGATCTCTTTCAGGATCGTGTTCAGCCCGTGAGCGATTTTTTCTTGATCGGCCGCCGAAATAATGCCCGTTTGCGCCAGCATCTCGCTGTGGGCGATCGAGCCGCGTATGTCCTGTGCGTAGAGTTTGCGGTCGAACGAGATCGACGCGTTGATCGCTTCCATGATCGCGGCCGGACCCGAGGCAAATCGTCCGCCCCACATCTGGTTGCTGGTCTTCTTGTCGCTCATCGCTATAAAACCCGTGCTTCGGAGCAGTTTGAGAAAATGGCAGACGGAAACAGATTTTTCCCGGCCCCGCGCCTGATCCTCGCCGCTTTGGTGGCGGGAGCGCTGGCCGGCGCGGTCGCGGTATATGTCAGCGAGAGCCGGTCTGGCAACAATGCACCGGCCCAGGTGGCGGTCGGCGGCAGCAAGGATGACGTCGCCTGCGCCGCCAAGAGCGATCGCGCCAAGAAGATCGCGGCCGCCGCCACCGGCCAGGTCGCGGCCCTGTTGCCCGCCGATCCGCCGCAGTCGATGAAAAGCCTCGCCTTCAATGGCCCGGACGGCAAGCCGATGACGATCGCCGACCATGCCGGCAAGACGGTGCTGCTCAATCTCTGGGCGACATGGTGCGCGCCTTGCCGTGCCGAAATGCCGGCGCTCGATGCGCTGCAGAAGGAGAAGGGCAGCGACAGCTTTCAGGTGGTCGCCGTCAATGTCGATGCCGGCGACGATGTGAAGCCGAAGAAATTCCTCAAGGAAACAGGTGTCGAAGCGCTGGGCTATTACCGGGATTCGACGGTGGCCCTGTTCAACGACCTCAAGGCACGCGGCCTGGCGCTCGGCCTTCCCGCCACCATGCTGATCGACGGCGAAGGCTGCCTGATCGCGCATATGAACGGCCCGGCTGAATGGTCGGGGCCTGACGCCAGGCGGCTGATCGACACGGCGCTCGGATCGTGAGCGATCAAGCCGAGCGCACGCTTGGCTTGAGCAATACGAGACTGCCATCCCGATGGTCTGTGCGCGCCGGAGTGCGCTTGCCGTGGCCGGTCAGGTCGTCGAACGCCTCGATGGGCGCCGGTTTGCCGAGATAGTAGCCCTGGCGTGCTTCCCCGGCGCATTTACGCCCGCTGCCGCACCTGGATATCATTGTCCCCTTAGCCGGATAATCATGGCGGCCGATGCGGTCTTTACGTCTTCGACAGTCGCCCTAGCTACCTAAAACGCCGGTGCGTTTTAATGCCGGCCAAAGCCGCCGAGGGAGAGGAACGGGCAGCTGTGCAAAGGCCGGGGAGCCACAACAGAACTGTCACATACCTTCTCTAAGAGAGCGGGCAAGGACTTGCGCAAGACCCTTGTCACCAGCCACTCAAGAGGGAAAAACCATGACCATGATCAAGCGGGGCTTTGCTGCCCTTGCCGCTGGTGCGCTCAGCACCGCGCTGGCAATGCCTGCCTCTGCAGAACCGGTAAAATTCGACTTCTGGTTCGGCCTTTCGGGCGACCTTGCCCGTGTCGTCGACACGCTGTGCAAGAACTTCAACGCCTCGCAGAAGGACTACGAAGTCGTCTGCACCAGCCAGGGCAATTATGACGCCACGCTGCAGAACACCATCGCGGCCTTCCGCGCCGGCAAGCAGCCGGCCGTCGTCCAGGTCTACGATGTCGGCACCGCCACCATGATGCTGTCGGGCGCCTACAAGCCCGCCGACAAGCTGATGGAAGAAAACGGCTACAAGATCGACTATGCCGACTATTTCCCAGGCATCGCGCGCTACTACGCCACGTCGAAGGGCGAGATGCTGTCCTTCCCGTTCAATTCCTCGACCCCGCTGATGTACTGGAACAAGGACGCCTTCGCCAAGATCGGCAAGACCGAAGCACCCAAGACCTGGGAAGATGTCGGCGCCGACCTCAAGGCGTTGAAGGACGCCGGCTACGAGTGCCCGATGGCGATCAACATCTCTGCCAATGAAAGCTGGCAGCTGATGGAGCAGTTCTCGGCGCTCCACAACCAGCCGATCGCCACCAAGAACAATGGTTATGACGGTCTCGACGCGCGTCTGGAAGTCAACAAGACCAAGTTCGTCCAGTATGTCACCGATCTCAAGAAGTGGTATGACGCCGGCCTGATCAAGATCAAGTCCAAGGATCTCGGCCAGGATATGGTCCAGGCCTTCGCCTCGGGTACCTGCCAGGTCATCCTGACCTCGGTCGGCGACCACGGCACGGTCGGCAGGACCCAGAAGGAAGGCATGAAGTGGGATGTCGCCGAATTGCCGGTCTATGCCGGCACCGAGCGCAAGAATTCGCTCGTCGGCGGCGCTTCGCTGTGGGTGCTCTCCGGCAAGTCGGACGCCGAGTACAAGGGCGCTGCCGCCTTCCTGAACTTCATCCACGACCCCAAGACCGCGCTGTTCTGGTCGACCAACACCGGCTACATCCCGGTGACCAAGTCTGGCTTCGACTACATGAAGGGCCAGGGCTTCTACGACAAGGCGCCCTACAAGGGCCGTGAAGTCGCCATCGCCAGCCTGACGGCGTCCGAGCCGACCGAAATCACCCGCGGCATCCGGCTGGGCAACTTCACCCAGATCCGCGCCGAGTTCGGCACGCAGATGCAGGCGATCTTCGCCAACAAGGTCAGCGTCCAGGAAGGCCTCGACACTCTGGTCAAGAACGGCGACGCCATCCTCGAACGCTTCCAGCAGACCTATCCGGGCAAGACCCTGCCCTGACCTCCGATTGCGGAACGGCCGTCCGCCGAGATTCGACGGGCGGCCATTTCATATCTAGTCTTGCCCAAGAAGCGGGCTGACGGTTCAACGGCATCGGCGGATCGATGGAAAAACGCGTCACTTTCGGCAAATGGACGATCGGCATCCTTTTCGCGGTGCCGCAGCTCCTCCTGATCTTCACGTTCTTCTACTGGCCGGCCGGCCAGGCCGTGTACTGGTCGCTGACGCTGCAACAGCCCTGGGGCGGCGGCAACATCTGGGTCGGGCTCGACAATTTCCGCTCGATCCTGTCCAACGCCGACTACTGGAACTCGATCACCGCCAGCCTTGTCTTCGCCGGCATCAGTACCGGTCTCGCAATGTTCATCGCGCTTGTGCTCGCCGCCTTGACCGACCGGCAGCTGGCCGGCTCGCGTCTCTATCGCGTGGTGCTGATCTGGCCCTACGGCATCGCCGCGCCCGCGCTGGCGATGGCGTTCCGCTTCATCCTGGCGCCGGAGGCTGGCTTCATGGCCGTGGTCAACCGGGTCTGGCCCGGCTTCTGGGATCCCGGCCTCGACGGCGCCGACGCCATGGCCTCGATCATCGTCGCCTTCTCGTGGAAATATGTCGGCTACAACTTCATCTTCTTCCTGGCGGCGTTCCAGGCCATCCCGCGTTCGCTGATCGAGGCCGCGGCGATGGACGGTTCCGGTGTCATCAGGCGTTTCTGGGACATCCAGTTTCCGCTGATCACGCCGACCATCTTCTTCCTGCTGGTCATCAACATCACCGAGAGTTTTCAGGACTCCTTCGGCATCGTCGACATCATGACCGCTGGCGGTCCGGCGAATGCGACCAATCTGATGGTCTACAAGATTTATTCCGACGGCTTCAAAGGCCTCGATTATTCAGGTGCCGCCGCGCAGAGCATCATCCTGATGCTGCTCATCATCGTGCTCACCATCTTCCAGTTCCGCTTCATCGAGCGGCGCGTGCACTACAGGTGAGATGGATATGGTCGAGCGCACCCCGTTCCTCAATTTCTTCACGCATCTGATCCTGTTCATCGGCTTCATCTTTTGCATTGCGCCGTTCGTGGTCGTGGTGATCGCGGCGTCGCACAACCTCAAGGATGTCAACGATGTGCCGATGTCGCTGCTGCCGGGCAGCGACTTCTGGGTCAACATCAAGACCGCCTGGACGACCGCCGATCTCGGTCCCAAGCTGCTCAACAGCTTCATCATGGCGACCGGCGTCGCCGCCGGCAAAGTGATCGTCTCGGCGCTCACCGCCTTCTCGATCGTCTACTTCCGCTATCCCGGCCGCATGCTGATCTTCTGGCTGATTTTCATCACACTGATGCTGCCGCTCGAAGTGCGCATCGTGCCGACCTACGCCGTGGTCGCCAACGTGCTCGAGCCGTACCAGGCGATCCTGGACCTGACCGGCATTTCCTGGCTGATCGAAAAAGTCTCGGGCGTGCAGGTCCAGCTCAGCCTCGGACTGCTCAATTCCTACAGCGGCCTGATACTGCCGCTGGTTGCCACTGCGACCGGCACCTTCCTCTACCGGCAGTTCTTCCTGACCGTGCCGGACGAACTGACCGAGGCCGCGCGCATGGACGGCGCGGGCGCGCTGCGCTTCTTCATCGATATCTTGCTGCCGCTGTCGCGCAACAACATGGCGGCGCTCGGCACCATCATGTTCCTGTGGGCCTGGAACCAGTATCTGTGGCCGCTGCTCATCACCACCGATCAGTCGCATGCGATGGCGGTGACCGAGCTCAAACAACTGATCCCCAATGTCGGCGGCATTCCGGAATGGCACATCGCCATGGCCGGCACGCTGATCGTCATGTTGCCGCCGCTGATCGTCGTGGTGCTGATGCAGCGCTGGTTCGTGCGCGGCCTGATCGCCACCGAGAAATAAGGAGACAAAAATGGCCTCCATCACAATACGCGGCGTCAAGAAGAACTACGCCAAGACGCAGGTCGTGCACGGCGTCGACCTCGACTTCGCCTCAGGCGAATTCGTCGTCATCCTGGGACCTTCCGGCTGCGGCAAGTCCACGCTGCTCAGGATGATCGCCGGGCTGGAGGAGATTTCCGCCGGCGAGATCGCGATTGACGGCACGGTGGTCAACAGGCTGGAACCGCGCGAGCGCGGCTGCGCCATGGTGTTCCAGAATTACGCGCTCTATCCGCACATGAGTGTTTCGCAGAACATCGGCTATTCGCTCAAGGTCGCCGGCGTTCCCTCGGCCGAGCGCCAGCAGCGCATCCAGGCGGTCGCCCGCACACTGGAGCTCGAACATCTGCTCGACCGCAAGCCGATGGCGCTTTCCGGCGGCCAAAGGCAGCGCGTCGCCATGGGCCGCGCCATGATCCGCGAGCCGAAGGTGTTCCTGTTCGACGAGCCGCTGTCCAATCTCGATGCCAAGCTGCGCGTGCAGATGCGCTCGGAAATCCGCAAGCTGCATCGCCGGCTGAACGCCACCTCCGTCTTCGTCACCCACGATCAGGTCGAGGCGATGACGCTGGCCGACCGGCTGGTGGTGATGAATGGCGGACGCGTCGAGCAGGTCGGCACGCCGGGCGAAATCTATACCCGCCCGGCCAGCCGCTTCGTCGCCACCTTCGTTGGCGCGCCGGCCATGAACATTCTGGAAGGCACGGTCGAGCTCGACGGGCTGTCGCTGCTTGGCGGCAGCCGGCGCCTGGCCATGGCACGCACCGGCCTGCCGGTCGGCGCGAAGGTCGCGATGGGCATCCGGCCCGAGGCCGTCCGGCTGGTGGCGCCCGGCACGGCCGGCGCGCTCAACGCCACCGTCGATCTGGTCGAGGAACTGGGGGCGGGGCGGGTCATCTATGTCGATCTCGACGGCGCACCGTTTTCGGTGATGACGTCGGAGGCGGTCCATCCCGAGCCCGGCAGCCAGGTCGGCCTGAAGATTTCGCCTGAAGACATGCATTTCTTCTCGTCGGAGACGGGAGCCCGCCTCGATGTCTTCAAGGCGTCCGTAGCCGAGCCGGCGCTCTGAAAGCGTGATGAAAATCATCCAGGTCACCGATGTGCATCTTGGCCGGCAAGGCGAGCGCCGCTATGGCGCGGACCTGCATCAAAGGCTGGCGTTCTGCATCGCGCATATCAATGCGCATCACGCCGACGCCGCCCTTTGCGTCTTCACCGGCGACCTGACCGAGAGCGGCGCGCCGGAGAGTTACGCGGATCTGCGGGCTGCCCTGAACACGCTGTCGGTGCCGTATAGGCTTCTGCCCGGCAACCATGACCGGCGGGCCAATCTCGTCGCAACGTTCCCGGAAAATCCGGTCGACGAGAATGGCTTCGTGCAGTCGGTCCATGACACAGGCAACGAAGTGCTGCTGTTTCTCGACTGCCTGGCGGAAGGGCGCATCGAAGGCGAATTGTGCGACAGGCGGCTTGCCTGGCTCGAAGCCCGCCTGAACCGATCAGCCGGCAGGCCCGCCTACATCTTCCTGCACCATCCGCCGGTCGCGCTCGGCCTGCCGCAGCTCGATCCGCTGGCGCTCGAGCAGCCCGAGCGGTTGCTCGGCCTGCTGAAGCGCCATGGCGATGTCCGCCACATCTTCTTCGGTCATGTCCATCGCGACATCGCCGGCACCGTCGCCGGAATTTCGTTCTCGGCGCAGCGCGGCCTGCACGCAAGGTTCGAACTTGCGCTTGACCGGTCGAGCGAAATTGTCGAGCAGGCGCCGCCCGCCTATGCCGTCATCCTTGTCGACAGCGCCAACGAGACGGTTGTCGTGCATGGCTGTGATTTTCTCGAGCGCTGGCCGATCTATTCAGCCGAAACCGGCGAACGCATCACGGCATGAACCGCGCGCCGGGCGCCGGCCTTCGGTCGCCTAATGCATGTCGCCCAAAAGTGACCTCGGTTTTGGGAGAACGACATGCATAAAGCAGAGACCTAAAGCGCGTCGCATGGATCCATTTCAACGCGACGCGCTTTAGACGAACACATGCGCCTTTCCCGACACGGTGAGCCGGACGATCTCACCGACCGTCGGTGCGTCCATGCCGGATTTGCGCAGGATCAGCGGCGTGTTGCCGATGGCGGCGGCGTCCGGGGGATCGGCATTGTTCAGGAGCCGCACCGCGATCATGCATGTCGAGCCGGCGAATTCCGATTCCGTCACTTCGCCGAACAGCATGTCTGGGGTGCCCGACATGCCTTCGCGCGACGTGCGTTTCAGCCCGATCTGCTCCGGCCGCAGCATGATGCGGGCGACATCGCGGCTGTCATTGGTATCGACGGCGATGCGGCCGAGCGGCGAGTTGGCGAAGCCGCCCGAAATGCTCGCCGGCAGGATGATGGCCTCGCCGAGGAATTCGGCGATCATCCTGTCCTTCGGCTTGAGGTAGAGATCGCGAGGCGTGCCGACCTGCGAGAATTTTCCATCGCGCATCACCGCCACCTGGGCAGCGAAGGACAGTGCTTCGGCCTGGTCGTGTGTCACCAGGATGGTGGTGATGCCGGCCGCCTCCAGAAGTTCGGCCACGGCCTTGCGCATCGAGGCGCGCAAGCCGGTGTCGAGCGCCGAGAACGGCTCGTCGAGCAGCATCAGCCGCGGCTTCATCGCCATGGCGCGGGCGAGCGCCACACGCTGCTGCTGGCCGCCGGAAAGCTCGTGCGGGCGGCGCTTGAGGATCGCCTTGTCGAGCCCGACGATGTAGGCCAACTCGACGATGCGCTCGGCGCGTTTGTCATCGCCGCGGCCCATGCCGAAACCGATATTGTCGCCGATGGTCAGATGCGGGAACAGGGCGCCGTCCTGCGCCACCACGCCGATGCCGCGGCGATGCGCCGGGACGGCGGCGCCGCCATTGGCCAGCACCTCGCCACCGAGCACGATGCGGCCCTGGTCCGGTGCCTCGAAGCCGGCGATCAGCCGCAGCAAAGTGGTCTTGCCGCAGCCGGAGGGGCCGACGATCGCGGTGCGGCTGCCACTGGCGACATCGAGGTCGACACCGGCCAATGCGGCGACCGGGCCGTAATGCTTGTGCAAACCGCGGATTTCGAGAAAGCTCATCGTCCGGCCATCCGTTTCGACTGGACATAGAGCAGCCAGGTCAGCGGCAGCGACATCGCCACCATGATGAAGGCGTAGGGGGCCGCCGAGGCGTAGTCGATCTCGCTGCTGTAGGACCAGAATGCCATCGCCAGCGTGCGGGTGCCGTTCGGTGCCAGCATCTGGGTCGCGGTCAGTTCGTTCATGATGCCGAGCGCCACCAGCGCCATGCCGGCCGCGGCACCAGGGGCCGACAGGCGGATGGTGGTCGACCACAGCGCGTTGAGCGGACGCCTGCCGAGGCTGGACGCGGCGCGCTCGAGCTCGACCGGCGCCTGGGCGATCGAGGCGCGCAGGCTGACCAGGGCGCGCGGCAGGAACATGAGGGCATAGGCGACCAGGATGGTGAACAGGGTCTGATAGAGCGGAAGCGCAATGCTCACGGTGATGGTGACCAGCGCCAGCGCAATGACGACACCCGGTAGCGATCCGACGATGTAGTTGCAACCTTCCAGCAGGCGCTGCAGCGGCCCTGGGGCGCGGATCGAGATCCAGGCCATCGGCATGGCGGCGACAGTGGCAAGCAGTGCCCCGGCAAGCGACAGGAACAGCGTCTGGCCGAGCGCCAGGCCAATCTCGTCGAGACGCCAGACCTCGGCGCCGCCGGCGATGAGCCAGCGGCCGATGGTCACGAACGGCACGCCGAGCGCCAGCAGCGTGGTGGCGACCAGCAAGAGCAGGCTCGGCATGGTGGCGCGGCCGAGGTTCGTGCGCTGCTGGGAACGCGCCGCGCCGGCGCCGACACGGGCATAACGCTCCTCGCCGCGCACCAGCACTTCGAGGCCCAGAAGCACGAAGCAGCAGGTCACCAGCACGCCGGCCAGCATGTTGGCGGCCGGTCCGTTGAAGGTCGATTGAAACTGGTCGACGATCGCCGTGGTGAAGGTGTCGAAGCGGATGAAGACATAGAGGCCGTATTCGGCCAGCAGATGCAGTCCGACCAGCAGCGAGCCGCCGCAGATGGCGAGCCTGAGCTGCGGCATCACGACACGCCAGAAGACGCGCGATGGCCCAAGGCCAAGGGCGGCGGCCGCGTCCTCCAGGGCCGGATCGAGACGGCGCAGCGCTGCCGATATGGGCAGATAGAGGAAGGGAAAATAGGCGATCACGGACACCAGCACGCCGGCCCACAGGCCATGCAGGCCGGGCACCATGGTGATCCAGGCATAGGAGTGCACGAAAGCGGGGATGGCGAGCGGCGCCACGCACAGCCAGGCCCACAGCCTGGCGCCGGGCAGGTCGCTGCGCTCGGTCAGCCAGGCCAGCGCGACAGACAGTATGATGGCGATCGGCACGGTCAGCAGCACCAGCAGCGTGGTGTTGACCAGCAGTTCCCCGACGCGCGGCCTGAAGACCAGCGCCGACACGGTCTCCCAGCCGGTCTGCACCGCGATCCAGACGATGAAGGCAAGCGGCAAAAGCGCGAACAGCGCGACGAAGACGGCGACGGAGACAAGCCAGCGTGCCGCCCGCCGATGCGGCATTCGGCGCATCTTCGACGGCAAGCCGGCGCGCCCGAGATCTACGGCGGACTGCATCAGCTCGGACGCCCGACGGTTGCGGCGGCGTGCCGGCAATCGAGGGACCACTGTCGGAGGTCAGGAACGCAGCGTGTCGTCATCGACGAATGCCATCTCGAAAACAAAACGCTCCCGCGGAAGGTGGATTCCCGCGGGAGCACGGTCGGTTTGTCCTTATTAGGACGAACGGCAACTAAAGCAAGCCGGCTGCCGTCATCAGGTCGGTGACCTTCTTGGAGTTCAGCGTCGTGGCGTCGACTTTCGGTGCCTGCAGGTCGGCCAGCGGAACGAGCTTCGGGTTGGACTCGGCACCCTTGCCGACGGCGTATTCGAAGGAGTTTCCGTTCTTCAGCACATCCTGGCCGCCCTTGCCGGTCACCCATTTCAGGAAGGCCTGGGCTTCCTTCTGATGCTTGCTCGAGGCGAGCACGCCGCCACCCGAGACCGAGACGAAGGCGCCTGGATCCTGGTTCTTGAAATAGTGCAGCGCGACGTTCTTGCTGTTCTCGCCGGTCTTGGCCTGATCGCCGAAGTAGTAATAGTGGTAGATCACCCCACCCTCGATCTCGCCGGCGTTGACCGCCTTCATCACCGTGCTGTTGCCCTTGTAGGCGGTGAAGTTCTCCTTCATCGCCTTCAACCAGTCCGCCGTGGCGGCCTCGCCCTTGAGCTGCAGCAGCGCGCTGACGATGGCCTGGAAATCGGCGCCCGACGGCGAGGCCGCCCAGCGGCCCTTCCAACTCGGGTCGGCGAGGTCGAGCAGCGACTTGGGCAACTGCTCGGTCTTGAGCTTGGTCGTGTTGTAGGCAAAGACGGTGCTGCGCGCGGCAACACCCACCCATTTGCCGCTGGCCGCCTGATAGTCCTGCGGCACCTGTGCCAGCGTGTCGGCATCGACGGGCGCGAACAGGCCGGCATTCTCGACCAGCACCATGGCGGGCGAATTCTCCGTCAGGAACACGTCGGCGGGCGAGGCGGCTCCTTCGGCAACGATCTGGTTGGAGAAATCGCTGTCGCCGCCATTGCGCAGCGTGACCTTGATGCCGGTCTCCTTGGTGAAACCTTCGGCCCATTCCTTGCCAAGGCTTTCGTGCTGGGCGTTGTAGACGATGATGCCGGCATCCTCGGCCCGCGCCGGACCGGCGGCCAGGCCGATTGCAAGTGCGGTGGCGCCGACAAGGGCGGAAAGGGTGTATCTCATGGCGTCATCCTCGCTTTCGTTGGTCTTGGCACGCCGCACCTATCGATACATGACACGAATAGTCAACATTGTTGGCCTGCTTCAATCGGTCGCTGAGGCACAAAGAGCGGCGCGAGGCGGACAATTCCATGTGATGGCATCCCGGACCGACGGTTTCCGCAAGACGTATGAGCAAGGCCCATGAAGTCGTCCGGCCTGAGGCTGAGCCTCCAGGACCCGCAAACTTTCGTGATTTGCCCGCAGTTTGGCTTGGACATTATTTCGCCGGCCACGTAACAAATCAGTGCCGAGGCACGAAAATCGGGGGAGTGAACTCTTGTGAGCGGCAAGGACGAGGCCGAGCTTTCCCGGCTGTTGCGGGCCGCGATCGCCGGAGATGAAAAGGCCTATGCCGACTTTCTGCACAGGATTGCCGCGCTGGTGCGCGGCTTTGTCCGGCGCAAGATCGTGCAGGGCGGAGTCGATCCCGAGGATGTCGTGCAGGAAACCTTGCTGGCCATTCATGTGAAACGGCATACCTGGCGCCAGGACGCGCCGGTGCTGCCGTGGATCTATGCGATTGCCCGCTTCAAGCTGATCGATGCGTTCCGGCGGCGCGGTCGGCGCATCGAAATCGATGTCGACGATATTGCGGAGACCTTCGCCGAACCGGAAACCGAAACCGTCAGCGAGCGCGACATCAACAGGGCCCTGGACGGGCTGCCGCCGGCACAGCGTTCGGTGGTTTCGGCCGTATCCGTGGAAGGCCGCTCGATCGGCGAGACGGCAGCGAAGTTCGGCATCAGCGAGACGGCGGTGCGTGTGTCGCTGCATCGCGGGCTAGCCGCCATAGCCAAGCGATTCGGGCAGGGGCGAGTCGGGCGGGAATGACATGAGGACCGAAGATCTCATCAAGGCGCTCGACGCCGATGCAAGCAGCAGGGCGATGCCGCTGCGCTCGGCCTGGTGGCTGGCGGCTGGCGTGGCCATTGTCATCGCGGCAATCGTTTTCCTGCTGACGATCGGCCCGCGCCCCGATTTCATGGTGGCCGCGCACACGATGCGCTTCCTGTCCAAATTCGTTTTCACCATCGTGCTTGCCTTCACCGCCTTCGGCCTGATCCGGGCGCTGTCGACACCTGGCGCCTCAACGGCCAGGGCCATGGCCTGGATGGCCGCGGCTCCTCTGCTGGTGGCCGTGGCGGTGGTTCTGGAGCTCTTCATGGTGCCGGAGGCGTTGTGGGGCACCAGGATGATCGGCTCCAACATGATGATCTGCATGGGCTTCATCCCGCTGATCGGCATCGGCCCGCTGGCCATCTTCCTGTGGATGCTGCGCTATGGCGCGCCGACACGGCCGGTGCTTGCCGGCGCGGTGGCGGGGTTGCTCGCCGGCGGGCTGGCGGCGACCTTCTATGCCGCGCACTGTTTCGACGATTCGCCGCTTTTCGTCGCCACCTGGTACACGATCGCGATCGCCCTTCTCACCTTGCTCGGCGCGCTCGGCGGACGGTTTTTCGTGCGCTGGTAGCAGGATAGAAGCGACCACACCCCGTGCACACCGATCCTTAATCATGCCGGCGATTGTTTGCCGGTTGACCATATCGCGGTACCCCCACGCAACCTTTCCTTAAAATCGATCCTTCAGGGTTCTCTCGAGAAAAAAGCGATTGCCCACGGGGGTGGCACGGATCGTGAGACTGCGAGGACCGATCAGGCTCGACAAACATGCAACTCCGGCGTTGCTCGTGGCCGGCTTCGCGGTGGCCGCGGTCCTGGTCGTGCTGTCGAGGCTGGACCTTGGCGCGGAAGCGCTCAGACTTTGCCTTCAAATGTCGGTCGCGATGACAATCGGCGCGCTTTTCTTCGCCTGTCTTTTCATCGGCCGCATCTCGAAAGATCGGCGGCAGATCGCCGAGAGCGAGCAGCGCTTCCGCCAGGCGATGGAGGACTCGGCAATCGGCATCGCCGTCGTCGGCCTCGATGGGCGCATTGTGCAAACCAATCCGGCGTTCGCCTCGATGCTCGGCTACAGCCGCGAAGAGATCGAGGCGCTGACCTTCTTCCAGATCACGCACCCCGACGACCTGCATGTCGGGCGGGAGACCATGGAAGGCATCAAAGCTGGCACGGTCAACGCCTTCCAATTCGAGAAGCGCTACCTCAAGAAGGACGGTACAGCCGTCTGGGCGCATCTCGCCGGCTCCGTCATTCGAGAGGAGAAGAGCGGCCGCGCGCTCTATCTCGTTTCACAGATCGAGGACATCGACGCGCGCAAACAGGCCGAGGCGCGTATCGCCGAGGCCGAAACGCGCTGGAATTTCGCGCTTGCCGGCGCCGGCCAGGGCGTCTGGGATCTCGACATCCGCAAGGGCGGCACGACCTACTCCTCGACCTGGGTCAAGATGCTGGGTTATGCGGATGGCGAACTCGACGGCGACCCCGATCTTTGGCTGACGATGATCCATCCCGACGACCGCGAAACCGTCGCCGAGGCGGATCGCGCCCATCTCGACGGCCAGACAGAGTTCTTCGAGGCCGAGTTCAGGATGCGTCACAAGGACGGCCGCTGGATCTGGATCCTCGACCGCGGCAAGGCCATCGAGCGTGACGGGGACGGGCGTCTGATCCGGGCCATCGGCAGCCTGACCGACATCACCCGGCGCAAGGAGGCCGAGGAGCGTCTGACCGTATCGGCGGCAATGCTGGCCGACGAGAAAGAGCGGCTCCGGGTGACGCTGCAATCGATCGGCGATGCCGTCATCTGTACCAATGCGGCGAACCGCGTCACCTTCATGAATCCGGTTGCCGAGAAGCTGACCGGCGTCCCGACGGAGGCGGCTCTCGGCAAGACGCTCGGTCATGTCTATTGGGCGGTGGACGAGGAGACGGGACACAGGATCGGCGTGACACGGCCGGCGATCGGTGCGGAGACGCCCTCCGACCAGAACAGCCGCGCCGTGCTGGTCCGCCGCGACGACACACGCTGCAGTATCCGTCAGGTCGTGTCGCCGATCATGAACGAGCGCAACGAATTCTGCGGGCTGGTCATCGTTTTCCAGGATTTTACCGATGCACGCGCCCTGCAGCGGCAGCTTGCACACGCCGCCGCGCATGATGCGCTGACCGGCCTTGCCAATCGCTCGAGCTTCATCCGCACCATGGAGGAGCTGGTCGTTCAGGCCCGTAAGGATGCCGCCAGGGCTGGCAGCAGCGGCCATCAGTTCATGTTCATCGACCTCGACCATTTCAAGCTGGTCAACGACACCGGCGGTCACGCCGCCGGGGACGCCTTGCTGAAGCGGGTCGCACAGGCCGTGCGTGGCGTAGTCGGGCCCGAAGACCTCGTCGCGCGCCTGGGCGGCGACGAATTCGCGGTCATCCTGAAATCGGGCTCGACCGCCGGCGCCAGGGTCGCGGCGCGCTCCATCATCGATGCGATAGCGGGATTGAACTTCAGCTGGGATGGCCGGCCGCATGCCATCGGCGCCAGCATCGGTGTTGCCGCAATCAACGCCAATTGCGGCGAAGCAGACGAGATCATCGCAAGGGCCGACGCCGCCTGCTATGCCGCCAAGGCGGCCGGCCGCGGGTGCGTCTGCGTGGCGCCCGACGACAAGTCGGAGCCGCAGGCGCCGCTTGCCGCGGCGTCGTGAACGGACGCGCTCTATCTCTTTGTTTTAACGCAATTCCCAAGCGAAAGCGCTTCGCGCTCTTCCCGGGAAACCGTTCACTCTTTTCGTGGAATTGGCCTAGCGCGTCGGAACGGGGTGCTCGCCGCGATAGTCGTAGAAACCGCGCCCGGTCTTGCGGCCGAGCCAGCCGGCTTCGACATATTTCACCAGCAGCGGGCAGGGGCGATACTTCGAATCCGACAGGCCGTCATGCAGCACCTGCATGATCGACAGGCAGGTGTCGAGGCCGATGAAATCGGCCAGCTGCAGCGGTCCCATCGGATGATTGGCGCCGAGCCGCATGGCGGTGTCGATGGCGTCGACGGAGCCGACACCCTCATAGAGCGTGTAGATCGCCTCGTTGATCATCGGCAGCAGGATGCGGTTGACGATGAAGGCCGGGAAATCCTCCGAGACCGTGATCGTCTTGTCGAGCTGCTTCACATAGGTCTTGGCGGCCTCGAAGGTCTGATCCTCGGTGGCGATGCCGCGCACCAGCTCGACCAGCTTCATCAGCGGCACCGGGTTCATGAAATGTATGCCGATGAAGCGCTCCGGCCGGTCGGTCTGCGCGGCGAGCCGCGTGATCGAGATCGACGAGGTGTTGGTCGCCAGTATGGCTTCGGGATTGAGCTGCGGACAGAGCTGCGCGTAGATCTTGCGCTTGACCGTCTCGTCCTCGGTCGCCGCCTCTATCACCAGATCGGCGCCGGCAAGATCGGCCATCGTCGGTGCGGAGGCAATGCGCGCCATCGCCTGGTTGCGCAGCTTCTCGTCGAGCTTGCCCGAGCCCACCTGGCGGGCCATGTTGCCGCTGATGGTGGCGATGCCCTTTTCAATGCGGTCGGGCGAAATATCGTAGACCAGCACCTTGTAGCCCGAAAGCGCGGAGACATGGGCGATACCCCCACCCATCTGGCCTGCGCCGATGATGCCGATCGTCTCGATCTTGCTCATTACACCGATCCCGTCCAAAGGCTTTTGCAGCCTGCTTTTTGCGCGGTGCAAACTAAAAGGGCGGGGCGACTTCGTCTACCCCACCCTAAGCATTTAATACGCTTTGCCAGAGAGCGTCAAAGCGCCTTCTGCAACTCCGGCAGAATGACGAAGAGATCGCCGACGAGGCCGTAGTCGGCAACCTGGAAGATCGGCGCCTCCTCGTCCTTGTTGATGGCTACGATGACCTTGGAATCCTTCATGCCGGCGAGGTGCTGGATGGCGCCGGAGATGCCGACCGCGATGTAGAGATCCGGCGCGACCACCTTGCCGGTCTGGCCAACCTGCCAGTCGTTCGGTGCGTAGCCGGCATCGACAGCGGCACGCGAGGCGCCGACCGCCGCACCGAGCTTGTCGGCGACCGGCAGGATGACCTCCTGGAACTTCTCCGACGAGCCGAGCGCGCGGCCGCCCGAGATGATGATCTTGGCCGAGGTCAGTTCCGGACGGTCCGTCTCCGAGAGCTTGTTCTCGACGAAGGTGGACAGGCCGGGATTGGCTGCCGCCTTGACGGTCTCGACCGCGGCCGAGCCGCCCTCGGGCGCCGCCTGGAAGGAGGCGGTGCGCACGGTGATGACCTTCTTGGCGTCTGTCGATTGCACGGTCTGGATGGCGTTGCCGGCATAGATCGGGCGCTTGAACGTGTCCGGCGAGACCACTTCGATGATCTCGGAGACCTGCGCGACATCGAGCAGGGCCGCGACGCGCGGCGCGACATTCTTGCCCGACGAGGTCGCCGGCGCGATGATGGCGTCGTAACCGCCAGCAAGCGACACGACGAGGGCTGCCGTCGGTTCGGCGAGGCGCTCGGCGAGCTCGTCTGCGTCGGCAAGCAGCACCTTGCCGACGCCCTTGAGCTTGGCGGCAGCGTCCGCCGCACCCTTGGCGCCCTTGCCGGCCACCAGCACATGCACGTCCGAGCCGATCTGCAGGGCCGCCGAAAGCGCCTTGGCGGTCTGGTCGGAAAGGCTGGCATTGTCGTGTTCAGCAATCAGAAGAATAGCCATTGATGATATTCCTGACTTTCGTTTTCGAGGCTCCCTGAAATCCGGTCAGGCCGAGTCGAAAACGGTTGGTTTCGAGAACCGGAGCGGAGCGTACTCTGTACGTGAGCACCGGAAGCGGAGAAACCGGCCGTTTGCAGGCCGGCCTCATCGGATTTCCTTACAAAACGCCGGCTTCGTTCTTCAGCTTGTCGACCAGTTCGGCGACGCTCTTGACCTTAACGCCCGCCTTGCGGCCGCCCGGCTCCTCGGTCTTGATGACCTTCAGCCGCGGCTTGACGTCGGCGCCGTAGTCGGCCGGGGTCTTTTCGTCGAGCTGCTTCTTCTTGGCCTTCATGATGTTGGGCAGCGAGGCGTAGCGTGGCTGGTTGAGGCGCAGGTCGGCGGTGACGATCGCCGGCATCTTCAATTCCACCGTCTGCAGGCCGCCGTCGACTTCGCGCGTTACCTTGGCCTTGTCTCCGTCGAGCACAACCTTGGAGGCGAAAGTGCCTTGCGCCCAGCCGAGCAGGGCCGCCAGCATCTGGCCGGTCTGGTTGGAATCGTCGTCGATCGCCTGTTTGCCCAGGATGACGAGGCCGGGCTGCTCTGCGTCGACGACGCCCTTCAACACCTTGGCGACGCCGAGCGGCTCGGTCTGTTCGTCGGTCTTGACCAGGATGGCGCGGTCGGCGCCCATGGCGAGCGCGGTGCGCAGGGTCTCCTGCGCCTGCTGCGGGCCGATCGAGACGACAATGATCTCCTCGGCCTTACCGGCTTCCTTGAGCCGGATCGCCTCTTCCACCGCGATCTCGTCGAACGGGTTCATCGCCATCTTGACGTTGGCGAGTTCCACCGCCGAACCGTCGGCCTTCACGCGAACCTTGACGTTCGCATCCACAACCCGCTTCACGGGCACAAGGATCTTCATTTGCCTGTCACCTCTTCACGCTAGTTGGGCGCGCTATAACAGCTTGCGCCCCTTCTGAGTTGTCGAAAGCCGACATTCCGGATGGAAATTCTGGTCTTTGCCCGTCTTGGACTGCTCCTTAACAGCCTTGGGCTCGGACGGAGACGTTTCCGTAGTTGCGGCAACCCTTGCCGTCAATACGCTGAAAGCGGCTCAAATCGGTTCAGTTTGGGCCAGGGGGGGTTCCCCGGCCCCAGCGCGTCGTGGTGGCCTGCGGTTCAGGCGCCGCTGGTTCGGCAGCAACCGGCGGCTGGTCGAGCTTGGGAGCCACGGCATCCTCGTCCGCGCCGGCAAAAAGCGGCACGCCGCGGCTGCGCAGGACCAGCACCAGCACCGCGCCGGCGATGATGCCGCCAATATGGCAGGCCCAGGAAATCTGGTCCTCGCCGCCGGCGGCGAACATGAAGACCTGGAACAGCACCCACAGGATAAGCGGGATGAAGGCCGGAATGCGCAGCGGGATGCGGGCAAAGGCCAGGACCCAGACCTTAACCCTGGGATAGAGGATCAGATAGGCGACGACCACGCCGGCGATGGCGCCGGAGGCGCCGATCAGCGGCACCTGCGAATCCCAGGCGACAAGCCCCTGGAAGGCGGCGCCGGCGATGGCGCACAGGAGATAGAAGATCAGGTAGCGGATGTGGCCGAGCGCGTCCTCGACATTGTCGCCGAACACCCACAGGAACAGCATGTTGCCGCCAAGATGAAAGATGTCCGCATGCAGGAAGGAATAGGTAAGGTAGCTCAGGCTTTCCGGAATGATGATGAACCGAGGATCAAGCTCGGCCGTGTTGTGAACCACGGACGGAATAAAGCCGAGGCCAAGCACGGCGGCATTGGTGAAGTTCTCGCCGCCGAGTGCCGTGGCGCAATAGACCAGCGCGTTGACCACGATCAGGCCGATCGTCACATATTGCAGGCGGATGTGGCGCAGCCTGTTTGTGTCGTAAAGCGGGATGAACATGCGTGCCTGGTCCCCTCCCGCCTTTTCGATCCGTTCAGCTCAGCGGTTCTTGCCGGGAACCCATAGCACGTCGGCATTTCCATTGTCATTGACCGCCCGGGCGGCGACAAACAGGAAATCCGAGACGCGGTTGATGTATTTCAACCCCTCAGGGTTGACGTGCTCGCCCGGGTCTTGAGCCAGCGCCACCATCAGCCGTTCGGCCCGCCGCGCCACCGTGCGGGCCAGATGCAGCGCCGCCGCCGCCGGCGTGCCGCCGTTGAGCACGAAGGATTTGAGCGGCTGAAGATCCTTGTTGAGGAGGTCGATGTCCTTCTCGACGCGGTCGGTCTGCGCGGCAACGATACGCAGCGGCTCGTAGCCAAGCGGCTTGCCGTCATCGGGCACGGCGAGATCGGCGCCGAGGTCGAAGAGATCGTTCTGGATGCGCGACAGCATGGCATCGATCGCCGGGTGGTTCGCTGCGGTATGCACGCGCGCCATGCCGATGCAGGCATTGGCTTCGTCGACCGTGCCGTAGGCGTCCACCCGCAGGTCGGATTTCAGCCGCCGCTCACCAGTGCCGAGACCCGTCGTGCCGTCATCGCCGGTGCGGGTGTAGATCTTGTTGAGCTTGACCATGTCGCCTCCCGAACGGCCTCACTTGCGGGTGAAATACACGGCCAGCAGGATCAGCAACAGCGCCACGGCCTGCAGCATGACGCGCGCCTGCATCAGCTTGTTCGAGGTGACGCTCGAACCGCCACGCATCATGTTGACGAGGCCTCGGATCAGCACGATCGCCACGGCGGCCATGACCAGAATGGCGAGGATGTTGAAGACGGTTGCCATTGTTGCGTTTCCAGTTGTTTCGCGTTCAGGCGCGTTTGGCCATCAGGCGGTAGAGCATCGATGCCGGCAGGATGCGTTTGAGCGCCGCGCCGATTCTGGCCGGCACAGTTACCACATAGTGCGGACGCGGGCGCGGCGACAGAAGGGCATGACGCAGAACCTTGTGGACCACTTCCGGCCCGGGCTTCAGCGCCGATTGGCTGCCGCCGGCGCGCAGCCGCTCCAGCTGCGCGGCATAGTCCGCCCTGTGCACGGAATTGTCGATGTCGATGTTTTTCAGGAACCAGGGCAGGCCGTTGCTGGCGATTTTCGATTTCACCGGCCCCGGTTCGATCAGTGAAACATGGACGCCGCTGCCGACCAGTTCCTGGCGCTGGCAGAGCATCAGCGCCTCGAGCGCATGTTTGGATGCCGAATAGGCGCCGCGAAAGCGCACCGGCACCAGACCGAGGATCGACGAGCAATGGACGAGGCGGCCGTGACCCTGACGGCGCATCATCGGAACCAGGCGGCGGGTCAAGTCATGCCAGCCGAAGAAATTGACCTCGAATTGCTGCTTGAGCGCGGCCACCGACAGATCCTCGACCGCACCGGCCTGGGCGTAGGCGCCGTTGTTGAACAAGGCATCGAGCCGGCCGCCGGTGCGCTCGAGCACCGCCGTTACCAGGGCTGCAATGGAGTCCGGTTCGCTGTAATCGAGATAGAAAGCCTCGATGCCGTCGCTTTCGAGGGCGGCGATGTCCTCGGGTTTTCGGGCTGTTGCAAAGACCCGCCAGCCTTCCGCCTTGAGTGCCCGGGCGCAATATGCCCCTATGCCGGACGAGGCGCCGGTGATGATGATGGTGCGCAATTGCTGCGCCGTCGGACTCGTGGTTTCGCCAAGGGTTGCCATTTGCCGCATTCACTTCCCATATTCGCGGCGTCGAGACAATCGAAGGGAACGCGGGTTCTTGTTGCGGAATATAGTCGCCCTGCGCCGCGTGCTCTACGACGCGCTCGGCCATTTCAACACCGATGACGGCTGGGCGATGGCCAGCCATCTGGCGATCACCTCGCTGATGGCGCTGTTTCCGTTCCTGATCTTCGCCACGACGCTGGGCAGCTTCCTCGGCGCCCAGGCCTTTGCCGACACGGCCGTGCACCTGGTCTTCGACACCTGGCCCGATCAGATCGCCAAGCCGATCGCGCATGAGGTGCTGAACGTGCTGACCGTCCGGCGCACCGACCTGTTGACCTATGGCGTGCTGCTTGCCGCCTATTTTGCCTCGAACGGCATCGAGGCGCTGCGCACCTCGCTCAACCGCGCCTATCGCGTCACCGAAACGCGTGGCATCATCTATCGCCGCGTGCAGAGCATCTTCTTCGTGCTGATTGCGACGGCCGGCTTCCTGGCGATCAGCGTGCTTCTGGTGTTCGCGCCCCTGCTGGCGCGGCTGGCGGAGGCGCATTTCGAATGGATAAAGCCCTATACCGGCACGATCACGCTGTGGCGCTACGTCATTGCCTCGGCCGTCATCATCGGCGGGCTGTTTGCCGTGCACTACTGGTTGCCGGCCGGCAAGCGCCGCTTCGTCTCGCTGGTCCCGGGCATCGTCTTCACACTGGCCGCATGGCTCATCGGCTCGACGATGTTCGCCACCTATCTCGACCATTTCTCGTCCTATGTGACGACTTACGCCGGGTTGGCCTCGATCATGATCGCGGTGGTCTTCCTCTACATCGTCTCGGCGATCTTCATCCTCGGCGGCGAGCTCAATGCCGCGATCAGTCGCTATCTCGAGGCGCGTGCCCGGGTCGGATGAGGCGGCGCCGATGAGGAATTGGGGAATTGAAGAACTGGAGAGCTGAAGAAAAAAGCGGCCATATCTGGCGCCGTGTGCTTCTTCCTCAATTCCTCAATTCCTCAATTCCTCAATTCCTCAATTCCTCAGTTCCTCAGTTCTTTTCAATCCCTCAATTCTTCCCTTGGCCGGCCGCGCCGTCGCCAGGCCGACGCCGAAGGTGGTGATCGCCATGCCGACGATCTGCAGCGCGTTGAGCTGTTCGTCGAACAGGGCCCAGGCGATGACCGCCGTCACCGCCGGCACCAGGTAGAACAGCGAGGCGACTTTCGACATTTCACCGTCACGAATCATCACCATCAGCAGGAAGATGGCGCCGAGCGACAGCACCAGCACCAGCCAGGCCATGGCGAAGATCAGTTCGCCGTTGATGATGACGGTGTGCGTTTCGAAGGCGAGCGCGGCCAGGATCATCAGCGAGGCGCCGCCGACATATTGCCACATGGTCGCGGCGACGAGGTCGCCGCCGGAAGCAAAACGCTTCTGCCAGATGGTGCCGGCGCTCATGCCGAGCACCGAGACCAGCGAGGCGGTCAGCGTCGCCGCGGTCACGCCGCCGCCGAGCGCGCCAAGCTTTGGCCACAGCACGATGATGATGCCGATCAGGCCGACGCCAAGGCCAAGCCAGTGGCGCGGCAGGATCGCTTCTCCCAGGAACTTGCCGGCAAGCACCGCGGTGATCAGCGGCTGTAGCCCGACGATCAGGGCCGAAAACCCGGCCGGCATGCCCCTGTGGATGGCCCAGAAGACGGCGCCGAGATAGACACCATGCATCAGCACGCCGGCGCCGGTGGCGTGTAGCGCCTCCTTGCGGGTGGCTCGCTTCGAACCCAGAACGGGCATCAGGGCTGCCAGCAGGATGGCCGCTATGACGAAACGGGCGGCGAGGAAGGTGAACGGCTCCGCCCATGGCATGGCATAGCGCGCGCCGATGAAGCCCGTTGCCCACAGGACGACGAAGGTGGCGGGGATGAACCGCTTGATGCTTTGCATTTTCCGGAGACCGCCACGCTGGTGAGAAACTGACCGTGGCGCTGCTCTAATCCCGTTCTACCCGGCGCGCAAAACGAAACGATTGATCCATGCATCACCGGAATTCAATCGGTGGCGGATTCGTCACGCGTGCCCAGAGCTCCACCGGCTCAGAGACCGACCATCCGTCTGATGTCGTCAGGCGATGCGCCGGCCTCGCGCAGCTTGCCAAGGCCGATGTCGCCAAGGCTTTTCGACAGTTTCCGCCCGTCCGGCCCAAGGATGAGCCGATGGTGGAAATAGGCGGGTTGCGGAAGCCGAAGAAATTCCTGCAGCAGGCGCTGTACGCCTGTGGCGGAAAACAGGTCCTGCCCACGCACGACATGGCTGACCGCTTGCAGGGCGTCGTCGACAATGACGGCCAGGTGGTAGCTGGTCGGGATGTCGCGGCGCGCCACGATCACGTCGCCCCAGTCCTGCGGGCGGGCCTCGACCGAGCGCGTCGCCGATAGCGTCTCATCGCTGAATTCGGTCCATGCGAGGTCCCTGCCTACGCGTGCAACAGCGGCATCGACATCAAGTCGCCAGGCGAAGGGCTCGTTTTCGGCGATACGCCGTTTGCGTTCCTTCAGCGGCAACGCCTTGTCGCACGGAGGATAGAGTGGCACGCCATCGGGATCGCGCGGCCAGTCACGCCCGCGCTTTTCGCTGTCGGCTATGAAGGCCCTGATCTCCCCACGGCTCATGAAGGCGGGGTAGACGAGGTCCTCGCGGATCAGCCGGTCGAGCACCGCCTGATATTCTGCGAAATGCTCCGACTGGCGGCGCACCGGCTCTTCCCAGCCAAGGCCCAGCCACTTCAGGTCGGCAAGCACGCCGGCTTCGAATTGCGGCGTGCAGCGCGTGGTGTCGATGTCCTCGATGCGCAGCAGCAGGCGGCCGTCGTGGGTCTGCGCGAGCTTCTGGTTGAGCAGCGCCGAATAGGCATGGCCGAGATGCAGTTCGCCGTTGGGGCTGGGCGCGAAGCGGAATGTCAGGAGCGTCATGTCTGAGGCGGCAATCGGGTTGTGCTGTGCTTTTGGCGGTTGCTACTTTGCTGCACATTGGCGGACAAGGATACCATGCAACGCATCGCGACACTGGACGACATTGCGCGGGGGCTCGATGCGCTTTGCATCATCGACCCGCGCCTGGAAAAGGTGCGCGGCATGGCCGGCGAGGTGCCGCTCCGGCTTTCGGAGCCGGGATTCAGGAGCCTGGCCTCGATCGTCGTCTCGCAGCAAGTGTCGCGGGCGAGCGCCGACGCCATCTTCGGCCGGCTGACGAAACTCGTCGATCCGCTGACGCCGCAGGCGATCCTGGCCGCCGGCGAGGACATGTTTCGCGAGGCAGGCCTGTCGCGGCCCAAGCAGCGCGGACTGATCGCGGTTGCCCAGGCGGTGGCCGACGGGCTCGACCTCAATCACCTCTGTTCGCTCGACGCGACCGAGGCGATCACCGCGATGACGGCGGTGCCCGGTATCGGTCCGTGGACGGCGGAAGTGTACCTTCTGTTTGCCGCCGGGCACCCCGACATTTTCCCCGCGCGTGACGTTGCGCTGCAAAGCGCGGTCGGCCATGCGCTCGGTATCGACCCGCGTCCGCCGGAGAAAACACTGATCGCATTGGCCGAATCATGGAGCCCGTGGCGAGGTGTCGCATCGCGGCTTTTCTGGTCCTATTATCGCGAAACCAGGGGCAGGGATGCCGCGCCGCCGTCCTGAATCTACAAAAAAGCATAAAAATCGGGGTTTTTTGACGCTTTGGGCAAGCGACAATCCGCTTCACATCCCTGTCATGTCGGGCTTACAGTATCCGCGCCGTTCGGGTCTAGAACCAAGGAGGTAAACACGTGACGGTTGCCGTATCTCCGGATGGGCTTCCAGCACTGGTGCTGAACGCGGATTACCGTCCGCTCAGCTACTACCCCCTGTCGCTCTGGTCCTGGCAGGACGCCATCAAGGCGGTGTTCCTCGACCGGGTGAACATCGTCGCCGAATACGAGCATGCGGTGTCCTCGCCGACCTTCTCGATGAAGCTGCCGAGCGTGGTCAGCCTGAAGGCCTATGTGAAGCCGTCCAGGCACCCGGCCTTCACCCGCTTCAACGTCTTCCTGCGCGACCGCTTCCAGTGCCAGTATTGCGGCACGCCCGACGACCTGACCTTCGACCATGTCATCCCCCGCCATCGCGGCGGTGCGACGACCTGGGAGAATGTCGTCGCCGCCTGCTCGCCCTGCAATCTGAGGAAGGGCGGCATGATGCCGGCGCATGCCAAGATGTGGCCGCTGCAGAAGCCCTATCAGCCGACCGTGCATGATCTGCACAACAATGGCCGCCTGTTCCCGCCGAACCATCTGCATGAAAGCTGGATGGATTATCTCTACTGGGATGTCGAACTGGAACCATAGAGTTCGGCGAGCGGAGCCGATTGGCCGACGCATGTACAAGATCACCATCGAGTGCCTTGACGTAGCGCCGGCGCTAGGCGCGCGAGCCGCCGTTGACATAGAGCAAGAGTTCCGCGCTGGCCGAACCTGGCACCGGCAGCCCAGCTGTACCTATGCCGACGGGAAACTTCTGCTTATCGCAAGAAATGACTTTGACGCCGACGGAAAGGCGCTCCTCGACGAATTCTGGGACTGTCTCGCCGCGTATCATGGAGAACACGGAGCCATGCACATCCTCAGCGTCGAGCGGGACTGAAAGTCGCGCCCGATCCGCGTCAATCGCGGGCCAGCGCGCCGCGGAAGGCGACGGCGGCCAGGATGAGGCTGGCGATGGCGTTCCAGCCGGCCAGCGACAGGCCCAGGATGCGCAGAGCCGCCTTGTCGCAGGAGGGCGGCACGAATTTGTCGAGCGCGTCGAGCACGCCCTTGCCGCCGGTGTCGACCGGGCCGGCGCCCGCCGTGCAGTCGGTCGGACCGGCCCACCACTGCCATTCGACGCCGGAATGATAGACGCCGAGATAGAGGCCGTAGAGCATCAACAGGCCGCCAATGCCCAGCAAGCCGCGCGTCAGCCAGGCCGGCGCCCGCAGCATCGATGCGATCACCGCCAGCACCATCAGCGGCGCGCCGATATAATAGGGCGTGCGCTGCTCGAGGCAGAGATGGCAGGGGATATAGCCGCCAATATACTGGAAGCCGAGCGCCGAGCCGACGGTCGCGGCCATGGCGACGGCGAGAAACAGGGCGGTCCGTGTCCGCTGGCGTCCGGTGTCGGCATTCATGGTCGCTGTCATGGGTCTTTTGTCCGTTGGTCCGGCCCGCTTAGAACGCGTATTTGACGATGATATAGAGCAAAATCAGGGCAGCCGCCGCGGCGCCTGCGATCAGCCCGAGGCGCTTTTCGATAAATTCGCGGATCGATTCGCCATAGCGCCGCAGCAGCCAGGCCAGGAGCAGGAAGCGCGCGCCGCGAGCGACGATGGCCGAGATGATGAAGATCAGCAAATTGACGTGCAGGGCGCCGGCAAGGATGGTGACGACCTTGATTGGCGGCAGGTGCGCGAGACCGGAAGTAACAAGCAGCACCAGCATCAGACCGACGCCAGAATTCTGCCAGCGCTCGAAGGTCTCCAGGCCGCCGAAATGCTCCAGGATCGGACGGGCGATGGTGTCGTAGGCGAAATAGCCGATCATCCAGCCGGCGATGCCGCCCAGCACCGAGGCGGCGGTGGCGGTCAGCGCATAGCGGTAGGCGCGGTCGGGGCGTGCCAACGCCATCGGAAGATAGAGTACATCGGCCGGCACGAAGAAGAACGAGCTTTCAATGAAGGCGATGATGGCAAGCCACCATTCCGCGGATTTCCTGGCCGCCAGCGACAAGGTCCAGTCGTAAAGTCCGCGAAGCATCGGCACTCCTATGCGTGTCGCCCAAACGGTGCGCAGCGATTTCGGGGCAATGGCATGCACAAAACAAAAAACCCAAAGCGCGCCATCCATCTGCCGGGACGCGCCTCGCTTTGATGCGCCGCCTGTCTAGAAAGATTTTCCGCGACGCACAATGGCAGCGCGGTCACGAAATCAAAAGGCGAAGATTGGTCGCATCCTGGTGATCTCGAGATTTGGCCAGTTGACGAACAGGCCTCCGACCGTATAGTCCGCGCCCATCCAGGCCGCCCGGCCTGAGCCCCTATGGCGGAATTGGTAGACGCGCTCGACTCAAAATCGAGTTCCGCAAGGAGTGCTGGTTCGATCCCGGCTAGGGGCACCAATTTTTTCCGCAAACGCAACGCTACCGCATGTTGCCGGTATGGCCCTGCGAATATCTGCCGGGCTGCGGCCAGACCGTCAGGCCATGAGGCTCGACGCCGACCCGGATTTTCGTCACGGCGCCCGAGGTGGTGTCGATCATGTAGACCTCGCTGTCGAAGCGGCCGGACAACCACAATTGCCTGCCGTCGGCGCTGACATTGCCCATGTCGGGGCTGCCGCCACCGGGTATTGGCCATTGCGCGACGACCGAACGGGTGGCGAAGTCGATGACGGTCACGCTGCCCGGCCCCTTTGCACGGCCTTGCTCCATCTTGTGCGAGCCACGGTTTGAAACGTAGAGTTTTGTCCCGTCGCGGCTCACGACAAAGCCGTGCGTTCCGATGCCGGTGGCGATGAAGCCGATCTCGGAAAAGCTGTCTCCGTCGATCAGGAACACGCCGTCGTTCATCATGTCGGCGACATAGAAGACCTTGCCGTCGGGCGAAAGCCGGATGTCCTGCGGCATGCCCATCTTCGACAAAGCGAGGTGGCCGAGCACCTTCTGGTTTTCCAGGTCCACCTTCAACAGTCCGCCATCGCCGTATTCGCAGGTGAATATGGCGTAGGCATTGTCGGCGGAGAAATCGGCATGGTTGATGCCAGGGCAGGTGGGGGTCGGTATTGATGACTTCAGCGCCATGGTCTGCGGATCGCGCAGATCAAGCCGCTGATAGGCCTCATCGACGATGACGGCCGCACTTCCATCCGGCATGAAGTACATGTTGTAGGGGTCATCGACCGGGATTTCGTGACCCGGCCTGGCGGTCTTGGGGTCGATCGGCGTCACGCTGCCCTTGCTGGTGCCGCTGGCGTTGTTGGCGACCCAGAGCGTCCTGAGATCCCAGGCCGGAACGACGTGCTGCGGCTTGCGCCCGACAGGGAACCTGTCGACCTCCTTGAGCGTCGCGGGGTCGATGACCGATACGCTGTTGGACGAGCGGTTCGGAACATAGACGCGCGGCAGCGCGCCTGTCGTGGCGGGGCTCAAATGATCAGAGGTTGTCTGGTCGTAGATATTGACCGGAGAGCCAGCAGGCGGCGGCTCGCTGCAATCCTCCGGGCACGAGCCGGCCCAAGCCGATGCCGGCGAGAGGGCAAGCAACAAAACGAGCAGGGCGCGGAAGCTCGTGAACCGTGGATATGGCTTGATCATTTGGGCTGCTGTCTTGCGAATTCGCGGATCGCTTCGGTCGTCCCGTTGACGATCAGGTCGACGCCGAGTTGACCAAACTCGGCCGACGATCGTATCGGGTCGCCACCATAGACGCCGTCGTCGGCGCCGAGCTTCGGCGCCGCCGCGAGGCGATCCTTGCGCACCATGGAAGGGTCGATGGCGAGCATCAGCGATGTGTCAGCCAATCCGGCGTGGGATCCGATCTCGGACTGCCTCGCGCCGGCCGACAGGAGCCTGTCGACATAGGCGCCCTGGGTGATCTGATAGTATTGCAGCGCCGCAAAGACCCGGACCGGGCTTTTGCTCCATTCGGCATTCAGACGATCGGCCACATGGCGCTCGTCGGCCTGATAGCCGCCATGGTCGCCGATCAGCACGATGGTCCTGAAGCCGTGCAGCTTGAAGCTGCGCGCCGCGGATTCGAGCAATTGCTCGAAAATCTTGTCGCTGATGGTAATCGTTCCGGGAAACCGCATATGGGCGCTCGGCGGGTCGATGGTTCCTTCCGGGACATAGGAGATCACCGGGGCGACCAAGGCGTTGCCGAGTTGACCGGCAATCTTCTCGGCCAGGAACTTGACCCGCACATTGTGCTTGCCCAAGGCCATGGCAGGACCGCTTTGTTCGGTGCCGCCTATCGGGACGATGATCGTCGTCGTCCCGGCGCTGATCCGATCGCGCAGTTCGGTCCAGGTCTGGTCTTCGAGGAAGACCGACGCATTGGCAGCATGGGCCGCCGAGGCAAGACCCGACAGAACCCAAAGGCCCACGATAATGCTCGCGAGCGTGAAATCGTGCCGTGCGATCAGCCTTCGGGCGATGCGTTGCACCTGACCGGATGTCGGCCGATTTCCTGCAGTCAATCCGGGGGCGGAGGTCGCGGCATGGCGTCGGCGGCCACGAAGGTTCGGGATCATGGCTATCGCCGTCTCAGCAGGCTCTTCATGCGGTTGCGCAGCAGGCGGGCCATGTTGCGGGTCTCGCGGTAGAGATGCAGCTGCGAGGCGGCCTGGCGGGCGAGCCGGTCGGCGTCCGGGGTCAGCCCGATCACCAGCGTGCCGATCGGCTTGCGTTCGGCCCACAGCCGGCTCATCACCGGATGATCCGGCACCGCGCAGGAATCGGTCATCATGATGTTGGGATCGTCGAGATGCTGCCGGGTGACCTCGATCATCAGCAGCGTGCCCGGCGAATAGGCGGCCAGCGTCTCGTCATAGGCCGTCTTCCAGGTATAGGCGACGCCGGCCTCGACGAACACGATCAGGCAAGCGATGGAGCGGCCGTCGAGCGTCAGCGAATGGATGCGGCACATGTCCTGTTCGGCCAGCCGGTGCACGGCCTCGCGGGCAAAGGCGGCGCGGAAGCGGTCGATCGCCATGGCGGTGCGCTCGCGGCCCTTCCAGCCGGAGGCTTCCAGCGTCAGGAAACCTTCGATGGCGTGGCGGATATCCTCGGGGCCGCGCGCCACCACATGCTCCAGCCTGCCGAGGTCGGCAAGGCGCCGCTTCAGGCGGCGGAACTCGCGATAATGGTGCGGGCGCAGCGAAGCCTTGAGGTAGTCGTCGCCGTCGAGCTCGCTCTCCAGAACGGGGCGCGGGGTCTGGCCGGTGGTGACCAGCGTCAGGCCGCGCGTCTCGGCCACGGTGTCAAGCAGGCTCGCCACCGGACCGTCGAGCCTGATGTCGGGCAGCACGAAGACTTTCGGCAGCTTGAGGTGCGGCCGCGACAGCATCGAGAAGAAATCCTCGACGACGCCGACCGGATCGTCGCGGTCGATCAGCGGCGTGCCGAGCGGACCGAACGGGCTCGACCAGGTGCGCATCACCGGAACGCCGAGCGGCACCACCGGGCGTTCCACCGAGATCGGCACCAGCAGGCGCAGCCGGTTGCGGTATTCGTCGCCGTCGCGGATCACCGCCAGCCGTACCTCGCGATCCTCCAGCCGGGGCATGGCCGGCGCCAGGAAGCGCGGGTTGAAGAAGACGTTCGGCTCGACCGTGCGGGCGCACAGATAATCCAGCTCCTCGACCAGATCGAAGCCGGCGGACGCCGGGTAGATGGCAAGCTTGCGCTCCGGCCGGTTGTTGGCGAGGATTTCGATATGGGCGGGATCGGGATCGCGCGCCAGCCCGGCAAGGCCGGACACCATGGCGCCGGCGGTGCCGCCGCTGGTCTCCTCGAGCAACGGGATGGCGACCATCAGGCGGCTCCTTTGGCAGGCACGAAGATCGCCATGACGATGCCGAGCTTGCGCCAGACGGTGAAGGACAGCGCGCCGGCCTCGAAGATCATGGCGAAGGCGGTGGCCATGGCGGCGCCCCACAGGCCGAAATGCGGGATCAGCACCACGTTGAGGCCGATGTTGAAGGTCAGTGTCATGGCATAGACGGCGGCGCAGATGTTCTGGTTGCCGCTCATGGTGAGCAGGCTTTCGCAAGGGCCGACAGCGGCGCGCGCCACGACGCCGAAGACGAGCAGGAACAGCAGCGGATAGCCCGACGTGAATTCGGGGCCGAACAGCACCAGCATGGGTTTGCCCAGCGCCAGCACCAGCAGCGCCATCAGCAGCGAGGGCCAGAAGGTCCACGACACCGTCTCGCGGGCAAAGACGGCAAGCTTTTCCGGCTCGCCATGGGTGAATTGCGCATAGCGCTGGGCGACACCGGCCTTGACGGCGAAATAGACGAAATGCACCAGAGCCAGCGTCTTGACCGTGGCGAAATAGACGGCGACGTCGTTGGGATCCATATAGGCGCCGACCATCAGCACGTCGGCATTGGTGAGCAGGAAGAAGAAGCTTTCGACCAGGAAGATCGGCAGCGAGACGATGAACCATTGCGCGAAATGCACCTTCATCGGCCCGGCCGGGATCTGCCTTTCCATGCGGTGCGTGACGCCGACCAGCTGGGCGAGCGTGGTGACATAGGTGGCGCCGATCGAGGCGAAGATCGCCGTCCTGGCATCGGCCGCGTAGCCGGCGAAAAGCATCAGCGCCATGAACAGCAGGATCAGCACCGGCCGTATCAGATAGGTCGGCGACAGGGCAAACAGCGCCCAGCTGTTCGCCCTAGCCTGGCCCTGCAACAGATCCGACAGCGCGATCATCGGCAGGCAGATGACGCCGAGGATGAAGGGGATCACGTAATAGTTTTCGATCCAGGGTGCCGCCAGCCAGACGCCGAGCGCGCCGAGCCCGGCAATGATGGTGGAGGCGATCAGCACGAACAGGCGGCTGGCCACGACGATGCCGCGCAGTTCATCCATCAGGCCGCGCTCGCGGTATTCGGGGATGAAGCGGATGACCGAGGTGTGGAAGCCGAGGCAGGCGAGGTTGCCGACGATCACCATCGTCACCCAGACCAGCACGAAGATGCCGTATTCGAACGAGCCCATCCAGCGCGCCATCAGCACCTGGCTGATGAAGGCGATGACGGCGCTGACGATGCGGATGGAGAAGGCGATGACCGACATGCGGCCGGCCTCGCCACGCTCATCGGCGGTGAACAGCACGGCATCGATGCGGCCAAGCAGCGGCCCGACGCGCAGCGCCAAACGCTGCGGCAAGAACCGCCCGGCAGTCGTGGCCGCGGAAAAGCGCACCCCGATCTCTCTCCGTTTTCCGCCTCTTTTTCAGGCGTTGGTGTAGCGGAGACACATTAAGAAAACGTGGGTGGGCGTCCTTCGCCCGTGAGCAGGAGAAGGTGCCGGCAGGCGGATGAGGGGCAGCGCCGGCTTCGAGAATTTCTGCTGATGCGGGAAGTTCGGGAAGAATTATCTACGAACGCACCGGGCTTTGCCGGGCCCGGAATGTCATCTCATCAATTGGAAATTTGGGCTAATCACGGAGCTCAGCGCCGCCCCTCATCCGCCCTTCGGGCACCCGGCCCTTCGCTATCGCTCCGGGCGTTCGTCGTTCGAAAAGCCAAGCAATTGGCTTTTCGTCCGCTGCGCGGACCACGCCTCACCCCCGGATAGTGACGGGGAGAAGGAGAGCGCGTCCTTACGCAAACGCCCCGTGGCAGTGCTTGTACTTCTTGCCGGAGCCGCAGGGGCAGGCTTCGTTGCGGCCGACCTTGCCCCAGGTCGCCTGATTATTCGGGTCGCGGTCTTCGGGGGCGACGACGGCGCTCTGCTCCTGGCGCACCAGGACGGCGGTTTCGCCGCCTTCGAAGTCGTTCTCGCCAGTGGTGCCGTCAATATGCGTGCCGAACATGTCGGGCGCTTCCGGCGGCGGGGCTTCGGCGGCCTGGCGGACCAGTTCGACGCGCATCAGCTGCGCGGTGACGGCCTGGCGCAGATTGCCCAGCATCGCCTGGAACAGCTCGAACGCCTCGCCCTTGTACTCCTGCAGCGGGTCGCGCTGCGCGTAGCCGCGGAAGCCGACGACCGAGCGCAGGTGGTCGAGGTTGACGATGTGCTCGCGCCACAGATGGTCGAGCGTCTGCAGGACCACGGAGCGTTCGACATAGTTCATCACTTCGGGGCCGAAGCGCTCGGCGCGCTCCTTGGCGGCGGCGTCGGCGGCAGCCGTGATGCGCTCGCGGATGTCGTCCTCGGCGATGCCCTCTTCCTTGGCCCAGTCCTCGACCGGCAGGTCGAGATTGAGGAATTCGGCGACCTCGGCCTTCAGGCCGGCGACATCCCATTGCTCGGCATAGGCGTTTTCGGGGATGGCCTTGGCGACGATCTCGTCGATGACGCCCTCGCGCATCTCGGCGATGGTTTCCGACAGGCCTTCGCCGTCCATCAGTTCGATGCGCTGTTCGAATACCACCTTGCGCTGGTCGTTGGAGACGTCGTCATACTTCAGCAGGTTCTTGCGGATGTCGAAATTGCGCGCCTCGACCTTCTTCTGTGCCTTTTCCAGCGCCTTGTTGATCCAGGGGTGGATGATCGCCTCGTCTTCCTTGAGGCCGAGCTTCTGCAGCATGCCGTCCATGCGCTCGGAGCCGAAGATGCGCATCAAGTCGTCCTGCAGCGACAGGAAGAATTTCGAACGGCCCGGGTCGCCCTGACGGCCGGAACGGCCGCGCAACTGATTGTCGATGCGGCGCGATTCATGGCGCTCGGTGGCGAGCACGTAGAGGCCGCCGGCCGCCAGCGCCTTTTCCTTCAGGCGCTCGACGTCGTCATTGATTTCCTTTTCCCGCGCCTCGCGCTCCGGGCCTTCCGGCATGTCGCCCAGTTCGTCGGCGATGCGCATCTCGGCATTGCCGCCGAGCTTGATGTCGGTGCCGCGGCCGGCCATGTTGGTGGCGATGGTGATGGCGCCGGGCTTGCCGGCCTGGGCGACGATCGCCGCCTCGCGCTCGTGGTGGCGGGCGTTCAGCACCTCGAAGTCCTTGAAACCTTCCTTGCGCAGGCGCTCGGCCAGCTGCTCGGATTTTTCGATGGAGGTGGTGCCGACCAGCGTCGGCTGGCCCTTGGCGCTGGCCTCGCGGATCTCCTTGACGATCGCCTTGTACTTCTCCTCGACCGTCCGGTAGACCTCGTCGTCCTCGTCCTTGCGGATGACCGGCAGATTGGTCGGGATCTCGGTGACTTCGAGACCGTAAATGTTGCCGAATTCCTCAGCCTCGGTCAGCGCCGTGCCGGTCATGCCGGACAGCTTCTTGTAGAGGCGGAAGTAGTTCTGGAAGGTGACGGATGCGAGCGTCTGGTTCTCCGGCTGGATCGCCACATGCTCCTTGGCTTCCAGCGCCTGGTGCAGGCCTTCCGAATAGCGGCGGCCGGGCATCATGCGGCCGGTGAACTCGTCGATGATGACGATCTCGCCGTTGCGCACGATATAGTCCTTGTCGCGCTGGAACAGCTGGTGCGCCTTCAGCGCGTTGTTGACGTGGTGGACGATGGCGACGTTCTCGACGTCATAGAGCGACTCGCCCTTCAGCAGATCGGCATCGCGCAGCAGGTTCTCCAGCTTCTCGGTGCCTTCCTCGGTGAAGATCGAGGTCTTCTGCTTCTCGTCGATCTCATAATCCTGCGGCTGCAGCTGGATGATGAACGTGTCGATGGTGTTGTACATTTCCGAGCGGTCCTCGAGCGGACCGGAAATGATCAGCGGCGTGCGCGCCTCGTCGACCAGGATGGAATCGACTTCGTCGACGATCGCGTAATTGTGGCCGCGCTGGACCATCTGGGCGCGCTCGTACTTCATGTTGTCGCGCAGGTAGTCGAAGCCGAGCTCGTTGTTGGTGGCGTAGGTGACGTCGGACGCGTAGGCGACGCGGCGCTCCTCGTCGGACAGGCCGTGGACGATCACGCCGACCGAGAGGCCGAGGAATTTGTAGACGCGGCCCATCCATTCGGAGTCGCGGGTGGCGAGATAGTCGTTGACGGTGACGACATGGACGCCGTTGCCGGCGAGCGCGTTGAGGTAGACCGGCAGTGTCGCGACCAGGGTCTTGCCCTCGCCGGTGCGCATCTCGGCGATGCCGCCATTGTGCAGCACCATGCCGCCGATCAGCTGGACGTCGAAGGGACGCATGCCGAGCACACGGCGTGCCGCCTCGCGCGCGGTGGCGAAGGCCGGGACCAGAAGGTCGTCGAGGGTGGCGCCATTGGCGATGTCCTGGCGAAATTTTTCCGTACGCCCCGCGAGTTCGGCGTCGGAGAGCGCCCGCATCTCGTTTTCCATGGCGTTGATCGCCTCGACACGGGGCCGGGTCGATTTGACCCGACGGTCGTTGGAGGAACCGAAAACCTTACGGGCGAGACCGCCGAGACTGACCATCCAATGGTCCTTTCGATAGAATTCTCAATCTTGAGACAGGCGCCGGCCGGCCCCATCAAATCCGCGTGATCGCACCGCCTGAATACGGGCAAACACAAAAAGCGCCCGGAAAACGGTTCTGGACGCAAAGTCGTTGGACAGATAAGAGGGGGCTCAACTGATGTCAACGCCGCGCTGGCCCTGCCGGTCGCGCCAAATTCCGCCACAATCTGGCTGATCTGGAAGCCACCCCTCCTTACAATCCTCCACCGGAGTCATCCTTATGCCCTTGTTGTTCCGCCGTGCGTCGCTTGCCAGCCTTGGCCTGGCCTTCGGCCTGTCGGCTCTTTGCCTGTCGCCCGTCATGGCGCAGGAGGCCGCTCCTGCTGCTCCGGCCGCACCCGCGGCGGCGCCGGTCGACCCCAATGCCGTGGTCGCCACCGTCAATGGCCAGCCCCTGACCGAAGCCGACCTGGTGCTTGCCGAGGGCGAGCTGTCGCAGCAGTTCGCGCAGCTGCCGCCCGAACAGCGCCGCGCGGCTGCCCTTTCGGCGGCCATCGAGATCCGCGTCATGGCCGCCAAGGCCGTTACCGACGGCCTCGACAAGGATCCCGACTTCCAGCGCCGCATGGCCTTCCTGCAGCAGCGCGCGCTGCATGGCGAGATGGTCGAGAAGGGCGTCGTCAACAAGGTCACCGACGCCGAGATCCGCGCCCGCTACGACCAGGAAATCGCCAACACGCCGCCGGTCAACGAGGTGCATGCCCGTCACATCCTCGTGAAGACGAAGGAAGAGGCCGAGGCGATCATCAAGCAGCTCGACGGCGGCGGCGATTTCCAGAAGCTCGCCAACGAGCACACCAGCGATCCATCGGGCAAGTCCAATGGCGGCGATCTCGGCTGGTTCGGACCCGGCCAGATGGTGCCGGAGTTCGACAAGGCGGCCCTCGCGCTCGAGGTCGGCAAATATACCGAGCAGCCGGTGCAGACGCAGTTCGGCTGGCATGTCATCAAGCTCGAGGACAAGCGCGCCAAGCAGCCGCCGGCCTTCGACGACGTCAAGGACCAGGCCAAGCAGGCAGTCATCCGCGACAAGTATTTCGCGCTGGTCAAGTCGTTGCGCGCCGGCGCCAAGGTCGAGATCCCCGACGCCAAGCTGAAGCAGGCCGTCGACACGATGGAAGCCGGCAAGTAAGCCTGATTGAGTTTCAAAAGGGCGCGGCAGCCAAGGGTTGCCGCGCCTTTTTTTGACCGGCATACCGCTATCTGCCGGCTGCTATGCCCTGCAGGAGATAGCGGACCATCTTGCGTATCGTTGCCTCGGGCTCGTCGAGCCGGTTGGTCAGGAGATGCCGCCAGGCGTAGGAAGCGATGAGATCGGCGACCACGCCCGCATCGATCTCGCCGGCGATCTCGCCCCGTGCCTTGGCGCGCTCGATGATCTGGCCAGTGTGGGTGCGACGCGCTCCGGCATAGCCGGCCAGGGCGGCCGCCGCGGTTTCATCCGACTGTGCCTCGGCGATCAGCGACTTGAAAACATTGCCCGACGATGTCTCGCGCCAGTGCGTGAACAGATTGACCAGGAAGCCGACGAGATCCTCCTCCAGGCTTCCCGTATCGGGAATGTCGACGCGCTTCTGGCGCTGGTAGACTTCGAGCAGCAGTGCCGCCTTGCTCGGCCACCAGCGGTAGATGGTCGGCTTGCCGGCACGGGCGCGGCGGGCCACCGCCTCGATCGAGAAGCCGGCATAGCCGGCCTCGACCAGCACGGCTTCGGCAGCCTCCAGAATGGCTTCGGCGCTGTCGGGATTGCGCCTGGCGCCAATCGATTTGCGTGCCGGATCGGCGATTTCGCCCATGAGCCGTTCCTCCTGAAGCGGTTGCGGGTCGGCTACGACAACCCAACTGCAACCGTTGCCTTCGCCCGCATTCGCCAGCTGGAGGCCGGCCATCCGGGAGCAAAAGCGGTCGTTTTCCTTGCAGCGTTCCTGCTGGCGCCAAATGAAGTCATTTGGCCGCAACATACGCTGACGCCAAGAGACGTTCATACATCATCGCTTGACGAAACGGAACGGTTCGTTCTATTCAACGAAACGTTTCGTTCCGATGGACATCACCATGACAACCATTATCGCATCCGGCTCCGCACCCGCCGAGACGACAATTTCGAGTTGGATCACCTTCTTGCTGGCTGCCGCCTGCGGGCTGATCGTCGCCAATATCTATTACGCACAGCCATTGATTGGCCCGATCGGCGCCGAACTTGGCCTGCCCCCGCATGCGGCTGGCCTGATCGTTACGATGGCGCAGATCGGCTACGGGGTGGGCCTGCTGTTCATCGTGCCGCTTGGCGACCTCGTCGAGAACCGCAGGCTCGTGCTTGGCATACTCGCCGTTGCGACGCTGGCCTTGCTGGGCGCGGCGATTTCAACGCAGCCGGCGGCATTTCTGGCCGCGATGCTTTTTGTCGGCCTTGGCTCGGTCGCGGTGCAGACCCTTATCCCCTATGCGGCCCACCTGGCGCCGGAAGCCAGGCGTGGCCGCGTGGTCGGCAATGTCTCGGTGGGATTGTTGCTGGGCATAATGCTGTCACGGCCGTTTTCCTCCTTCATCACCGCGCTGTCGTCCTGGCATGTCGTCTACTTCACCTCTTGCATTGTCATGATCGTGCTGACCGTGGTGCTGCGGTTCGCGCTGCCCAGGCGCGTGCCGACGGCGCGTCTGAGCTACGGCGCGCTTTTGGCGTCCATGGTACAGATTGCGCGCTCGACACCGGTCCTGCGGCGGCGGGCTCTCTATCAGGCCTTCCTGTTCGCGGCCTTCAGCCTGTTCTGGACGACGACGCCGCTGCTGCTGGCCGGACCCGATTTTGGCTTGACGCAGCGCGGCATAGGCCTGTTCGCTTTGGCGGGCGTCGCCGGCGCAATCGCCGCGCCGCTCGCCGGGAGGGTCGCCGACCGCGGATGGAGCCGCCCGGCGACAGCCTTTGCCATGCTGTGCGTCGCCGCCGCCTTTCTTGTAACCCATATCGCCCATAGCGGTTCGACGCTTTCGTTGGCGCTGCTGGTCGCCGCCGCCATCGTGCTCGACTTCGGCGTGCAGACCAACCTTGTCCTCGGCTATCGGGACCTGTTCGCGCTCGGCGCCGCGCATCGCAGCCGCCTGAACGGACTCTACATGGCGACGTTCTTCATCGCCGGCGCGATCGGCTCGGGCGTCGGCGGTTGGGCCTATGCGCAAGGCGGCTGGCCACTGGTGTCCTGGATCGGCCTGGCGCTGCCGGTTGCTGCACTGCTCAGTTTCGGCACCGAATTCATGTCGCGCCAAAGCCCGTGAATTCGCGCCCCGGGTCAGCGCATCA
Source organism: Mesorhizobium sp. WSM4307 (assembly GCF_007003945.1). NCBI lineage: Bacteria > Pseudomonadati > Pseudomonadota > Alphaproteobacteria > Hyphomicrobiales > Phyllobacteriaceae > Mesorhizobium > Mesorhizobium sp. WSM4307. The sequence goes on from NZ_VFTB01000010.1 coordinate 305,903, forward strand.
TTGCGTCGCCTGCGAGGTTTCGGATTCGATGCGCCATCCCTCCACGGCCTTGACCAGCCCGAGCGTGACGCGCGCCTTGCCGGTCAGCCGTGCCGCCGACTTGTCCTTCGGCACGTAGTCGTAGCGCATGGCAAAGGCGGCGTCGGCGCGGTCCTCGCCATGCGGCGTGATCTCCAGGCTGCCGGGTTCCAGCCCGAGCGACCACGAGGACCACTGCGCGAACCAGTCGGTCTTCACCTTGACGATGGCATCGGCGTCGTAGCGTGTGCCGAAAATGGTGGCCGACGCGCCGTAGATCCGCTTGACCGTTTCAGCCATCGTCTTGGTGTCCGGCGTCAGATAATCCCGGCGCAGGAATTGTTCGATCGAAGCCTTGTCGTCACCCACGGAGCGTTCAAGTGCAGCGACCTGTGGAGCCGGCGCCGGCTCGGCCGCCGGCTTGGGTTTCGGGGCAGGGCCTTCACCCGGGACGAATTCGAAGCGTTCGAGCAGCGAGCCCTGCTCCCAGGGGCGCTGGCCTTCGCGGGTTTGCGAAACGACGTCGCGGCGCACCGCGATCATCATGTCGTTGATGCTCTGGCCGGGCTCGGCGATGTGCCGCAACAGGGCGGCGGCAAAGGGCGAGTTGCGCCCGGTGCCGTCCATGGCGACCGCGCCCGGCGCCGTCGAGAAGGCGATGAAGGAGCCGCGCGTCGAATCGAACTGCGCCAGGCCGGCGAGCGCCGTCGCCGAGCGCGTGGTGGCGGTGCGGCTCAGGCTGCGCGCAAACGGGTTGTTGCGGCAGGCATCGAGAAACACCAGGCTCACCTTGGTCTGCTGTTCCATGATGTCGAGGACTTCGTCGATCGGCACGGCTTCGAGCTGCAGTTTCACCGGCATCTCGAGCCTGGCGTCGACCGGCACGATGTAGTTGCGCCCGTCGACCTGCAGGCCGTGGCCGGCATAGTAGAAAAGCCCGACGCCCGCGCCTTGGAGGGCATCGGAGAATTCGCCGATGCTGCGTTCGAGCTCGCGCTTGCCGAGATCGTTGCCTTCGATGACCTCGAAACCGATGGAGCGCAGCTTGTCGGCGATGTCGAGCGCGTCGTTGACCGGATTGGCCAGCGTACCGGCCTCGGCATAGGTGCCGTTGCCGATGACGAGAGCCACGCGCCGCGCCGGCTCAGCGTCGGCGCTCAGCAGCAACAGTCCCAGAAATGCCCAAGCGAGGATCGCGAGCCTGCCCATGGGCGCGATCATAGCGTCACAGCGCCCGGCGATGCCAACAGATTTGAAATGCAGGCTTAATCCGGCGTGGTTCGCCGCCCCGGCAGGCGCGGCGAAAACGCCCTTGCGCCCGCGCGCCGTATCGGGCAAACCGGCCTTCCCTTGCGATTTTCCCGCCCGAGGTCCCCATGTCCACGACGATTTCGCCGCTCGCGCCGAAGAAGTACCCCAAGATGCCTGTCATTGAAGGGGTGCGCATCGCCACCGCCGAAGCGGGGATAAAGTACAAGAACCGCACCGACCTGCTGGCCATGGTGTTCGATGCCGGCACCGCGGTCGCCGGCGTGTTCACCAGGTCGAAATGCCCCTCGGCGCCGGTCGATTTCTGCCGCCAGAACCTTGCCGCCGGCAAGGCGCGGGTGCTGGTCGTCAATTCCGGCAATGCCAACGCCTTCACCGGCAGGAAGGGCCGCGAATCCACCGCGCTGACCGGCGAGGCGGCGGCAAAGGCTGCCGGCTGCACGGCAGGGGAGGTCTTCCTGGCCTCGACCGGTGTCATCGGCGAGCCGCTCGACGCGACCAAGTTCAGCCACCTGCTCGCCGGACTGGTCAGCGTTGGCAAGCCCGACCTGTGGACCGAGGCGGCGAAGGCCATCATGACCACGGACACCTATCCGAAAGTGGCGACGCAGACCGTCAAGCTTGGCGATACCGAGGTCACCATCAACGGCATCTCCAAGGGCGCCGGCATGATCGCGCCCGACATGGCGACGATGCTGTCCTTCATCGCCACCGACGCGCCGATCGCGGCCCCTGTGCTGCAGGATCTGCTGTCGCGCGGCACGGCCAAGACCTTTAACGCGGTGACCGTCGATAGCGACACCTCGACCAGCGACACGCTGCTGATCTTCGCCACCGGCAAGGCGGCGAAGCGCGGTGCGCCCGAAATCACCGACCCGAAAGACGCACGGCTCGGTCAGTTCCGCCGGGCGCTCGGCAAGGTGCTGAAGTCGCTGGCGCTGCAGGTGGTGCGCGACGGCGAGGGCGCCCGCAAGCAGGTCGAAGTCACCGTCACTGGCGCGAAATCGGCCCGCTCGGCCAAGCGCATCGCGCTGTCGATCGCCAATTCGCCCCTGGTCAAGACGGCGGTCGCCGGAGAGGACGCCAATTGGGGCCGTGTCGTCATGGCCGTCGGCAAGGCCGGCGAGCCCGCCGACCGCGACCGGCTGTCGATCTGGTTCGGTGACAACCGGCTGGCGCATGAGGGCGAGCGCGATCCGGCCTATTCGGAAGAAAAGACCTCGGCCTACATGAAGCGCGACGATATCCGCATCCGTGCCGATATCGGCATTGGCCGCGGCAAGGCGACGGTGTGGACCTGCGACCTCACCAAGGAATATGTCGCCATCAACGGCGATTATCGGAGCTGACGGTTTTGGCTTCCAGGCATCCGGCAAGCATGCTTGCGATCGTGCGCCGCTACGAGGCGGCCGGCTTTCGCGCCTGGCCGGCGGCCGCCGTCCATTATGACGGCACCTGGGTGGTGCGGCTCACCGCCGGCCATCCGGCGAAGCGGTTGAATTCGGTCAACCCGCTCGATCCCGGCGACATCCAGCACATAGCCGACCGCATCGGCCGCGCCAGCCGCCGTTTCGACGCCTATGGCAGGCCGCTGACGTTCCGCATGTCGCCGCTGTCGGGTCCCGATCTTGCCGGCCATCTCGACAAGGAGGGCTGGAGCCGATTCGACGAATCGCTGGTCATGCGGCTGCCGCTGGCCGACGCCCAGCTCGATGCCGCCATGGATCAGATTCCGCTCAAGGACATCAGCCGCTTCATCGGCGCGTCGCTCAAGGTCAGCGGCTCGGATGTTTCGCTGCGGCCCGGCCTGTCGGAGATCATCGGCGCCATCCAGCCCGAGGCCGGGCTGTTCGCGCTGGAAGATGGGACAGAGGCGCTGGCGACGTTGATCTGCGTGCATGACGGCGATCTCGCCGGCCTGTTCGAAGTCGCCACCGACAAGGCGGCGCGCAACAAAGGCCATGGCCGCAACCTGATCCGGTCGGCGCTGAAATGGGCGCGGCTGCGCGGCGCGCGGGAAGCCTGGCTGCAGGTCGAGGCCGGCAATGTGCCGGCTCTGGCGCTCTATCGGTCGCTCGGCTTCCAGGAAGTCTATCGCTACCATTATCGCCGGCCGCCCGGTCATGAGTGAAATTGGGCATGAGTGATCCGGCCAATACCGGCAAGCGTCTGCTCCTGGTCGCGGCCTGCGCGCTTGTCGATACCGACGGCCGCGTGTTGCTTGCGCAGCGGCCCGAGGGCAAGCAGCTTGCCGGCCTGTGGGAATTTCCCGGCGGCAAGGTCGAGCCCGGCGAGACGCCGGAACAATGCATCATCCGAGAATTGCACGAGGAGATCGGCATCGAGACCGAAATCCCTTGCCTGGCGCCGCTTACCTTCGCCAGCCATTCCTATGACGACTTCCATCTGTTGATGCCGCTGTTTGTCTGCCGCCGCTTCCGCGGCATCGCCCAGCCCCGGGAAGGACAGGCGCTGAAATGGGTACGGCCGAAGCAGATGCGTGACTATCCGATGCCGCCGGCCGACGCGCCGCTGATTCCGTTCCTGATCGATCTGCTCTGAGGATTTGTCTTGACGCGATTCCCAAGGGAAGCGCTCCGCGCTTTGCCGGGAAAACCGCTTCACACGTTTTCCTGGAGTTGCTCTGAGGAGCGGGCCACCGCCCATATCAGCCAGCGTTAATGGAAGATTTATCTCATCATGAAAAATTGATGCATGGCCGCGTCGTCGCGGCCGCGTCGCGGATTGGCGGGGGAGCGATAGGATGAGCCTGGACAGGGATTGGGATTCGATCCGGCCCGACCGCGGCTTTCGTGCCGCCGATGCGGGCATGGGCATCCTGCGCGTGACACTGCTGTTCGGCTCGGCCGCGGTGGCGCTGGCGCTGATCGCGACCCCATACCTCGACAGCCAGACGCGCTCGCAATCGGCGCGCGATGATTTTCCCGGTGGTCTCGACATGACGGCCACCGGCTCGATCGGCCATCGCACCACCTATACGGTGCGGCGCAGCGTGCTGCAGGCGCAGCCCGATTCGGTCTGCATCATCGGCTCCGATGGCAGAACCAGCGGCGACTGCTGACATGGTTGGAATTTGCAAGAGTTGGCGGTTTCACCGCCTGTTAAGGCTTTGCCGTTAACCTTTCTTAACAGGTCGGCGGTAAGGTCCTCGGCGAGGGGATCGAGGTGATGAAACCAGTGCTGCTGCATTTTCTGAAAGACGAATCCGGCGCCACGGCGGTCGAATATGGCTTGATCATCGCTGTGTTGTCGCTGACCATCGTCGCCGGCATCGGTCAGGTGTTCAACTCGATCACCTGGCTGTTCAGCGACAATGGCAGCCGGCTTGCGAACGCGTTCGCACCCTGATCCGGCTGTCCGCGGCTGACCCGATCATTGCCCGTCGGGAGCTTCCAGTATCGTCTTCAGCGAGACTTTGGCGGAACCCGGCTTCAGCGGTTTCTGCTGCGATGCATCGGGCGCCCAGCCGGACATCCAGACCATCGAGAAACTTGCGCGGATCCGGCCGTCGGCGTCGGAAAACCGCTCGGCATAGATTTCCGCGGCACGCGCAAACAGTCTGCGTGTGCCCGGCCGCCGGCTGCGATCGGTGAGGGCGCTGGTTTCGCCCATGGCGCGCAGATCGGCCATCAAGGCAAACAAATTGGCATAGCGCACCGTCACGGTCTCGACATCGGCGACCGGCAGGGCAAGACCGGCGCGCTGCAGCAGCGCACCGGCGTCGCGCACGTCGGTAAAGGGGATGACGCGGGGGCTGGCGCCGCCGTAAAGCTCGGTCTCGGCGGCAAGCAGGCTCTCACGCAACTCGCCGAGCGTGCCGGCGCCGGCGAAGGCGCCGAGAAAGAGCCCGTCCGGCCGCAGCGCGCGACGGATCTGGATTAGCATGCCGGGAATGTCGTTCATCGCCTGTAACGACAGAAGCGATACCGCCAGATCGAGGCTTGCCGGCTCGAACGGCACGGTTTCCAGCGGCGCGACCAGGCCGACGGCACCCATCAGGAAGACGGCGTCCGTCTCGACGCGGACGATCTCCGCCACCTTGCCGCTCGCGGCGAGCACATCGGCCACGGCCGGCGTCTGGCAAAACAGCACCGCCGCCTTGCCGAACCGCCGCTCGACGGCACCCAGCCGGTCGGCAAGGTCCTCGGCGGCACGGTTCATCAGGAAATCGGCGCCGTCGACAGGATGGCTGAGCGCGCGCCGCTTGTGCGCCAGCCACAAAGAGGTATCCATAATAGGCTGCAACGGGTGGATCCTTGTTTGTCCACGCCCTGATATACTTGGTACACTCGGTGCGGAGAACCAACCACGTGGCCGATCCGATGCCAGAGATCAAGTCCATCGGGATCAGGAACCTCGCCCGATCGGCCCTGGGCTGGCCGGCGCGCATGCTGTTTCCGCCGGTCTGTGCCGGTTGCCGCCGGCATGTCTCGCAGCCGGGCGTGCTGTGCGGCGCCTGCTGGCCAAAGCTGCGGCTCTTGGAACGGCCCTGGTGCCCGGTGATGGGCACGCCGTTCACCCACCATATGGGCGAGGGTTTTCTGTCGGCCGAGGCGATCGCGGATCCGCCGCCCTTCGAGCGGGCGCGGGCAGCCGTCGCCTATTCCGGCGTTGCCCGCCAGATGGTGCAAGGGCTGAAATACCAGGATCGCACCGATCTGGCGCCTTGGATGGCGCGCTGGATGGTGCGCGCAGGCGCCGATCTCATCGCCGAAGCCGATGTGGTGGTGCCGGTGCCGCTGCACTGGCGGCGTTTTTTCCGGCGGCGCTTCAACCAGTCGGCGGAACTGGCGCGTGCGGTTTGTGAGCTCAGCGGCCTGTCTTTCGCGCCTTCCGCCATGCGGCGCGTAAAACTCACCCGCCAGCAGGTCGGGCTCGAGCGGCAGGAGCGCGAGGAGAATGTGCGAGCCGCCTTCCGCGTGCCTGCCGAGGCGGAGATCGAGATCGCCGGCCGCAGGGTGCTTCTGATCGATGACGTCTACACCACGGGCGCCACCGTGCGCGCGGCCACCAAGGCGCTGAAAAAGGGAGGTGCCGCCGCCGTCGACGTGCTGACCTTCGCGCGTGTGCTGCCGGGGGACTTCCGGGCGGACGAGTCCGTGACTATATAAGTCGGCAACGGAAGCGGAAATTCGTCATGGTCGATGTCACGATCTATACGCGCATGATGTGCGGTTACTGCACGGCGGCCAAGCGGCTGCTGGAGCGCAAGGGCGTCACCTATACCGAGCATGACGCCTCGTTTTCGCCGGAACTGCGCCAGGAGATGATCTCGCGAGCCCACGGCCGAACGACCTTTCCGCAGATTTTCATTGGCGACACGCATGTCGGCGGCTGCGACGATCTCCACGAGTTGGAGGCCGAAGGCCAGCTGGACAGGCTGCTCGCCAACGGCGCGACGATCTAAGGGTGTGACGATGGGTGTTTTCAAGGCTGCGGCGGTCCAGATGCGTTCCGGTGAAAGCCCCGAGCGCAATGCGGTCGATCTCGAACGGCTGGTGCGGGAGGCGGCCGGTCAGGGCGCGACCTATATCCAGACGCCGGAAATGACCGGGGCGCTGATCCGCGACAAGCAGGCGCGCGCCGCCTCCTTCACCTCCGAAGACAAGGACATCATCGTCGCGACTGGGCGCGGACTGGCGCGCGAACTCGGCGTCTTCCTGCATATCGGCTCGACCGCCCTCCTGCGCGCCGACGGCAAGCTCGCCAACCGGGCGCTGTTGTTCGGTCCGGACGGCGCGACGCTCGCCACCTATGACAAGATCCACATGTTCGACGTTGACCTCGACAATGGCGAGAGCTGGCGCGAATCTGCGGCCTACGAACCAGGCACCGAGGCCGTCGTGACCGAGGTAGCGGGCGCCGCGAAGCTTGGCTTTGCGGTCTGCTACGACCTGCGTTTCCCGCAACTGTTCCGCACCGAGGCGCTGGCTGGCGCCGATGTTTTGACCGTGCCCGCCGCCTTCACCCGACAGACCGGCGAGGCGCACTGGCATGTGCTGCTCAGGGCCCGTGCCATCGAGAACGGCGCCTTTGTCGTCGCCGCCGCGCAAGGCGGCCTGCACGAGGACGGCCGCGAGACGTTTGGGCATTCGTTGATCGTCGATCCCTGGGGGCGCATCATCGCCGAAGCCGCGCATGACGAGCCAGCGGTCATCGTCGCCGAGATCGACCCGGCGCAGTCGCTTGCGGCGCGCAAGAAGATCCCCAATTTGAAGAATGCGCGGGATTTCACCATCAATGCCGGCGCGGTGGACGCGCCGCGTCTCAGGGGTGCTGCCTCTTGATCCGCTTTACCCTGATCTGCGAGAACGAGCACGAGTTCGAGGGCTGGTTCCGCAGCAATGACGATTTCGATACCCAGAAGAAGCGTGGCTTTGTCGATTGCCCGAGCTGCGGCTCGCACAAGGTAGAGAAGGCCCTGATGGCGCCCGCCGTTTCCACGGCGCGCAAGCAGGAGACCATAGCGCTCGCCATGGGCGAGGCGCAGAAACAGGCCCTGGCGCAACTGAAGGCGATGGCCGAGAAGGTGCGCGAGAATGCCGACTATGTCGGCGACAAATTCGCCGAGGAAGCGCGAAAAATCCATTTCGGCGAAACCGACCCGCGCGGCATCTATGGCGAGGCGACGCTGGAAGAGGCCAAGGGGCTGGCCGAGGATGGCGTCGATTTCATGCCGATCCCGGTGTTTCCGGACGACCGCAACTGAGGTTCAGCTCACGCTGCCTATCAATTTCTCAAGCAGGTGCGCGAGCGTTTCCCGTTCCGCAGGCGTCAGGCCCGCGAGGATCTCGTGCTCATTGGCGACGTGGGCGGTCAGGGCCTCGTCGATCAAGGCGAGACCCTTCTCGGTAAGCTGCACGACGATGCCGCGCCGGTCGTTGGGGTGCGGGCCGCGCAGGATCAATCCGGCCTTTTCCAATCGGTCGAGCCGGTTGGTCATGGCGCCTGAGGTTACCATGGTCGCTTCGTAGAGATCTGTCGGCGTCAGCGCGTAAGGTGAGCCTGAGCGGCGCAGCGTTGCCAGCACGTCGAACTCGCCGGCTTGCAATCCGAATTGCGCAAACAGCGGAGCCAGGCGATCACGCGCGATCAACGACGAGGCTTCGTTCAATCGCCCAAGCACGCCCATCGGCGAGACATCAAGGTCCGGCCGCTCCCGTTTCCACTGCTCGATCGCCTTCGCCGCGCGATCCATCTGTCTCACCGTTAAATATCTTGACGTTAAGAATCTTTGCGTTATCTTATCTTAAGGTACAGCACCGGCCAAGCGCCGCAAGTGCCAAATTTTACGATTGAGTGACGGGACCATCCGATGGAATTTCTCTGGGATTCGGCGCTCGGCCTGCTAGTCGTCACCGGCGGCCTGCTCGGCCTGACACTGCCCTTCGGCAAGCTCGCCACGGCAGCCGGCGTGCCGGCCATGGTCTGGGCTTTCGTCATTTCGCTCGGCGCCGGCGGCGTGCTTTTGTGCGTGCTTTTGCTGCGCGGGCAGCGTATCCGGCTCACCGCGCACAAACTGCGCTATTTCTTCGTCACGGCCGCCGTGTCCTATGCCGTCCCCAATCTCTTGATGTTCTCGGCCATCCCGCATCTGGGCGCCGGCTATACCGGCATCATGTTCACGCTGTCGCCTGTCGTCACGCTGGTGTTCTCGATCCTGCTGCGCGTCCGGCGCCCCAACATGCTGGGCATCATCGGCATAGCCGTCGGTTTCGTCGGCGCCGTGATGGTGGCGGCGACGCGCGGCGAGGCCAGCCAGCCGGCCGATCTGTTCTGGGTGGTGATGGGGCTGCTGATCCCGGTCAGCCTTGCGCCGGCAACATCTACCGCACCGTCGACTGGCCGGAAGGCACCGGCCCGATCGAGCTTGCCGTCGGCAGCCATCTGGCGTCGGCGACGCTGCTGCTCGCCGGCATTCTCGCTCTGTTCGGCATCAAGGCCTTCGCGCCGCTCGGAGGCGTGCCGCTGGTCGTCATCGCGCAGGTAGCATCGGCGTCTGCGATGTTTGCCTTCTTCTTCCGGCTGCAGGCGGTCGGCGGCCCGGTCTATCTCAGCCAGATCGGCTATGTGGCGGCCGCGGTCGGCCTGTTTGCCGGCACGATCTTCCTTGGCGAGCACTATCAGTTGCTGACCTGGGCCGGCGCCGCCATCATCACCGCCGGCGTCTTCATCACCACGAAGGCGCAGAGCCAGGTCGTCGCGGAGCCGCAGCCTGCGTAAACGTCGTCAGAGTTTTCCGCCGCCGTCGGCGTCGCCGCCGGGCTCCGGCCTTGGGTTCCGGCGGCGGTGCGTGGCGGCGGCCCGCGCCGCCTGTTCGTAGATGCCGGTCATCAGTTCGAGCGTGCGCGCGACATCTTCAAGCTTGTCGGCCATTTCGGGAATGCGCGTCACCGCATCGATGAGCAGGACGGAGCGGATGTCGGCATAGCGCTCGGTCACGCGATGCCCGAGCGGCGTCACTTCGTAGGTGACGCCGGCCCTGCCGCTGCCGGTGCGGGTGATCAAACCGCCCTTCAGCAGTTTGCGCAGGCTGTACTGGATGTTGGGGATGTCGTCGCGGTTGGTCATCTGGGCAAGATCGCGCACGCTTTTCGGGCGGTCGTTCATGCGGATGATGTGGAGCAGCGCGTTCTCGGGTCCGCTGGCGGAAAATTCGATGACCGTGGCTAGGCATTCAGCCTGCCAATGGCCGAACGCCTCGTAGGAGCGCATCAGCGCGTACTCGACTTCGGTGACGTCGATCTCCAGCGGCGTGCGCGCCAGATGCCAGCCGCGATCCAGCAGTTCGGCCTGTGTTTCCAAAGATTTGCGCCGTTCGTTCATCTGCCTGTCCCCTGCCGTCAGCATGCGCTGATCCCGGTGATTGCGTCCACATGAATTTATGATAGACTTTCTATTATAAATTATAAGCAAAAAATGAGGAGAACACCGCCAATGAGCATGCTCGACAAGACCGCGCCTCACGCGCAACCCTTCTTTCTCGGCACTTTCGCGTCCAATTGTTCCGGCGGCATGACCGTCACCAAGGTTCCCGAGCGCTGGGCCAGTTCCTGGGACAACAATCTGCGGCTGGCGCATCTGCTCGACGAGGCCGGCATCGACTTCATGCTGCCGATCGCGCGCTGGATCGGTTATGGCGGCGAGACGAATTTCCACGGCAATGTGCTGGAGACGATCACCTGGGCGGCCGGGCTCCTGGCGCTGACCCGCAACATCACGGTCTTCGCCACCACCCACACGGCGGCCAACCATCCGGTGGTCGTCGCCAAGCAACTGGCGACCATCGACCAGATCAGCCGCGGGCGCATCGGCCTCAACATCGTCGCCGGCTGGAACAAGCCGGAATATGAGGCGCTAGGGCTGACACTGCCCGATGACCATGTCACGCGCTACGGCTATGCCCAGGAATGGTTCGATATTGTCCAGGCGCTGTGGGAGCGCACGGAAGCCTTCGACTGGGACGGCACCTGGTTCAAGCTCAAGAATGTGCTTGGCGACCCGCGTCCGTCGTCTCGGCTGCCGATCCTCAATGCCGCCGGTTCGGAGGAGGGCCGCAAATTCGCGGTCCGCAACGCCGATTTCCTGTTCACGCCGGCAATCGACCTGGCGCGCTCCAAGGATGAGATCATTGCGCTGAAGGAGCAGGCGAGGGCCGCCGGCAGCAAAGTCGACGTGCTGACCTTTGCCCATGTCGTCTGCCGGCCGACCGAAAAGGAAGCCAAGGACTATCTCGAACATTTCGGCCGCGCCAACGCCGACTGGGCGGCGGTCGACAATCTGGTTCGGCTGCAGTTCGCCCATGCGCAGTCGTTCCCGCATGATCTTCTGGCGCTCATTCGCGACCGCATGGCGGCGGGCCATGGCGGCTTCCCGCTCACCGGCACGCCCGAGCAGGTCGCCGACGGGATCACCGCCCTGCACGCGGCAGGCTTTCGCGGCTCGACACTGTCCTTCGTCGATTATGTCGAGGAATTCCCCTATTTCCGCGACACCGTGCTCCCCATTCTCGAAGAGAGGGGCATCCGCATCGCACCGGCCGCAATGCAGTCGGCGGCTTAGCAAAGAAGCGAAGAGGCAATGTCCATGACAGAAGCTTCGGTCAGCGTCGCCGACTTCCGCGCCGCCATGCGGCTCATCGTCGGCAATGTCAGCGTCATCACCGCCGGTGTCGGCGACGACCGGTCCGGCCTTGTCGTCATTTCGGTGGTCTCGCTGTCGGCCGAACCGCCCAAGGTGATCGCTTGCGTCAACCGATCGTCATCGACCTGGCCGGTTATTGAGCGCTACCGGCATTTCGGCGTCAATTCGCTGGGGCCCCGGCATCAAGCCGTGGCGGAGCGTTTCTCCGGCTTTGGCGGCATCAAGGGCAAGGACCGCTATGAGGGCGCCGAATGGGTGACGCTGAAGACCGGAGCCGCGCTGCTTTCGGACGCGGTGGCCACCTTCGACTGCAGCCTCGACGAGATGATCGACCGCGGCACGCACTCCATCGTCATCGGTTCGGTCGAGGCAGTGCGCACCCGCGATGCCGGCCAGGCGCTGATCTACTGGCGCGGAGGCTATCGGCCCCTCGACGCCTGAGGTGTGGTGATATTCAGGTGATGCCGGCCTGCAAATGGCGGCTTCCTGCGCTTCCGGCCTCGCCGGCCGAAGCACTCGTGAATGGCGCGGCAGCTAAGGCTACGGCCGGCGCAGGCCGGTGCTCGCGTGGCCAAAAATGCGCTCCGCTCCGGTTCTCGGAAGCCACCATTTTCGACTCGGCCTGACCTCAATCCCGACACACCTTGGAGGAAATTCCAGGAAAAGTGCGCCGGATCAGACGGATCCCTTCTCCGCCAGCACCATGTAGTTGACGTCCATGTCCTTCGACCGCGCCCAGCGGTCGGCAAGCGGATTGTAGGTGACGCCGGTGCGGTCGATGACCGTCAGGCTGGCGCCGTCGAGCGCCTTCTCCAGTTCTTCCGGGCGCACCAGCTTGCCGAACTGGTGAGTGCCGCGCGGCAGCCAGCGCAGCACATATTCAGCACCGATGATGGCGAGCCCCAGCGCCTTCAGCGTGCGGTTGATGGTGGCCACGAACATGATGCCGCCGGGGCGGACCATCTGGCCGCATTTGGCGACGAACAGATCGATGTCGGCGACGTGCTCGACCACTTCCATGTTGAGGATGACGTCGAATGTTTCGCCGGCGTCGGCAAGATCCTCGGCAGTTGTGGCTCGGTAGTCGACGATCACATTGCCCTCGGCTGCGTGCAGTTTCGCCACTTCGATGTTTGTCTCGGAGGCGTCCGCTCCCACGACCTCGGCGCCAAGACGCGCCATCGGCTCGCACAAAAGACCGCCGCCGCAGCCGATATCGAGGATGCGCAGCCCCTCGAACGGCCGCGCGGCACGCGGGTCACGACCGAAGCGCGTCGCTATCTGGTCGCGGATATAGGAAAGCCGGACCGGATTGAATTTGTGCAGCGGACGAAACTTGCCGTTCGGGTTCCACCATTCGGCGGCAAGGGCGGAAAAGCGTTCCACTTCTCCGGCATCGATCGTCGATCGTCGGGCTTCTGGCATTGGTTGGTCTCCTCGAACGCTAGGAAGTCGGGCGTGTAGGCGGGAAAGTCAAGGCAACAATTTTCCTCTGCCGACAGGGCGGAACATCCTGTCAGGGCATGTCAGTTGTCGACCGCGGCGGTGAAACACAATTGGCCGGCTGGCGAATGAGGGGCATCGTTTGGATTCGAAGGAGTGCACGATGAAGGTCATGACGGCTTCGATCCTTTGGCGCAGGCTGGATGTGGAGGGCCACGACGCCTGCCTGCTGTCGCAAGCCGATGGCGGGCACAGCCTCCAGGGACAGGCCATCTTCGTCCAGGACGGCAAGCCATGCTGCCTTGCCTATGAGGTGATTTGCGACGCCGGCTGGTGCACGCGATCGGCGCGGGTCGATGGTTTTCTCGGCATGCGCGAGCTGCACTATGCCATTGAACGACGTGCCGACGGCGAGTGGATGCTGAACGGCGAGCCTAAGCGGGGCGTTGCCGGCCTTGTCGACGTCGACCTCGGCTTCACGCCGGCATCGAACCTGCTGGCGATACGCCGGTTCGACCTCGGCATCGGCGAGGCGACGCCCGCTCCAGCCGCCTATCTGAGCTTTCCAACGCTCGACATGGTGCTTCTCGAGCAAAGCTATCGGCGTCTCGACGAGACCCGCTACGCCTACAGCGCGCCCGTGTTCGGCTATGACGAGATCCTTGGTGTCTCGCCGCACGGCTTCGTCGCCGACTATCCCGGCCTGTGGACAAGCGTGACTGCCTCAGGCTGAAGGACGTTCTGGCGCGGCCTATTTTGCGTCCAGCACGTCGCGCAGCTTGGCTTCGAGTTGCTCGATGGTGAACGGCTTGGCCAGGAAGTGCACGTCATGGTCGAGCACGCCGTTATGGACGACGGCATTCCTGGTGAAACCGGTGGTGAAGATGACCTTCAGACCGGGTTGGCGTGCAACCGCTTCCTCGGCGAGCTTGCGGCCGTTCATCGCAGGCATGACGATATCCGTGAAAAGCACGGCGATGTCCGATGTCGCCGCCAGCTGCTGAAGGGCTTCCTGGCCACTTCCAACGTGGATGACCGTGTAGCCGAGTTCGCGCATGGCCTCTGTCGTGGCGGCCCGTACGCGGGCGTCGTCCTCGACGACGAGGATCGTTCCGGTGACCCTGGCGGCGCTCTTGCCGCGCCCGGCGGGTGCCGCCGGCTCCTCCGGTCCGAAAAACCGGGGCAGATAGATCCTGATCGTCGTGCCTTGGCCCGGTTCGGAGTAGATCTTGACGTGGCCGCCCGACTGCTTGACGAAGCCGAACACCTGGCTCAGCCCAAGTCCCGTGCCCTTGTTGACCGGCTTGGTCGTGAAGAAGGGTTCGAACGCCTTGGCGATGACCTCGGGTGACATGCCGGTGCCGGCGTCGGTTACCGCGATCATCACATATTGGCCTGGCGTGACTTCGGCATGCGTCGCGGCGTAGGCGTCGTCGAGGTGGCTGTTGGCGGTCTCGATGGTCAATTGGCCGTCATTGTCCATGGCGTCACGGGCATTGACGGCAAGGTTGAGGATGGCGTTCTCGATCTGGCTGGGGTCGGCGTAGGTTTTCCAAAGGCCCGCCGCCAGCACGGTTTCGACGCGGATGCCTTCGCCGAGCGCGCGGTGCAGAAGGTCGGACATGCCGGTCAACAGCCGGTTGGTGTCGACCACCTGCGGCGCCAGCGGCTGCAGGCGCGAGAAGGCAAGCAGCCGGGAGGTCAAATTGGCGGCACGGTTGGCCGCATCCGTCGCGGCCTCGATGAATTTCTCGATGTCATTCTCGCCGCGCTTCAGCTTGCGCTGGGCAAGGTTCATCGCGCTGAGGATGACCGCCAGCATATTGTTGAAATCGTGGGCGATGCCGCCTGTCAGTTGGCCGACCGCCTCCATTTTCTGCATCTGGCGAATCTGGGATTCGGCCTTCTCGCGCGTGTCGATCTCGTTGCCGAGCTCGATGTTCTTGCGCATCAGCTCTTCCTGGGCGGTGGCGACCTCGCGGAATCGGCGGCGGGATTGGCGGATGGTATAGGCGCCGAGCAGGAAGATCGCGACGAGGGCCGCAAGCGAACCGACACGCAGCCAGGCCTCGGCCTGGTCCGTGTGTTCATCGCGCGCGGCGATGTCGGCGGCGCCGATGCGCCGGATCGTGTCTATGCTGGCGCGGATATCGTCCATGGCGGCCTTGCCCTGGCCGCCGCGGACGAGTTCCAGCGCCTTTGACGCATCGCCCTTGTCGTAGAGGGCGATGGTCTCGGACATTTCAGCCAGCTTTTGCGCCAGCGCATCCTTGATATGGCTGATCTGCGGGGCGAGCTGATCATTGGACGATGTCATGGCATCGATGTGGGCAAGTTGGCCCGGAATTGCGTCGACAGCCTTCTGGTACGGTTCGAGATAGGATTTCTCGCCGGTCAGCAGATAGCCGCGCTGGCCTGCCTCGGCTTCCTGCGCCAATGAAAGCAGCCCTGAAAGCTGTTGCTGGTATTCGATTGTCTCGCGCGCGGCGGCACGATTGGCCCTTTGTCCCTCGACGAGCAGCGCGCGGGTGCCGACGATCAGCGACAGCACAGCAAAGCCGGCGACAAGCGGCAGCGATTGCAACCGCATGGCGCGCCGAAGACGAGCAATCATCTGTTATGCCGAGCCAAAAGGAAATCCCCCGCGGGCAGCATTTGGTACGCGGCGCTGGCCTGGATGGCAATATGCCGTCTTCTTGAAGCCGGCATTCCGCCGCCAGCCTTGCGAAACCCAAAGCATTTGGCTAAGGAGGCCGCGCATTCAGCGGCCGGCGCCAGCCGGGCGCTTTCCTTCGTTTTCGGCTCCTGGCCGGCTTCAGTCAAAGGCATTTCGCTTCCATGGCGCGTATCGTGATGAAATTCGGCGGAACCTCCGTCGCCGACATCGCCCGCATCCGCAACGTGGCGCGTCACGTCAAACGCGAGGTCGATGCCGGCCATGAGGTGGCGGTGGTGGTTTCGGCGATGGCCGGCAAGACCAACGAGCTGGTCGGCTGGACGCGCGAGGCCTCGCCGATGCACGACGCACGCGAATATGACGCGGTCGTCGCTTCCGGCGAACAGGTCACCGCCGGCCTGCTGGCCATCACCTTGCAGAACATGGGCGTACATGCCCGCTCCTGGCAGGGCTGGCAGATCCCGATCAAGACCGACAACGCGCATGGCGCGGCGCGCATCCTCGACATTGACGGCGCCTTCCTGATCAAGCGCTTCGGCGAGGGCCAGGTGGCCGTCATCGCCGGCTTCCAGGGCATCGGGCCGGACAACCGCATCGCGACCCTCGGCCGCGGCGGTTCCGACACCAGCGCGGTCGCCATCGCCGCGGCGGTCAAGGCAGACCGCTGCGACATCTACACCGACGTCGACGGGGTCTACACCACCGATCCGCGCATCGAGCCCAAGGCGCGGCGGCTGGCCAAGATCTCCTTCGAGGAAATGCTTGAAATGGCCTCGCTCGGCGCCAAGGTTCTGCAGGTGCGTTCGGTCGAGCTTGCCATGGTGCACAGGGTGCGTACCTTCGTGCGGTCGTCCTTCGACGATCCCGACGCGCCCGGAATGGGGGATTTGCTCAATCCTCCGGGAACGCTCATTTGCGACGAGGAAGAGATCGTGGAACAGCAGGTCGTCACCGGAATTGCCTACGCCAAGGACGAGGCCCAGATTTCGCTGCGCCGCGTCGGCGACCGCCCTGGCGTCGCCGCCGGCATTTTCGGGCCGCTGGCCGAGGCCAACATCAATGTCGACATGATCGTCCAGAACATCTCCGAGGACGGCAAGTTCACCGACATGACCTTCACCGTGCCTTCGGGTGACGTCGACAAGGCGCTGGCCGTGCTCGACGGGCTGAAGGCCGAGGTCGGCTACGATGTCGTGCAGTCGGAAGCCGGCATGTCGAAGGTTTCGGTCATCGGCATCGGCATGAGGAGCCATGCCGGTGTCGCCGCCACGGCTTTCAAGGCGCTGGCCGAGAAGGCGATCAATATCCGCGCCATCACCACCTCCGAGATCAAGATTTCGATACTGATCGACGGTCCGTACACCGAACTTGCGGTTCGCACTTTGCATTCCGTCTACGGTCTGGATAAGCAGTAGCAAGACTGAATCAGTTGTTGCGCGCATGCCGGCAGCGGCGGAAACTGCGCCGGCAAGTGTTTCATTGGAGAAGAAGCCGCGATGCGTGACCAGGCCAGCGGCCCGCGCGTTTTGCTGAAACGGCTCCGCGAGCTCATGCAAGAGCCGCTGGAGCCGCAGGAGCGGCTTGACCGGATCGTGCGCGACATCGCTTCCAACATGGTCGCGGAAGTGTGCTCGCTCTATGTGCTGCGCGCCGATTCGGTGCTTGAGCTCTATGCCACCGAGGGTCTGAACCCGAACGCCGTCCACCTGGCGCAGCTGCGACTCGGGCAAGGCCTGGTCGGCACCATCGCGGCCAGCGCGCGGCCGCTCAATCTGTCCAATGCGCAGGAACATCCGGCTTTCGCCTATCTGCCGGAGACCGGGGAAGAGATCTACAATTCCTTCCTTGGCGTGCCGGTGCTCAGGGCCGGGCGCACGCTGGGCGTCCTGGTCGTGCAGAACAAGACCATGCGCCATTATCGCGACGACGAGGTCGAGGCGCTGGAAACCACCGCCATGGTCATCGCCGAGATGATCGCCACCGGCGATCTGGCGCGGCTGACCCGGCCTGGGCTGGAACTCGACCTGCGCCGGCCCGTCAGTTTCACCGGCCTGTCCTTCAACGACGGCGTCGGGCTCGGCCATGTCGTGCTGCATGAGCCGCGCATCGTCGTTACCAATCTGTTCAATGAGGACAGCGAGGAAGAGGTCCGGCGGCTGGAGAGCTCCCTCGGTTCGCTGCGGCTCTCCATCGACGACATGCTGGAGCGCCGCGACGTCGCCTTCGAGGGCGAGCATCGCCAGGTGCTGGAAGCCTACCGCATGTTCGCCAACGACCGCGGCTGGGTGCGGCGCCTGGAGGAGGCAATCCGCAACGGCCTGACGGCCGAGGCGGCCGTGGAAAAGGTGCAGAGCGACATGCGCGCCCGCATGCTGCACATGACCGACCCCTATCTGCGCGAGCGGATGAGCGATTTCGACGACCTCGCCAACCGGCTCTTGCGCCAGCTGATGGGCCGCGGGCCGGAAGATGTCGCGGCCTCGCTGCCAAAGGACGCCATCATCGTCGCCCGCTCGATGGGCGCGGCAGAGCTGCTGGACTACCCCAGGGAGAAAATGCGCGGGCTGGTGCTCGAGGATGGTGCCGCCACCAGCCACGTCGTCATCGTCGCGCGCGCCATGGGCATTCCGGTCGCCGGCCAGATGAAGGGCGCCGTTTCCATGGCGGAAAACGGCGACGCCATCATCGTCGACGGCGAGGAAGGCACGATTCATCTGCGGCCGCAGTCCGATCTCGAAGCGGCCTATGCCGAAAAGGTGCGGTTCCGCGCCCGACGGCAAGAGGTCTATCGCGAACTGCGCAAGAAGCCGTCGACGACCAGGGACGGCGTGCAAGTCGATCTCCTGATGAATGCCGGGCTTGCCGTCGACCTGCCGCAACTGGCCGAATCGGGCGCTGCCGGCATCGGCCTGTTCCGCACCGAACTGCAGTTCATGGTCGCCTCGACGTTTCCGCGCGCCGAGGCGCAGGAGAAGCTCTATCGCGACGTGCTGGAGGCCGCGCGCGGCAAACCTGTCACCTTCCGCACCATCGACATCGGCGGCGACAAGGTGCTGCCCTATTTCAAGGGCGCCATCCAGGAAGAAAACCCGGCGCTCGGCTGGCGGGCGATCCGGCTGACGCTCGACCGGCCCGGGTTGCTGCGTACCCAGATCCGCGCCCTGCTGAAGGCCAGCGGCGGGCGCGAGCTCAAGCTGATGCTGCCGATGGTGACCGAGCTTGGCGAGATCGCCCAGGCGCGCGAAATCATCGACCGCGAGGTGCGGCATCTCTCGCGTTTCGCCCATCATCTGCCGACCAGCCTCAAGCTGGGCGCGATGCTGGAAGTGCCGTCGCTTCTGTTCCAGCTCGACGAATTGATGAAGGCGGTCGATTTCGTCTCGGTCGGCTCGAACGATCTGTTCCAGTTCGTCATGGCGGTCGACCGCGGCAACACGCAACTGGCCAACCGCTTCGACACGTTGTCGGCGCCGTTCCTGCGCGTGCTCAAGCAGATCGCCGACGCCGGCATCCGCAACCACACGCCGGTGACGCTGTGCGGTGAACTGGCCGGCAAGCCGATCTCGGCGATGGCGCTGATCGGTCTTGGCTTCCGCTCGATCTCGATGTCGCCGGCCTCGATCGGACCGGTCAAGGCGATGCTGACGGAACTGCCGCTGGATGAGCTGACGGCGTTCTTCGACGACAATCTGATGGCGCCGGCACAGGGGTTGCCGATGCGGGCGCTGCTGCAGGCCTTCGCCGACGACCGCTCGATTCCGTTGTAGCGTCCCCCTCATGGTCAATTTGCCCCGCGATCGTATGGATCAAGTCGTCAAGCGTTTCGAGATGCTCGAAGCGCAGATGTCGGCCGGCCCGGCGCCGGATGCCTATGTGAGGATGGCATCGGAATATGCCGAGTTGCAGGACATGGTGGCCAAGGTCAGGGAATTGCGCTCGGCCGAGCATGAGCAGGCCGACCTCGAGGCAATGCTTGCCGACAAGGGCACCGACGCCGAGATGCGGGCGCTCGCCGAGGCGGATCTGCCCGGCGTGGAGGAGCGTATCGAAGCGCTGCAGAAGGATATCCAGATCCTGCTCCTGCCCAAGGATGCCGCCGACGACAAGAACGCCATCCTCGAAATCCGTGCCGGCACCGGCGGTGACGAGGCGGCGCTCTTCGCCGGCGACCTGTTTCGCATGTATGAGCGCTATGCCGCCGAACGCGGCTGGCGGTTCGAAACCGTGTCGGCCAGCGACGGCGATGCCGGCGGGTTCAAGGAAATCATCGCCACCGTCTCGGGCAAAGGCGTGTTTGCCCATCTGAAATTCGAATCCGGCGTTCATCGCGTGCAACGCGTGCCGGCGACCGAGGCCAGTGGGCGCATTCACACCTCGGCGGCGACCGTGGCCGTTCTGCCGGAAGCGGAAGAGGTCGACATCGAAATCCGCGCCGAAGACATCCGCATCGACACGATGCGTGCCTCGGGCTCCGGCGGGCAGCACGTCAACACCACCGATTCGGCGGTGCGCATTACCCATTTGCCGACCGGCATCATGGTGGTGCAGGCGGAGAAGTCGCAGCACCAGAACCGGGCGAAGGCCATGCAGATCCTGCGCGCCCGGCTCTATGACCTGGAGCGCGGCAAGGCAGATGAGGAACGCTCTGAATCGCGCAAATCGCAGGTCGGCTCCGGCGACCGTTCGGAGCGCATCCGCACCTACAATTTCCCGCAAGGCCGCGTCACCGACCATCGCATCAACCTGACGCTCTACAAGCTCGACCGGGTGATGATGGGCGAGCTCGACGAGATCATCGACGCGCTGATCGCCGATCACCAGTCGAAGCTGCTGGCCGATATCGGCCTTGATGGCTGACCCTCTGCCCGAGGCGCTGGGGCCGCTGCTGCGGGCAGCGCGGGCCAGGCTTATGGCGGCCGGGGTCGGCGATCCGGCGCTCGATGCGCGGCTGATCGTCGAACATTTTTCCGGCACGACGCGCACGCAGGCCATTGCCGATCCTGAACGCATGATCGACAGCAACACCATCGCCGCGATCGATGCCGCCCTGAGACGCCGGGCGGGTGGCGAACCGGTGCACCGCATCCTCGGCTACCGCGAATTCTACGGTTTGCGCCTGTTGCTGTCGCCGGAAACGCTCGAGCCGAGGCCGGATACCGAAACGCTGGTCGAGGCCGTGCTGCCTTTCGTCAAGGCAATGGCCGCGCGGGAGGGGGCCTGCCGCATCCTTGATCTCGGCACCGGGACGGGAGCGATCGCGCTGGCGCTGCTGAGTGCCGTGCCGGCCGCGACCGCCACCGGTGTCGACATTTCCGCCGGTGCGCTGGCGACGGCGGCGCGCAATGCCGGGGAACTCGGACTCGAGGCCAGGTTCACGACGGTGCAGTCGGACTGGTTCGAAAAAGTTTCCGGCCGATACCATGTAATTGCCGCAAACCCTCCCTATATACCGTCAGGAGACATTGGAAATCTGCAGGACGAGGTCCGCGATTTCGACCCACGCCAAGCCTTGGATGGCGGCGTGGATGGGCTGAACCCCTACAGGATCATTGCCGCCGAGGCGGCACGGTTTCTAGAAGCCGAAAGCAGGATTGCGGTCGAGATCGGCCATACGCAACGCAACGAGGTTACGGATATATTCAAGGCGGCTGGTTATGCATCGGCTGCTGCTTTGCGTGATCTCGGCGGAAACGACAGGGTTCTTGTCTTTCAATGGGGATAAGCCTTGACGCAGTGCGAAAAAACCGCTTGGCAATACCAGGGAATGCGGCTAGGGTCGCCTCAACCGGATGAGACGAAGCAGGCAGTGCTCTTAGCGATTCGGTCCTCCTTGGAAATAGCTGCCTTCTTGCGCAAACGACGCCCAAGCTTCGTGCGGGAATCGTCCGGCAAGTGATGTAACCGGAACAGGATGGCACGTGGCGCCAACGCAATTGATGCGGGCGAACGCCGGTGAAGAAACGAAACGGCTGGCTGCATGAGCGCCTCCGTTCGTAACGAGTTTTCGAAAATTTCAAGATGAAGAGAGTCGAATGAGGCCACAACAGCAGAACAGGCGCATGCGCGGTCGCAACAACAATGGCGGCGGCGGTGGCAACAACAATAACAACAACAACAACCGCAAGGGCCCGAATCCCCTGACGCGCAACTACGAGAGCAACGGCCCGGATGTGAAGATCCGTGGATCGGCTCAGCAGATCGCCGAGAAATACGCTACCCTGGCCCGTGACGCGCAAAGCTCCGGCGACCGGGTCATGGCGGAGAACTATCTCCAGCACGCCGAACACTACAATCGCATCATTGCCGCCGCGCAGGCGCAGATGCCGATCCAGAACGTCCAGCAAAACCGTGACGATTTCGACGATGACGGCGATGAAGATCGCGACGATTTCGACAATGCCGGCAACAATGGCGGCAACACCGTCTCCGATCCGCAAATTCCTGTCATCAACCATGGCGCCGGTCCGCAGCCGGTGATCGAGGGCATGCCGGCCGAGGTCGCGCTGAACCGTGACGGCCGCGACAATCGCGACAATGGCGGGCGCGACAACAACGGGCGCAACAATGGTGGCCGCGACAACAATGGCGGGCGTCACCGCGATCGCCGCCCAAATGGCGGCTATGGCCAGCGTGATTACCCGTCACCGACCGAGCAAGGCGGCCAGCAGCGCAACGAAGCCCCGGCACAGGCGGAGGTGCAGCTAGAGCCTGGTTCACCGGCCGAGACCGTTGCCGTCGCCGAGCCGGCGCCGCTGTTCGAGAGTTTTTCGCCGGCGGCTCTTGCCGCCCAAGCCGAGCTCAACGAGGCGGCCGCCGAGAGCGGCGCTGCCCGTCGCCCGCGCCGTCCGCGCCGTCCGCGCACCAATGCCGACCAGGTCGATAGCGGTGGCGACAATGCGGATGCCGGCGAGGTGGCCGCGGCCCCGGCCGATAGCGGCAATGCCGAGCCAGCGATCGTCGACATCGACAACTGATCGAACGGCATTTCAAGACGTTGAACGGCGGGGAGAAATCTCCGCCGTTTTCGTTTCGGCTGACGTGGAATATTATGCATTGACCGACATCAAGGCGTCTTGAGACGGCATGGCCTATGCACCATATCTCGGCTGAACAGGATCCGGCTCGAATGGGCGGGTCCGTCACCGCAATCTGATCCGGTGCCGCAAAGCGGGCCGGTGATGGAAGGAGACAGATATGAACCTTGAGAAGTACTCCGAGCGCGTGCGCGGCTTCATCCAGTCCGCGCAGACCATGGCGCTCTCCCGCAATCACCAGCAATTCACCCCCGAACACATTCTGAAGGTGCTCGTCGACGATGACGAGGGCTTGGCCGCGTCGCTGATCGAACGCGCCGGCGGCAATGTCCGCGACGTCAAGCTCGGCGTCGAGACGGCGCTCGAAGCAATGCCGAAGGTGGAGGGCGGTAACGGCCAGCTCTACCTGGCGCAGCCGCTGGCCAAGGTGTTCTCGACGGCCGAAGAACTGGCCAAGAAGGCCGGCGACAGCTTCGTCACGGTCGAACGGCTGCTGCAGGCGCTCACCATGGAAAAGTCGGCCAAGACCGCCGACATACTGGCAAAGGCCGGCGTGACCGCGCAGGCGCTGAACCAGGTCATCAATGATGTCCGCAAGGGCCGCACCGCCGATTCGGCGAGTGCCGAGCAAGGCTATGACGCGCTGAAGAAGTACGCGCGCGACCTGACCGCCGACGCGCGCGCCGGCAAGCTCGACCCGGTCATTGGTCGTGACGACGAGATTCGCCGCACCATCCAGGTGCTGTCGCGCCGCACCAAGAACAATCCGGTGCTGATTGGCGAGCCGGGCGTCGGTAAGACGGCGATCGCCGAAGGCCTGGCGCTGCGCATCGTCAATGGCGACGTGCCGGAATCGCTGAAGGACAAGCAGCTGATGGCGCTCGACATGGGCGCACTCATCGCCGGTGCCAAATATCGCGGCGAGTTCGAGGAGCGGCTGAAGGCCGTGCTCTCCGAAGTCACGTCGGCCAATGGCAACATCATCCTGTTCATCGACGAGATGCACACGCTGGTCGGCGCCGGCAAGGCGGACGGCGCGATGGATGCGTCGAACCTGCTGAAGCCTGCGCTGGCGCGCGGTGAACTGCACTGCGTCGGCGCGACCACGCTCGATGAATACAGAAAACATGTCGAGAAGGATCCGGCACTTGCCCGCCGTTTCCAGCCGGTCTTTGTCGATGAGCCGACGGTGGAGGACACCGTCTCGATCCTGCGCGGCCTGAAGGAAAAATACGAGCAGCACCACAAGGTGCGTATCTCGGACTCGGCGCTGGTGGCGGCGGCGACGCTGTCCAACCGCTATATCGCCGACCGCTTCCTGCCGGACAAGGCGATCGACCTGGTCGACGAGGCCGCTTCGCGGCTGAGGATGCAGGTCGATTCCAAGCCCGAGGCGCTGGACGAGATCGACCGCCGCATCATGCAGCTCAAGATCGAGCGCGAGGCGCTGAAGGTCGAGACGGACGATGCCTCGAAGGACCGGCTCGCCCGCCTGGAGAAGGAACTTGTCGGCCTTGAGGAGGAATCGACCGAGATCACAACCAAGTGGCAGGCCGAGAAACAGAAACTCGGGCTTGCGGCCGACTTGAAGAAGCAGCTCGACGAGGCACGCAACGAGCTTGCCATTGCCCAGCGCAAGGGCGAGTTCCAGCGCGCCGGCGAGCTTGCCTATGGCAAGATCCCGGAACTCGAGAAGAAGCTGAAGGAAGCCGAGGCCCAGGACGGCAAGGCCGGCATGGTCGAGGAAGTGGTCACCCCGGACCACGTCGCCCATATCGTCTCGCGCTGGACCGGCATTCCAGTCGACAAGATGCTGCAGGGCGAGCGTGACAAGCTGCTGCGCATGGAAGACGAGATCGGCAAGCGGGTCGTCGGCCAGGGCGAGGCGGTGCAAGCCGTTTCCAAGGCGGTGCGGCGTGCCCGTGCCGGGCTGCAGGATCCGAACCGGCCGATCGGCTCGTTCATCTTCCTCGGGCCGACGGGCGTCGGCAAGACCGAACTGACCAAGGCGCTGGCAAGCTTCCTGTTCGACGACGACAGCGCCATGGTGCGCATCGACATGTCGGAGTTCATGGAAAAGCACTCGGTCGCCCGGCTGATCGGCGCGCCTCCCGGCTATGTCGGCTATGAGGAAGGCGGCGCGCTGACCGAAGCGGTGCGGCGCCGGCCCTATCAGGTCGTGCTGTTCGACGAGATCGAGAAGGCGCATCCCGATGTCTTCAACGTGCTCTTGCAGGTGCTCGATGACGGCCGGCTCACCGATGGGCAGGGCCGCACGGTCGATTTCCGCAACACGCTGATCATCATGACGTCGAACCTTGGCGCCGAATATCTGGTCAATCTCGGCGAGGACCAGGATGTCGATGCCGTGCGCGACGAGGTGATGGGCGTGGTCAGGGCATCGTTCCGGCCGGAATTCCTCAACCGCGTCGACGAGGTGATCCTGTTCCACCGGCTGCGCCGCAAGGACATGGACCGCATCGTCGAAATCCAGCTCAAGCGGCTGGAAAGCCTGCTCGTCGATCGCAAGATCACGCTGTCGCTGGATCACGAGGCGATTGAGTGGCTGGCGGCCAAGGGCTACGACCCGGCCTATGGCGCGCGGCCGCTGAAGCGGGTGATGCAGAAGGAACTGCAGGATCCGCTGGCGGAGAAGATCCTGCTCGGCGAGATTCTCGACGGTTCGACCGTCAAGGTCACGTCCGGTTCCGACCGGTTGAACTTCCGCTCGAAGCCGACGGTCGTCGCGACCGAAGCGGCGGCCTGATTTCAACGCCGCGCGTCCATCCTGGACGCGCGGCGTTTTCATATTGAGGGTGGAGGGCGGATGACGCTGGACGATTACAATGGCTTCTGCGCCTCACTGCCCGCGGTAAACCACGTCGTCCAGTGGGGTGGCGCCCATGTCTGGAAGGTCGGCACCAAGGTATTTGCGATCGGCGGCTGGGATCAGGGCCAGCAGCTCTTCGTCACCTTCAAATGTTCCGACATCGCCTATGACGTGCTGAGGGAGCAGCCGGGTTTGCGGCCCGCGCCCTACCTTGCCTCGCGCGGCATGAAGTGGATCCAGCGTCGGACAAGCCAGAGCATGGATGATGCTGCGCTGGAGGATTATTTGCGCGAGAGCCATCGCCTTGTCGCCCTGAAGCTGACCAAGCAGGCGCGCAAGGAATTGGGGCTCGCAAGCTAGCGAGTATTCGTCGGTGCGCCGAAAAACCGCCATCTTCATGCCCGGTTCATATTGGAACCATAGGGTGGGGTAACTGGTTTGCTGGCGAAGGGGTTCGCCCAGTGTACAATGCCGGGCGGCGGCAATTAGGGACCGGAGAGTTGGCCACGATGTTCCGCACGATCTTTGCCCTTTCGGCGCTTGCCACCGGGCTTGTGTCTTTCGGTGCGCTTGCCGCGCCGGCGCAGGACAGTGCACCAAAGGTTGCCCGCGCCACCGATGATGGCGGCATTCTTGTGGCCCAGGACGGAAATCTGGACATCTATTACGACGCCCGCGGCAACCGCGTCATCGTCGATGCCGACACCGGCAAGGTCATCGCCATCCAGCCGCCGCAGACGCGGCTTGACCGGCGTGCACTGCGCCGCGAGACAAGGTTGCGCGAATTGGGCCGGGCTCCCACCGATGATGACCGCTACTATCTCGACGATCCACAAGACATGGCGCGCTTCCGCCGCAAGCAGTTGGAAGAGGAAGGCCGGGTCATCCCGCCGCCGGCGGACGAATACGACCCCTATGGCGACAATTCGGTCGAAGCCTATCCGCCGGCGCCGCAGGACGACGGCAATTACGACAACAGCTATCCCGATGCGCCAACGGCAAAGCCGGGCGTCATCAAGCGCCAGCCGCTAGACGAGGCCGCGATAGACCCTGCGCAGCCGGACGTAGAGCAGGTCAATCCGGATACGCAGGCTTCCCTGCCGCCTGATACTGGCGGCAAGGCCGCCGTCGATCCGTCGCTGTCGCTCGGCGTGCGCCAGGACGTGGCGGCGCTGCAGGTGCTGCTCGACCGCGGCGGCGCTTCGCCGGGCGTGATCGATGGGCGTTTCGGCTCGAATGTCGATAAGGCCTTGGCCGCCTATAACCAGATCACCGGCAGCAATCTGAAATCGACGGACACAGTCGGCATCCAGGCAGCGCTCGCGCAATCGGGCGGCGATGCTTTCGCCAATTACACCATCACAGCGGAAGATGCGGCTGGCCCCTATGTCGCCTCGATCCCGGAAGATTACAGCCAGAAGGCGCAGCTCGACCGCATGGGCTACACCTCCGTCACCGAGGCGCTGGCCGAGCGCTTCCACATGGACGAGAACTATTTGAAGTCGATCAACAAGGGCCTCGACTTCAACCGTCCCGGCACGATCATCAAGGTCGCCAATTTCGGCAAGCTGGTCTCGACGCCGGTCGCGCGCATCGTCGCCGACAAGACCAGGAAGGAAGCGTACGCCTACGATGCGGGCGGCAAGCTGGTCGCGGCCTATCCCGCGACCATCGGCTCTGCCGACACGCCTTCGCCCACCGGCATCCACGCCGTGTCGCGCATCGCGCTCGACCCGAACTACACCTACAACCCGAACATCAATTTCAAGCAGGGCCAGAACGACAAGATCCTGACCATTCCGCCAGGCCCTAACGGCCCCGTCGGCTCGGTGTGGATTGCCCTGGACAAGCCGACCTACGGCATCCACGGAACGCCCGAGCCGTCGAAGATCGGCAAGACCGAAAGCCATGGCTGCGTGCGCCTGACCAACTGGGATGCGCGCGAACTCGCCAAGCTGGTGTCGCCAGGCGTCACCGTGGAGTTTGTCGGCGGACCTTCAGCCGATGACTTTGCGCAGCAATGAGCCGCGCGGCGCGGCGGCATAGATCAGCTGCACCACCAGGATGAAGCCGACGCTGAGCAACGGCGTGACCAGGCAGAGCAGCGCGCCGACCGCCCACAGGATCTGTGCCTTGACGATGCGCAGATAGACCGTGCGCTTCGTTTCGGCATCGACATCTTCGGCGACAAAGCCGTTCTTTTCCGCATAGCGCCAGCTGGCGAACAGCGTGACGCCGAGCATCAGCAGGTTGAGCCAGTAGACCAGCACCGCCGTCCTGAATTCGAGGAAGTCCGCCAGAAGGTCGGTCGAGAACGGCAAGAGCGCGATGAAGGCGAGAAAGCAGAGATTCAGCGTGGCAAGACGCCTGTCGGATTTGGCGATCAGCCCATGCTGAGCCTGCTGGCCGAACCAGAAGATGGTCAGCGTCAGGAAGCTCAAGGCATAAGTCAGGAAGCGCGGTGCCAATGAGGCGATGGCGACGAGCAGATCGTGCTCGGAATGCACGCTCTCATGCGCCGGCACCCTGATCTCGAGCACGATGAGCGTGAGCGCGATGGCAAAGACGCCGTCGGTGATGCCGACAATGCGGCCGCGTCCTTCCGCCGACGCTTCAAGTGGACGTTTCATTGATTGCCCCCCGCTGCCGTTCTTCCGGAAAACTTAGCATGACTGCCGGCGTTTGCATCAGCACGGGACGCATCCTGGCCAATTGGCTGGTTTCAAGGACTGCAAGCTGCTGGCCGGTTGTTGCGGGCGCGCTTGGGGTCTAAGTGAGGTGGCATGCATTCGCCCAATGAAGCCGCCGCCGTCCCGCTGACCAGCCCGGTCACGAACGGAACCTTTTGTCCGCAATCGCAGCGGCGATTCGTCTTGATCGCGGCGATCCTGGCCTCGGCGCTCGGCTTCATCGACGGCTCGATCCTGGCCATCGCCATGCCGGCGATCCGTGTCAACCTCGGCGCCAGCCTTGCCGAGGCGCAGTGGATCTCCAATGCCTATGCATTGACGCTTTCGGCGCTGATCCTTGCCGGCGGCGCCGCCGGCGACCGGTTCGGGCTGCGCCGTGCCTTCGTGGCCGGCATCGCGCTGTTCATCGTTGCCTCGCTCGCCTGCGCGCTGGCGCCGAATGCTGTCGTGCTGATCGGGTTTCGCGCTGTCCAGGGTATTGGTGCGGCGATCATGGTGCCGGGCAGCCTCGCCATCATCGCCAAGGCCTATCCAAAAAAGGAGCGCGGCCGTGCAATCGGCATCTGGGCCGCCGCCTCGGCGCTGACCACGGCCCTCGGGCCGGTGCTCGGCGGCCTGGTGCTGTCGGCTTTCGGCGCCGGCATCTGGCGGGCGATCTTCGCCGTCAACCTGCCGCTCGGGCTGATCTCGATCTACTTGCTGCTCGTCAAGATCCCGGCCGATGCGGCGACGGAAAAACGCAGCCTCGATCTCGGCGGGGGTGCGCTCGCGACATTGGCGTTCGGCGCACTCGCCTATGGGCTGACCTCGATGAGTTCGAGCGGCGAGGGCAATATGGCGGGGCCGAGCATTGCCGCCGGCGCGGTACTGCTTGTGGTCTTCATCCTGTTCGAACACCGGCGACGCGAGCCGATGATCGATCTCAGCCTGTTTCGCATCGGCGCTTTTGCCGGTGCCAATGTGGCGACCTTCTTCCTCTATTTCGCGCTGTCGGCCAATCTTTTCTATCTGCCGATGCTGCTGATCGCCGGCTGGGGACTGAGCACGGCGGAGGTCGGCTTCATCTTCCTGCCGCTGTCGGCATCGATCGCCCTTCTGTCGGGACCGGTCGGGCAGTTGTCGGACCGGATCGGACCGCGTTTCCCGATCGCCTGCGGCAGCCTGATCGTGGCTTTCGCCTTCGCCGGACTTGCCTTGCTCGCCCGTGCCGGCATCCACCATTTCTGGACCGGAATATTTCCGCTGATGGCGCTGATGGGCCTCGGCATGGCGCTGGTCGTCTCGCCACTGTCCACCGCGATCATGACGGCGGTGGAAGACAAGGATACGGGGGCTGCCTCCGGCATCAACAATGCCGTCTCGCGCGTTGGCGGCCTGATCGCGGTGGCGGCAATGGGCTCGCTTGCCACCTGGGTCTATTCAACGATGCTCGACACCAGGGTCAGGCCAGGCATTCCGGGGTTTGGCGAACCGGTATCGACAGGCCTGCCGCCCGAACTCGAAGCAACACGGCTTGCTGCCAGCGACATGGCCTTTTCAGCCATATCCTTGACGACCGCCGTGCTCTGCCTGCTTGCCGCGATCATCGCATGGATTACCGTTTCGGGTCAGACGCTGCCCTGGCCGCGCCACACCGATGAATCGTCAGCTGATTCGTCGCGAAACTGATTCGCCGATGCCGGGCTGGCCAGGGTTCAGAGCATTCCAGGAAAAGTGTGAGCGGCTTTTCCGGGCAAAGCGCGTAGCGCTTTCCCTCGGGAAACGGTGGATCGCTCTAGCCGTCGATCTTGGCGCTCGCGACCTTGAGCGAATTGCCTTCTTCCTGCTTCAGCAGGTCGTCGATGCGCTCGCGCTCGCGCTTGAAGGCGACGAGGTCGTCGCCCTTCAGCACCTTGCCGACCGGCAGCCGAACACGCATCGAATCGACCTTGGTGCCGTTGACGATCAGCTCGTAGTGGAGATGCGGACCGGTGGAAAGACCAGTCTGGCCGAGATAGCCAATGACCTGGCCCTGGCGAACCCGAACGCCCGGCTCGATGCCTTTTGCAAAGGCGCTCTGGTGGTTGTAGGAGGTTTCGTAGCCATTGGCATGGCGCAGGATGATCTGCTTGCCATAGCCGCCAGCCCAACCGGCCTTCTCGACGACGCCATTGCCGGCGGCGATGATCGGGGATCCGATCGGGGCGGCCCAGTCGGTGCCCGTGTGCATACGGACATACCCCAGGATAGGATGCTTGCGCGCGCCAAAGCCGGAGGTGAATCTTCCGTTGGGCAGCGGGTTGCGCAGCAGGAACTGCTCGGCGCTCGATCCATCCTCGTCGAAATAGTCGGTGCTGCCGTCTTGCATCTGGAAGCGATAGAAGTTGCGCGTCGTACCGCCGAAGTTCGCCGAGACATAGAGGAGCTCCGAATCGTCGGAGGTCTGGTCATCCCCGTCCGGCTGCGAGAACAGCACTTCGAGGCGATCGGACGGATTGAGTCGTGACTGGAAGTCGACGCCAGATGCCAGCAGCTTGATCAGCCGCTGGGTCATTTTCTTCGACATGCCGTAGGAATAGGCGGTGCGGTAGATACCGTCATAGACAGTGGGCAGGTTGCCGCGCACCACCACCGGCGCCGACGAATCGTCAAATGCCGTCAACAATTCGGGATTGGGATCCGGCTCCTGCGCCGGCACATACTGGCCGCGGTCATCGAGCGCGATGGTAACGATATGGGTGGTCCTGTCGTAGACGCTGGTGCGCACGACCTTGGCGGCGTCGCCATGGACTTCGAGACCGACGCGCAGCACGGTTCCGGCTTTCAGCGTCGGCGCGTTCAACAGCTTGGCGATCGCTTCGGCCATGCCGGTGGCGTCGTCGCCCGTATAACCCGAATCGGCAAAGGCCTCGGTGAGGTCGGTGTCCTTGGTGAAGGGAATGATTTCCTCGGCGAAAGCCGGCGCCTGGTCGTCAGTGGCAGCACGCGGCGACACCGAGACGTTTTCCGGCACGATCTTGACGTCATAGGAGCCGGCCATGCTCTCGGCGAAGGCTTCGCCGAATCGCTGCGGATCGACATAGTGGAGTGAAGCGACCTGCACGGCGCCGTCGCTAAGGTCGGTGCCGGCGTCGCGCACCACCTTTTCCACCTCGTCGGCGGACAGATCGCTCTTCTCGTCGAAGGCCGCCGTCTCGATCGGGAAGTCGACGGTCTTCAGGCTCATCTCGCTTTCGACCTTGGCGCCATAGATCTGGCCGGAGGCGGCGGAGGCCGCCGCCGGTTGCGCCGGAGCGTCGTCACCGTCGTCGCCGAACACCTGCATCGGGTCGAAAGGCGGGTAGGGCCGGCTGGTGGTGTGGCCCGCGGCGAGCGCCATCTTGATCTGCACGAAAGGCATTGTGTGGATGACGTCGCGGTCGCCAACCTTGGTGACCATCGACACTTCCATGCGGCGGCGGTCCTTGGCCTTGGCGATCTGACGCGGCGCCACA
>NZ_VFTB01000010.1:342500-345000 GCF_007003945.1 Mesorhizobium sp. WSM4307
GTATACCAAGGCGCTTGAGAGAACTATGCTGAAGGAACTCGGCAAATTGCACGCGTAACTTCGGAAGAAGCGTGACCCTTTTCCACGCAAGTGGAGGAGGGTGGCACAGACCAGGGGGTAGCGACTGTTTATCAAAAACACAGGGCTCTGCGAAGTCGCAAGACGACGTATAGGGTCTGACGCCTGCCCGGTGCTGGAAGGTTAAGAGGAGGGGTGCAAGCTCTGAATCGAAGCCCCAGTAAACGGCGGCCGTAACTATAACGGTCCTAAGGTAGCGAAATTCCTTGTCGGGTAAGTTCCGACCTGCACGAATGGCGTAACGACTTCCCCGCTGTCTCCAGCATAGACTCAGTGAAATTGAATTCCCCGTGAAGATGCGGGGTTCCTGCGGTTAGACGGAAAGACCCCGTGCACCTTTACTATAGCTTTACATTGGCATTCGTAGTGGCATGTGTAGGATAGGTGGTAGGCTTTGAAACCTGGGCGCCAGCTCAGGTGGAGCCACCCTTGAAATACCACCCTTATTACTATGGATGTCTAACCGCGGCCCGTTATCCGGGTCCGGGACAATGTATGGTGGGTAGTTTGACTGGGGCGGTCGCCTCCTAAAGAGTAACGGAGGCGCGCGATGGTGGGCTCAGAACGGTCGGAAATCGTTCGCTGAGTGCAATGGCATAAGCCTGCCTGACTGCGAGACTGACAAGTCGAGCAGAGACGAAAGTCGGTCATAGTGATCCGGTGGTCCCGCGTGGAAGGGCCATCGCTCAACGGATAAAAGGTACGCCGGGGATAACAGGCTGATGACCCCCAAGAGTCCATATCGACGGGGTTGTTTGGCACCTCGATGTCGACTCATCGCATCCTGGGGCTGGAGCAGGTCCCAAGGGTATGGCTGTTCGCCATTTAAAGCGGTACGTGAGTTGGGTTCAGAACGTCGTGAGACAGTTCGGTCCCTATCTGCCGTGGGTGTAGGAATATTGAAAGGATCTGTCCCTAGTACGAGAGGACCGGGATGGACGGATCTCTGGTGGACCTGTTGTGGCGCCAGCCGCATAGCAGGGTAGCTATATCCGGACGGGATAACCGCTGAAGGCATCTAAGCGGGAAACCCACCTTAAAACGAGTATTCCCTGAGAACCGTGGAAGACGACCACGTTGATAGGCCGGGTGTGGAAGAGCGGCAACGCTTGAAGCTTACCGGTACTAATAGTTCGATCGGCTTGATCGTTCTCATTCCTTATGCCCATCGTGTAACACGATGGTCTGACCAGCGCTCACGCATGAGCGGCCCTTACGGGCCTATGCTCCGCGAGGGCGCCGGAAAACCGGCGACGCGCAGTCGCGCTTGCGGGCTTACGCCCGAAAGCCACAAACGTCGCCTTGGCACAAAAAACAGCTTCTCGAACAACGTGCGTTTTGCCGACCTGGTGGTTATGGCGGAGCGGCTGCACCCGATCCCATTCCGAACTCGGCCGTGAAACGCTCCAGCGCTGATGGTACTTCGTCTCAAGACGCGGGAGAGTAGGTCGCTGCCAGGTCTGCTAAACGCACGTTGAACTCACATCCAACCGGATCGAGTGAAATCTTCTCTCTACGAAAATGGCCCGCCAAGGGACCACGGGCCGCGTAAGCGGCCCTTTCATTTGGTGAGCCATATACCTATCTGTAGGCCAGCCTAGTCGTAGGCTTGCGCTTACATCCTAAGCAAGCTCGCTTAGTGGTGACGCGGGGTGGAGCAGCCCGGTAGCTCGTCAGGCTCATAACCTGAAGGTCACAGGTTCAAATCCTGTCCCCGCAACCAAATCACAATCGGCCCGCCTGGCTCAAACCAGCGGGCCGTTTTTGTTTTTAGGGCAACGATCGCCGACGACTGCCTCCCGCCCAGCGGTCCGCAAGCAGGCAAAGCCGAGGCGGAGCGGCGACCGCAACCAAATGCGAAATGAATTCTGCAGGCGGGGCCTCTTTCTCGACCGGCTTCGGTGCCCGTCGTCTCGCCTGTATGACGGAGAGCAGATCGTCGGAGCCGTCAATTGCAGAGCCGTTTCCTCGATCGCGCCGGCGTCAGCGGAACTGGGGCCGATGTCGCGGTTGTGCAGAATCGGCGAATCAAGCCCTGCGGAATAATCCGAATCAAAGGCGGAGTGCCGCCGCACCGGCTAGTTCTGGCAATAGGTGACATCTATTGCTATATTTCCCATGACCGGACATTCTTTCCAGAGGTTGCCATGCCCAATTACGCCCTGAACGACCATTATGAGAGCTTCATCAGGAAGCAGCTCGAATCAGGTCGTTACAACAATGCCAGTGAGGTTGTCCGCGCCGGGCTGCGTATGCTCGAGGATTTCGAGGCGGAGCGGGAGAGATGGCTGCGCGAGGAGATCCCTGGGCGCCTGACTGAGCTCCAGCAGGATCCGGCAAGGGGGATTCCTGCCGATACGGTGTTCTCTCGGCTGGAGGCGCGCCATCGCGCGAAGCTGGCGAAGGCCAGGTAGGGGATGGA
>NZ_VFTB01000010.1:350000-352415 GCF_007003945.1 Mesorhizobium sp. WSM4307
AGTCGCAAGACGACGTATAGGGTCTGACGCCTGCCCGGTGCTGGAAGGTTAAGAGGAGGGGTGCAAGCTCTGAATCGAAGCCCCAGTAAACGGCGGCCGTAACTATAACGGTCCTAAGGTAGCGAAATTCCTTGTCGGGTAAGTTCCGACCTGCACGAATGGCGTAACGACTTCCCCGCTGTCTCCAGCATAGACTCAGTGAAATTGAATTCCCCGTGAAGATGCGGGGTTCCTGCGGTTAGACGGAAAGACCCCGTGCACCTTTACTATAGCTTTACATTGGCATTCGTAGTGGCATGTGTAGGATAGGTGGTAGGCTTTGAAACCTGGGCGCCAGCTCAGGTGGAGCCACCCTTGAAATACCACCCTTATTACTATGGATGTCTAACCGCGGCCCGTTATCCGGGTCCGGGACAATGTATGGTGGGTAGTTTGACTGGGGCGGTCGCCTCCTAAAGAGTAACGGAGGCGCGCGATGGTGGGCTCAGAACGGTCGGAAATCGTTCGCTGAGTGCAATGGCATAAGCCTGCCTGACTGCGAGACTGACAAGTCGAGCAGAGACGAAAGTCGGTCATAGTGATCCGGTGGTCCCGCGTGGAAGGGCCATCGCTCAACGGATAAAAGGTACGCCGGGGATAACAGGCTGATGACCCCCAAGAGTCCATATCGACGGGGTTGTTTGGCACCTCGATGTCGACTCATCGCATCCTGGGGCTGGAGCAGGTCCCAAGGGTATGGCTGTTCGCCATTTAAAGCGGTACGTGAGTTGGGTTCAGAACGTCGTGAGACAGTTCGGTCCCTATCTGCCGTGGGTGTAGGAATATTGAAAGGATCTGTCCCTAGTACGAGAGGACCGGGATGGACGGATCTCTGGTGGACCTGTTGTGGCGCCAGCCGCATAGCAGGGTAGCTATATCCGGACGGGATAACCGCTGAAGGCATCTAAGCGGGAAACCCACCTTAAAACGAGTATTCCCTGAGAACCGTGGAAGACGACCACGTTGATAGGCCGGGTGTGGAAGAGCGGCAACGCTTGAAGCTTACCGGTACTAATAGTTCGATCGGCTTGATCGTTCTCATTCCTTATGCCCATCGTGTAACACGATGGTCTGACCAGCGCTCACGCATGAGCGGCCCTTACGGGCCTATGCTCCGCGAGGGCGCCGGAAAACCGGCGACGCGCAGTCGCGCTTGCGGGCTTACGCCCGAAAGCCACAAACGTCGCCTTGGCACAAAAAACAGCTTCTCGAACAACGTGCGTTTTGCCGACCTGGTGGTTATGGCGGAGCGGCTGCACCCGATCCCATTCCGAACTCGGCCGTGAAACGCTCCAGCGCTGATGGTACTTCGTCTCAAGACGCGGGAGAGTAGGTCGCTGCCAGGTCTGCTAAACGCACGTTGAACTCACATCCAACCGGATCGAGTGAAATCTTCTCTCTACGAAAATGGCCCGCCAAGGGACCACGGGCCGCGTAAGCGGCCCTTTCATTTGGTGAGCCATATACCTATCTGTAGGCCAGCCTAGTCGTAGGCTTGCGCTTACATCCTAAGCAAGCTCGCTTAGTGGTGACGCGGGGTGGAGCAGCCCGGTAGCTCGTCAGGCTCATAACCTGAAGGTCACAGGTTCAAATCCTGTCCCCGCAACCAAATCACAATCGGCCCGCCTGGCTCAAACCAGCGGGCCGTTTTTGTTTTTAGGGCAACGATCGCCGACGACTGCCTCCCGCCCAGCGGTCCGCAAGCAGGCAAAGCCGAGGTGCCCCGATGTAAGTCTCCACTGACATTGCGAGCTGTGTGCCGCGTCACCCCCTGGCCTTGCCGCGTGCTCGCTTTCTCTCGGCGGCGACGAGCAATTCGACGAAGGCGCGCACCTTGGCAGGCCGGAAGCGGGCCGGCGGGAACACCGCGTGGATGCCGCCGGTCGGCAAGGCCCACTGCGCGAATATCCGCACAAGCCGACCCCCGACGATATCCTCATCGACCGCATAGTCGGGAAATATACCCAGACCGATACCTGCAAGCACGCAGGCATAGGCCGCCGGGCTTTTGTCGCAGACGACGACGGGATTGAGTTCGGTCAGCACCGTCTCGCCTTCTCTGGAAAACAGCCATTGGCCGACGCCGCGCAGCTGGGCATTGCCGACCCAGGCCAGCGATCGTGCCTGGTTCGGGTTCGCATCCGCGGGCAGGCTTGCCGCGAAGGCCGGGCTCGCAACGACGATCTGCCTAATCGTGCCCAGTCGCCGCGCCTGGTTGGAGGAATCGGTAAGCCAGCCAACGCGGATGCCGAGATCGATCTGCTCATCGACCAGATTGCTCACCGCGTCGTCGAAGATCTGACCTGAGACCCTTGTTCCCTCCAGCTCAATGGAGAGTCCGGGGCTTCATTTCTGGCCTCATGCGGCCTGTTTTTC
>NZ_VFTB01000011.1:0-305722 GCF_007003945.1 Mesorhizobium sp. WSM4307
ACTACCCGACCGTGCCGCGCGGCACCGAACGTCTGCGCATCACGCCGACACCGTTCCATTCCGATGCGCTGATCGCCAAGCTGCAGGACGCGCTGGTCGAGACCTGGGACGCGCTCGGCATTCCCTACGGCTCGGCAGGACGGCCCATTGTTGCGAAGAGCGATCGGATCGTTCCGCTGATCATGGCGAAGGCCGGAGGCTGAAGCGGCCATGTGCTCAGTCGTCTTCATCCATTTCGGCTTCCTCTGAATTTTAGGGAGTAGAACCATGAGCCACATGTCCCACACCTCTTTTTCCGGCTTCACCCACGCTGCGCAGCAGGCACAGCAGTGGGTAAAAGAGCTCGCCGCTGATCTCCGCTGGAGCGAGCCAAGTGCATGCCGGCTTCTAAGGTCCGTTCTGCACGCGATGCGAGATTGGTTGCCGCCGGCGGAAACGGCCGATTTCTCGGCGCAACTGCCCGTTTTGATTCGCGGCATATACTTCGAGGGCTGGGCCCCATCGGCGCCTGGGCATGAGCGCAAGAAGCGTGATTTTGTCCTCTGCGTCAGGAACAGCTTCGGCTACGATGACGACGTCGATTTCGACGTCGCCATCAGGGCGGTGTTCAAGCTGCTCGATCGCCATATATCGCATGGTGAGATCACTCAGGTGAGAAACTCGATGAAGAAGTCCCTTCGCGAACTCTGGCCGGCGGATTGAACAATGTTTCGCGACCGTAAGCAGGCAGGAGAGAGACTCGGCATCGAATTGGCCGGGCTCGATCTTTGCCAGCCGGTCGTTCTCGCGCTGCCTCGCGGTGGGGTTCCTGTCGCCGCCGAAGTCGCCAAAGCCCTGGGCGCGCCTCTCGACGTACTCGTCGTCCGCAAAGTCGGTGCCCCGGGCAACGCGGAACTGGCGGTAGCCGCTGTCGTGGATGGCAATCCACCCGACGTCGTGCTCAACCGGGAGATCGTCGAGGCTTATGCGCTCGACGATGCCGAACTTGCCTCGCTGGTCGCTCTCGAACGCCCGGAACTCGAACGTCGGCGCCTCGCCTACAAGGGTAATCGCAGGTCGTTGTCAGTAGGAGGTAAAACGGTGATCCTCGTCGACGACGGGGCAGCAACCGGAACGACCATGAAAGTCGCCATACGCGCGCTCAGGCACCGGGCGCCCAGGGAGATCATCGTGGCGGTTCCGGTGTCTCCTCCGGATACATTGGCCGATTTGGCGACGGAGGCCGATCGCGTGGTATGTCTTAGCCAGCCAGGGCGGTTCCGTGCATTGGGTTATCACTACCTGCGGTTCCCGCAGCTTTCCGACAGTGAAGTGACAGCCGCGCTGGATGAGGCTGGCCGGCTGTACAAGACCCGCAAGCGCCATATGGTGGGCGACGGGTCGGCGGCAGAGAAGAACAGGAGATCACATTGATGCTGGTCCGCACGCTTTCTGCCTTGGAATGCACGAAAATCCTGACGGCCAATCGTGTTGGCCGCCTGGCATGCGCGAAGGACGGGCAGCCCTACGTCGTGCCCCTCTACTATGCCCATTCGGATGCTCATCTTTATGCTTTTTCCATGCCAGGCAAAAAAATCGAATGGATGCGGGCCAATCCGCTGGTGTCGGTCCAGGTCGACGAACACGGGCAGGGCCGAGGATGGAGAAGCGTCATTGTCGATGGTCGATATGAAGAGCTGCCGGATCGTATCGGGTACAAGCTTCAGCGGGATCATGCCTGGTCTGTGTTGAGCAAGCACACCGACTGGTGGGAACCCGGCTCACTCAAGCCGGTCGCGCCTCCCGCTGCCGACAATGCACCGCATGTTTTCTTCCGGATTCTGATCGAGCAGGTCTCCGGGCGAGAGGCGAGCGAGTAGATACGCGACCCTTCAAGAATGGGAGCGGGCCGGCGCAAACCGCACCGGCCCGCTTTTTCCTCGTGCGAACCGCTACCGCGCCATCAAGACCGGCAGCGATTGCCCCTCAAGCATCGACTTGGTGACGCCGCCGAAAACGCGTTCGCGCAACCGGGAATGACCGTAGGCACCCATGACCATCAGCTCGGCCGCAACGTCGCCGGCATGCTGGCGAAGCACTTCGGCAACCGAATGGTTCGAGCTCGGCAGCCGGTCAACCGTAACCTTCACGCCGTGCCGGGCAAGATAGGTCGCGGCATCGGCCCCCGGTTCGGCCCCGTGATGGAATTCGCCCTCCAACGGATCGACCATCACGAGGCGCACGTCATCGGCGCCTTTCAGCAGATCCAGCGACTCGCGAACAGCGCGCGATGACTCAAGGCGAGCGTCCCATGCGACCAGGATGCGTTTCGGTGTCAGCGTTGGCCGCGAGCCCTCGGGAACCACGAGCATGGGCTTTCCCGATGAGAACAAGACGCCCTCGATGACCTTATCCTTCAAAGTGTGGCCGGCCAGCAGATCCGGCCCCAGAATGGTCAGATCGGCGTAGCGAGCACGCCTCCCGATCACGTCGTCGGCCCATCCAATGTCGGGATAGTCGTCACTCAGATCAGCCGATACCGCACTTCGGGAAAGAAAGGCGGCGACATCCGAAATTCGTTTCTCAAGCCTCTTCAGCTCGGCCTGCCGCTCCTCCAGCCAGGCTGGCGAGACGACAGCAGCATACTCACCACCCGAGGGCGGTGCGGCAATCTCGAGGACGAGCACGGAAAGGTGCGCATCGATCTGTTCGCACAGGTCAGCGGCGAGCTTCAGATCGCCCCCGCCCTGGTTCGGCCCGGTAACTGTAAGCAGTGTCCTGAAAGTCACGCCGACTCCTGATTTCGAGTGAAGGTTCAGTCGTGATGTCAGTCATTAGCGGCGGCGCCCGGTGATTTCATTGCGCTGAGTCAAACACCGGAGTGGCGGCATTTGATCCGTGTCAACGTGCGGGGAAGCCAACGCTGTAGTTTCGGTCGATCAATCGGGGAAACGCAGATGAAATTCCTGATCGCGGCGATTCTGGCGGGATTGGCCCTCAACGCGGCTGGCGCCCAGGAACTCGGCAACGGCAAGGTGGAATATATGAACTCATGCGCCGTCTGCCATGGCCCAGACGGCAAGGGCGACGGCCCGTTGGGCGACGAGTTGTTGAAGCGGCCGAGCGACCTGACGCGCCTCTCCAGGCGCAATGGCGGCGAATTCCCCTATTGGCGCGTTTTTGCCGTCATCGACGGTCGCGGCATGGTGCCGGCGCATGGCG
The DNA here is from genome assembly GCF_007003945.1 of Mesorhizobium sp. WSM4307. Taxonomy (NCBI): domain Bacteria; kingdom Pseudomonadati; phylum Pseudomonadota; class Alphaproteobacteria; order Hyphomicrobiales; family Phyllobacteriaceae; genus Mesorhizobium; species Mesorhizobium sp. WSM4307. The sequence continues at coordinate 3,202 of NZ_VFTB01000011.1, forward strand.
ATCGCGACATGCCGGTCTGGGGCCGGCAATTCCTTCCCGGTGACGTGAAGAAATATGGCCCGAATGCCGGGGAAATCGTCACCAGGGAACGGATCCATGATCTGGCCGGTTATGTTGAGACGTTGCAGCAATGAAAGCACAAGGCGCAAACAGTCTCAGCACGATGCCGGCATGGAAGAGGCCGGACATAGTCGTTGACGAGCAGCAATCCGCTATCGCGTTCCTGCTTGATCCCGCCTCCTATGGCATGACGGGACCGGTCGAAGCGATCGAGACCCATATATCGCGAATTTTCTTGATTGGTGGACGTGCCTTTAAGATCAAACGGGCGGTCAAGCTGCCCTATGTCGATTTCTCGACGCCAGCACTAAGGCTGGCCGCTTGCGAGAAAGAGGTGGAACTCAACGCCAAGACCGCACCCGGCCTTTATCTGGGCGTGCGGCGCATTACCCGCGAAGTCGACGGCAAACTCGTTTTCGATGGTGCCGGCCAAATGGTCGATGCGGTGATCGAGATGGTCCGGTTTGATCAGTCGAGGCTCCTTGATCGGATGGCGACCGCAGGAGAACTGACGCCAGCGTTGATGACGGCCGTCGCACGCATGGTCGTGGGATATCATCGTGCCGCGCCGAAGATCCACAACGGCACCGGCTCGTTCAATTTGATGGGCGTGCTCGACATCAACGAGGCCGGCTTTGGCACCAGCCATGTTTTTACAAAGCGGGAGATCGAGACGTTTGCCGCGGCTTTCCGCACCGCACTCGCGCGCCATTCCGGATTGCTGGATCGCCGGGAGGCTGCGGGCAAAATCCGCCAGTGTCATGGCGATCTGCACCTGCGCAACATCTGCCTTTTCGATGGCGAGCCTCGCCTCTTCGATTGCATCGAATTCAATGACCAGATCGCCAGCATCGATGTCTTGTACGACCTTGCCTTCTTGCTGATGGACCTTTGGCATCGCGGTTTCCCAGAGCTCGCCAATCTCGTGATGAACCGCTACCTCGACGAGGCCGATGACGAGGATGGCTTTGTCCTGCTGCCTTTCTTCATGGCGGTGCGCGCAGCGGTGCGCGCGCATGTCACAGCCACCCAGGTCGAGGAAGGCAGCGCCGATTCCGGCAAATTGACTGCCGAGGCCCGATCCTATTTCGAACTGGCCCGAACATTTCTGCAGCAAACGCCGCCGAGGCTCGTTGCCATCGGCGGCCTCAGTGGTTCAGGCAAGACGACTATTGCCGAGGCGCTCGCCGCCCACGTCGGTGCGCCGCCCGGAGCGCGCATAGTCGAAAGCGACCGCATCCGCAAAGCGATGCACGGCGTCCCCGCCGAGACCAGGCTGCCGGACAAGGCCTACCGACCGGATGTGTCCGACCGCGTCTACAACGAAATGGCATGGCGCGCCGGCCTGATTCTCTCCGAGGGCGGCTCGGTTGTAGCTGATGCGGTCTTCGACAGACCGGCCGATCGTGAGCGGATCGAGAAGGCGGCGCGAGACCGGGGTATTCCATTCTTCGGTTTCTGGCTGGAGGCGGATCCACTCGTCCTTTGGCAACGGGTCAGCGAACGCAAGGGCGGTCCCTCGGATGCAACGGTGGATATCCTCTCGCGTCAATTGCAGCGAAAAGCCGGCAAGGCCAGCTGGCGCAGGACCGATTCCGATCGAAAGCCCGTCGACATCGCCGCGGAACTGAGGAGATGTTGGCAGCGCGATGCTTCCGAGACCTTGCGCACGGCCTCCTGACTGTTGCGGATGATCGACCTCAACCGAGTTCGAGCTTGGCCTCGACAAGCCCCGGCTCGTTCGGAAGGCGCATGATGGAGAAGCCGAATTCACGGCACATTGCCAGCATCTTGCTGTTCTCACTGAGCACGATACCTTCGATGCAGCGGATCCCGTCGGCCTTTGCATAATCGATGATCTGGCTGAGCAACTCCCAACCCAGACCATGACCCTGCAAGTCCGTCCGCACCAGCAACGCGTATTCGGCGCTGACGTGGTCGGGATCGCAGGACAAGCGGCTGATGCCTGCCAGCGCGCCAGTGCTCGTGTCCAATGCGACGAAAGCCATGTTGCGGTCGTAGTCGAGCTGGGTGAGCCGCTTCAACATCTGGTCGGAGAAGCCTTTGCGCGGCGACAGAAACCGCAGGCGCAGATCGTCGGGCGAAATCCTGCCGAGGAATTCGGGATAGAGCGCAATGTCCGCCGGCCTGATCGGCCGGATACGATAGCGAGCGCCTCCTGCCGAAATTTCCTTCTCCCAACTTGACGGGTAAGGCCGGATGCACAGTGCGGGATTTGGCCCGGCTTCATCCACGCGCTCCGGTTCGATCTCGATGCGTGCATCCAATGCGATCACACCGTCGGTGTCGGCGAGCAACGGATTGATGTCCATTGATACGAGGCACGGAAAGTCGACGACCATCTGCGACAGCCCGTTGAGCACCGCGACGATCGCCTGCCGATCCGCGGGTTTGCGATCGCGGAATCCGGCGAGCAGCCGGCCGATCCGCGTTTGCCCGATCAGGTCACCGGCAAGAACGTCGTCGAGCGGCGGCAACGCGATTGCGGTATCGTCGGTCACTTCAACGGCGACGCCACCCGCCCCGAACAGCAGAACCGGGCCGAAAATTGGATCGCGGCTGACACCAAGGATCAGTTCCTGAGCCTGCTTTCGCACCACCATCGGCTGTACGGCATAACCCTCGATATCGGCCTGGGGGTCGTGCTTGCGCAACCGGGCCTTCACCGAGCGGGCGGCCTCCTCGGCTGCCGCCGCGGATGCTATGCCGAGCACCACCCCGCCAATGTCCGATTTGTGCGAGATCGCCTTTGACAGCAGCTTGACGACGACCTGCTCGGATGTCTTGAGAAGCCGGCTCGCCGCTTTCCCCGCTTCGGCAGGGGATCTGGCGATGATCGTTTCGGGCACCGGGATGCCGTAGGCGGAAATCGCCGCCTTGGCCTCGGGTTCGGTCAGCATGCACCGGCCTTCCCTGGCGACCCGCCTGAATAGGGCAAGCCCCGCTTCTCGACCGCTCGTGGCGGCCTCGCCGTGGCTCGACGGCGTACGCAGCAGGGCCCGCTGCGCTCGCGACCAGTCGGCGAGGTAGGATACGGCCGTCGCGGCATCAGCGGGTGTCTCGAGGCTGGCAATCCCGGCGTCCTGAAGAACACGTCGCCCTTCGCGCGCCGTGTGTTCGCCAAGCCAGCAGGTCAGGACCGGTTTGCCGCCGATCTTGCCGTCCTGCGCGAGCGTTGCCACCGCGCTTGCCGCGGCGAGCGGCGAGCCGAGCCCGGTCGGGCAGTTCATGACCAGGACAACGTCGGTCCCAGCATCGGCCGCGATGGCCTCGACCGCGGCCCGGTAACGCTCAGGCGGAGCGTCGCCGATGATGTCGACCGGATTGGCATGCGACCATGTGGCCGGCAGGACGGCATCCAGGCGGGCAATCGTTCCCGGTGCGAGTTCGGCCAGTTCCCCGTTGCAGTCGACAAGTTGGTCGACGGCAAGCACGCCGGCGCCACCGCCATTGGTGACGATGCCGACGCGGGCTCGCTCCAGCGGAGCGAAGCGGGCGGTCGTTTCAACCGCATCGAACAACTCGGCCAGGCCTTTGACGCGCAGGATGCCTGCGCGCAGCAATGCGGCATCGACCACACGATCCGCCCCGGACAGCGCGCCGGTATGGGTGGCGGCGGCCTTGGCCGCCTGCTCGTGCCGGCCCGATTTGATAACGATCACCGGCTTGAGGCGCGCGCCGCCGACATGAACTTGCGCGGATTGGGAATGGTTTCGAGATACATCACGATGGCGTGGGTGTGCATGTCGCCCGCCAGCATGTCGAGGCAGTCCCCCACATCGACATCGGCCATGTCGCCGAGCGAGACGATCTGGGAGAAGCCGACATTGTTATCGCCTGCCCAGTCGATCAGCGACGTGGCAATGGCGCCTGATTGCGACAGCAGTGCGATGTTGCCAGGCTTGGCGGCCATATGCGCAAATCCGGCGTTGAGTTTGACGGGCGGGATCATCAGTCCGACCGTATTCGGCCCGATGATGCGGAACAGTGTGGGCTTGGCAGCGTCGAGCATGGCCTGACGCAGGCCGTTCTCGCGGGTAAGCCCGGCGGTGATCACGACCGCGGCCCGCGTCCCCCTGTCACCGAGCTCGCGCACGATGCCGGGAACCGTGTCCGGCGGCGTGACGATGACACCGAGGTCTGGAATATCAGGCAGAACGGCAGTCTTGGCGTAGCACGGCCGATTTGCAATTTCGGAATATTTCGGGTTGACCGGCCAGATCTCGCCTTCAAAGCCGCCGTTGACGATGTTGTCGAACACGACACGGCCGACCGAGCCGTCACGCCCTGATGCACCGAAGATGGCGACCGACTTCGGAGCGAACGCATATTCGAGATTTCGGATCGTCACCCCTATGCCTCCTGTTCGTAGCGATAATCGCCTGTCGATCTTGCCCGTTCGTTGCGTTGGATCAAAGTCTTCACCAGCCTATCGGGACTAGCTGTTTGCTTGAGTTCGACACGCCCGTCAGTGCCAGCGAAAATTGGTGGGCATCGATCAAATCGGAAGGCATCGCATGAACGAGTCCACTCTGCGGCGCGCATTGCTGGTCATCGCGATCCTGGGTTTCGCTGGCGGCATCGGAGCCTGGCGAAGCGGGCTCGGGCCCTTTGATGCCGGCACGATCTGGACGGTGGCCACCTTGCCCGTGGTGGCGGCTCTCGCCATCTCCATTCTGCGTGATTTCTGGATCGGCCGCTTTGGTGTCGATGCAATTGCGTTGGTGTCCATGTCCGCCGCGCTGCTGCTTGGACAACCGCTGGCCGCGATAGTGGTCGCCATCATGTATGCCGGCGGCACCGTGCTCGAGGATTTTGCCCGCGGCCGTGCCGAGCGGAACCTCAAGGCACTCACCGACCGGTCACCGCGTGTCGCACACCGCGAATCGACACACGGAACGGAAAGGATTTCCGTCGAAAAGGTCGTTGTCGGCGACACCCTTCTGGTACGCGCCGGCGAACTGCTTCCGGTCGACGGTATCCTGCTCGATGCTTCAGCCTCGATCGATGAGTCCGCGGTGACCGGAGAGCCGCTGCCGGAACGACGGACCGCGGGCGACATGCTGCGTAGCGGTACTGTCAATGCGGGCGAGACCTTCAGCATGCGGGCTTCGGTCCTCGCCGAGGAAAGCACTTATGCAGCGATCGTGCGCATGGTCGCCGCAGCACAGACCGCGAAATCTCCGTTCATTCGCATGGCGGACCGCTTTGCCCTGTTCCTGTTGCCAGCCACTCTGCTGGTTTCCGGCGCCGCCTGGTATATTTCCGGCGACCCGATCAGGGCGCTTGCGGTGCTGGTCGTCGCAACGCCCTGCCCGCTCATCCTCGCTGCTCCTGTTGCGTTCATCGGCGGCGTCTCGCGAGCCGCACGGGCCGGCATCCTGATGAAAGGCAGCACGGCCCTGGAGGCCCTCGCGCAAGCCCGAACAGCGATCTTCGACAAGACGGGGACCTTGACCATCGGCGGCGCCGAGCTCATCGAAATCGAAGCCGCGCCCGGCCGCGACGCGAACCATCTGCTGCGCCTGTTGGCATCCCTGGAGCAGGCCTCGCACCATGTGCTCGCCGACTCGATCATCCGGACGGCGCGCGGCAGACAGCTGATGCTTTCGCCTCCGCGTGATGTCCGCGAGCATCGCGGCGCGGGCCTGAAGGGTCGGGTCGAAAACATGGCGATCGCGGCGGGATCGCGGGCTCTCGTGCTCGCCGACAAGCCGCTGCCCGGCTGGGCGAAAAGCGGCGAAGAAAAATACCGGGACGAGCCGGTGCTCAGGATTTTTGTCGCACTTGGCGGACGACTTGCCGGCGTGTTTACTTTCGGCGATGCGATGCGTGCCGATGCACACGACACGCTCGTCAACCTGCGCTCGGCCGGCATCACGCGCATGGTCCTGCTGACGGGTGATGACGGTGCCGCCGCAAAGCGTATCTCTTCCATGCTGGATTTGGACGCCGTCGTCGCCGATGCCATTCCCGCGGACAAGGTCGCGATCGTTGAGGCCGAGAAAGCAAGAGCGCCGACAATGATGGTTGGCGATGGCATCAACGATGCGCCCGCCCTTGCCGCGGCGACGGTCGGCGTCGCCATGGGCGCGCGCGGGGCGACAGCCTCGTCCGAAGCGGCCGATGTCATCGTTCTCACCGACCGGCTGGGGCCTGTCGCCGAGGCGGTGCGGATCGCCCGACGGACGCGTGCGATCGCCCTGCAGAGCATCGTTGTCGGGCTGGCGCTCTCGGGTGTGGCAATGGCTGCGGCGGCCATGGGGCAGATCGCACCGGTGGCAGGTGCATTGCTTCAGGAAGGGATCGACGTGGCGGTCATCTTGAACGCACTGCGCGCCCTTGGCGACGGACGTCTCCGGCGCGCATAGTGGACAACAACGGATCGGTGAACGGGCATGGCACAACAGAATCTGGTGGTTTGCGGCAAATGCGGCGGGGTCAATCGCCTGCCGCCGGCGCGCAATGCCGACGAGGCCAAATGCGGAAAGTGCGGGAACAGGCTGTTTTCAGGTCACCCGCTGGACGTCGACGCCAAGGCGTTCGACCACGAGATTGCGCGCAGCAGTATTCCCGTTGTCGTCGACATCTGGGCACCATGGTGTGGCCCGTGCAAGATGATGGCTCCGGCCTACGAAGCGGCGGCGCGCGAACTGGAGCCACATGTTCGCCTGCTCAAGCTCAACTCAGACAATGAGCAGGCTGTTGCGGCAAGGCTCGGCATTCGCGGCATCCCGACGATGATCCTCTTCCATGGCGGGCGTGAAATCGCGCGCACATCAGGCGCAATGACGGCAGGTCAGATCGTCAGGTGGGTTCGCGACCGCCTGCCGACGGTCGCCGCCTGAAAGCCGCAGCGGCGATGGATCCGCTCATCGCCCGGCTCGGACTGGCCCTGGCAATTGGCTTGCTCGTCGGATTGGAACGTGGCTGGCGCGAGCGGGAGGCGCCCGATCGCAGCCGCACGGCGGGCATTCGGACCTTTGGCATATCCGGCCTGCTCGGCGGCGTTCTGGCCGCACTCGCCAACGCATTCGGTGCAGTATCGGTGCTGGTCGGCGGGTTCATCGCCTTTGCCGCAATCTTTGCCTGGTATAAGGCGCGCGAAGCTGCCCATGACGAGGATTTCAGCGTCACGAGCGTGATCGCGGCCCTTGGTGTTTTTGCGCTGGGCGCGCTTTCGGTCACCGACGACTATCGGGCGGCTGCCGCCGGCGGTGCGGCATTGGCGGCAATCCTGGCCAGCCGAGAGGTCCTGCACGGCCTGCTGAAGCGACTGACCTGGATCGAACTGCGATCGGCTCTCATCCTGGCGGTGATGACGGCGGTCGTCCTGCCTTTGCTGCCGAACCGGACGATGGACCCGTGGGGAGGTTTCAATCCGTGGGAGGTCTGGTTCCTGACGGTGCTGATGGCCTCGATTTCGTTCGCTGGCTATGTGGCTGTTCGCATCCTGGGAAATACGCGCGGCCTGCTCGTCAGTTCGCTCGCCGGGGCGATCGTCTCGTCCACCGCCGTGACTTTGGCGCTTGCCCGCAACGCCGCTTCGGCAAGCAACCCGCTTTCGCTCGCAGGAGCGGCATCATTGGCTGCATTGGTTTCCGTGCTCCGCGTCTGCGCCGTGGTTCTGATCATCGAGCCGAGCGTCTTCGCCTGGGTCGGCATTCCGGCCATCGCGGCTGCCCTCGTCTTCGCTGCCTGCGGCGCATTGCTGCTGACCCGCGACAAAGGGAATGGCGAAGGGAGCGCCATGGCACGCAATCCCTTCGAACTTGGCCCATTGCTGCTCTTCGCCTTGCTCTTCGCGATCGTCGCGACCGCGAGCGCCGGATTGGCCGCCCAATTCGGCGGGCGCGGCTTGCTGGCGAGTTCGGCGCTTGCAGGTACGTTCGATGTCGATGTTGCGGTGCTCGGCGCGTTGCGCCTGGTCAAGCATTCCGTGTCCATCGAGACGGTGGGCCGGGCCGTACTCGCGGCGCTGGCGGCAAATGCTGTCGCCCGGCTGTCACTCGCGGTATTTGCCGGTCCGGTCAGATTCTGGGTGCCTCTGGCCGGCGCAACCCTGGCCGCTGCGGCCGCCGGCTACGGCGCCATGCTGTTGCTCGGCACCTGAAAGACGCGTGGCGACCGGGTGTTGTTTGATGCGGATCAAGGGCTAGGTCCAGCCCCCGCTCTATGAAACTCCGTAAAGGAGTTTGCCATGACCAGTCTGAAGGATCTCACCCCCAAATTCCGCCACGTCCGGCTGCTGCTGGCCCGTGAAAAGGGTCACCCGGAAGGCGACCGCGAAGAGGGCTATGACGTGCTGGCTCCGCTGACCGGCGAAGGCCGGATCGATGCGGAAGAGTGGAAATCGCACAGGGCTTCCTGTCGCGTTCGCCGCTTCCGCACCGGCGAGGAGGACCTGATCGGCAGATTGAGGCGCAAGCCGGGCGGACAATGGTATTTCGACTACGCCGAAGGCGATCGCGACGACGAAATCGGCTTTCATCTCGGCGACGAACGGTTCGTGACCGGCGAATATGTGTCGATCGAGCGCAACGGCGCCATGCACACCTACCAGGTGGCACGGGTCGAGCGGCCTTGACGCCGCGACGACAGATTTGCTGCGAGTAGACCATGTCGCGACGCATCCTCATTGTGGTCGGCCATCCCGACCCGTCCCCCGAGCGGCTCTGCCGCGGCCTTGCCAAAGCCTATGGCGATGGGGCGGAGAAGGCGGGACACGCCGTGCGCCGGGTCGATCTGGCGGCGCTCGATTTTCCAATGCTGCGGACAATGCAGGAGTTCGAGCATGGTGCGGTTCCCGCCGGCCTCAGGGAGGCCGCCGACGCGATCGTCTGGGCCGAGCACATCGTCTTTGTCTTTCCACTGTGGCTCGGAACCATGCCGGCCATGCTCAAGGCATTCCTGGAACAGGTCATGCGGCCGGGAACCGCCTTTGCCTACCCGGACAAGGGCGGCGGCTTCACCAAGACATTGCTTCGCGGCCGCTCCGCACGAGTCGTGGTGACGATGGGCATGCCTGCCGTTCTCTACCGCCTGTGGTTCCTTGGACATGGCCTGGCCGGCATGCGGCGGAGCATCCTGCATTTCGTCGGCATCAGTCCGGTGCGTGAGACATTGTTCGGCATGGTCGCCGGCGCCGGCGATGCGACCCGTGCGAAGTGGATCCGGCAAATGCGCGGTCTGGGACGACGGGCCGGATAATTCTCGACTGTCAATCACGGCACCAGGACGGCAGCGCCGCTCAATCTGCCTTGCCTCAGATCGTCCAGTGCCTGATTGGCCTGTTCCAGCGGGTACACCTTGGTGTGCGTGTGCACCTGGGCGCGCCTGGCAATGGGAAAGAACTGTTCCGCGTCGCGGCGCGTCAGGTTTGCCACCGACACCATTTCACGCTCTTGCCAGAGCAACTCATAGGCCATCGCCGGAATGTCGCTCATGTGGATGCCGCCGCAAACCACCCTGCCGCCCTTGCGGACAGCGCCAAGCGCGATCGGCACCAGGTCACCGACGGGAGCGAAGATGATCGCGGCATCGAGCTGCCTTGGCGGAAGTTCATCAGACCCGCCCGCCCAGGTCGCTCCGAGCGAACGAGCAAATTCCTGTGCTTGCTTGTCACCCGGCCGGGTGACAGCGAAGATCTCACGACCTTGCCAGATCGCGATCTGGGCGACGATATGCGCGGCAGCGCCGAAGCCGTAGATCCCGAGCCGCTTGCCGTCACCGGCCTTCTTCAGGCATCGCCAGCCGATCAGGCCAGCGCAAAGCAACGGCGCCAGCGATACGGGATCGGCATCCCGGTCCAGATCGAAAGCGAATTGCGCGTCCGCAATGACATGGCTGGCGAAGCCGCCATCGCGCGTGTAGCCCGTGAAATCCGGCTGATCGCAAAGGTTTTCACTCCCTGCGAGGCAGTAGGGACAATGCCCGCAAGTGTGACCGAGCCAAGGTACGCCAACTCGGCGCCCCACCCTGGACCGCGCGACGCCCTTGCCCACAGAATCGACGATGCCGACGATTTCGTGACCCGGAATGAGCGGCAGTTTTGGATGACGCAGATCCCCATCAATCACGTGCAGATCAGTGCGACAGACAGCGCATGCCTCGACCTTCAGCCTTATCTCGCCCGTCCCAGGCATGGGATCGGGCCTGTCGACCAGCTTCAAGGGGGCGCCGACCTTTTCGAGCACCATCGCTTTCATGACGCGCTCCATACGCCGCAGGAAAAAATGCCCAGACCGCCCAATCCGTCTGTTTCGTCGAGCCAACGCTCGGCCCAACCGTTGACCTTCCCTTCGGTCGCAACCTTGCCGTCCTGCGGCAGCCAAACCGACAGGACCGGCGATCCCGGCGAGCTTTCAAAAACTGCGACAATCGCAGGGTCGCCAGGTTCAAGGCCTATGGATCGACAGTGAATTCGGTCCACATGCCGGCTCCATAGTGACCCGGTACGTTGCAGACAAGCAGGTATTTTCCAGCCTTCAGTTCGACGGTCAATGCGCCTGATTTGCCGGGATCGAGCTCTGAAACCTCGCCCTTGTCGCCTGCTTTGTCTTCGTCGACCCGGTTCTCGGCATCCAGATAGGGAAGCGGCTTGCCGGGATCGGCAAGATACATGACGATCATTTCGTGAACGGTGTCCTTGGAGTCATTTTTCACGTTGAATGTGACCTCCCCGGCCTTCACCGCTCCGGGGGAAGCCTTCATACCCATGGTGGCCTTCGAAAGATCGATCCCGGGCGTCGCATAAGCGAGCCCCATGGGCATTTGCACGCTTGCCCCCTTGTCCCACAAAGAGACCTGGACAATCGAAGCAGCCCGGGTCGCGCTGGCGCTGCCGAGCATAAGCATTATGGCGGCAAGCCCAAGCGAAGCTCTCCTCAACATGGTTTTCATGACTTTTCTCCTTGGGATAGTAGCAGAAGCGCTCTGTATCCCGGCCACCATCCTGCTCGCGGCGCCACCCGCGATCCTTGCGCCAAATCAAACCGACCGGCGGTGAGCCCGATCGGCGATGCCGAAGCCGCTGTCAGCCAGTTGTCAGGTTGAATTGGCTATCCCGCACCAATGACGGTCATACCGCCGTCTGGCCGAACCGGTCGAAATCCACCCCTCAAGGCGCAACATCAGCGCCCAACCTCTCGAATGGAGCCATTATGTATCGCACACTCGTCCTCGCCGCGCTCGCCGGCATGCTTGCAGGACCGGCGCTCGCTGCTGGCGGCAGCTGCAGCACCGCGCCGAAATCACAGTTCAAGCCCAAGGCAACGCTCGAGGCGCAATTGACCGGCGAAGGTCTCACCGTCCGCCAGATCAAGGTCGAGAAGGGTTGCTATGAAGTCTACGCAGTCGACAAGGCCGGCAAGAAAGTGAATCTCGCCTACAATGCCGAGACCCTTGAAAAGCTCGATAATGCCGAAGCCGGCGAAAACTGACCGGAACGCTTCAATAGCGGCGGACGCGCAACCATCGCTGGAGATGGTGCGCGTCTGGGACCGAGTCGTGCGAGGCTTTCACTGGGCGCTGGTGCTCAGCTTCGTCACGGCCTGGCTCACTTCCCATTCTTCGGAGGACGTCCACTATTGGGCTGGCTACACTGCTGCCGGGCTGGTCGTGACGCGGCTCGTGTGGGGTGTCCTTGGCACACCCTATGCGCGCTTCTCGCAATTCGTGCGTGACCCGGAAACGGTGCTGCGCTACCTCTGGGCGTTGCTGCACGGTCGCGAAGCCCGCTACATCGGCCACAACCCTGCCGGCGGCGCAATGATACTCATGCTGATCGCGGCGATGGGTTCAACCGCACTGACCGGTTGGCTGATGACGACGGACGCCTATTTCGGCGTGTCGTGGGTCGAAACGATGCACAGCCTCAGCGCACACGGCCTACTTCTGCTGGTCCTTTTCCATATAGGCGGCGTCGTTCTGGCAAGCTTTCGCCATCGCGAAAACCTGGTACGGGCCATGATCACGGGGCGAAAACGCAAAGCCGAGCCGGCAGACATTGCCTGACAGCCATTAACCGACCGGATCCGATTTGCGCCCTGGACGATTTCTGGGGCGCAAGTCGGTCGCTCCTGTTCGACATGGCTCGGAAAGCACGCGATGCGACCCAGAAACCGGAACACCATCGCCACTCTTTTATTCAGCTTTATTCAGCAAAGGCTTATTGACCCGCATCAAAGCCGTTGGTGCTGGCTTCCTGTCTATTGCCTCCCATCAGAGCCTTCAGATTAGGGAGAGCGTCCATGACTACGACTGATATCAACGTCCCAGTTCGGAGAGTCGCGACTGCGGCGCCAACGAAACTTCGTGTAGGAGCCCTCACCGCACTGGTGATCGGTTCGATGGTCGGCTCCGGCGTATTCAGCCTTCCGCAAAATATGGCTGCAGGGGCCGCCCCCCTTGCCATCCTGATCGGCTGGGCGATCACAGCCGTGGGCATGCTGGCACTGGTCTTCGTCTATCAATCGCTAGCCACCCGCAAGCCCGAGCTGGACGCAGGGCCCTACGCCTACGCCAAGGCCGGCTTCGGCCCCTTCATCGGCTTCAACAGCGCCTGGGGCTACTGGATCAGCGCCTGGGTCGGCAACGTCTCCTACGCAGTGATCGTGTTCAGCGCGTTGTCCTATTTCTTTCCGGCCTTCGGTGATGGGAACACATGGCAGGCGGTGCTCGGCGCATCGATCCTGCTTTGGCTGATCCACGTCCTGGTTCTCGCCGGTATCCGGCAGGCAGCGATCGTGAACCTCATCGTCACGGCGGCAAAGATCGCTCCGATCGTCCTGTTCGTCGGGGTTGTCGTGGTTGCCTTCAAACTGCAAGTCTGGTCGCTCGACTTCACCGGTCTGGGCAACGCCAGTCTCGGTTCGATCACCGCACAGGTGAAGAGCACGATGCTGGTGACCCTGTGGGTGTTCATCGGCATCGAAGGCGCCAGCGTCTTTTCCGGCCGCGCAGAACGTCGCAAGGACATCGCCACGGCAACTGTTCTCGGCTTCTTCACCTGCCTTGCGCTCTACGCCCTGGTGTCGCTGCTGTCGCTCGGGATCCTCAGCCAACCCGAGCTCGCAGTGCTGAAGAATCCGTCTATGGCGGGCGTGCTGGAAGCGGTTGTCGGTCCCTTCGGCGCTATCCTGATCAACCTCGCGCTTGTGGTATCGGTGGTTGGCGCCTTCCTGAGCTGGACGCTGCTCGCGGCAGAAATTCCACATGTCGCCGCCAAGGATGGGACAATGCCGAAATTCTTCGGCCGTGAAAGCGATCGCGGTGTGCCGGCGACCTCACTTCTGATCACCAACCTCCTTGTCCAGGCTTTCCTGGTGATCACGCTGTTCGCGCAAAGCACCTATCAGGCATTGTTCTACATCGCGTCGGCCGCAATCCTTGTTCCCTATATCTTTTCTGGAGCTTACGCTGCCAAGCTCGCGCTGACCGGCGAGAGCTACGAGAGCGGCGAGCAACGCACTGGCCCGCTTTTGGCCGGGTTGGTGGCAACGGTCTACGGCTTGTGGCTCGTCTATGCAGCAGGCCCGGCCTACCTGTTCATGTGCGCGATCCTCTATGCCCCAGGCATCATCTTCTACGTCTGGGCGCGCCGTGAAACCAATCAGCGCGTGTTCCATACCGCCGAGGCCGCCCTCGCCGGGATCCTCATCGCGGTCGCCATCCTCGCGGTCTACGAGATGTGGACCGGCGCCGTCAGTCCGCTGTGAGAGGCCCGCTGTGCGAGGGTTGACGCGATGACAAGCCTGGGTGTCCATTCCGAAGTCGGCCGGCTGCGCGAGGTGATGGTCCACCGTCCGGACCTCAGCCTACGCAGGCTGACACCGGACAACTGCAAGGCGCTGCTCTTCGACGACGTGCTGTGGGTCAAGCGGGCCCGCCACGAGCACGACGTCTTCGTCGATTCCTTGCGCGAACGCGGCGTGCTGGTGCATTCCTTCGGGGAACTCCTGGCTGAGACAATGCGCCTGAGCAAGGCGCGCGACTGGCTCCTCGACCGCCGGATTCATCCCGGCGTCGTCGGGCTGGACATGGTCGGCGAACTGCGGGGATGGCTCAACGAGATGTCATCGGAGCAATTGTCGTCCTGCCTTGTCGGCGGCATTGCCCGGGCAGAGCTTCCTTTCGAACCCAAAGGGCTGACCGGAAGGACGCTCGCTCCTCAAGATTTCGTAGTGCCGCCGCTGCCGAACCAGCTTTTCACGCGTGACAGCTCCTGCTGGATCTACGGGTCGGTCTCGGTCAATTCCATGTATTGGCCTGCAAGGCGCCCGGAGGCGGCCAATGTCGAAGCCGTCTACCGCTTCCATCCCCGCTTCCGCGACAGCGGGGTGCCCTTTGTTTCGCCGGATCTGGGAACAGGAACCAGCCTGGAAGGCGGCGACGTCATGCCGATCGGTGGTGGAGCGGTTCTCGTCGGCATGGGCGAGCGCACCACGCCGCAAGCCGTCGGCGATCTCGCGCGCAGCCTGTTTGCCTCCGGCGAGGCGACGCGTGTGATTGCTGCGCTGATGCCCAGGGACCGAAGTTTCATGCATCTCGACACCGTCTTCACTTTCTGCGATCGCGACCTTGTCACGTTGTATCCGCCGGTGGTCGACCGGATGCGCACTTTCTCACTGCGGCCTGGCGATGGAGAGACGGCCGTCGAGGTCACCGATGAGGCAAAGCCGTTCACGACGGTGGTTGCGGAAGCCCTTGGTCTGAAGTCGCTGCGCATCATCGCCACCGGCGGCGACCGCTACGAGGCCGAGCGCGAGCAATGGGATGATGGCAACAACGTCGTTGCGGTCGAGCCCGGCGTGGTCATCGGCTACGACCGCAACGTCTACACCAACACACTGCTGCGCCGTGCCGGGATTGAAGTGATCACGGTCGAAGGCGCCGAACTCAGCCGCGGCCGAGGCGGCGGGCACTGCATGACCTGCCCGATTGTGCGCGACCCGATCTGAACCGAAAGGAATTCCCATGTCGATCAATCTTCATGGCCGCTCCGTCCTGACCTTGGACGATCTCACGGCCGACGAGATCCGTTTCCTGCTGAAGCTCGCAGCCGACCTGAAGGCAGCCAAGCTCGCCGGCCACGAAATCCCGCGTCTTGTCCGGAAGAACATCGCGTTGATCTTCGAGAAGGATTCGACGCGCACGCGGACCGGGTTCGAGGTAGCGGCCTATGACCAGGGCGCTCATGTTACCTATTTCGGCCCCACCGGCAGTCATATCGGCCACAAGGAATCGATGAAGGATACTGCTCGCGTGCTCGGCCGGATGTACGACGCGATCGAATACCGAGGCTTTGGCCAGCATCAGGCCGAACTGCTTGCCGCGCATGCCGGCGTGCCCGTCTACAACGGCCTCACCGATGAGGCGCATCCGACCCAGATTCTCGCCGACTTCATGACCATGCGCGAATTCACGCACAAGCATCTTTCTGACATGACCGTCGCCTTCGTTGGCGAAGGGCGCGACAATGTCGCGCTGTCGCTGGCGCTTGGAGCTGCCAAGGTCGGCATCGACATGCGCATAGCCTCACCAAGGGAGCTCTGGCCGGATGAGGCATTCTGCGCCCATGTCCGAGGGCTGGCAGCACAAAGCGACGGCCGCTTCCGGCTCGACGAGGACGTGTCGAGTTGCGTGCAGGATGCTGATTTCATCTACACCGACGTGTGGATGTCGATGGGCGAGGACAAATCGGGCTGGGCCGAGCGCATTCGCCTTCTGACACCATATCGGGTCACCGGCGAGGTGATGGCTGCCGCCGGCAATCCCCACGTCAAATTCATGCATTGCCTGCCGGCGTTCCACGACACCGGTACCGAGATCGGCGAGTTCATCGCAAAGGAGTACGGCATCGACTGCATGGAGGTCACCGACGACGTATTCGAGTCGGCTGCGTCGATTGTCTTCGACCAGGCCGAAAACCGGATGCACACGATCAAGGCCCTGCTCGTCGCAACGATCGGCAACTGAGATGCTTGTCGTTGTTGCGCTCGGCGGAAACGCATTGCTGCGTCGTGGAGAACCGATGACAGCCGACAACCAGCGCGCCAACATCGTGCGCGCCGCTTCGGTGCTCGCGGAACTTGTCGACGAAGGGCACTCGATTGTCGTCACACACGGCAATGGGCCTCAGGTGGGACTTCTGGCCCTGCAGGCAGCGGCAACGTCGGACGGCGGCACGTTTCCGCTTGACGTGCTTGGCGCCGAGAGCGCCGGCATGATCGGTTACGTGATCGAGCAGGAGCTCGGCAACCTCCTCAAGGAGAGGCTTTTTGCGACCCTGCTGACGCAGGTGAAAGTAGATCCGCAAGATCAGGCTTTCGCTCACCCGACGAAGCCGATCGGCCCGGTCTACGACAAGGCAACCGCGCATAGGCTTGCCGGCGAGCGCGGCTGGCAGATCGCGCCCGATGGCGAAAAATGGCGCCGTGTCGTGGCCTCGCCCAAGCCGTTGGAGATTCTGGAAGCGTCCGTGATTTCGTTTTTGGTCGAACGTGGCGTGATCGTCGTCTGCACCGGCGGCGGCGGGGTTCCGGTGATAGCCCGGGATGACGGCAGTCTTTGCGGCGTGGAGGCCGTCATCGACAAGGATCTGGCAAGCTCGCTTCTCGCTCGCGCGTTAAAGGCCGACATGCTGCTCATGCTGACGGATGTCGACGCCGTCTATGTCGACTATGGAACGGCTGCCGCGCATGCGCTTCGGCGCGTGACCGCCAAGGAGATCTCGGAACGGAATTTTCCAGCCGGCTCCATGGGGCCCAAGGTCGGTGCCGCAATCGAATTCGCTGAAGAAACGGGGAAACCCGCGGCGATCGGCAAGCTCGATGACGCCGTCGCAATCGTCAGAGGGGAACGCGGTACCTGGGTCGAGCCCGGCGCTCCAGCCACCGAACCTGGACGATCCTAGGCCACCGCCGCGATGGCGACGACATAGTTCTTGCCGTAGGCTTCGGCGCATTTCGGGCATGTCGTGTAGAAGAAATAGACCTCGCGCCCCTCTGCGTTTCGATGACGCGCAATTTCCCGCATTTCTTCGTCCCACGCCCTCGCCTGGCTGTATGGCCCCTCGAACAATTTGGTCACATAGTCGCCGCTCAGCGTGGTCATCTCTTCGTTGGCGACAGGTTTCGAGGCCGCAAACAGATGCTCGCTGCTCCAGGGCGAGACATCCCTGCTGAGAACGATGAGCTGATCGGGATCGGAAGCACCGGCGTCCTCGATGTGTTTGTTGACGCGCGCGAAGACGCTGCCCATGTTCACCGGGATATGCATGACGCTGTGGGTCGTGGCTTTGACAAACCGTTTGTCCCTGAAGTGCAGTTCCTGACCGTCCCAGCCCTCGGGATTGAATCTGGGGCAGCAACCGGTCGTGTTGACGCTGGCGTCGTATCGAGGCGTTGCATTCGTCTGCATGGCTCTTCTCCATTTGAACAGCCATCTGACGGGCAAGGACACCAGCCTTCCTTGATCGGAGTCAAACGCCCTGGAACGCATCAAAGCGGCCGCGCTTGTTCCTCGACGACCTTCAGTCGGACCACCGAGACCGAGCAAAGAGCCTGTGCGACCACTTTGGTCGAAACGCTGCCGAGGTGGCGGCGGATTGCCGAAGATGCCCGGGCACCAACGACGATGTGGCCGACGTCATTGTGCTCGGCATAGTCGAGGATCGCATCAGCGGGGCTGACCGCTTCGAGCACATGATAACTGATGCGGTCTTCCGGCAGATGAAGTGGGTGAGCCCAATCCTTCAGCGCCACCAGCCGTTTCAAGTAGACGGGGCGTCCGGATTCGTCGACCGCCCGCGTCTCGCCTATGATCTCGGTCCTCAGGACCGTCACGCAGGCCAGCCGGGAATCCTCGCGCGAAGCAAGCACACGAGCGGTTTCATTGAGGACCTCGCCCGCCAGCGCATCGCTGCCATTGGCCAGATCGACCGCGGCGAGGACAATAGACGGGCCGGCCTGCGCCCTCGACAAGGTCGGCTTGCCTACAAGCGATCTGTCATCCGTCTTGCGAAACAGCCTGGCGATCGCCGCCCATACTCCCTTGTCCTGGGGTTTGCGCCTTGCGACCACCACCTGGTCGGGGTTCCTCAGGTCGGACAGAAGGTGCGCCGCCTCGACATATCGTCGAGACCTGTCCACTTCCATGCATCTCAGGATGATGGCTTCCAGCCAACGCGGAATGGCATCGTTGATATCTCTCGGCGACCTTGGAGCGTGATAGAGCCTGCGCTTCATCCCCGCAAAAGTCGCCGGCCGCCCGAACGGCTCCTCGCCCGTTGCCAGCTGATAGAGGATGCAACCCAGAGCAAACAAGTCACTTGCAGGATCGGACCGCTCTCCGAGCACCTGTTCTGGTGAAATATAGGCGGCCGTGCCCATCGGCACCGAGCTTTCCGCGCCGAGAAGATCGGGAAGCTCCGCGTGCCAAGCGAGCCCGAAGTCGAGGAGCACTGCCCCGCGCTCGGCGAGAATGACATTCTCGGGTTTGAGATCGAGATGGACGACCTTCTGCCGGTGCAGGGCAGCGAGTGCGGTCGCGATCTCGGCGCCGATCCTTGTCACCTCGTCCACGGGGAGCGGCGCGTTGCCGACGAGATCCGCCAGGCCGGTGCCCGCCACGAACTCCATGGCAAGATAGGGCACCCGCGACAAGCTGCCGGCTGCTGCAAAACGCGGCACATGCGGGCCTGACAGGCGTTTGAGGATCAGCTCCTCAGCCTCGAAACCGAGGATGACGGAAACCTCCCCGCCCGGGTCGAGAAACGGTATCTTCAGCACAAGCGGGAATTCGTATCGCGGGTTGGTCGCCCGCCAGAGCGAGGCCATGCCGCCGGCAGGCAGCTTTTCCACCAGCTCGAAGCCATCGATGACTGCCCCTGCCTCAAACCGTTGCATGGGAATACGTCTCCTCAGCGGCCGATCTTCAAACGCATGCCAAGCCAACCGGGCAGACCGGCGGCCTGGATCTTGCGTGCCGTTTCTTCATGATCATAGGGGACACGAACCATCGTGACCTCGTGGCGTTGCGGGTCGACAAGAACAAAGCATGCCGCCGGGTTGCCATCGCGAGGTTGACCAACAGCGCCGGCAATTATCAGATGCCTCCTCAGCGCCGACAGTGGCGCCGCAACGTTGTCCAGCGGCTGAAAATGCATCGGTCGACGCCCGGGTAACGCATAATAGATGGCCGGGACGTGGGTATGGCCGCAGAAAATGAACTGGGCATCCGTTGAAGACAGGCAGCGTTCTGCCGCATCGACGTCGCGTATATACGACCATCTTTCTGGCCTCTCGGCACTGGCGTGCACATACAGCCGGTTCTCGGATTGCAGTGAAAGCGGCAATCGCGCCAGGAAATCGAGGTGCGTGGAAGCGAGGCGTTCACGGGTCCACTGGGCCGCGAACCGTGCATTCTCAGTCATGTTGCTCAGGTTCCGCGCCACTGCCTCGTCGTGGTTGCCCATGATGCAAAGCGCGCCGCGCGCCACCAGATCGATGGCCTTCTCGATCACATAGATGGGATCCGGCCCGTAGCCGACCAGATCGCCGAGCAACACCACCTCGTCCGGATCGTGCCTTCGGACGGCCTCCAGGGCTGCGTCGAACGCCTCGCGATTGGCATGGATATCAGACAGGATCGCGATGCGCATTCAACCTATCCCGAGCGTAGGCAAACCATAGGCAACCGGCGGCGCGAATGATTTGATCCGGCTCAACACCCATGCGCGAGATAATCGGGAGGAGCAATAACCAAGCTGCCAACCACGACAGTCGCATCCGCGGAGCCGGTATATCGCGGATATCACGACACCATCTGCAAAGTCGAAGACGCAGGGTCGGATGGCAGCGGGATCGCAGCCGACGCCAGGGCGGCCGCCTGACGTCCAGGCCTCGCCTAGGTAGTTTCCCGTAGGGACATAACCGAATTTCGGCACCCGCCGATTTGCGCGATTGCTGTGTCACGGATCAACCGGGAAGACAGCCATGCAAGCCTACACCTCCTCCAGGATTTCATTGTCGTCGCATCTTGCTCAGCCGGGCCTGCCAGCGCCACTCGATTCCGGGCCGGTGCAGCCGGTCAGCTTCTTCCCAGCGGGTTCAGAGATCTATGCCCAGGGCGGGAAGGCGGGAGCCTTCTACCAGGTCGAGTTCGGCGCCGTTCGCATCTACCGACTGCTTGCCGATGGCCGCCGGCAGATAAGTGCCTTCCACCTGGCTGGAGAGACATTCGGCTTCGAAGCTGGCACGACGCACCACTTCTTCGCCGAAGCGATCAATGCCACCTGTGTTCGTGTCTTCCGCTTCAATGCTGGGGCGGACATGTCACATCAGTTGCTGCCCCTGGCGCTCAAGGGGTTGACCAGGGCCCAGGAACACCTCCTCGTCCTGGGTCGCCAGAACGCCATCGAACGCGTGGCCGCCTTCCTGGTGGATATGGTGGAGCGCCAAGGCGGCCTGCGGCAGGTGGAACTTCCGATGTCGCGCATGGACATCGGCGACTATCTGGGACTCACCATCGAGACCGTGTCACGGGTTTTCACCCGGCTGAAGGACAAGGGCGTCATCCGCCTGCTCAACCTGCGCAGCGTCGAAATCCTCAAGCAGGACGTGTTACGGACCATGGGCGAATGAGCCCTCCCAAGCAGCGAGCGTAACGTCAGCCTCAGATCAGGAATCTTGTTGTCATGAACGATACACTTACCACCCACACCGGATTTCGCTTCGAAGTGCGTCGCGCGCGCCCTGAAGACGAGGCCGGGCTGGCCGAGTTCTTCACGCATGTGACCGCGGAAGATCTGCGCTTCCGCTTTCTCGGCGCTGTGAAGGAAGTTTCGCATGAACGGCTGGTGGCGATGACGCGTTCAGACGACGCGCATATCCATAATTTCGTGGCCTTCTCGACCGACGGAATGTTGATCGCCGTTGCGACGCTGGCAAGCGATCGCGCCGACCGAACCGGCGAGGTCGCGATCTGCATTCGCGCGGATCGCAAGCATCTGGGCGTTGGCTGGGAACTGCTCGCCTATATCTCGAAATATGCCGAAAAACTTGGACTCGAAGCGATCGAAGCGATCGAGAGCCGTGAAAACCGTGCCGCCATCGAGGTCGAGCGCGACATGGGTTTCACCGTGACCACCGATCCCGACGATGCGACACTCGTCCAGGTTCGAAGGGAACTGGGCGCACGATCAGCCGGTTAGGGGCTCGGCCCCTCCTGGTTTGCCGAAGACGCAAAGATCGACATCTCTACCGCGACGGCACGTTCTTCATCTGCTGGAATGACAAGGACATCGACGCCGGAATTGCGATTGCTGACAACGTCCTCGCCTCGTCGGTTTCGCTGTTCATCGATGCCAACTCCAAGCCAGGCCGCGGCGGCGCCGATCCTTTCCCGGACCAACGGCGCGTTTTCGCCAATGCCGGCAGTGAACACCAGCGTGTCCAGTCCTCCCATGGCAGCGGCCAGCGATCCTATCTCGCGTCCGATCCGATAAACGAAGAGATCGACAGCCTGAACGGCAGCAGGATCCTCCGAGCCGATCAGGGTCCGCATATCGCCAGATATACCAGACACGCCGAGTAGGCCTGATTGCTCGTAGAGAAGCATGACCAGTTCTTCGGCGGACAGCCGCCGTTCCTGCAGCAAGTGGAGGATGACCCCCGGATCGAGCGCACCGCAACGCGTGCTCATGACAAGGCCGTCCAGGGTCGAAAACCCCATCGTCGTGGCGACACTTCGTCCAGAGTCCATGGCGCACAGGCTGGCGCCGCTGCCGAGATGAGCGACGATCGTGCGGCCGCCGGCGACGGCGCCGTATCGGTCATGCAGCTTCGCAGCGATGTGGCTGTAGGACAGCCCATGAAAGCCGTAGGAAACGATGCCCGCCTCGGTCATCGCGCGCGGCAGCCCGTAGGTTTTGGCAAGCTCCGGCCGGGTCGAATGAAACGCC
Organism: Mesorhizobium sp. WSM4307; assembly: GCF_007003945.1. Classification (NCBI taxonomy): domain Bacteria; kingdom Pseudomonadati; phylum Pseudomonadota; class Alphaproteobacteria; order Hyphomicrobiales; family Phyllobacteriaceae; genus Mesorhizobium; species Mesorhizobium sp. WSM4307. The sequence continues at coordinate 25,247 of NZ_VFTB01000011.1, forward strand.
GTGTCGAAGCATCCTACCTGGACGGCCTGCGGGAGGAGTGCAGTGGCCAGCGCGACAATCTCGAGATTGATCCGTTGGTGGATGGGCGCCATTGGCTCGAGCAAGCGCAGTGCTTTGAGCGTGCGTTCGTCGAGCTGCGTTGCTTCGGTGAAGTCGCGCCCGCCGTGAACGATCCTGTGCCCTACCCTGTCGATGCGACGCAAGAGATCGTTTTCGACGAGCACGGAGGCAACCGCCGCGAACGCCTTGTCCATATCGATTGGTTCTTTGCTCAGGCTCCTGTCGACTTTGGAGCTGCCGGCTACGGCCTCGACACGCAGCCGCGGTTGTTGACCCAGAGAGGAGACGTTGCCGCGCAGCAGCAGCGGCAGCTCACCGCGTCGCCCGAATACGGCGAACTTCAGGCTCGAAGAACCGCCGTTGAGAACAAGGATCGCGTCGGTCATGAAGCCGTCCGAAATGTTGCCGTTCCCATGCGCTTGCGAACGGGTGTCCGTTCAATCCGGACGCTTCGGCGCCGCATCAGCATCCTGTCCCCACTTCCAGTCAAGGATCTCCGGCATGTCCTGCCCATGGGCGCGAATATAGGCTCGATGTTTAAGCAGCTTGCTGTCCATCGCCTGCTTCAGGCTGACCCGCATGCCCTTCAGTCGCGGAACCCAGTCGAGGACGCTTTGGACGATATGAAAGCGGTCAAGGCCGTTCAGCACCGTCATATCGAAAGGGGTCGTTGTCGTCCCTTCCTCGTTGTAGCCGCGCACATGGATGTTGTCATGGTTGGTGCGCCGATAGGTCAGGCGGTGAATGGTCCAGGGATAGCCATGATAGGCAAAGATGACCGGTTTATCCGGGGTGAACAGCGCATCGAAATCACGATCCGACAGACCGTGCGGATGATATTCCTTCGGCTGAAGCGTCATCAGGTCGACGATATTGACCACCCTGATCCTGAGGTCGGGAGCCTGTTGCCTGAGGATCTGCACGGCGGCCAGCGTTTCGAGGGTCGGGACGTCGCCGGCGCAAGCCATCACGACGTCGGGCTCAGCCCCATCGTCCGTCGACGCCCAGTCCCAGATGCCGATCCCTGCCCGGCAGTGAACGATCGCCTTGTCCATCGGCAGCCACTGCCATGACGGCGGCTTGCCTGCGACGATGACGTTGATGCGGTTCCAGGTCTGCAGCACATGGTCGGTCACGCACAGCAAGGTGTTGGCGTCCGGTGGCAGGTAGACCCGTACGATGTCGGCCTTCTTGTTGAGGGCGACGTCGATGAAACCAGGGTCCTGATGGCTGAAGCCGTTATGTTCCTGATGCCAGACATGGCTGGACAACAGATAGTTCAGCGATGCGATCGGCCGGCGCCACGGGATCTCGCGGCAGGCATCCAGCCATTTCGCATGCTGGTTGAACATGGAATCGACGATGTGGATAAACGCCTCGTAGCAGGAAAACAGGCCGTGGCGCCCGGTGAGCAGGTAACCTTCCAGCCAGCCCTGGCAGGTGTGCTCGGAGAGGATTTCGAGAACTCGGCCGTCGCGCCCGAGATGAACGTCTTCGGGCAGAATCTTTTCCATCCAGCCGCGCTCGGTTACTTCAAACACGTCCTGAAGACGGTTTGAGGCAGTCTCGTCCGGGCCGACGATGCGGAAGTTCTTCGCGGCCTCATTCAACCGCATGACGTCCCGCAGGAATCTGCCCATCGCCCGCGTCGACTCGGCCTTGATGGCGCCGGGGCGCTCGACCGCAATGGCGTGGTCATGCAACCCGGGCAGTTCGAGGGACCTGCGCAGCAGGCCGCCATTGGCGTGCGGGTTGGCACTCATTCGTTTCGTTGCCTGCGGTGCCGTGGCGCGGATCGAAGCGACAGGAGCGCCAGCGGCGTCGAACAGTTCCTCGGGCCGGTAGCTTCTCAGCCACTCCTCAAGCAGCTTGAGATGCGCGGGGTTTTCGGCAAGGCCCGACAATGGAACCTGGTGCGAGCGCCAGAAGCCCTCTGTCTTCAGGCCGTCGACCTCTTTCGGCCCGGTCCACCCCTTAGGGCTGCGCAGCACGATCATCGGCCATTTTGGTCTTGGCTCGGTCGGGGCTAGTCCGTTGCGCGCGGCATGCTGGATAAGCTTGATGCGATCAAACGCATCGTCGAGCACGCTCGCCATCCGCTCATGCATCAGGACCGGCTCGTGGCCTTCCACGAACAGCGGCTCATAGCCGTAGCCGGCAAACAGCGCGCGCAATTCCTCTTCGGGAATGCGGGCCAGTATAGTTGGATTGGCGATCTTATAGCCGTTGAGATGCAGGATCGGCAGCACGGCCCCGTCGCGCGTCGGGTTGAGGAATTTGTTGGAGTGCCACGCGGCCGCCGACGGTCCGGTTTCTGCTTCACCGTCACCGACGACGCAGGCAACGATGAGATCAGGATTGTCAAAGGCCGCGCCATAGGCGTGCGAAAGCGAATAGCCCAACTCGCCGCCCTCATGGATCGAGCCAGGCACGTCCGGTGCGGCATGGCTCGGTATGCCGCCGGGAAACGAGAACTGCCGGAACAGCTTGCGCATCCCCTGCTCGTCCATCGCAATGTCCGGATTGAGCTCGCTGTAGGTGCCTTCCAGATAGGTATTCGCCACCATTGCCGGGCCGCCATGACCGGGCCCGCAGATATAGATCACATTCGCGTCCCTGAGCCGGATGACGCGATTGAGGTGGGCATAGATGAAACTCAATCCGGGCGACGTTCCCCAGTGGCCGAGGAGACGCGGCTTGACGTGCTCAAGCCGCAACGGTTCGCGCAGCAGCGGATTGTCGAGCAGGTAGATCTGGCCGATCGTCAGATAGTTGGCTGCGCGCCAATAGGCATCGATATCATGCAGCTCGCGATCCGACCGAAGGCCGCCGGAAGCTGGTATCGTCCTATGCTCGGTCATGTCTGGCTCCCATCCTGTTGGCGCCCTGTCGCCGGAGCGCGACATGGGCTTGTGTTCGTCGATCCGCGGGGAATGGACACCAACGCGTGTGCACGCTTTCCGTTCATCGCTTCGCAACCTTACGTATCCGTGTCCTCGAGCGCGCGCGCCTCCGGGTATGTCGCCATGCAGAGACATGCTATTGGCTTCATGAGATTTCGCGTCCTTCGCAACATGCCTGCGCTCGCGACATCTATGGAGGCCGCGGACAGCGCTGCATTGATTCACCGCAAATGCCGCCATCGGTGCGACCAAGGAATGAAGGTTGGGCATGCTCGGTCGGGAGGCCCACCCGCGAATGCTGACATTCACTGCTCCTGAACGACCTAGCGGGTTGTGGTGCCGCTGATAGTGCTCCGTTACCGGCGCCGAATGGATCGAGGCAAGGCCCGACTTGAACAGCCCCGACTTGAACAGCAGGTGAGGGTCGAAGCGTCCGATTTGAAGAACTCTAGCGTGTCGAAGGACTTGCACGACCATTGACGGCCAATGGCAAGCTTAGCCACCTCTCCTTACGGGCACTACGCGGACACAAATGCGGCGCTGTGGCAAAACAACCCCGTCAGCCTCGTGTAATTTATTGATTTCATTGACATATTGGTGAGCGCGATGGGATTCGAACCCATGACCTACTGATTAAAAGTCAGTTGCTCTACCGGCTGAGCTACGCGCTCCCGCGGGCGCGAAAAGGCGGCCCTCGAAATTGCGCGGAACATAGGGAGAGTGCCTCGACCGGTCAACCGGAAAAAGAGCATCCGCAAGCCATACCGCGCAAGCATTCCCACTGTGGCACTCCGCCTGCTTCGATCAAAGGCGCAACGCCCCCGGCGAAGCGCTGGCATCACCCCACGTCGGCGCTGGTGGGAGGCCTCAGAAACATTACAATTCAGCAACTTGGGATTTAGCGAGGAACCTTCCCCAAAACCACCCGTTGTCTCGCCTCAAGGGACGTCAATCACCCTTTCGAAGGAGAAGGTCATGAACAAGATCGTATCGGGTATACTGGCGACCACCCTGTCGGCTTCGTTTGCCGCGACTGCACTGCCTGCCAATGCCACGCAGATGTTGGTGCCGCAGGCGGCTTCGAGCGCTGTGCAGACGGTCGATTACAAGCCGTGGATGAAGAACCGCCATTTCGACGGCAACCGTAACTTCGCGCGTAACGGCGACGCCTATTGGAATGGCCATCGCGGCTATCGCGAATATCATCGCGGCTATCGCCGCCACGGCGACTACTGGTTTCCGCTGGCAGCTTTCGCGACTGGCGCGCTGATTACGGGTGCCATCGTCAACAGCGAGAACAACCGCGTCTCCGAAGGCAATGCGCATGTGCAGTGGTGCTACGACCGCTATCGCAGCTATCGTGCTTCGGACAACACATTCCAGCCGAACTACGGACCGCGCCAGGAGTGCCGTTCGCCTTACTGACCCAGGGATGAGTGTCAGTGGCTGGCAAGTCTGATTACAAGGCCCGCGTTGGAAATGGCGCGGGCCTTTTCGTTGAGACTTTCAGCATCCCGGTCAACGGAATGAAGTTTCCTGTCAGTTGGTCCAGCTTGCGCTTTTGAGCATCAGATAAAGGCCTCCACCTTCTCCGCGCGGAGAGCGATAGGCTCCGAGCGCGTCACAGATTCGCACCATTGCCGCGGCCAGTTCCCAGCCGAGTGCTTCCAGGTCATCTGTCGTGTCGGTCACAAAAGCCTGCTGAAGTTCGGCAATATCATTCTCCTCGCCGAAGGAACGAACGCGATTGGCGTCGGCAAGAAGTTCGTTGGGCAAGTTGGAATTCGACCACGCCCAAAGCCAGTTGCCGGCCTTGGCGCTGTCGAGCCAGCAATCTGAATCTCGGCAACGACCTTGACGGCACCATTGTCCGAAAACAAAAGCCTGCCGGTCGTCAGGTCATAGTCATAGCGCGGCCAGCGGCCGAGGCGAAACTCCTTCTCCAAAATGGCATTCTTCGCGGTCAGCTGTTCAAAAGCCTCGTCCCGCCAAGCAGGATACCAGTCTGGCTGCATGTCCCCCACCTCAAGTCCGTTCCTGTGGTGACCGTTATGACACGCTCAGAGTCCTGCGCACAGCATCGCGCCAGCCTGCCAGCTTGGCGGATCGCGTGGCGCTATCCATCTCCGGCTTGAACCGCCGCTCGAGCGCCCAGCTCTTGGCGAATTCCTTCGCCTTGGGCCAGACACCAGCCTTCGAGCCGGCAAGCCAGGCCGCACCCAGCGCGGTCGTCTCGAGGATGGTCGGGCGATCGACGGGAGCATCGAGAATGTCGGCCAGCCGCTGCATAGTCCAGTCCGACGCGACCATGCCGCCATCGACCCTCAGCACCGTTTTCGCCGAAGTGCCCTTCCAGTCCTTGCGCATGGCGTCGAGCAGGTCGCGGGTCTGATAGGCGACGGCCTCCAGGGCGGCGCGCGCGAACTCCGCAGGACCGGAATTGCGTGTCAGTCCGAAAATCGCGCCGCGCGCCTCGGCGTCCCAATGCGGCGCGCCGAGACCGACAAAGGCCGGCACCAGATAGACGTTTTGCGTCGGATCGGCTTCATCAGCGAGTTTGCCGCTCTGCTCGGCCTTGCCGATCACCTTGATGCCGTCCCGCAGCCATTGCACGGCAGCGCCGGCAATGAAGATCGAGCCTTCCAGGGCATAGGTGGTCTTGCCGTTCAGCCGATAGGCGATGGTGGTCAAGAGCCGGTTCTTCGAACGCACCAGATCGCCGCCGGTGTTGAGCAGCGCGAAGCAGCCGGTGCCATAGGTGGATTTCATCATGCCCGGCTCGAAGCAGGCCTGGCCGATGGTCGCGGCGTGCTGGTCGCCGGCAACGCCGAGAATCCTTATTGCGGCGCCGAAGAGATTCTTCTCCGTGACGCCATAGTCATCTGCGCAATCCTTCACTTCGGGCAGCATCGCGGGGGGAATGCGCAGGATGGCCAGTAGCTCGTCGTCCCAGACATTTTTCTCGATGTTGTAGACCAGCGTGCGCGAAGCGTTGGTGGCATCGGTGGCGTGGACCTTGCCGCCGGTCAGCCGCCAGATCAAAAAGCTGTCAATCGTGCCGGCGAGCAGCTCGCCCTTCTCGGCACGCTTCCTCGCCCCCTTCACCTTGTCCAGCATCCAGGCGATCTTGGTGCCCGAGAAATAGGGATCGAGCAGAAGGCCGGTCTTGCACGTGAAATTCTTCTCCAGCCCCTGCTTCTTCAGTTTCTGGCAGAGCGGCGCGGTGCGCCGATCCTGCCAGACGATGGCGTTGTGGATCGGCTTGCCGGTCGCCCTGTCCCAGATCACGACGGTCTCGCGTTGGTTCGTGATGCCGATGGCGGCGACATCAGATCCTTCGCGGCCAGCATTCTTCAGCGCAGCCTTCACGGTCGTCACGACGCTTGCCCAGATCTCTTCGGGGTCATGCTCGACCCAGCCCGAGGCCGGATAGTGCTGGGTGAATTCCTTCTGCCCGCTGCCGGCGACTTTCATCTCACCGTCAAACAGGATCGCCCGGGTCGATGTCGTTCCCTGGTCGATTGCCAGCACAAAACCGCTCATTGCGTCCTCCGCCTTCACACAAACAGGGGAGACGGCAACATGCCGCCTCCCCCAATTTCACACGGGCGCGAGCGCCCGCATAGGGCAGTCCTATTTCTGCCAGCTCTTCACCAGTTCGTCGTAGTTGATGGTGATCGGCTTGTCCTTCTCCTTCTCGAGCTTCAGCTGAGGCGCCAGATTGCCGCCCTTGACCGCGTCGGCGTTCCAGTAAGCAAGGTCATGCTCTTCGGCCATCTTCGGTCCGATGTCGCCCTGGACACCGGATTTCTCGATACGTGCCATGACTTTTTCCTGATCGGCGCAGAGCGAGTCCATGGCTTCCTGCGGTGTTTTGGCACCAGACGATGCGTCACCGATGTTCTGCCACCAGAGCTGAGCCAGCTTCGGATAGTCCGGCACGTTGGTACCGGTCGGCGTCCACTGCACACGGGCCGGCGAGCGATAGAACTCGATCAGACCGCCGAGCTTCGGCGCACGTTCGGTGAAGCTCTTGTCATGGATGGTGGAGTCGCGAATGAAGGTCAGGCCAACCTGGCTCTTCTTCACATCGACGGTCTTCGAGGTGACGAACTGGGCATAAAGCCAGGCGGCCTTGGCGCGGTCGGTCGGCGTCGACTTCATCAGCGTCCAGGAGCCGACGTCCTGATAGCCGAGCTTCATGCCGTCCTTCCAGTAGGAGCCGTGCGGAGACGGCGCCATGCGCCACTTCGGCGTGCCGTCCTCGTTCATGACCGGCAGGCCGGGTTTGACCATGTCGGCGGTGAAGGCGGTGTACCAGAAGATCTGCTGGGCGACATTGCCTTGCGACGGCACGGGGCCGGATTCGGAGAAGGTCATGCCCTGGGCTTCCGGCGGCGCATAGGCTTTCAGCCAATCAAGATACTTCTGGATGGCATAGACCGATGCTGGTCCATTGGTGTCGCCGCCGCGCGCGGTGCACGAGCCGACAGGCCGCGAATTCGCATCGACCTTAATGCCCCATTCGTCGACCGGCACACCGTTCGGCAGGCCCTTGTCGCCATTGCCGGCCATCGACAGCCAGGCGTCCGTGAACCGCCAGCCGAGCGACGGGTCCTTCTTGCCGTAGTCCATGTGGCCATAGACCTTCTTGCCGTTGACGTCGCGGCCAGTGAAGAATTCGGCGATATCCTCATAGGCCGACCAGTTGACCGGCACGCCGAGATCATAGCCGTACTTGGCCTTGAAGTCGGCCTTGTTCTTCTCATCGTTGAACCAGTCGTAACGGAACCAGTAGAGGTTCGCGAACTGCTGGTCGGGCAGTTGGTAGAGTTTCTTGTCCGGCGCGGTGGTGAACTTCGTGCCGATGAAGTCGTCGACGTCGAGCATCGGATCGGTGACGTCCTTGCCTTCGCCCGCCATCCAGTCGGTCAGGTTGCGCACCTGCTGGTAACGCCAGTGGGTGCCGATCAGATCGGAATCGTTGACCCAGCCGTCATAGATGTTCTGGCCGGTCTGCATCTGGGTCTGGATCTTCTCGACGACGTCGCCTTCCTGGATGACGTCATGCGTGACCTTGATGCCGGTGATGGCGGTAAAGGCCGGTGCCAGCACCTGAGACTCGTACTGGTGGGTGGTCAAGGTTTCAGACACGACTTTGATTTCCATGCCGGCGAAGGGCTTGGCCGCGTCGATGAACCACTGCATTTGCTTTTCCTGGTCGGCGCGGGAAAGCGTCGACACGCCGCCTATCTCTTTGTCCAAAAAGGCTTTTGCCTCATCCATCCCGGCATAGGCATTGCCGACGCCGAGCAACAGGACAAGGGCCGTTGTTGATGTTAAAAATTGCCGTCGCATGTGTTTCCTCCACTGTTTCAGGTTTGAAGTGCGATCTGGTGCGGTCGCCGGCATGCGGCCGCTCCAACAGTATCCCCCTCTATACGTAGCGGAACACGCCGATGGCGTAGACCACGGAGAGAGCGAGAGCCCACCACAGGTTGGATCCAACGAGACCCAGCCAAGCGAGATGAATAAAGGCGCTGCCAAGCAGCGACAGGAAAAGACGATCGCCGCGCGTCGTCTCGAAGCGCAGGATGCCGACGCGCGGATTGCCGCCCGGCGAGGCGTATTCCCAGGCCGCCATGCCGCACAGCAACAGCAGAACAGTCGCGAAGAAGGCCGCCGTCGGCCACGTCCACGCCATCCAGGAGAGATCTAGGTTCATGATCATACCCTCCCCAGGGCAAAGCCCTTGGCGATATAATTTCGCACGAACCAGATGACGAGCGCGCCGGGGATCAGCGTCAGCACGCCGGCGGCGGCGAGCAGGCCCCAATCCATGCCTGCGGCCGAAACGGTGCGCGTCATGGTGGCGGCGATCGGCTTGGCGTCGGTTGTGGTCAGCGTGCGTGCGATCAGCAATTCGACCCACGAGAACATGAAGCAGAAGAAGCAGGCGACACCGATGCCGCTCGCGATCAGCGGCATGAAGATTTTTACGAAGAAGCGCGGGAAGGAATAGCCGTCGATATAGGCGGTCTCGTCGATTTCCTTCGGCACCCCCGACATGAAGCCCTCGAGAATCCACACCGCCAGCGGAACGTTGAACAGGCAATGCGCCAGCGCCACCGCGATATGCGTGTCGATAAGCCCGAAGGCCGAGTAGAGTTGGAAGAACGGCAGCGCGAACACCGCTGGCGGCGCCATGCGGTTGGTCAGCAGCCAGAAGAACAGATGCTTGTCGCCAAGGAAGCGGTAGCGCGAGAAGGCATAGGCCGCCGGCAGCGCCACCGATACCGAAATCACCATGTTCATGACCACATAGGTGATCGAGTTGATGTAGCCGGAGTACCAGGCCTTCTCGGTGAAGATGGTGACGTAGTTGGCGATTGTCGGCGCGTGCGGGTAGAGCGTCATCGAGTTGACGATCTCGGCATTGGTCTTGAAGCTCATATTGATGAGCCAGTAGATCGGCAGCAAAAGTACGATGATGTAGAGCGTCGGCACGATCCACCACCAGCGCGATTCCTCGCCGCGCCGGCGCATGCGCCTGTCGAGATCGCTCTGCGACAGCGTACCGGCGAGACCTCCCGAAGCAGTCCCGTTCATCGCATTGCGCTCGGTTCGTTCATTGGCGCCAGCCATTTCAGCGCTCCGCGTCGTAATTGGTCATCACGGTGTAGAACACCCATGACAACAACAGGATGATGAGGAAGTAGACCAGCGACATGGCGGCCGCCGGGCCAAGGTCGAACTGGCCGAGCGCCGTCTTGACGAGGTCGATTGACAGGAAGGTCGTCGAGTTGCCCGGCCCGCCGCCGGTGACGACGAACGGTTCGGTGTAGATCATGAAACTGTCCATGAAGCGCAGCAGCACGGCGATCAAAAGCACGCGCTGCATCTTCGGCAGCTGGATGTAGCGGAACACCGCCCAGCGCGAGGCCCCGTCGATCTTGGCCGCCTGGTAGAAGGCATCGGGGATCGAGACCAGTCCGGCGTAGCAGAGCAGCACGACGAGGCTGGTCCAGTGCCAGACATCCATGACGATGATCGTCACCCAGGCATCGAACGGATCCTGCACGTAATTGTAGTCGATGCCGATCGCGTTGAGGTAATAGCCCAACAGTCCGATGTCGTTGCGTCCGAACACCTGCCAGATGGTGCCGACGACGTTCCACGGGATCAGCAGTGGCAGCGACATCAGCACCAGGCAGACCGGCACGCCCCAGCCCTTCTTCGGCATGTTGAGCGCGATGAAGATGCCGAGCGGCACCTCGATCGCCAGGATGATGAAGGAAAAGATCAGGTTGCGGACCATCGCTTCCCAGAAGCGGCTGGACGACAGCAGTTCCTCGAACCATTCGGTGCCGGCCCAGGTGAAGACATTGTTGCCGAATGTGTCCTGCACCGAATAGTTGACGACCGTCATCAGCGGGACGACGGCGGTGAAGGCTACCAGCACCAGCACCGGCAGCACGAGGAACCAGGCCTTGTTGTTCCAGGTCTTGTCCATCTATGCCCCCATCTCGACACGCCAGGAATCGGCATAGATGTTGATGCCGGCCGGATCGAACCGCACCTTCGGTTCGGCTGGCACGGTCTCGTCCTCACCGATGACGGCAGCGATGTCCCTGCCTTCCAGCTTGGCGCGCACCACCTTGTGGCGCCCGACATCCTCGACCTTGCTGATCGAAACGGCCATGCCGTCGCGGCCGAGCCGCACATATTCGGGGCGGATGCCAAGTTCGATGGCGCCGCTGTCGGCCTTCGGCGCGCCCGGCAGTTCGATCCGCTGCGACCCGAGCGTCGCCGTCCTGCCGTCGATCGCCACCGGCATGACGTTCATGCCGGGCGAGCCGATGAAATAGCCGACAAAAGTGTGGCGCGGCCGTTCGAACAGTTCCGCCGGCGTGCCGATCTGGACGATGCCGCCATCATACATCACCACGACTTGGTCGGCGAAGGTCAGCGCCTCGGTCTGGTCGTGGGTGACATAGACCATGGTGTAGCCGAAGCGGCGATGCAGTTGCTTCAATTGCGAGCGCAGCACCCACTTCATATGCGGGTCGATGACGGTCAACGGCTCGTCGAACAGGATGGCGTTGACGTCGGAGCGCACCAGGCCGCGGCCGAGCGAGATTTTCTGCTTCTGGTCGGCGGTCAGGCCCCTCGCCTTCTTCTTGGCCCAGGACGCCAGATCGATCATCTCCAGCGTCTCGCGCACCTTGCGGTCGACATCGGCCTCCGGCACGCCGCGATTGCGCAGCGGAAAGGCCAGATTGTCGTAGACGGTCATGGTGTCGTAGATGACCGGAAACTGAAACACCTGCGCGATGTTGCGCTCCTGCGTCGACAGATTGGTCACGTCCCTGCCGTTGAACAGCAACTGGCCGTGCGAGGGATGCAGCAAGCCCGAAATGATGTTGAGCAGCGTGGTCTTGCCGCAGCCGGATGGGCCGAGAAGCGCATAGGCGCCGCCATCCTCGAATGTGTGGTGCACTTCCCTGAGCGCGAAATCGGCATCCTTCTGCGGGTTCGGCAGGTAGGAATGCCTGACATGGTTGACGTCGATGCGCGCCATATCGCCCTCCTCAAGCCGCCAGCTTCGGCGCGGTCACGGCGCGGCCGTGCTCGTCGAAGACCATGATGTGACGCGGATCGATGAACACCTCGACCACTTCGTCGGTCTCGAAATCCCGGATGCCGTGGGTCAGCATGACCCAGCGCACGTCGGCAAAATCGAGATGGATGAAGCTCTCCGACCCGGTGATTTCCGTGATGGTCACCTTGGCCCGCACTGGCACTGCGCTGGCATTGGGCCGTTCGAGCGAAAGATGGTGCGGCTGAAAACCGATCGTGTAATTGCCATCGGCAATGCCGACGAGTTCGGGCGGCACCGGCAGCTTCACCCCGCCTTCGAGCAGGAAGTCGGCGCCCTTCTTGGCCAGCACGATGGTGTTGAGGGGCGGATCGGCGAAGGTCCGAGCCGTCACCAGGTCGACCGGTTTGCGGAAGACGTCGATGGTCGGTCCGAACTGCGTGATGCGGCCTTCCGACAGCGTTGCCGTGTTGCCGCCGAGCAGCAGCGCCTCATGCGGCTCTGTCGTGGCGTAGACGAAGATGGTGCCGGCGGCGGCGAAGATCCTCGGCAGTTCGGCCCGCAGTTCCTCGCGCAATTTGTAGTCGAGATTGGCAAGCGGCTCGTCGAGCAGCACCAGGCTGGCATTCTTGACGATGGCGCGCGCCAGTGCGGTGCGCTGCTGCTGGCCTCCCGACAGGCTGAGCGGGGTGCGGTCGAGATAGGGCGTCAGCTTCAGCAGCGCCGCGGCCTCGCGCACCTGGCTGTCGATCTTGCCTTGCTCCGCGCCGGCCACCCGGAGCGGCGAGGCGATGTTCTCATAGACGGTCATCGCCGGATAGTTGATGAACTGCTGGTAGACCATGGCGATCTTGCGCTTCTGCACCGGCACGCCGGTGACATCCTGGCCGTCGAACCAGACCGAGCCGGAGGTCGGCACATCCAGGCCGGCCATCAGCCGCATCAGGCTGGTCTTGCCGGAAAGCGTCGGCCCGAGCAGCACGTTGAGCGAGCCGTGCTGAAGCGTCAGCGACACGTCGCGGATATGCTCGGCCGCACCGACCGTCTTGGTGACGTTTCTCAGTTCCAGCATGACGCCTCCTCCCAGGCTTTCCGCATCAGCTCAAACCCTCTTCATTCGGCAGCCGCGACATGCCGCCGGCTTATGCCGCGCATGAATTCATCGAGTGCCGCCACCTGCTCGCGGTTGAGATGCAGGCCGCGCTTTGTGCGACGCCACAGTACATCCTCTGATGTGACGGCCCACTCATTTTCAACGAGATAGCGCACTTCGGCCTCATAGAGATCGCCGCCGAAACTGCGGCCGAGCTCGGCATTCGACTTGGCAAGACCAAGCAGACGCTGGGCCCGCGTCCCGTAGAGCCGCGTCAACCGCCGGGCGAGGCGCGCATCGAGGAAAGGATAGGCTGTCTTCAGCTTCGCCACCTGTGCGTCGAACCCGGTCGCCGGGAAATCGCCGCCCGGCAACGGCGCGTCCGATGTCCACGGCTTGCCGCGCTTGCCGAGAAAACCCTCGATCTTTTCCAGCATCGATTCCGACAGCCGGCGATAGGTGGTGATCTTGCCGCCGAAAGCATTGACGATCGGGGCTGCACCCTCACCGCCATCGGCCTTGAGCACGTAGTCGCGTGTCGCTTCCTGCGCCTTGGAGGCGCCGTCATCGTAGAGCGGACGGACAGCCGAATAGGTCCAGACGATGTCCGAACGCTTGACGGGTTGCGCGAAATACTCACTGGCCGCGGCGCAGAGATAATCGATCTCGGTGTCGCTGATCTTCACATCGTGCGGATCGCCGGGATAATCCCGGTCGGTGGTGCCGATCAGCGTGAACTCGTCCTCGTAGGGGATGGCGAAAATGATGCGACCATCCTTGTTCTGGAAGAAATAGGCGCGCGGATCGTCGAACTTCTTGGCGATGACGATATGGCTGCCCTGCACCAGGCGGACATTGTGCACGTCGTTCTGGCCGACGACGCCGGAAAGTACATGATCGACCCAAGGTCCGGCGGCATTGACCAGCAGCCGCGCCTTGATCTCTTCCGTTTCTCCGCTCCGCAGGTTCTCGATCTTGATTGTCCAAAGGCCGTTTTCGCGGCGCGCGCCGACCACCTTCGTGCGGGTCCGGATCGTTGCGCCACGATCGGCGGCATCGCGTGCGTTGAGCGCCACCAACCGCGCATCGTTGACCCAGCCGTCAGAATATTCGAACGCCTTTTTGAACAACGGCTTCAAAGGCTTGCCAGCCGGATCGCTCGCCATGTCGAGCGTCCTGGTCGCCGGCAGCAATTTTCGTCCGCCAATGTGGTCGTACAGGAACAGGCCGAGCCGGATCAGCCAGGCCGGACGCAGCCCCTTGGCATAGGGCAGCACGAAGCGCATCGGCCAGATGATGTGCGGCGCGTTCTTCCACAGAACCTCGCGCTCCATCAGCGCCTCGCGCACCAGGCGGAACTCGTAGAATTCGAGATAGCGCAGGCCGCCATGGATCAGCTTGGTGGAACCGGAGGAGGTTCCGCTGGCGAGGTCGTTCATCTCGGCGAGAAAAACCGAAAACCCGCGCCCAACTGCATCGCGGGCTATGCCGCAGCCGTTGATACCGCCACCTATGACGAAAATGTCCCGGACTGAAGACGTGTCCACTTAACTCCTCCACGATTTCGCATTGCACCATTTTTGGTCTTTTGCGAAACCGTGACGGAATTATTTCGAACTCATAACGAATGTCAAACGAAATATATAACAAACCCGTGAGACGATTGGGAAAGGGCCTCACCCCAGCGACGTCTCGATCAGCTGAACCTCGGCCTCCTGGCAGATCTTGCGCACCGAGGGGATGTCGCAGCGGTCGGTGATGAAGGTGTTGACCTGCGACAGGTGACCGATGCGCACCGGCGCCGTGCGCTCGAACTTGGTCTGGTCGGAGACCAGAATCACATGCCTGGCATTGGCAATGATCGCCTGCGCCACCTTCACCTCGCGAAAATCGAAGTCGAGCAAGGCGCCGTCATGGTCGATGGCCGAGGCGCCGATAACGGCGTAGTCGACCTTGAACTGCCTGATGAAATCGACCGCTGCCTCGCCGACGACGCCGCCATCCGACCCGCGCACCACCCCGCCGGCAATCACCACCTCGATCGAAGGATATATACGCATCCTATTGGCAACATTGATATTATTGGTGATCACCATCAGGCCGTTATGGTCGAGCAACGCCTTGCTGACCGCCTCCGTCGTGGTGCCGATATTGATGAACAGCGAGGCGTTGTCGGGGATCAACCTTGCCGCCGCGCGGCCGATGGCTTCCTTCTCGTCCGCAGCGATCTTGCGCCTCGCCTCATACTCCATGTTCTCGATACCGGACGGGAACAATGCGCCGCCATGAATGCGGGAAAGCAGGCGCTGGTCACAGAGATCATTGAGATCCTTGCGAATGGTCTGCGGCGTCACGTTGAAACGCGTGGCCAGATCGTCGACCAGCACGCGGCCATGGTCCTTGGCCATCTGGATGATCTCGGCATGGCGTGGCGACAGATACATGGGCGGCCTCCCGTTTTCGTTTTTCTTGTCTATAGCCGAAAACGAAAGCAATGAAAAGGCATAAGCCGGCTAAGGGAAATCACCTGATTGCAAAGGCAAACTCCAGCGCAATCCTACATGGGCCTGTCAGGCCAGGCCGCGCGCGATTTCGGTGATGACGGCAAAAGCCGCATCGACATCGCTAGCGGTCGCCTCGAACTGGCCGACCTGGAAGCGGATTGCCACCTGCCCGTCGACCCTCGTCTGCGTCAGGTAGATGCGGCCATCGTCGTTGATCGCATTGACGAGCCGCAGATTGTGCGCGTCGGCATCGGCGCTTGAGGGCGCCCTGTGCCGGAACGAAAACAGCGACAGCATCGGTTCGCTGACGATCTCGAAATCCGACTCCTTTGCCAGCCGCCCGGCAAGGCCCTCGCTCCAGTTCACATGGTTGCGGATCATGGCGCGCAGGTTTTCCAGCCCGTGGGCGCGCAGCAGGAACCACAGTTTCAGGGCTCGGAAGCGCCGGCCAAGCGGCACCGACCATTCGGAATAGTTGATGATGCCGTCATGACCGTGGGTTTTCAGATAGTCCGGCTTGATGGCCAGCGTCCTGACATGGCTTTCGGGGTCGCGCAGGAACTGGATCGAGCAGTCGAACTGTGCGCCCAGCCATTTGTGCGGATTGAAGACGATCGAATCGGCACCTTCGACACCGGTCCAGAAGTGCCTGTACTCGGGGCAGATCATCGCCGATCCGGCCCAGGCCGCATCGACATGAAGATACAGTCCATGCCGCTTGGCGACCTCGGCGACCGCCGCAATGTCGTCCGTGCCGCCGGTGCTGGTACCGCCGACGCAAGCGATGATGCCCGCCGGCAGCAGGCCGGCTTGCCGGTCGGCCACGATGGCCGCCTCCAGGGCGGCGGTATCCATGGCGCGAAAGGGGCCGGAGACCGGAATGCGCACCAGATTGTCCTCGCCGATGCCCGACACCCAGATCGCCCTGTCGATCGACGTGTGCACCTGATCCGAGGAATAGATGCGCAACTGGCCCTGCCCGGCCAACCCCATTTTGTTGCCTTGCCAATCCAGCGCCCGCTCGCGCATGGTCAGCACGGCATTGAGTGTCGCCGACGAAGCCGAATCCTGGATGACGCCGGAAAATCCCTCGGGAAGGCCAAGTGCCTGGCGCATCCAGTCGACGGCGCGGGTCTCAAGTTCGGTCGCCGCCGGCGAGGTCTGCCAAAGCATGCACTGCGCGGCCATTGCGGAGACGAGATACTCAGCCACCACCGAAACCGGCGCCGCATTGGCCGGGAAATAGGCGAAGAAGCGCGGGTGCTGCCAATGCGTCATGCCCGGCACGATCTTCTCTTCGAAGTCGGCGAAGATCCTGTCCATCGGTTCAGCGTCTTCCGGCGGCGAGGCCTCAATGCTCCTGAAAATGTCACCCGGTTCGACCAGCGGCCGCACCGGCCGCTCGCGCAATGAATTGCGATAGTCGGCGCCCCAGTCGGCGGCGCGCCGCGACCACTGCCGGAACTCGTCATTGTTCATCCTGTCCTCCCGACACGAATGCAATGCCGGCACTCCTCGCCCGGCTCTCAAATTCCATCAATAATTAACATGTGAAATAGATGCAAGCGCTGGCGCTACGGCAAGCGCCCTAAAGCGCATCGCTTGATAGGATCCAAGCGGATGCGCTTTAGATCCTTGTTCTTGTGCATGTCGTTCGCCCAAAACCGGGGCCACTTTTGGGCGGCATGCATCACCCCGGAAAATCCGGCAGGCTGGCAAAGGCGCTCTTCAGCGCATTCGACCAGCCGTCAGAGATGGTGCGGTAATACTGGTCGTCCTGAGCAATCCGCTTCTTCAGGCCGACCTTGAAGGCGTCCTTCTCCAGGAACAGCAGGTCGAGCGGCAAGCCGACCGACAGGTTGGACTTGAGTGTCGAATCGAACGACACCAGCAGCAGCTTCACCGTCTCGGCCAGGCTCATCGTCCGCTCATAGGCGCGGATGATAATCGGCTTGCCGTATTTGGTCTCGCCGATCTGGAAGAACGGCGTGTCGTCGGTCGATTCGATGAAATTGCCCTCGGGATAGATCATGAACAGCCGCGGCGGACTGCCCAAGATCTGCCCGCCGAGGATGAAGGAGGCGTTGAAATAGGAATCGGCCTTCTCGCCGGCGGGAGACGATTGCGCGATCACTTCTTTCACCGTGTCGCCCACCAATCGCACCGTCTGGTACATGGATGGTGTCTCGAGCAATTTCTCGTGGCGGTCGGTCACCGCCTTGGTGCGTTCGTCGAGCAGGCTGACCACGGCCTGCGTCGTCGCCAGATTGCCGGCCGACATCAGGACGATGACGCGCTCACCCGGCTGTTCCCAGACATGCATCTTCTTGAAGGTCGAGATCGAATCCATGCCGGCATTGGTGCGCGTGTCCGACATGAACACGAGCCCGCGATCGATCTTCAGGCCGACGCAATAGGTCATGGAATCTCTTCTGGCACTAATCCTTGCGGGATTACTGCTCTACCGTGACGGTGACCGCAAGCCGTTCTTCCGCCTGTCCCAGTCGAATTCCCGACACCGGCGAGGCGTCGCGGTAGTCGCGGCCGGTCGCCACCTTCACATAACGCTCGTCGGGAGAAATACCATTGGCTGGGTCGAAGGCAACCCAGCCGAGACCCGGAACATGCGCTTCAGCCCAGGCATGGCTTGCCGCCTGCTCGACAGCATCCATCATCAGATAGCCGGAGACGTAGCGCGACGGAAATCCCATGGCGCGCGCGGCGGCGGCAAAGATATGGCTATGGTCCTGGCAAACCCCGGTCTTCAGCGCCAGCGCCGCTTCGGCCGGTGTGGTCGCATTGGTTGTGCCGGGCGTGTAGGCGACGCGCTCGCCGATCATGGCCATCAGCCGGTGCAGCCGTTCGATATCGGTGCCCGTGCCGACCGCTTCGGCCAGCTTGCGGATGCCGCCGCCGATGGTGGTCAAGGGCGTTTCCTGCGCGAACAGCCACAGCGGCGCAAAGCCCTGATGCGACCCGCAAACGCCTGACGTGTCGCGCGTCACCACCTCGCCGGACGCCTCGACCGTGATGAAATCTCGGTCACCCTCGACACTCAACAGCCTTGTGTCGTTGCCGTAGTGATCGGTAAACCGCACTTCCTCGCGCGCGCCTTCGACCTTCAGCGCCCAGGACAGCACCGTCTGTGTCTGTCCGCTGACCGGAAGCAGCCGCAGCCGCTGCAGCAGATATTGCACCGGCGCGTCGTAGCGGTATTCGGTCCGGTGGGTGATCTTGAGCCGCATGAGGTCCTCAATAAAACCGGTAATCCTGCGCGATCTCGTCGCCGAGCCGGGTGTTGTCGCGAATGAACCCGGCGAGGAACTCGTGCAGACCCGCGTCGAATATATCCTTGATCGACCCGGCCCTCAGCATGGCTTGCGTTTTTTCCGCCGTCGCGTGGCAGGCGTGGCGCTCGCCGTAATCGTCGCTCAGGAACTTCAGATGTTCGGACAGGAAGCGGTAGCAGAAGGTCAATGAACGCGGCATGCGGACGTTGAGGATCAGGTAGTCGGCGATGTTGGTCGGCTTGTAGTCCGCATCATAGACCCAACGGTAGGAGCGGTGCGCCGACACCGAGCGCAGGATCGATTCCCATTGATAGTTGTCGAGCGTCGAACCAACCCAGGAGATCGACGGCAGCAGCACGTAATATTTCACGTCGAGGATGCGCGCCGTGTTGTCGGCGCGCTCGACATAGGTGCCGAGCTGCGAGAAGTCGAAAATCTCGTTGCGCAGCATGGTGCCGTAGAACGAGCCGCGGATCAGCGCCGTCTCGCGCTTGATGGCGTCGAGGACGTTTGGCAGGTCGCGCTCGTCGATTGGCCTCGCCAGCATCCGCTTCAGCGACATCCAGGCTTCGTTGATGCTTTCCCAGGTCTCGCGCGTCAGCGCGGTGCGCACCATGCGGGCATTGTTGCGGGCCGTCTCGATCGACGACATGGTGCTCGACGGGTTCGAGGTGTCGCGCAAAAGGAAATCAGCGACATCGGCGGCCGTATAGTCCGAATACTTCTGCTTGAAGGCCACGTCGGAGCCGGCGCTGAGCAGCACCGAATTCCATTCCTCCGACGCGCTTTGCGTGCGGGTCAGCGCCATGCGCAGGCCGGCATCGACCAGCCGCGCCATGTTTTCGGCCCGCTCGATATAGCGGTTCATCCAGTAGAGCCCGTTGGCGGTGCGGCCGAGAAGCATAGGAAGGCCCTTTGGGCTAGTGAGTAGGGAATAGTGAGTAGTCAGTAGTAAACAATTGAATTTCAATGGAATATGGCATGCGCTTCTCCTCTACTGCTGACTACTCACTACCGACTATTCCCTACTCACTCATCTCGTCTCAATCATCCAACACCCAGGTATCTTTCGTTCCGCCGCCCTGCGACGAGTTCACGACCAGAGAGCCTTCCTTCAACGCCACGCGCGTCAGGCCGCCGGGCACGATCTGGATGCGGTCGGAAACCAGAACGTAAGGCCTGAGGTCGACGTGGCGCGGCGCCAGTCCCTTGTCGGTCAGGATCGGGCAGGTCGACAGCGCCAGCGTCGGTTGGGCGATATAGTTGGAAGGCTTCGCCGCCAGTTTCTTGGCGAAGGCTTCGCACTCTTTCTTGGTCGCCGCCGGTCCGACCAGCATGCCGTAGCCGCCGGAGCCGTGCACTTCCTTGATCACCAGTTCGTGGATGTGCTCGAGCACATATTTCAGGCTGTCCGGCTCCGAACAGCGCCAGGTCGGGATGTTGCCGAGGATCGCCTTGCGGCCGGTATAGAATTCGACGATCTCGGGCATGTAGGAATAGATCGCCTTGTCGTCGGCGATACCGGTTCCCGGCGCGTTGGCGATGGTGATGTTGCCGGCGCGATAGACATCCATGATGCCGGGTATGCCGAGGGCCGAATCCGGTCGGAAGGTCAGCGGGTCCAGGAAGGAATCGTCGACACGGCGGTAGAGCACGTCGATCTGCTTGTAGCCTTCGGTCGTGCGCATCGCCACATGGCCGTCGACGACGCGCAGATCCTGGCCCTCAACCAGTTGCACGCCCATCTGGTCGGCAAGGAAGGCGTGTTCGAAATAGGCGGAATTGAAGCTGCCGGGCGTCAGCACGGCGATGGTCGGCGCGCCCTTGGTGCTTTGCGGCCGAACCGCCGCCAGCGACTGGCGCAGCAGCTGCGGGTAGTTCTCCACCGGCCGCACCTTGATCTTCTGGAACAGCTCGGGGAACAGCTGCATCATCGTCTCGCGGTTCTCCAGCATGTAGGAGACACCGGACGGGGTGCGCGCATTGTCCTCCAGCACGTAGAACTCGTCCTCGCTGATGCGCACGATATCGACGCCGATGATGTGGGTGTAGACGCCGGCCGGCGGCCGCACCCCGATCATCTCCGGCAGGAACGCCTCGTTCTTGGCGATCAGGTCCCTGGGAACGCGGCCTGCACGCAGGATCTCCTGGCGATGGTAAATGTCGTCGAGGAAGGCGTTCAGCGCCTGCACGCGCTGCTCGATGCCTTGCGTCAGGCGCCGCCACTCATTGCCTGAAATGATGCGCGGAACGATGTCGAAGGGGATCAGCCGCTCGGAGGCTTCCTGCTCGCCATAGACGGCGAAGGTGATGCCGGTCTTGCGGAAGACGCGTTCGGCGTCCTGCATCTTCTCGGTAAGTCTGGCTGGATCCTGTTCCTTCAGCCAGCGATCATAAGCCGAATACGGTCTTCTCAATCCGGAAACTTCCGGAAGCATTTCATCGAACGCTGCCAATCGCATACTCCCCTGTGACGCCATTTCACTGGCGTCGCCGAAGAAAATCAAGCGCAATCGGTGATTTGGGAGATGCGGACGATCAGTATGTTGCGGCTGCCTAAAATTGAGGCAGTCGAAATACGACCTTGATCAGGCTTTGCCTCGTGCCCGGGCAAATGCCTTCCCGGTTAGAAGGCGCGGAAGGTGACGACCGTGAACGTGTCCTTGATGCCGGGGAGAATCTGCACCTTCTCGTTGACGAAATGGCCGACATCTTCCTCGTCATCGACATAGAATTTGGCGAGCAGGTCGTAATTGCCGGCGGTGGAATAGATTTCCGAAGCGATCTCGGCATCGGCAAGCGCGCTGGCAACCTCATAGGATTTGCCCAACTCGCATTTGATCTGCACGAAAAACGCCTTCATGGCTTCGTCCCGCTAAACGTCCAAGTCCAAGCGGCCCTTCTGGCAGACTGGAGGCGGCCTTTCAAGCACTGGAATCCGCACTTGGCCGGCACGGACCCTGGCCACGGCCTCGCGTGGCCCGGCAACCGGCAGGACATTCCGGTGGCGAATATTCGCAATCGGTGAAACCGGGATGCACCGCCGAGCGTATGTTATCGTGCGTCATCGGACATTATTTTTGAGGGACCATTCCGAGGGACAACGGAGACAGGCCATGCGCCGCGCTTTTTTCGCATTCGCAGTCATTCCATTCCTCTTCACATCCTCGGCCTTTGCCGGCGATGCCGAAATCAAGGCAGGCCAGGTCGTCATCGACGGTCAGTTGAAGGCGTTGCTGGCCGATGACGGCGCCAAGGCCTACAGCTTCGCCGCCCCGAATGTGAAGCAGGTGTTCCCGACCGTCGACGCCTTCATGAACATGGTGACCAATGGCTACCCGCCGGTGCGCAGGCCACAGTCCTATGCCTTCGGCAAGGTCGAGCAGACGGGTCCGGGCTCGATTATCCAGCAGGTGCTGATCGTCGGCCCCGACGGCAAGGATTATGAGGCGGTCTATACGCTGCAGCAGCAACCCGACGGCACGTTCCAGATCACCGGCTGCAGCCTGCGCGCATCCAACTCGCTGAGCACGTGAGGACTTTCTTGTTCGAGCATTATCTTTTCCGAAAACCGGTCTCCACTTTTCGGGATCATGCTCTACAGGACGGGAATATCGCCCCTCGCCCAACCCTCTGTGATCTCGGCCCCACGCGCTTCGAAGCTGCCGGTCTCGATCGCGGCGCGAATGTCCTGCATCAGCTTCTGATAGTAGGACAGGTTGTTCCAGGTCAGCAGCATGGCGCCCAGTGCCTCCTGCGAGCGCACCAGATGATGCAGATAGGCGCGCGAATAATCGCGCGCCGCGGGACAATCGCTTTCCTCGTCCAGCGGGCGCGGATCGTCGGCATGGCGGGCGTTGCGCAGATTGACCTTGCCTCGCCTGGTGTAGGCCAGGCCGTGCCGGCCGGCCCGCGTCGGCATCACGCAGTCGAACATATCGATGCCGCGCGCCACCGATTTCAGGATATCGTCTGGCGTGCCGACACCCATGAGATAGCGTGGCTTGTCCGCGGGCAGTTCGGGACAGGTGATGTCGAGCATTTCTAGCATCACCGCTTGCGGCTCGCCGACCGCCAGGCCGCCAACCGCATAACCCTTCAGCTCCATCGCGCTCAGCGCCTGCGCCGAGCGCGCCCGAAGTGCCGCATTGTCGCCGCCCTGCACTATGCCGAACATCGCCTTGCCCGGTTGGTCGCCGAACGCCGTCTTGCAGCGCTCGGCCCAGCGCAGCGACAGTTCCATGGCGCGCTCGATCTCCTTCAGGTCGGCCGGCAGCGCCGTGCATTCGTCGAGCTGCATCTGGATGTCGGAATCGAGCAGGCCCTGGATCTCGATCGAACGCTCCGGCGACATTTCATAGGGCGCGCCATCGATATGCGAGCGGAACGTGACGCCCTTTTCGGTCAGTTTCCTGAGCTTCGACAACGACATCACCTGGAAGCCGCCGCTGTCGGTCAGGATCGGATGCGGCCAGCGCGCGAATTCATGCAATCCGCCAAGCCGCGCGACACGCTCGGCGCCGGGCCGCAGCATCAGGTGATAGGTGTTGCCCAGGATGATGTCGGCGCCGACGCCGCGCACCTGGTCCATATACATGGTCTTGACGGTGCCGCCGGTGCCGACCGGCATGAAGGCAGGCGTGCGGATTTCGCCGCGCGGCATGTCGATGACACCGCGCCGCGCCTTGCCGTCGGTGGCAAGGACCTTGAAGCTGAACGGCTTAGCCATTGAATTCCTTGTCGTGGATCGGCGCGTCAGGCGCCTGTCTGTCGAGCGACTGGCGGTATTGGATGCAGCCGCGCATGAATTTGGGCCAGGGCGGCACCGCGATCGACGGCTCGGTCTTTTCCGGCAGCAGATTCCACAGATCGGGGTGATGCCAGCAGAGATCATGGCCTGACGTGTCGCGATGAGCGCGAATGCCGGCGCGCAGTTTCTTCACCTCGGCGATCAGGGCATCGCGACCGAGGGTTTGCAGGTCATCATCCATCGCTCGTCTCCGCTCGATAAAGCAGGCTTGCGTCACCATAGGAGTAGAACCTGTAGCGGTTGGCAATCGCATGGGCATAGGCCGCGCGCATCGTGTCGAGGCCGCTGAAGGCCGAAACCAGCATGAACAGCGTCGAGCGCGGCAGATGGAAATTGGTCATCAGCATGTCCGCGGTGCGAAAGCGGTAGCCGGGCGTGATGAAGATATCCGTCGGCCCGGACCACGCAGGCACCGTCCCGTCTTCACGCGCCGCGCTCTCCAGCAGGCGCAGCGAGGTCGTGCCGACGGCGACGATGCGCCCGCCTCTTGCCTTGGCCGCGTTCAGCGCATCGGCGGTTGCCGCGCTGACTGAGCCGATCTCGGCATGCATCTTGTGGTCGGCGGTGTCGTCTGCCTTGACCGGCAGGAACGTGCCCGCACCAACGTGGAGAGTGACGAAGTGGCGCTCGACCCCTTTGGCGTCAAGAGCCGCAAACAGCTCCGGTGTGAAATGCAGGCCCGCCGTGGGCGCCGCAACAGCGCCTTCCTCCCGAGCATAGATTGTCTGGTAGTCGGCCCGGTCGCGTTCGTCGTCGTCGCGTTTGGAAGCGATATAGGGCGGCAGCGGAATGTGGCCGACGGCGTGCAGCGCCTCGTCGAGGAACGGCCCCGACAGGTCGAAGCCAAGCAAGGCTTCGCCGCCCTCGCCCTTCTCTATCACCGTGGCATCGAGTTGGCCGAGGAAGCAGGAATTGCCGTCATGGCCGAAATGGATGCGGTCGCCGGCGGCAATGCGCTTGCCTGGCCGCATGAAGGCGAGCCAGCGATCCGGCGCCACGCGCATATGCAGCGTGGCCTCGACCTGCGCCTGGGCTTCGCCGCGGCGCCTTATGCCTTTGAGCTGCGCCGGAATGACCTTGGTGTCGTTGAACACCAGCACGTCGCCGGCCCTGAGCAGGGATGGCAGGTCGCCGACTGTGCGGTCGCCGAGCGCCTCGCCCGGTTTGACCACCAGCATCTTGGCGCTGTCGCGCGGCTCCGCCGGGCGAAGCGCGATCCGCTCCTCCGGCAGGTCGAAGTCGAAGAGATCGACGCGCATCAGTAGAGCCGGACTAGCAGCGCTCCGACCAGCAGCAGCACCGCGCCGGCGACGCGGCCGAGCGAGATTTCACGCACCGCGACACCGAGGAAGCCGATGCGGTCGATGAGCATGCCGGCGAGCAGCTGGCCGGCCACCAGGAACGCCATCAGGGCGGCCGCGCCGATGCGCGGCGTCAGGATTGTGGAGAGCGTGACATAGAAGCCGCCGAGCATGCCGCCGGCGACGAAAAGCCAGGGTGCCGGCGCCTTCCATTCGAGCGAAATGCCTTGCAGCTTCACCACGGTGGCCGCGATGATGCCGAGCACGATGGCGCCCGACAGGAACGAAAACGCTGCCGCCGCGACCGGGAGACCCAGGCCGCGCGCAAGCTGCGAATTGATCGGTGCCTGAATGGCAATGAAGGCGCCGGACAGGATGCCGAGAAGCGACCAGACGACGCCCATCATTGTCGTTTCGCCTTACTTGACGTCGGCCGCGACCTTCAACGTCACGATCTTGTCGGGATCGACCACCGGTTCGCCGCGCTTGATCTTGTCGACATTGTCCATGCCTTCGATGACCTGACCCCAGACCGTGTACTGGCGGTTGAGGAAGGCGGCATCGTCGAAGCAGATGAAGAACTGCGAATTGGCCGAGTTCGGATTTTGTGAACGGGCCATCGAGCAGGTGCCGCGGCCATGGTTGGCGTTGGAGAACTCAGCCTTAAGGTCCGGCTTGTCCGAGCCGCCCATGCCCGCGCGCGACGGCGCGAAGGTGGGTTTCGAGGAATTGCCGAACTTCACGTCGCCGGTCTGCGCCATGAAGCCGTCGATGACGCGGTGGAAGACCACGCCGTCATAGGCGCCTTCCCTTGCCAGTTCCTTGATGCGGGCGACATGGCCGGGGGCCAGATCGGGGAAAAGTTCGATCACGACCTTACCCTTGGTCGTTTCCATGATGAGCGCGTTCTCGCGGTCCTTGATTTCGGCCATGTCAGATATCCTTTTGAGAAAACAGAAATTACTTGTCGGCGGCGATGCGCACCTTGATCATCCGGTCGGGGTCGGAGACCGTACCATTGTCCGCCTCGTCACCCTTCTTGATGTGGTCCACCAGCTCCATGCCGCCGACGACATTGCCGACGATGGTGTACTGGCCGTCGAGCGGCGGCGCCGGCGCGAACATGATGAAGAATTGCGAATTGGCGGAGTTCGGATCTTGCGAGCGGGCCATGCCGACCACGCCGCGCTTATAGTGCTCGGTCTGCGAGAATTCGGCCGGCAGGTCAGGCAGGTCCGAACCGCCGGTGCCGACGGCCTGGGAGTTGAATCCCTTCTTCATGTTGCCGAACTTGACGTCGCCGGTCTGCGCCATGAAGCCGTCGATGACGCGGTGGAAAGCGACATTGTCATAGGCATGGTCACGCACGAGCTTCTTGATCTGCGCGACATGCTTGGGCGCCAGATCGGGCCGCAACGCGATGGTCACGTCGCCGTCCTTCAGCGTGATGATCATGGTGTTTTCGGGATCGGCGGCATAGGCCGAGACCGAGGCGGTCACAAGACCGGCAAGCACGACGAGGAACGAGGCGAGCCTTTTGAGCTGCATGAGGATTTTCTCCGGGCTTATTTCGCGAATTTTGCGGTGAGCGCGCCAGCAACAGCCGCCGGCACGAAGGCGCGGATGTCGCCGCCCATCGAGGCTATCTGGCGCACAAGTGTGGCGGTAATGGTGCGCACGGACGGGCTGGCGGGCAGAAAAACCGTCTGCAGCTCGGGCGCCATGGTTTCGTTCATGCCGGCCATCTGCATTTCGTAATCGAGATCGGTGCCGTCGCGCAGGCCGCGGATCATGATCGAGGCGCCCTGCTTCCTGGCGGCATCGATCACCAGCCCGTCGAAGGCAACGACTTTGATGCGAGCGCCATCGCGGCCGAATTCGGCCTTCGTGGCGGTTTCGATGAGCTGCACCCGCTCCTCGAAGGAAAACAACGGCTTCTTGCCCGGATGAATGCCGATCGCGGCATAGACGATGTCGGCCACCGCCAGCGACGCTTTCAGCACATCGAGATGGCCGTTGGTCAGCGGGTCGAAGGAGCCGGCGTAAAGGGCGATGCGTTCAGTCATGGCAGGTGCTTCTAGCGAGCCTCTCTCGCAAAGGCAAATCCGATCGGCGCGCGAGCCCATGAACCTTTTCCGGCACATGAACGACAGATGAACACGCTGATCACGAAGCCTTCACGCAGCGTTCACTAGGTTGCACCTTAATAAGATGAAACCAAAATCCCATCTATCCGTTGTAAGGCGCAGGAGAACACGCAAATGCTGATCTACATGCTCGCCACCGCAATGACAGTCGCCATGCTGATCGCCACCGTATTCGGGCTGCATCAGGAGGCGCAACGCATTCGCGTCAAGGCAACCACCAAGCGCTTCGAAGGTTTCGGCCCCCGCAAGCCGTATCGTCACTACTAAGCCGTCTGGACTTGCTGCCGCGCCGGCCGTTGGGCCGGCGTTGCTATGTCAAAAGCAGGGCCAGGATTTACTCGCCGCTGTCCGGACCGGCATCAGCCTCTGGAGCAGATCCAGCGCCGCCCTCGATGATCTCTTCGCTTTCCTCGTCCGATTGCGGTTCGGAAATCCGCTCGACCGAAACCACCTTCTCACCCTCGGCGGTATTGAAGATGGTCACGCCCTTGGTGGCGCGGCTGGCGAAACGGATGCCATTGACCGGCACCCGGATAACCGTGCCGCCATCCGACACCAGCATGATCTGATCATCGTTGCCGACCGGGAAGGTCGCCACCAGCCGGCCGATTTCAGCCGTCTTCGACACGTCGGTGGCGCGGATGCCCTTGCCGCCGCGGCCAGTCAGGCGGAAATCGTAGGACGACGAACGCTTGCCGTAGCCATATTCGGTCACCGTCAGCACATACTGCTCATGCGCCTTGAGGAACTCATAGCGTTCGTCTGAAAGCTCGGCCTCCTCGCCGATCTCCTCATTGGTCAGCGCAATCTCTTCCTCCTCGCCGCTGGCGCCCGCGGCAAGGCGGCGCTCGGCCGCTGCGCGCTTGAGGTATGCGGCACGCTCTGCCGGCGACGCGTCCACATTCTCGATCACCGACATCGAGATGATGCGGTCTGTCTCGGCCATGGTGATGCCGCGCACGCCGACCGAGTTGCGGCTCTGGAAGACGCGCACGTCGCCGACGGAGAAGCGGATGCACTGGCCGGAACTGGCGGTCAAAAGCACGTCGTCATTGTCGGTGCAGGTTTCGACGCCGAGTATCTCGTCGCCCTCCTCCTCCAGCTTCATGGCAATCTTGCCGTTGCGGTTGACCTGGACGAAATCGGACAGCTTGTTGCGGCGCACGGTGCCGCGCGTGGTGGCGAACATCACGTCGAGTTCGCCCCAGCTGGTCTCGTCCTCGGGCAGCGGCATGATGGTGGTGATGCGCTCGCCCTGCTCGAGCGGCAGCATGTTGATCAGTGCCTTGCCGCGTGACTGCGGGTTGCCGATCGGCAGCCGCCAGACCTTTTCCTTGTAGACGATGCCGCGTGAAGAGAAGAACAGCACCGGCGTGTGCGTGTTGGCCACGAACAGCCGGGTGACGAAATCCTCTTCCTTGGTCGACATGCCCGAGCGGCCCTTGCCGCCGCGGCGCTGCGCCCGGTAGAGCGAAAGCGGCACGCGCTTGATGTAGCCGGAATGGCTCACCGTCACGACCATGTCCTCGCGCTGGATCAGGTCCTCGTCTTCCATGTCCGCGCCGCCGTCGGTGAGTTCGGTGCGGCGTGGCGTGCCGAACTCGTCGCGCACGGCCGCAAGCTCGTCCTTGACGATCTGCTGGACACGCGCCCGGGACGACAAAATGTCCAGATAATCAACGATTTCGGCGCCGATCGTGTTCAACTCGTCGGCGATCTCGTCGCGGCCGAGCGCGGTCAGCCGCTGCAGGCGCAGTTCGAGGATGGCGCGGGCCTGTTCCTCGGACAGATTGTAGGTGCCGTCCTCGTTGATGCGATGGCGCGGATCGTCGATCAAAAGGATCAGCGACTCGACATCACCCGCGGGCCAACGCCGTTCCATCAACTGCTCGCGCGCCGTCTGCGGATCCGGCGCGGTGCGGATCAGCTTGATGACCTCGTCGATATTGGCGACGGCGATGGCAAGGCCGACCAACACATGGGCGCGGTCGCGCGCCTTGCGCAGCAAGAATTTCGTCCGTCTTGTGATGACCTCTTCGCGGAAGGAGACGAACGCCTTCAGCATGTCGGTCAGCGTCAGCAGTTCTGGCTTGCCGCCATTCAGCGCCACCATATTGGCGCCGAACGAGGTCTGCAGCGGCGTGAAGCGGTAAAGCTGGTTGAGGATGACGTCGGCGACGGCGTCGCGCTTCAGCTCGATGACGACGCGATAACCCTGGCGGTCGCTTTCATCGCGGATGTCGGAAATGCCTTCGATGCGCTTGTCGCGCACCAGCTCGGCCATCTTCTCGATCATCGAGGCCTTGTTCACCTGGTAGGGAACCTCGGTGATGATGATCGATTCACGGTCATTGCCGCGCTGTTCGATGTTGACCTTGCCGCGCATGACGATCGAGCCACGGCCCGTCGAATAGGCGCTGTAGATGCCGGAGCGGCCAAGCACGATGCCGCCGGTCGGGAAATCGGGCCCAGGAATGATCTCCATCAGCGCCGGCAGGTCGATCGCCGGATTGTCGATGATGGCGATGGCACCGTTGCAGACTTCGCCCAGATTGTGCGGCGGGATGTTGGTGGCCATGCCGACGGCGATGCCGCCGGAGCCGTTGACCAGCAGATTGGGAAAGCGCGCCGGCAGAACCTTCGGTTCGGTGTCCGAGGCATCATAAGTCTCCTGGAAATCGACGGTGTCCTTGTCGATGTCCTCCAGCAGCTCATGCGCGACCTTGGTTAGCCGCGATTCGGTGTAGCGCATCGCCGCCGGCGGGTCGCCGTCGATCGAGCCGAAATTGCCCTGCCCGTCGATCAGCGGCACGCGCAGCGACCAGTCCTGCGCCATGCGCACCAAGGCGTCATAGATCGAGGCGTCGCCATGCGGATGGTATTTACCCATCACGTCGGCGACCGGGCGGGCCGACTTCACATATTTGCGGTTCCAGTGGTAGCCGCTCTCATGTGCCGCATAGAGAATGCGGCGATGCACGGGCTTCAGGCCGTCACGCACATCCGGCAGCGCACGGCTGACGATCACGCTCATGGCGTAAGAAAGATAGGAGCTCTGCATCTCCTCGATGATGGAGATCGGCTCGATGCCGGTGGGGCCGCCGTCGGCGCCGCGCGGTGTCTTTTGGTCGGTCAAATCGGATCACAATCTAATCAGGAATCACTGACCGCTTATATAGGAAGCAAGGCCGAAACTCCAATGTTCGCGGCACTTTTCCAGTGTCATTTTTGGTGGTAATTTCAAAAGGATACCGCTGATTGCGACGATATGGCCATGACGCTTTTCGCCGCCACAAGGCAAAAGCCGGCAATGGACCAACTTTCCCAAGCGAAAGCCGCAAGCGCCATGAATTGGCGCCGGCGGCTGCCTTTGCAGGCGCTGAGCGGCTGGCAGTTCCGGGATCTCAATGGTGATCTGATCGCCGGCCTGACATTGGCCGCGATCGCCATTCCCGAGCAGATGGCAACGGCCCGGCTCGGAGGTTTTGCTCCCGAGATTGGTTTTTTCGCTTTTGTCGCCGGTTCGGTGGCGTTTGCCCTGTTCGGCGCCAATCGTCACCTCTCGGTTGGCGCGGATTCGACCATCACGCCGCTGTTCGCCGGCAGCCTGGCGCTGCTCGCCACATCCGGCTCGCCGCATTATCTGGCACTGGCAGCCATGCTGGCGTTGATGGTCGGGCTGATCGTAACCTTGAGCGGCGTCTTTCGCCTCGGCTGGATCGCCGATCTCCTGTCCGTGCCGGTCACCACAGGGTTTCTGGCGGGCATCGCCGTCCATATCATCGTCTCGCAGATGCCCGGGCTGCTTGGCCTGCCGGCCGAGAGTGGAGAAACGTTGCGGCGTGTCGGCGAGATCGGCGGCAATCTCCATCTCACCAATCCCTGGAGCCTAGGGCTCGGCCTCGGCGTGTTCGCCATCGTGTTCTGTTCGGAACGGATCAGCGCCCGCATCCCCGGCGCCTTGATCGGCATGGTGCTTGCCACGCTCGCGGTCGTCGTCTTCGGCCTCGGGGATCGCGGCGTCGAGGTGCTAGGCGCCTTGCCAAACGGCCTGCCGCGAGCCGACCTGCCGGAGGCCAGCCTCGACGATATCCAGGCGCTGGTGCCACTGGCGCTGCTGATCGCCATTGTCGTCATGGTGCAGACGGCCGCCACCTCGCGGTCCTTTGCCTCGCAGCAGGACGACGCACCCGACGTCAACCGCGATTTCATCGGCGTCGGCGCCGGCGGCATTTTGTCGGGCCTGTTCGGCGCCTTTGCCGTCAATGCCAGCCCGCCGCGCACGGCCATCGTCTCCCAGTCGGGTGGCCGCTCGCAACTGTCCGGCCTCATTGCCGCGGCCATCGTGCTGGCGCTCGGTGCCTTTGGCGGCGGTCTGCTCGCCAATGTTCCGCAGGCCGCCCTTGCCGGCGTCCTGATGTTCGTTGCCCAGCACATATTGCGCTGGAAGGTGTTCGCCAGCGTCTATCGGCAGGCGCCGGTCGAATTCGTGTTGATCCTGGTCACCATGGCGGCAATCGTGGTGTTGCCGATCGCAACCGGCGTGGCGGTGGGCATCGGCCTGTCGCTGCTGCATGGCATATGGAGCGCGACGCGCACGGAGCCGATCGAACTCGAACAGGTGCCGGGCACGTCCGTCTGGTGGCCTCCGGCCAAGCCCAGCGCTGGCGAACAACTCCCGGGCGTGCTGGTCGCGGCCTTCCAGGCGCCACTGTCCTTCGTCAATGCCGATCGCTTCAAGCGCGGCGTTTGCGACCTTGTCGATGCCAGGGACGAAACCGTGAAACTGGTCGTGCTGGAGGCCAGCAACATCGTCGAGATCGACTACACCGCCGCGCAGGCCCTGATTGACACCATCCTTCATTGCCGCAAGGCGGGCGCGGTCTTTGCCATAGCGCGGCTGGAATCGCTGCGCGCCCAGGCGGCGCTGGCGCGGTTCGGCATTGCTGAAATGGTCGGCACGCAGCGCATATTCCACAGCGTCGACGCGGCGATCAAATCACTTGGTCCGGGAAAACAGCAGCAGCAAGGACAGGATGGAGTGTCATGATCGACCCGCGAGAACCCATTGTGACGCCGGTTCCCGTCGAGGAACTGAGGCCGACGCAGATAACGGTCGGCATGAGAGAAGTTGCGTTGAAGCGCCAGATGATCCGGGAGCAGGACGCCAAGAAGAAGACCGGCGCTTTTCTCGGCAAACACATGGTGCCGGTCGTATTGGGTCCCAAAAATCGCAGCTACGTCACCGATCACCATCACCTCGCCCGCGCCCTGCTCGAGGAAGGCGTCAAGGACGTGCTTGTGGCCGTGATCAGCGACCTGTCCGCGCTCGACAAGGACACGTTTCTTTTCGTGCTCGATAACAGAGGCTGGATGCACCCGTTCGATGAGAGCGGCCGGCGCCGCGATTACTCGGCCATTCCGAAGACAATCGGCGAGCTGATCGACGATCCTTACCGGAGCATGGCGGGCGAACTGCGCCGGATGGGCGGCTTTGCCAAGGACACGACGCCGTTCAGCGAATTCATCTGGGCGGATTTCCTTCGTCGGCGCATCGATCGCAACGCGGTTGCGAAGAACTTCGACAAGGCGATGAAAGAGGCACTTAGCCTGGCCAAGGGCAAGGACGCGGACTATCTGCCGGGCTGGTGCGGCCCGACCTCGGATTGAGCCTGCTTCGGCCGAGGCGCGATGCTGTTTGGCGGGCTCGATAATCGCTTGGCGTCTTGCCCATGATGCGTCGAAACCGGCGATTGAACGTCGACAGGTCGTTGAAGCCGGCGTCGAAGGCGATCGCCGAGATCGCGTCGGTGGACAGGCACAGCCGCAATGCCGCTCGGTGCAGACGGATCTTGAGCAGGAACTGGTAGGGCGTCATGCCGGCAACCTGCCGGAAAATACGCAGGAAATGATACGGGCTGGTCGCCGTCTCTTCCGCCAGCGCAGACAGCGAAACCGGCCCGTCGGCATCCAGTTCGATCCGCCGCACGGCTTCGGCCACCCGTTTCTGATCGCGACGGCTTGGTCCGCGCCTGATGGACGTAGCGCCGGAAATCGTGGCCACAGCCGCAGCAGCGATGCGCACACCGAGTTCCTCGAATGCCTCGCTGTCGCCCGTCTCCCGCGCGGCTTCCGCCTCGGCCAGCAGCGGCGCCAAGGCCGGCAAGGGCGGCAGGCGCGGCGCATCGAAGGCAAGCGTGCTCGCGCCCGGCAAACCGGCGACAATCCGTTCCATGTAGGCAGGCTTGAAATGGAACGAGAGACAGCGGTCGCCGCTGCCGTGTTCGTGTCCGCATTCATAGCATGTGCCGGAATTGCCGAGCAGCAGCGCGCCTGGCGCCAGCATGGCGGTGCCTTGCTGCGCGCGGTAGCGGAACGTGCCGCCGGTGACCGCTGCAACACAGAAATCCTGATGGGCTTCCTCGAACGGCCGGTCGCCCGCGCCGGCCGTGCAGATCACATCCGCCACGTGCCAGCCGGGTCCGGATGCGAGAGTGCGGGTCGTCGCTGTCATGGCCGAAATATAGCAATTTTTCCCAAGCCCAGAACCCCGTCAGCGCCTATTCCTCCCGGTCTCCTGACAGAAAGAGGCCGCAGCCATGTTCGACCCCTTTGCCGAAGCCCTGCACAGTCCCGGACCAATCGACGGGCTCGCCGAAGAACTGAACCTTTATGGCCGCTTCGTCGGCGCCTGGACTTTCGATGCCTCACGCCACCTCGAGGATGGCACCGTGCTGACCGGACGTGGCGAGGTGCATTTCGGCTGGGTGCTCGAAGGCCGCGCCATCCAGGACGTCTGGATCCTGCCCGCGCGGAACACCGGTTCCCAGCCTTCCCTGGGCAAGTGGACGTTCTACGGCACGACGCTGCGGGTCTATGATCCCGGCGCGGACGCCTGGCACATTTTCTGGAGCGATCCGCGCAATCAGTATTTCAGCCGCCAGCTCGGCCGGGCCGAGGGCGACGCGATCGTGCAGGTCGGCGCCGACGGCACCGGTTCCTCGGTGCGCTGGAGCTTTTCGCGGATCACCGAAAATTCCTTCCGCTGGCGCGGCGAGCGCTCGCACGACAATGGCGCGACATGGCGGCTGGAGGTTGAGTTCCTGGCGCGGCGCGTCGCAACAGCCTGAACCAGCAACACTTTGTAACAATGGAGAAAACGATGTTCGATCATATCTCGATCGGTGTTCGCGACGCCAACACCTCCAAGCGCTTCTATGACGCAGCGCTGAAGCCGCTCGGCTACACCTGCCTCAGCCAGTCACCGGGTTCGCTCGGCTATGGCGCCGAAAGCGTCGCGCTATGGGTCAACGAGGCAGCGCGGCCGGTTCCGGCGAACGAAAAATCAGGCCTGCATTTCTGCTTCGCCGCGCCGACACGCGACAGCGTCGATGCCTTCCATGCCGCTGCCTTGCGCGAAGACGGCAGCGACAATGGCGCGCCGGGCCCGCGCGCCGACTACGGCGACAATTATTACGCCGCCTTTGTTATCGACCCGGATGGTTATCGCCTCGAGGCCTATTGCGGCGCTGCCGGCTGACCCGTCGAGAGCCGTGGTTTCGCGGTCCTGACAGTTTCCACCGACCAGGCTTTGCTCTACCAATGGCATGGTACGGGCTCGGCCCGGCGGGAGGGTCAGCGATGCCGAGTTTCGACAGCCTGTTCAATGCCTTCGTCACCATTCTCGTGACCATCGATCCGCCCGGCCTGGCGCCACTGTTCCTCGCCGTGACGCGCGGCATGAACCGCGAGGAGCGCCAGCAGGTGTCGGTCCGCGCCTCGGTCATCGGCTTCCTGGTGATGGCGCTGTTCGCGGTGGCCGGCGCCTCGATCCTGTCGGTGTTCGGCATCACGCTGCCGGCCTTCCGCGTCGCCGGCGGTTTCCTGCTGTTCTTCATCGCCTTCGAGATGGTCTTCGAGCGGCGACAGGACCGCAAGGAGAAGATCGGCGACGTCGCCATCACCAAGGACATGATCCACAACATCGCCGCCTTCCCGCTGGCGATCCCGCTGATCGCCGGCCCCGGCGCGATTTCGGCGACGGTGCTGCTCTCCGGCTCGTTTCAGGGCTTTGCCGCGCAGGCAGCACTTGTCGGCATCATCCTCGTCTGCCTCGCCATCACCTATCTGGTGTTCGTGCTGTCGGAACGCATCGACCGCATCCTCGGCCAGACCGGCCGCTCGATCCTGACCCGCCTGCTCGGCGTCATCCTGGCCGCACTGGCCGTGCAATTCGTGGCCGACGGCATCAAGGCGCTGATGGCGGGGTGAACGGCAGTCTCTACTGCCCCACTGCCCTACTTTGCGGTGATGTCGATGACTTCGAAATCATGCGTGATCGTGGCCGTCTTGGCCATCATGGCGGAGGCCGAGCAGTATTTTTCGATCGAAAGATTGATCGCCCGCTGAACCTTGTCGGGCGACAGCGCGCGGCCCTTGACGATGAAATGCATGTGGATGCGGGTGAACACCTTTGGGTCGGTCTCGGCGCGATCGGCGTCGAGTTCGACGACGCAGTCCTCAACCGCCTCGCGACCCTTTTCCAGTATATGCACGACATCATAGGCCGAGCAGCCGCCGGTGCCGATCAGCACCAGTTCCATCGGGCTCGGGCCTGGCGTCTTGCCTTCAGGGCCGGGTGCCGTTCCCAGCACCAGCTTGTGGCCGCTGCCGGACTCGCCGACGAAGGTGCGCTCTTCGATCCATTTTATCCGTGCCTTCACCGCTTTGTCCTTTCAGTCCTTTGGCCGCGCCTGCTGTCAGGCCAAATCAACAATGCAAAACCCCGAAAGTCCATGCAGGACCCTCGGGGCATCGATCACGCGACATCAGCCGTCTGATGTTGCTTTCGATCAGAACGGGATCTCGTCGTCCAGTTCGCGCGACGAACCGCCGCCACCGCCGCCCCTGGGGGCGCCGCCGCCACGGTTGAAGCTTTCGTTCGGGCTGGACTGGCCGAAATCGGAACCGCGGCTGCTGCCGCCGCCGGAATAACCGCCGACCTGCCCGCCCTCACCCTGGCGCCCGTCGAGCATCTGCAGTTCGCCGCGGAATCGCTGCAGCACGACTTCCGTCGTGTACTTGTCGGCGCCGGTCTGGTCCTGCCATTTGCGCGTCTGCAGCTGGCCCTCGACATAGACCTTCATGCCCTTCTTCAGATACTGCTCGGCAACCTTGGCGATGCCCTCATTGAAGATGACGACATTGTGCCACTCGGTCTTTTCCTTGCGCTCGCCGGAATTCTTGTCGCGCCAGCTTTCCGACGTGGCGATACGGATGTTGACGACCGGCTCGCCAGAGTTCAGGCGGCGGATTTCAGGGTCCGCGCCGAGATTGCCGACCAGAATGACCTTATTGACGCTACCCGCCATGATTTTTCTCCGCGCTCATCCGAAACAAATTTTTGTCGCAGCACCTTACAGGCTGCGGACGTCAGCCGCCTGCTAAGGCTGGCTTTTCCCACAAGGTTTTTGTTCCCTTTTCGTTCCTATATGCACTGCCGCTGATTGTCAAGGAATGGCAACAGTGCCTGAGCCTGACATATGGGTTTCAAAACAGCGCTTGCCAAATCAATAAGTATCGACTTATGCTTTTGTCATGATCGAAGCAGAGATTTTCCGCGCTTTGGCTGACCCGACCCGCCGCGCCGTCTTCGAGCGCCTCGCCGCAGCTGAAATGAGCGTGTCCGAATTGCGCAGCGGCCTGACGGTGTCGCAGCCGGCGGTGTCGCAGCATCTGGCGGTGCTGCGCGGCGCCGGCCTCGTGGTCGAGCGGCGGGCCGGACGCAACGCCTACTATCGTGCCGATCCGCAGGGGCTCGCCCCCTTGCTCTCCTGGATCGAACGCTACCGGACCTTCTGGCCGGAGCGCATCGAAAGGCTCAAGACGGTTTTGAAGGACATGGATCAATGAAGGATTTGGGATCGATGAACGCCAAGACCCAGGGCAAAGCCTCCCCGGATGTGCTCGAGTTCGAATACGACCTTGCCGAACCGCCGGAAAAAGTGTGGCGGGCGCTGACAGTGCCGGAATTGCTCGCCGCATGGATGATGCCGAACGACATCAGGCCGGAAATCGGCAATCGTTTTGCCTTCGCCGGGACCGAAGCTGCCATCGAATGCGAAATCCTCGACGCCGAGCCGGAGCGCCTGCTGCGCTATTCCTGGCGAGAGCAGCCGGGCGACGCCGGGGATCCGCTCGACAGTGTCGTTACCTTCACACTCGCCCGCACCGTTTCCGGCGGCACGCATCTGCGCATCGTCCATGACGGTTTTGCAGGGAAAGCGATGCCCGCCGTCGCCACGGCGGGCGCCGGCTGCCGGCTTTCGCTTGGATTGGACGGGCGCGCAAAGCCTGTCGCCGCGAACATACCGAACACCCTGCTGCTCGCAGCCTGAACACGGAAATCGGAGACGAAAAATGAGCGGTCTTGCCAGTCTGGTGCCGATGGTGATCGAGCAATCGAGCCGCGGCGAACGCGCCTTCGACATTTTCTCGCGGCTGCTGCGCGAGCGCATCATCTTCATCAATGGCGAGATCAACGACGACGTCTCGGCGCTGGTCTGCGCGCAGCTTTTATCATTGGAGTCGGACAGTCCCGACAAGGAGATATCGCTCTACATCAACTCGCCGGGCGGCGTGGTGACCAGCGGGTTCGCCATCTACGACACGATGCAGTATGTCAGTTGCCCGGTTTCGACCGTGTGCATGGGGTTTGCCGCCTCGATGGGTTCGTTCCTGCTGATGGCGGGCACGCCGGGGCGCCGCATCGCGCTGCCCAACGCCACCATTCTGCTGCATCAGCCGCTGGGCGGCTTCCAGGGCCAGGCTTCCGACATCCAGCGCCATGCCGAGCGGATCGGCAAGACCAAACGCCATATGGCCGAACTCTACGCCCAGCATTGCGGCCGCAGCTATGAGGAGGTCGAACGCACGCTCGACCGCGACCATTTCATGACCGCCCGCGAGGCCCAGGCATGGGGCATTGTCGACCATGTCTTCGACACGCGCAAAAAGGCGGCGTGAACCAGCTCGGATTTCTGCCCGCTGTCGATGATTTGACGACACCGCTCTGGTTCCGGGAGCGGCTGGTCCCTATAATCCCGGGATGATCGACACTCATTCGCCCAGGACGTCGCATCGCCTCATGGTCGCAGCGGTGCTCACTTTTGCCAGCCTTGCGAGCGGTATGGCCCTCGCCGGCGACAGCGTACCGCAGGCACAGAAACGCGCACTGCCCGGTGTGAACGGTGATTATCGCATCGCCAAGCCGGGTCCCCGGCCGGAACCCGACGATGCGTTCCCCAGCAACGGCAACGGCACGTTCAAAATCGGCGATACCGATGTCAGGATTTCCGGCACCATCACGGTCGATATGGCCACGGGCGGGTTTAAGCCGCCGAGGTGAGCAGCCCTCCGCTGGGGCCGGTGCAGCCATGTCGTCAAAAGAACAGCCCCGCCGTGCCCTAGGCAAACGGACGGGGCTTTTCTGGATCTCAAATCCAAATTTTGCCGGGAGTGTACTGCCGGCGTTTGATTTCGGATGCTACGCGGCGTCAGCCGACGATCCGACTAGCGGTCTCTGATTTTGGGGATACGGCAAGTCACGGTTTGTCGGGTGGCGCAAACGCTAAACCCTGGCACGTATGCCTGCCGCGGCTCCAACGAGGCGTGGAGCCCTTGGGGACTGTCCGGTGGCGTCATGCTCCGCTCCTGTGTCCGTTGCGACATTGTCGTAGCGAAGCGCAAATCGCAAATGCCTGCGGCGTCTCGCAGGCCGCCTTGGGGCGGCGAGGCCATCGAAAGACGGCCGGCTTCGCTGACCCCGGGAGACTGCCCCCGTGAGCCGGCCACGTCAACCTTCAATAGCCGGTTACGGAAAATTGTGATCGCCGGGAGGTTACGTACAGGTCAGGTTTCTACACAGCTTTGTCAGGAGCGTGTTCGGCCTTTGTTCTTTCTGCTTGCCCCTTCGCGCGAAAGACGGTTAAACGACTTCTGTCGGGAATTGTGGCGTCTCTCGACGTGGCGGCAAAAACACCTACATAGGGGATGGCTGGGACAATCCCGCCAATCCCACGAATTCCAGATCTGAGGCGGCGACCGGCGATGGCCGACCATAAATTCCTTTCCATTCGCGGGGCGCGCGAACACAATCTGAAGAATGTCGATCTCGACCTGCCGCGTGACAGCCTGATCGTCATGACCGGCCTGTCTGGTTCCGGCAAATCGTCGCTGGCCTTCGACACCATCTATGCCGAAGGCCAGCGCCGCTATGTCGAGAGCCTGTCGGCCTATGCCCGGCAATTCCTCGAGATGATGCAGAAGCCCGACGTCGACCAGATCGACGGCCTGTCGCCTGCCATCTCGATCGAGCAGAAAACTACCTCGAAGAACCCGCGCTCGACGGTCGGCACCGTCACCGAGATCTACGACTATATGCGCCTGCTGTTCGCGCGTGTCGGCGTACCTTATTCGCCGGCCACCGGCCTGCCGATCGAGAGCCAGACGGTCAGCCAGATGGTCGACCGGGTGCTGGCGCTGGAGGAAGGCACGCGCCTGTTCCTGCTGGCGCCGATCGTGCGCGGCCGCAAGGGCGAGTACCGCAAGGAACTGCTGGAGCTGCAGAAGAAGGGTTTTCAGCGCGTCAAGGTCGACGGTGTCTTCTATGAGATATCCGATGTTCCGGCGCTCGATAAGAAATACAAGCACGACATCGACGTCGTCGTCGACCGTATCGTCGTACGCGGCGATCTGGCCACGCGTCTTGCCGACTCCATCGAGACGGCGCTGAAGCTCGCCGAGGGGCTGGCGGTGGCCGAGTTCGCCGACAGGCCGCTCGATTCCAGCCAGACCGGCGAGGATTCGGTCAACAAATCGAAGAACGAGACGCATGAGCGCATCCT
Source organism: Mesorhizobium sp. WSM4307 (assembly GCF_007003945.1). NCBI lineage: Bacteria > Pseudomonadati > Pseudomonadota > Alphaproteobacteria > Hyphomicrobiales > Phyllobacteriaceae > Mesorhizobium > Mesorhizobium sp. WSM4307. The sequence goes on from NZ_VFTB01000011.1 coordinate 64,859, forward strand.
GTTCTCGGAAAAATTCGCCTGCCCAGTGTCCGGCTTCACTATTCCCGAAATCGAGCCGCGGCTGTTCTCGTTCAACAACCCGTTCGGCGCCTGCCCGACCTGCGACGGTCTCGGCAGCCAGCGCGCCATCGACCCCAATCTCGTCGTGCCCGACGAAAACGTGTCGCTGCGCGACGGCGCCGTCAGCCCTTGGGCGAAGTCGACCTCGCCCTATTACGTGCAGACGCTCGAGGCCTTAGGCAAGGCCTACGGCTTCAAGCTCGGCGACAAGTTCAAGGATTTGAGCGCCGAGGCCCAGGACGCGATCCTGCGCGGCACCGGCGAGCGTGAAGTCACCTTCCAGTATGATGACGGCCTGCGCTCCTACAAGACGACCAAGACCTTCGAAGGCGTCATCCCCAATCTCGAACGGCGCTGGAAGGAAACCGAATCCGCCTGGATGCGCGAGGAGATCGAGCGCTTCATGTCGGCGACGCCCTGTCCCGTCTGCAAAGGTTATCGGCTGAAACCGGAAGCGCTGGCGGTTAAGATCGGCGGCCAGCACATCGGCGAAGTCACGGAACAGTCGATCCGCAACGCCGACAAATGGTTCACCGACCTGCCTGCGCAGCTCAACGACAAGCAGAACGAGATCGCGGTGCGCGTGCTGAAGGAAATCCGCGAGCGGCTGCGCTTCCTCAACGATGTCGGGCTCGATTATCTGACATTGTCGCGCAATTCGGGCACGCTGTCGGGCGGCGAGAGCCAGCGCATCCGCCTGGCGTCGCAGATCGGCTCGGGGCTCACCGGCGTGCTTTACGTGCTGGACGAGCCGTCGATCGGCCTGCACCAGCGCGACAACACGCGCCTGCTCGATACGCTCAAGCACCTTCGCGACATCGGCAACACCGTCATCGTCGTCGAACATGACGAGGATGCCATCCTGCATGCCGACTATGTCGTCGACATGGGTCCGGCCGCCGGCATCCATGGCGGCGAGATCATCGCCCAGGGCACGCCGCAGCAAGTGATGGCCAATCCCAACTCGATCACCGGCAAATACCTGTCGGGCGCGCTTGAAGTAGCCACCCCCGGGGTCCGGCGTGAGGCGAAAAAGAACCGGCGCCTGAAAATCGTCGGCGCGCGCGGCAACAATCTGAAGAACGTCACTGCCGAAATCCCGCTCGGCACCTTCACCGCCGTCACCGGCGTATCGGGCGGCGGCAAGTCGACCTTCCTGATCGAGACGCTGTTCAAGGCAGCCTCGCGCCGCATCATGGGCTCGCGCGAGCATCCGGCCGAGCATGACCGCATCGAGGGCCTGGAATTCCTCGACAAGGTCATCGACATCGACCAGTCGCCCATTGGACGGACCCCGCGTTCGAACCCCGCCACCTATACCGGCGCCTTCACGCCGATCCGCGACTGGTTCGCCGGCCTGCCCGAGGCCAAGGCGCGCGGCTACCAGCCGGGACGCTTCTCGTTCAACGTCAAGGGTGGCCGCTGCGAGGCCTGCCAGGGCGACGGCGTCATCAAGATCGAGATGCACTTTTTGCCTGACGTCTACGTCACCTGCGACGTCTGCCACGGCAAGCGCTACAACAGGGAGACGCTCGACGTCCTGTTCAAGGGCAAGTCGATCGCCGACGTGCTCGACATGACCGTCGAGGAAGGCGTCGACTTCTTCGCCGCCGTGCCGGGCGTGCGCGACAAGCTCGATACGCTGAAGCAGGTCGGCCTCGGCTACATCCATATCGGCCAGCAGGCGACGACGTTGTCCGGCGGCGAGGCGCAGCGCATCAAGCTCGCCAAGGAACTGTCGCGCAAGGCGACAGGCAAGACGCTCTACATTCTCGACGAGCCGACCACCGGCCTGCATTTCCACGACGTCGCCAAACTCTTGGAAGTGCTGCACGAGCTGGTTGACCAGGGCAACACGGTGGTGGTCATCGAGCACAATCTCGAAGTGATCAAAACCGCCGACTGGGTGCTCGACCTCGGCCCCGAAGGCGGCGACGGCGGCGGCGAACTGGTTGCCCAGGGCACACCGGAAGCGATCGTGCGCGAGAAGCGCAGCTACACCGGGCAGTTCCTCAAAGAACTGCTGGAGCGGCGCCCCGGAGGCAAGCGCGAAGCGGCGGAGTGATCAGCGGACCGGTTGGCGCCTGGAGAGTGTTTGGATGACAATCAGAAGAGCGCTTGCCGGTGATATCCAAACAGTCATTTCGCTGACGCAAGCCGCCTACGCCCCCTACAACGCCATGCTCGACGCGCCGCCGATCCCGGTGACCGAAGACTACGCGCCGCGCATCGCGAACGCCGAGGTCTGGCTGCTGGAGAGCGACGGCGAACCTGCCGGAGTGCTCACACTGGAGCGGCATGCGGATCACGCCATGATCTTCTCCATCGCGGTGTCGCCCGCCTTCCAGGGCAAGGGGTTCGGTATCGCATTGCTAAAACATGCCGACGAGCAGACGCGCCAGTGGCGCCTGCCGGAGATACGGCTCTACACCAATGCGAAAATGGAGCGGAACATCGCGCTCTATCTCGCTTACGGCTATCGCGAAACGGGTCGCCGGCCCAACCCCTACCGGCCAGGATGGGTGCTTGTCGACATGGCAAAGCCGGTCGACGAGACCACGACGGCCTGATTTTCTGAACGCGGCCAGACTTCTGAATTTGGCCAGACACCGCACTCGGGAGGACGATAATGAGCAAATCGGGAACAATCCGCTCCGGCATGGGCGGCTGGACCTTCGAGCCCTGGGATACGTCCTTCTATCCGGACAAATTGTCGAAGGCCAAGCAACTGCACTACGCCAGCCGGCAGGTGCCGAGCATCGAGGTCAACGGCACCTACTATTCCAGCTTCAAGGAGCCGACCTTCGTCAAATGGGCAAGCGAGGCGCCGGACGGTTTCGTCTATTCGCTGAAGGGCAACCGCTTCGTCACCAACCGCCGCGTGCTGGGCGAGGCCGGTGAATCGATGATGCGCTTCCTCGGCTCCGGCGTTGCCGCGCTCGGCGACAAGCTCGGCCCGATCCTGTGGCAGTTCGCGCCGACGAAAAAGTTCGATCCGGACGATTTCGAAGCTTTTTTGAAACTGCTGCCGGAGAAACAGGACGGTGTCGCGCTGCGCCATGCGCTGGAAGTCCGCAACGACAGTTTCATCGTGCCGGAATTCGCGGCACTTGCCCGCAAATACAAGGCGGCGATCGTCTATGCCGACCATGCCAAATATCCTGATATCGCCGACGTCACCGGCGACTTCGTCTACGCACGACTGCAGACCGGATCGGACGACAATCCCGATTGCTACACGCCGAAGGGGCTCGACGAGTGGGCGGCGCGGGCAAAGACATGGGCTGAAGGCAAGCAGCCGGCCGATTTGCGACGCGCCGATCCCGCCACCGACGCGCCTGTTCAGCCGCGCGACGTGTTCGTCTACTTCATCACCGAGGGCAAAGTGCGCGCACCGTTCGGGGCGATGGCGCTGATGAAGCGCATAGCCGGCTGACAAGCATTCGTTGTTGTTCGGCTACATGCTGTAAGTGCATCATCTATGCGTTTTGCGCGTAGCAAAGCGCCTATTCCCGGGCATCTTCGCCACGATCGTAACCTTATCGACACTTCCTTGCTGCATGTATGCGGCGACGCCAAGCTGCAGAGCTGGAGCCGCCGCCGGCAGGGAAAGAGGGGCATGTCGCTCGACTACACTTCACTTCTGCTGGCTGTCGGTTTCTCCGCTGCTTGCCTGAGCCTGACATTGTTCGGCATGTGGCTGACCGCCCGCACGGAACGGTTCCTGCTGACATGGGCGATCAGCCTGGTATTCGTGGTCGGCGATATCTTTGTCTATGACGCCTATATCGACATGCCCGGGCGCTTGCTCGGCATCGCCACCCTTGCCCTGTTGCTGCTCGGTTTCTCAACCATGCTGGGTGCGGCCTACCAGTTCAGAACCGGCGGCTCGCCGCTGCCGCGAGCATTGTTGGGCTGTGTTTCACTGGCAGTGACGCTGCCCCCCATGGCTCTGGGCTATGATGGCCTTGGCTTCATGTTCGAGAACCTGTTCGCCGCCTTGCTCCTGTTCGCGACGGCATTCGAATACTGGCGCGGCCGCGACGAAGCCCCTGCCCTGACGGTCGGCATCACCACGCTCTACTCGGCCACCGCCGTTTCCTTCATGCTGTGCGCGGCGGTCCTGGCATGGGACGGCAAGCTGGTTCTCGGCCATGCACCAAGCAACTGGGCCGAGGAACTGAGCCTCATTGTCGTCATCGCCAGTATGACGGGCATTGGCGCCCTGTCCCTTGCGCTCAATCAGGGGCGCCTGGCGAGACACCACCGCCGCAACGCGCTCACCGATCCCTTGACCGGCCTGCTCAACCGGCGCGCACTGTTCGACATGCATGGCCATCTCCCGGTCGGTGCCTTTACCGCCGTGGTCGTCTTCGATCTCGACAATTTCAAAGCCATCAACGACGAGTTCGGCCACGCGGCCGGCGACGAGGTGCTGAAGGTATTTGCGAGCGAACTCGCCGGCAATCTTCGCCAGACCGACGTTGCCGCGCGCATGGGCGGCGAGGAATTCGCGCTGGTGTTGAAGCGCACCTTGCCGGAAACGGTCGAGGGCGCGGCGGAGCGCATCCGAACCGCCTTCGCGACACGCCAGATAGAGACCGAAACCGGCTCCCTGAGATGCACGGTCAGTGCCGGTTTTGCATTCGGCAGCAAAGAGGGGCTCAGCTTCGACAAGGTGCTCAGCGCCGCCGACAAGGCGCTTTACGACGCCAAGCGCGGCGGCCGCAACCGCGTCACCGCCTCTGCGTTCCGGCGCGCGAGCTGACCGCGCTTATCAATGCCGAGCTGTGACTATTGGATGGGCGAAGGCGACTCTATTGGATGGGCGAAAGCGGCTCTATGCCGCCATCACGATTTCATTGAAAGTATCGAGGTCGACGTAGAACACCTTGGTGATCTCCTCGATCAGGTCGTCATATTCGCAGCCCTGTGACCTCAAAATGTTGATGGCCGCGATGATATCGACCCGTTCGGTAAGCCGCCGCTTCTGGTAGTCCTCGACGAAACGTTCCATGGCTGTCCCTTAGCCTGTGTGCCCAAACGCGTTTGAACGACAAAGATCGCAGGAGAGAAGCTAGGAAGCCTTGCTTGCGTGGAACTTGCCGGCCTTCGCCGCGCCCTCGATCTGCGATAACCAGACTGATACGGAAGCGGCCGACTCACAAAGCCAACAAAAAGACTAGCATGCCGCCTCTGGCGCGCCAGAGACGAGGATCGCTGGATGAAAGAAATATTCGACTTGCCAAGGACTTTGGATCGTCAGCTGAAGTCCAGCACCGATTCTAGACGGTAAGAAACTTTCGCACATCAGCCCGGTCTAAATCTTCCGCCGGTCCAGTATGGACGATCTGGCCCCGGTCCATGATATTGACCTCGTCGGCAAGCTCGCGGCAGAAGTCGAGATATTGTTCGACCAGCAGCACCGCGATACCGGCCTGGTCGCGCAAATAGCGGATGGCGCGGCCGATGTCCTTGATGATCGATGGCTGGATGCCCTCGGTGGGCTCATCCAGCACCAGCAGCTTCGGCCGCATCACCAGCGCCCTGCCGATGGCGAGTTGCTGTTGCTGACCGCCCGAAAGATCACCGCCACGGCGGCCGAGCATCTGCTTCAGCACTGGAAACAGCTCGAAGACATGCGCCGGCACATTGCGGTCGGCACGCTTCAACGGCGCAAAACCCGATTCCAGGTTTTCGCGCACCGTGAGCAGGGGAAAGATCTCCCTGCCCTGCGGCACGAATGCGATGCCCGACCGGGCGCGGTCATACGCCGCGCTCCGGTCGAGCGCCTTCCCCTCGAAGGCAACGCTTCCGCTCGTCAGCCGGTGGTGGCCGACGATCGATCTCATCAAACTGGTCTTGCCGACGCCGTTGCGGCCGAGCACGCAAGTGATCTTGCCGGCGCCCGCCTTCAGCGAAACGCCCCGCAGCGCCTGGGCGGCGCCGTAATGCAGCGTGGCGTTGGAAACTTCGAGCATGTCAGCGCCTTCTCCAGAACCGGAGAAACGACAGATCGAAGCGATGAAACTGCACCCGCCAGACCATGGTCATCTCCCCAGATAGACTTCGACGACGCGCTCGTCGGCCGAGACGAAATCGAGTGTGCCTTCCGACAGCACCGAGCCCTCGTGCAGGCAGGTGACCTTGACGCCGAGTTCGCGCACGAAATGCATGTCGTGCTCGACGACGATGACGGAATGGTCGCGCGCAATGTCCCTGAGCAGCCGCGCCGTCTCCTCGGTTTCGGCATCGGTCATGCCCGCGACCGGCTCGTCGACCAAAAGCAGCTTCGGGTCCTGCGCCAGCAGCATGCCGATCTCCAGCCACTGTTTCTGGCCGTGGCTGAGATTGGCGGCCAGTTCGTGGCGCTTGTCGCCCAGCCGGATGATGCCGAGAATGTCGTCGATCTGCCGCGCCTCGGCCGCAGAGCGGCGGTGGAACAGCGCCGGGAAGATCGAACGCGGCCCCTTCAGCGCCAGCATCAGATTGTCCTCGATCGTGTGGCTTTCGAAGACTGTCGGTTTCTGGAACTTGCGGCCTATGCCCATCATGGCGATCTCGGCCTCGTCATGCCTGGTGAGATCCACCTGGCCGTCGAAGAACACTTCGCCCTCGTCGGGCCGCGTCTTGCCGGTGACGATGTCCATCATCGTCGTCTTGCCCGCGCCGTTGGGGCCGATGATGGCGCGCATCTCGCCCTTGTCGAGCACCAGCGACAAATTGTTGATGGCGCGAAAACCGTCGAAGGAGACCGAGACGCCGTCGAGATAGAGGATGGTGTTCGACTTGCTCATGGTCGCTACTCCGCCGCCTGCGGTTCAGGGTCGGACAAGGACCATTCGCCCGGATTCCTCGCCGGCGAGCGAGCGGGCTTCGAGGTCGCGGACGGCATTGCAACCTTGGTGGCGGCCTCTTCAGCGGCGGAGGCCGCGCGCAACGCCTTCGCATTGCCGCCCCAGCTGTCCCACATGCCGATGATGCCCTTTGGCAAGAGCAAGGTGACGGCAACGAACAGGCCGCCCAGCGCAAACAGCCACAATTCCGGCAGCACGCCGGTGAACCAGGATTTGCCGGCATTGACCAGCAGCGCTCCGATGATCGGCCCGACAATGGTGCCACGTCCGCCGACGGCGGCCCAGATCACCACCTCGATCGAATTGGACGGTTCGAACTCGCCGGGATTGATGATTCCGACTTGCGGAACATAGAGCGCGCCGGCAATGCCGGCCATGACCGCCGAGACGGTGAAGGCGAACAGTTTCACATTCTCCGCCCGCCAGCCGAGGAAGCGCGTGCGGCTTTCGGCATCGCGCACCGCCATCAGGAGCTTGCCGTATTTGGAGCCGACGATCGCCCAGGTGATGAACACGGCGAGCGCCAGCATCACCGCGCTGGCGGCGAACAGCGCCGAACGCGTTGCGTCGGCTTGCACGTTGAAACCAAGAATGTCCTTGAAATCAGTCAGGCCGTTATTGCCGCCGAAACCCATATCGTTGCGGAAAAAGGCGAGCAGCAGCGCATAGGTCATCGCCTGGGTGATGATGGAGAGATAGACGCCGGTGACGCGGCTGCGGAAGGCGAACCAGCCGAAGACGAAGGCGAGCAGGCCGGGCACCGCCAGCACCATGATCGCCGCAAACCAGAAATGATCGAAGCCATGCCAGAACCACGGCAATTCCTTGTAGTTCAGGAACACCATGAAATCAGGCAGGATCGGGTTGCCATAGACGCCGCGCGAACCGATCTGGCGCATCAGATACATGCCCATCGCATAGCCGCCGAGCGCGAAGAAGGCGCCGTGGCCGAGCGAAAGGATGCCGCAATAGCCCCAGACCAGGTCGAGCGCGAGCGCCAGCAGCGCATAGCAGAGATATTTGCCGGTCAGCGCCACGATATAGGCCGGGACGTAGAAGGCGCTGGTTGGCGACACCGCAAGGTTGAGCAGCGGCACGATAATGGCCGCGGCCAGCAGGATGAAGATGGTGATGGCGATGCGGCGGTCGGCGCCGGCGGCGAAGAAGCGTCCCGTGATCATGCTTCCACCGCCCTGCCCTTGAGGGCGAACAGGCCGCGCGGGCGCTTCTGGATGAACAGGATGATCAGCACCAGCACGACGATCTTGCCGAGCACGGCGCCGGCATAAGGCTCGAGGAACTTGTTGACGATGCCCAGCGAAAAGGCGCCGACCAGCGTGCCCCAGAGATTGCCGACGCCGCCGAAGACGACGACCATGAAGCTGTCGATGATGTAGCCGCGGCCGAGATTGGGCGAGACATTGTCGATCTGGCTAAGCGCGACGCCGGCAATGCCGGCGATGCCGGATCCGAGCGCGAAGGTCAGCGCGTCGACCCATGGCGTCCTGATGCCCATCGAGGCCGCCATGCGCCGGTTGGCGGTGACGGCGCGCATCTGCAGTCCCCAGGGCGTGCGCTTCATCACATAGAGCAGGACGCCGAAGACGGTGAGCGCGAAGACCAGGATCCACAGCCGGTTCCAGGTGATGGCCAGCTGGCCGATATCGAACGAACCCGACATCCAGGAGGGGTTGCCGACCTCCTGGTTGGTCGGCCCGAAGATCGAGCGCACCGCCTGCTGCAGGATCAGCGACACGCCCCAGGTCGCCAGCAGCGTCTCCAGCGGCCGTCCGTAGAGGAAGCGGATGACGCCGCGTTCGATGGCAAGACCAACGAGCGCGGCGACCAGGAAGGCAAGCGGCAGCGCAATGACCAGCGACCAGTCGAACAGGCCGGGAAAGGATGTGCGGATCACTTGCTGGACAACGAAGGTCGTGTAGGCGCCGAGCATGACCATCTCGCCATGCGCCATGTTGATGACGCCCATGACGCCGAAGGTGATGGCGAGCCCGATCGCCGCGAGCAGCAGCACCGACCCTAGCGAAATGCCGTACCAGATGTTCTGCCCGGCATCCCAGATGGCGAGCGTTGAATTAATGCTTGCGATTGCGGCCGTCGCCGCTTCCTTAACCGCTCCGGAGGCGTTGGCCTCGACGGAGGTGAGTAGCGAAACCGCATTACGGTCGCCACGCGCACCGATCAGCGCGATTGCGGCGAGCTTGTCTGCATCAGGCTTGTCTGAAACCAGTATGGAAGCGCCACGCGCCTGCTCTAGCAAAGCCTTGACGCTCGCCACGCTTTCACTGGCGATCGCTGCGTCGAGCGGTTCGATATTGGCGGCGTCCGGTGTCTTGAACATGGTGTCGGCCGCGGCGATGCGAACGGTCGGATCCTTGGAACCAAGCGTCAACGTGCCCAATGCATCACGGATGGCGCGGCGCAAGGTGTTGTTGACAGTGATCTTGGTTATGTCGTCCTCGGAGGCCTCGCCAGCTGCCTCGCCGCTCAGCGGGTCAAAAAGCTGGACGCCTTCATCGCCTTCCTTGCCGACAAAAACCATCGAGTCGGCGGTGCGAATGTAAAGATTGCCGTCAGCCAATGCAGCAAGCGGCCGTTCGACAGCGGAATCCCCTGTGGCTGTCAATTCTTGGACGACAGCTCCCGTCTCAGAAAAGTCCGTTACCGTAGCGAACTTGGCGATGATGCCACGCAGGTCGGCTTCCGCGGCGCCCGAAGACGACAGCGTCGTCAGCAGGAACAGCAGTGTCAGGCCCGCGCGGATCAAGGTCATCGGCTTATGTTAACCCCTTGAAGGTTTGAATTGGACGTCCGGACGGCGGAGGAAACCGTCCGGACGCTGCGGTCTGGTCATGGACCCAACAGTCCAGACCTGGGAGGTCAGTTCGTTCCCTTGCCGCCGCACTTGCCGGTAGCAACGTTAAAGTTGCCGCAGGACAGAGGCTTGCGCCAATCGGAGATCAGGTCCTTGGAATCCGGCAGGTAATCGGACCATTCATCGCCCATCACCAGACCCGGTGTCTTCGAAACCGTTTCGAACTGGCCATTGGCCTGGATTTCGCCGATCAGCACCGGCTTGGTGATGTGGTGGTTTGGCATCATCGTCGAATAGCCGCCGGTCAGGTTCGGCACCGAAACGCCGATCATGGCATCGATGACCTTGTCCGGATCGGTGGTGCCGGCCTTTTCAACCGCCTTCACCCACATATTGAAGCCGATATAATGGGCTTCCATCGGGTCGTTGGTGGTGCGCTTGTTGTTCTTGATGAACTTGTGCCAATCGGAGATGAACTTCTTGTTCTCGGGCGTGTTGACGCTCTCGAAATAGTTCCAGGCGGCGAGATGGCCGACCAGCGGCTTGGTGTCGAGACCGGCAAGCTCTTCCTCACCGACGGAGAAGGCCATGACCGGAATGTCCTCGGCCTTGATGCCCTGGTTGCCGAGTTCCTTGTAGAATGGCACGTTGGCGTCACCATTGACGGTCGAAACGACGGCGGTCTTCTTGCCGGCAGAACCGAACTTCTTGATCGCAGAAACTTCGGTCTGCCAGTCGGAGAAGCCGAACGGTGTATAGTTGGTCATGATGTCTTCGGCAGCGACGCCCTTGGACTTCAGATAGGCCTCGAGGATCTTGTTGGTGGTACGCGGATAAACGTAGTCGGTGCCTTCCAGCACCCAACGCTTCACCGAACCGCCGTCCTTGCTCATCAGATAGTCGACGGCCGGAATGGCCTGCTGGTTCGGAGCCGCACCCGTGTAGAACACGTTGCGCTCGCTTTCCTCGCCCTCATACTGGACGGGATAGAACAGGATGTTGTCGAGCTCGGAGAACACCGGCAGCACCGACTTGCGCGACACCGAGGTCCAGCAGCCGAACACCGCCGCGACCTTGTCCTTCGAAATCAGCTCGCGCGCCTTTTCTGCGAACAGCGGCCAGTTGGAAGCCGGATCGACGACGACGGCTTCAAGCTTCTTGCCGAGCAGGCCGCCCTTGGCGTTCTGCTCATCGATGAGCATCAGCATGGCGTCCTTCAGCGTCGTCTCCGAAATCGCCATGGTCCCCGACAGCGAATGGAGAATGCCGACCTTGATCGTATCGTCGGCCGCCCTGGCGGGAGCCGACATCAACAGGCCGGCGGCAACGACGCTCGCCGAAAACATTTTTGTTATTGTCGAGAAATTACCCCTCATACGGAAGTCTCCCACGCTGGTTGATTGCACCGCAACAATACAATGCAACCCCCATGCCAACCGCTGCCGGGATGCTGAAAAACGGCAAATAACCAGGCATTATCAAGCGTTTATTATATTAGTTTGAACAAATCAAAGAGAGCCGGTTAAAAATTGGTTGAGAGAAATTTGCGCAGCGCATTTAGCATCTGCCTAATTTTTGCCCAATTTCACCAAATGCCTAGATTTTGGCCTCAGCTTGCGAGACGGGGGCGACAAAGTTGCAGCACAGTGCAAAAATAGGGCAAGCTCGCTGCTCAACCGAGCGACGTCATGGCATCCCTGATTTCACGCATTTTTATCGGCATAGCGCTTCTGGCGGCAGCGACCGGCGCCGCGCGGGCCGACTTCAGCGACGGCAAGATGCCTGACGGCACCTATCACTGCGAAGTCTACCTGCTCGGCATGTTCCTCGACCTCGGCGACATCACGGTCAAGGGGAACGTCTATACAGGCCCGGTAACCTTCGGAACCGCCCAGCAGGCTTACAATTATCAGATGAATGCAAACGGCGAGATCTCCTGGCTGGGACCGCTCGGCGGCTACACCACGGGCGGCAACTCGCTGTCGATGACCCAGGCAACGCTGGATGGCCAGAACCCGCCCTCCTTCGACATCATCATGAAGCAACCCGACGGCGCCTTCACCGCCTCGACCTGCACCCGGCGGAGCAATCCGTAGGCCTGCCCTGGAACGGCGCCGCCGTACGGCCGGCAAGCCGTGTCCGCCTTCTCGTGTCATCTCACGCCGGATGGCACGACCTTGTTCCTGTCGGTCCAGCACCCCGCGGAAGACGCCGAGACGCTCGACAAGGCGCAAACATTGTGGCCCGATTTCAGGGACGGCCAGCCGCCGAGGCCGTCAGTGGTCGCCATCCGCCGCATGGACGGCCTGCCGGTCGGCGCCTGACCTATATCCGACAAAAATGCGGAGCGCCTGGCGCGCTCCGCACAGCGGTCCGGGAGGACGGCAATCACCGGCGACGGTCACGCCGAACTGCTTGAAGGCGTTCTGCTTTCACCGGAAGCGCTTTAGCGCGCCGCTGCGGCAACCTCGAGCGCCAGCCGGCTCATATCGGTGAAAAGCGCCTGGCGCTCGGAATAGTCGGCCTGTTCGCCGGTAACCAGATTGTCGACGACGGTCAGCAGCGATAACGCCCTCGCGCCGAAATGCGCCGCGATGCGGTAGAGCGCGCTGGTTTCCATGTCCACGGCCAGCGCTCCGAGCGCCCTTGCCTCGGCATATCGGGTGTGCGTTTCAGGATGATAGAATATGTCGGTGCAGACTGTCAGGCCGGCATGGTGGTCGATGCCGAGTTCGGCTGCCTTGGCCAATGCGCGGGCGAGCAACGCCGGATCCGGGCCGGCGTCAGCCTCATAAAGGCCAAAGACCTGGCCGCTTTGCTTGTTTTCCGGCCGTGCCGATTGCGAGATCACCAGGCTGCGCAGCTTTACCTCGGCGCTCAGGCCGCCGCAGGTCCCGGTGCGGATCAATGTTCGGGCGCCATAATAGTCGAGCAATTCATGGGTATAGATCAGGAACGACGAAACCCCGATACCCGTTGCCTGGATGCTGATGGGCCGGCCGCGATAAAGGCCGGAAAAGCCGAAAGCACCCCGCCTGCGATTGACGCAGCGTGGCGCCTCGAGAAATGTCTGCGCCATCCATTCGGCGCGCTGCGGGTCGCCCGGCAACAGCACCGTTTCGGCGTAATCGCCCTTGCCTGCCTCTATGTGTGGCGTCAATCGCCGCTCCCCCAAGCCCGCCTGGCCCTCGCGCGCAATCATGGCGCTGTCGGGGCGTTGTGCAAGGCAGACCATTGGAGAAAACTAAATTAGGACTCCAGCATATCTTTGACGATCGTCGCCAGTTGCTTGAGCGAGAACGGCTTCGGCAGGAAGCCGAAATGCGCGTCGGCCGGCAGGTTCCTGGCGAATGCGTCCTCGGCATAACCGGACACGAACACGAACTTGATATCCGGCTGGCGCTTGCGCAACTCGCCAAGCAGGGTCGGCCCGTCCATTTCCGGCATGACGACATCCGAAACGACGATGTCGACCTTGCCGCCCAGGGCTTCGAAGACTTCCAGCGCCTCGACGCCGGAGGATGCCTCATGCACCGTATAGCCACGCGAGGTCAGCGCCCGCATGCCGCCCATGCGCACGGCATCCTCGTCCTCGACCAGCAGCACCGTGGCTGACCCCGACAGGTCCTTGGTGCTGTCGACCGGCTTGACCAGCGCGGCACTCGGGGTTTCCCCGGGTTCGGCCGCCTTTTTCGCTTCCGCGATATGACGCGGCAGGAAGATGCGAAAGGTCGATCCCTTGCCGACCTCGGAATCGCAGAAAATGAAGCCGCCGGTCTGCTTGATGATGCCGTAGACCATGGACAGGCCAAGGCCCGTGCCCTTGCCGACCTCCTTGGTGGTGAAGAACGGCTCGAAGATCTTCTTCAGCACATCCGGCGCGATGCCGCTGCCGGTGTCTTCGACCTCGACCACGACATAGTCGGCCGCGGCCAGTTCGCGATAGGAGAAGGTCTTGCACTCCTCGGCGGTGACGTTGCGGGTGCGCACGGTGAGATCGCCGCCGGCGGGCATAGCGTCGCGCGCATTGACCGCCAGATTGACCACCACCTGCTCGAACTGACCGATATCGACCCTGACCGGCCACAGGTCCCGGCCGTGGTCGATCTTCAGCTTGATGTCGTTGCCGACCAGGCGGGCAAGCAGCATCCTGAGATCGGCGAGCACGTCGGTGAGGTTCAGCACCTCCGGCCGCAGCGTCTGCTTGCGCGAGAAGGCCAGCAACTGCCTGACCAGTGAAGCCGCCCGATTGGCGTTCTGCTTGATGTTCATGATGTCGGGGAAGGACGGGTCCGACGGCCGGTGATTGGTCAAAAGCAGGTCCGACGCCATGATGATGGCGGTCAGCACATTGTTGAAGTCGTGGGCGATGCCGCCCGCGAGTTGCCCGACCGCCTGCATCTTCTGGCTTTGCGCCATCTGCCCTTCGAGCGCCTTCTGCTCGGTCGTCTCGACGGCGTAGACGATGGCCGATTCCTCTGCGCCCTCGCCGCCGGTGCCGTCGGCGACGGCATTGACGTAGAAACGGATGTGCCGCTCCTCGTTGCCGGGCAGCACGGTGTCGATCGGCTCGATGTCGGCCTGCCGCTGCCGGGCCTTCTCGAATGCGGCGGCAAAGGCCGGACGCTCTCGCTCGTGGATCACCGTATCGAGCCGCACACGGCGATCCACGGCGTCCCGGTCGACAACCGAGGAAAACAGCGACAGGAAGGGGGCGTTGGTGCGCAGGATGCGCCCGCTGGCATCGACACCCGCGATCGCCATCGGCGTCGAGTTGAAGAAGCGGGTGAAGCGCACTTCCGAGGCGCGCAGATCGGCCGAGGCATCCTCGCCTTGCGTGCGGTTGAGCACGATCGTGCGTGTCGGACCCCCGAGACCTTCGCGGCTGGCCGAAACGCGATGCATGAAGCGCACCGGCAGCGCCTCTCCCGTCATCGTCGTCAAATCGAGATCGATGACCGCGTTGCGCGTCGTGCCGGGGTCGGCCTTGACCGAGCGCACCAAAGCCATGCCGTCGCCGGCAACGATATCCGGCAAGGTCACCGCGCCGGGTGTGAAGCTGGCAAGATCGATGCCCAGCCACTCCGCGAGCGTGGCGTTGATGTAGGTGACGCGGCCGTCCTGATCGGCGGAAAAGAAGCCGGCCGGGGCGTGGTCCAGGTGATCGATGGCCTTCTGCAGATCGAGGAAGAAACGCTCCTGTTCGGCCCGCTCCTGCGAAATGTCGGCGAGTTGCCAGGCCAGCATCGGCAAGCGCTGGCCCGGAACGTTGAAGGTACGGGCGCGCGCCCGGTACCAGCGGGCGCCCGGTTCGGCGCCGGGCCGGATCGACTGCGCCAGCCGAAACTCGCCGTCGCCCGGCTGCCCGTCACGCAGGCCGGAGGCCAGCCGGTAAATCGTCACCGAGGCCTCGGGAACATCCGAAAGCAGCCCTTCGACCGTCTTGAGGTCGGCGGCCGAGGAAGCTCCGGTCATGTCGGCATAGGCACGGTTGGCGTAGACGACGCGGCCCTTGGTGTCCGTCACGAGCAGGCCCTGCGCCATCGAATCGACGAAAGCCTTGGACAGTTCATCGCCGGTCGAGCGCGGCGTGACCTGCACGAAGCCGATCGCGGTCGCAAACAGGAAGCCGACGCCGATCATCGCCAGCACGCCAAGCATGCCGAGCAGGAAGGGGTCCCCAAGGCGCTCGCGGAACAGGCCGAAGACGATCGCGGCCCCCGTCAGAACGACGATGAAGATGATGAGCCGGGTGACCGCGCCCGGTCGCGTGTTCTGGTCGACGATCGGTACCGGATAGAAATCGCCGCGCGCTTCCTTGGCCATATGCCCCCTGCTCGTGAAGTCCGACGTTCCGACACCCGCCCCTGATGCATGTCGCCCAAAAGTGACTCCAGTTTTGGGAAAACGACATGCAAGAATACAAGGACCTGAAGCGCGTCGCATCAATCCGCTTCAGCGCGACGCGCTTTAGCCGGTTGAATCATATTCTCCTAGTCCGGAAAAGGCCCGGGCGGCAAATGTCAGATAAAAATGATGCCGGCCGGCCTTCCCAGTGTTTCAAGCTGTTCACGATGCGTGAAAGGCAACTTGCGGTGGCCAGCCGCAACGGTCTAGTGTCGCGTCACTTTCCAAAACCGATCAGGGGAAACCAATGCAGTGGCTGGATAGCGTGGCGGGCCCTGGTTATGCGGCGGCACTCCTGTGGACCTTCGCGGCGCTGATCCTGCTGGTCATCGTGCTCGTCATCGTCAGGCTCGTTCGCAACCTGACCTTCGGCACGTTCGTCGCCGGTGGCCGGAACCGCAAGACGCGGCTGGCCGTCATGGACGCCACCGCCGTCGACAGCCATCGCCGGCTGGTGCTGGTGCGCCGCGACGATATCGAACATCTGCTGCTGATCGGCGGCCCGACCGACGTCGTCGTCGAACGCGACATACGCCTTGCCGCACCGCGCCGTCCAGCGCTGACCGGAGATGGTGGTCTGCAACCTGTCCCGGCCACCGCGGCCCCGGCGGCAAAACCGCGGCCGCCTCAGCCGGCTCCCGCACCGGCACGACCGGCGCCGCAGCCGGCGACCGCGGCGCCGCCGCCTGCCCGCCAGCGCCCGGCAGCGCCACCACCAGCCCCAACCCCCGCACCGAAACCGGCGCAACCCCATCAATCGACCAACGTCACGCCGCTGCCTGCCTATGGCTCAGCCAACGCCAATGCCGTCAGGCACGCGCCATCGCCACCGCAGAGCAGTATCGACGACGAGCTGATGAAGGACCTGGAGGTTTCGCTCGACCAGCCGCGCTCCGGTGGTCCTGTTGGCAAACCGGTGGCCAAGGCGCCGCAATCGCTCGACGATGAAATGACCAGGCTTCTAGGCGAACTTTCAAGCCAGAAGAAATGATTGGCGCCTGAAGCGCCCCGCCGGCCGGGGTTTGCTTTCGCTTGCTGCAACGGATTTGTGATACAACCAACAAAAATGGCCGGAAAGCCCGGCCATTTTTGACAATGACTTCACTTGTAACTGCCTTGAGATGCAGTCCAGAAGCAATGCGTCAGTCGTCGCGATAGACTTTTTCGCGGCGCTCATGCCGTTCCTGCGCTTCGATCGACAAGGTGGCTATCGGACGGGCGTCGAGCCGTTTCAGCGCGATCGGCTCGCCGGTCTCCTCGCAGTAGCCGTAAGTGCCTTCGTCGATGCGCTGCAGCGCCGAATCGATCTTCGCGATGAGTTTGCGCTGACGGTCGCGAGCCCGGAGCTCGATGGCGCGGTCTGTCTCGGAAGAGGCGCGGTCGGCGAGGTCGGGGTGGTTGGCGTTTTCCTGCTGCAGGATTTCGAGAGTTTCGCGCGCTTCGCGCAATATGTCATTTTTCCAGGTGACGAGCTTCAGGCGGAAGTAGGATTTCTGCCGCTCGTTCATGAACGGCTCGTCTTCGGAGGGTACGTAATCGGCGGTAACGATGTCGTTCATTCGACTCACCCAAACTGCCCCAAATTTGGCGCTTATATATTCGCCGCCCGACGCCTGCACAAGCGCAATCAGTCACCGACTCACGCAATTGTTAAAGTGCCCCCGCGGCACCCATTGGGGCGAGATGTCGCTGATTCGATGGAGAAAGTGCCGCATGATTCTTTGCGAGGAAGAACAAGGGGCCATTGTGCGCGGCGCCCTTCTCGTGGCTAATCGTGCCGCGGCTTCGGCATCATCGGAGGTTGGGTGAGCAGGCTCTATCTGTTGCGGCACGCCAAGGCTGGCTGGGCGCTGCCCGGCATGCGCGATTTCGATCGACCGCTTGATGCATCCGGCCGCGCCGATGCCGAGACGATGGGCGCTGCCATGCGCTCCCGTGGCTATGTCCCCGATTTGACATTGTGCTCCAACGCCCGGCGCGCCAAGGAAACGCTCGAAGGGCTGGCCGGCCAGACCGACACCGGCAAGGTGCTGTTTTTCGACACGCTCTACAGCGAAGACGCGGCCGGCTATCTCCGCCTCATCCGGGAACATGGCGGGCCGGGGTCACTGCTGGTCATCGGTCACAATCCGATGACGGAGGATCTTGCCATGGCAGTGTCAGGCGATGGCGACGAGACGGCGCGTGCCATGCTCAACCATGGGTTCCCGACCTCGGGCCTGGCGGTCGTGCGTTTCCTCGACGATCTGACCAAAGCGGCCCAAGAAACGGGTTATCTCGAGGCGTTCCTGACACCGGCCGATCTCTAACTCTCTGTTTTGGCGCGATTTCGGACGGGAAAACCGCTCCGCACTTTCCTGGAATTGCTTCGGCATCGATTTCCGGCGCCATTTCAAAGCCGGGTTCCAACGCCTATATCGGACGGACCGCAGCGCCGAGAGATCACATTTTGGCATCATCGCTGACCACCTTCACCGACGAGGCAAGAATTGCCCTCGATACGCTGTCGGGACGCGCCACCGGGCTTTTTTCCCCCTCGCTGCGGCTGGGTGTGACGGGCCTTTCGCGCGCCGGCAAAACGGTGTTCATCTCCGCGCTGGTCCACAATCTGATCCACGGCGGACGCCTGCCGCTGTTCGAGGCACAGAAATCCGGGCGTATCGCCCGCGCCTTCCTGGAAGAGCAGCCCGACGACGCCGTGCCGCGCTTCCAGTACGAGGATCATATCGCTGCATTGGTCAACGACCGTGCTTGGCCCGATTCCACGCGCGCTATTTCGGAACTGCGGCTGACCATCGAATACGAATCGGCCTCCGGCTGGAGCCGTATGTTCTCATCCGGCAAACTGTCGGTCGACATCGTCGATTATCCCGGCGAATGGCTGCTCGACCTGCCGCTGCTCGGCAAGTCCTTCGCCGATTTTTCACGCGAGGCCGTGGAGATGGCCACTTTGCCGGTGCGCGAGGACCTTTCGCGGGCCTGGCGGGCAATCTCGGCGGAAATCGACCCGAATGCCGACGCCGACGAGATGACCGCCCGCCGCCTCGCCGAAAGCTTCGCCGCCTATCTCAAGGCCTGCAAGCTCGACGAGCGCGCGCTTTCGACCCTGCCGCCCGGCCGTTTCCTGATGCCTGGCGACCTCGAAGGTTCGCCCGCGCTGACCTTCGCACCGCTGGCCGGCCTCGACAGGCGCCAGCGCCCGGGATCGCTGCACGCCATGATGGAGAGGCGCTACGAGGCCTACAAGACGCATGTCGTCAAACCCTTCTTCCGCGAACACATCACCCGCCTCGATCGCCAGATCGTCCTGATCGACGCCATGCAGGCGTTGAACGCCGGCCCCGGCGCCATGGCCGACCTCGAGCGTGCGGTGACCGAGATCCTCGGCTGCTTTCGTCCCGGCCGGGGCAGCTTCCTCACCGACCTCTTTTCGCGGCGCATCGATCGCATCCTGGTCGCCGCGACCAAGGCCGATCACCTGCACCACGAAAGCCATGACCGGTTGCAGGCGATCGTGCGGCGGCTGGCCGACCGCGCCGTGGCGCGAGCGAACTTCACCGGCGCCGACGTCGACGTGGTCGCCATGGCGGCGGTGCGCGCGACCCGCGAAGGCACGGTCAAGCAAGGCCGTGAGGCGTTGCCTGTCATCATCGGCACGCCGATCGCCGGCGAGAAGATCAACGGTGAAACGTTCGATGGAAAGACCGAAACTGCCATATTTCCCGGTGACTTACCGGAGAAGATTGATGCGATGTTCGACGTCTCAGGACCCGACCACAGGCAAGATTCCACGGACCCGGCAATCCGCTTTGTCCGATTCCGCCCGCCAAAACTCGAACGCACGGCCGAAGGTGTCACGTTGTCTCTGCCGCATATCCGGCTCGACCGTGCCTTGCAGTTCCTGATCGGAGACCATCTGGCATGACCGCGCCCCGCAAACCGGCGGCCTTCCGCATCGAGCCGGAGGCCGCGCCGACACAAGAGGCGTCAAAGACGCGGCAGGCCGAGCCCCCGCGCAAACCCCGCGGGCTGAAGACCGATGTCGCGCTGGTCATACCGGCGGAAGTCGACGTCTTCGACGAACCCGACATCGTTGCCGCCGAACCGCCACCGGCGGTCGCCCCCAGGAAACGCTCGTTGTTCGGCGGCATCCTCTTCGGCGCGATCGGCGTGCTGGTTTCGCTGGCTGTCGGCCTGTGGACCGACCAGCTGATTCGCGATCTCTTCGCCCGCGCCGAATGGCTGGGTTGGCTGGCCGCCGGCATGGCAGCGATCGCCATATTGGCGCTTGTGGTGATCATGATTCGCGAATTCCTGGCGATCGCCCGCCTTGCCGAAGTCGAGAAACTGCAAAAACGCGCGCTCGACGCCATCGCGCGCGACGACCCCAAGGCGGCACGATCGGTGGTCGACGAGCTTTCGGCTTTCGTCGCGGCCAAGCCCGAGACCGCGGCCGGCCGGCGCGCCCTGGCCGAACTGCGCGGCGAAATCATCGACGGCGGCAATCTGGTGCGTCTGGCTGAAGCGGAAATCCTCGGCCCCCTCGATGCCAGGGCCAAGGTGATGATTCTCGAAGCCGCCAAACGCGTCTCGCTGGTGACGGCGGTCAGCCCGCGCGCGCTCGTCGATGTCGCCTATGTCGTGTTCGAGGCCGGACGCCTCATTCGCCGTCTCTCGGAACTCTATGGCGGACGCCCGGGAACGCTGGGGTTCTTCCGCCTGGCGCGCAGCGTGCTGGCACATCTGGCGGTCACCGGCTCGATCGCCGTCGGCGACAGTTTCGTCCAGCAGATCGTCGGCCATGGCCTGGCGGCACGGCTTTCGGCCAAGCTTGGCGAGGGCGTCGTCAACGGCATGATGACTGCGCGCATCGGCATCGCGGCGATGGAAACCGCGCGTCCCCTGCCCTTCAGCGCCGCGAAGCGCCCGGGACTGGGCGATTTCCTCTCGGCATTGACATCGTTTGCCGCGAAGAAGGACACCGAAACCACGGGCTCCGGCAAATAGCGTCCTGTTCTTCCTAACGATGAGCGGATTGCCGTTTCGAGGCCCCGCAGTGACGAAGCATTAACCAATCTTCTTCATGGTCGAACCGGTTCCAAACAGCCTCTTTGTTGCCGGGTGTCGTCGATGAAAAGCGTAATTCTGTCCAGCGTCCTGCCCCTGGCCGTTGCGATCACAGCAGTCGTCGGTCTCGCCTCGCAGGCTTCCGCCGCAGAGCCCGACAAGCAGTTCTTCCAGTCGGCCGAAGGCAAATGGGTCGGCCCGGGCGAAATCGTCGCCGGCAAGTACAAGGGCACGAAATTCAACTGCAGCTTCACCGGCTCCACGCCGGACGGCAAGATGGGCATGACTCTGGATGGCGGCTGCCGGGTCGGTATGTTCACCCAGCAGATGTCGGCCAAGATCGAACGCAAGGGCCGCGATTACAAGGGTTCCTTCATGGGGGGCGCTGACGGTGCGGGCCTGGACATCATCGGCGGCAACGTCGTCGATGCCCGCAAGGTGGTCTTCACCATCAACCGCAACCAGTTGCGCGGCGTCATGCAAGCCCGTATTCCCGACGACAATTCGATGACCGTGACGGTTGCCGTGCGGGTCCAGGATCAGCTGGTGCCGGTCATTGGTATGAGCCTGAAGCGCGTCGATGCCGTCGAAGTCGGCTCCATCGCCCCGAACTGAGCGCATTATCGCGCCCTACCCCCAAACACATCCCCAAAAGCAAAGAGGCGGCGGCCCATCGCCACCGCCCCCTTTTGAACCAGTCGAAAGGCGCTTAGCCCTTGATGGCGGCCGTCACCTCGTCATACGCCTTGCAGGCGTCGGCGAGTGTCGTGGTGCCCTGGTACTTGGTTGTCACCGCCTGGACCTTGGCGGTCAGGTCAGCCGCCTTGGACGGATCCTTGGTGATCGCTTCCTGCAGTGCGGCGGCCATATCCTGTGCCTTCTTGGTCGCGATCTCGGCCGTGCATTCCGGCGCCTTCGAACAGGCCGAACCCGCAAGCACCGCCAGGCCGACGGCAACAAGCAAAAACTTCTTCATGTCAGTCATCTCCTCAAAAGGGCGCGACTTGATCGTCGCTCACCCTCCAATGGCCGAAGCCGAGCGTCCTTAGCCTTCGATTGTGGCAACAAGCAACGCGCGCATTGCGTAAACTTGTGTAACGCGTCTGCAATATTATCCGGGCCGGATTCGGGCTGCCCGCGTCAGCGGCGGCAAAGTTCAGCTGCGCGGCTGTAACATCGCCAATACGGCTGTCGATGCTGCAAGGATGGCAGTCACGGTCAAAGGCGCTGTAGGGCCATAGGTGTCGACGACATAGCCGCCGACAACCGCGCCGATGGTGATGGCGACCTGAAAAGAGGCGACCATCAGGCTGCCCGCCGCTTCCAGCGCGTCCGGCGCTGCGCGAGACAGATTTGTCGGCAACACCACCGGCGCCATGCCGAAGGCGAAGCCCCACAGCGTCGCGAAGCCAAAGGCAACGCCAATGTGCACGCCCCAAAGCACCAATGACAGCGCCGCAAACGCCATCAATGCGGCGGTGACCACGAGAGCCACGTGGATATTGGCGTCGGCCATGCGGCCACCGGCAATATTGCCGATCACCGCGGCGATGCCAAATCCGAGCAACGCCAGGGCAATTGGCCCGGTTGCAAGGTGCGTCACATGTTCGAGAAAGGGACGCACATAGACCGATCCGGCAAAATGTCCCGTCATCAGCAAAAGGATGGCAAGCATACCAAGTTGAACGCCACGTCTCCGTGTCAGACGAAGGACGTCTGCAAGACTATTGCTTGCCGTTGCAGGCAAGGACGGCAGGCTAAGCAACTGCAGCAGCATGGCAAGCAAGGCCAACCCCGCTGTCATGGCCATGGCGCTGCGCCAACCCAGCCAGTCGCTGATCAACGCGCCCATCGACGGTGCGGCAATGGTTGCGAGCGAGACGCCGAGGGTGACGATAGCCATGCCCCGCCCAGTCGCATTGGCGCCAACCAGCCTCGCCACCACGGCGACCGAAAGTGCCCAGAAAGCGCTGAGTGCGATCCCCAGTCCGGCCCGACCCAGCAACAATAACCAGAAATCGGTCGCCAGCGCCGCAAGAATGTTGGAACCGACCGCCAAGGCGCTGAGACCAACCAGCACTGCCTTGCGGTTCAATCGGCCGATGAGAACATTGCTCAACATGGCCGTCACGGCGCCGACAGAAGCTGTGGCGGTGACGACCTGTCCGGCTGTTCCTTCACTGATACCGAGATCGCGCGCCAGGGGCGTCAGCAGACCTGCCGGCAGAAATTCGGCTGACACCAGAGCAAAGCTGGTGGCGGCCAATGAAATGACCGCGAACCAGGTGGTTGCGCCCCACCTGGCCGGCGCAGCCGCATCAACGTCTATCGCCGCGTCTTCAAGCTGTAATGTTGTGTCTGTCACGGACGTATCTCCAAAGTTTGGAGATCTTCATAACCGAGTCCGGTCGGATGAAATGTATCTTAGAATCCGAAATTCATGTCTATTCGTCCGGGAATTGTGCGGCGCACAACGCCAGGGGAGACATTGGTGATGCGCTTGAAGGCGCGAGCGAAGGATGCCTCGGAATCATAGCCCAAGCGGGTAGCAACCTCGGCCACCGACAAACCGTTTTGCCCCAACAACTCGCGGGCAAGCTGCATGCGCAAACGGGCGAGATAGTGTGCCGCGCCTTCTCCCAATACAGCGCTGAAGCGCTCGGCGAAAATGGAGCGCGACTGGCCTGCCAGGCTGGCGAGGCTTTCGAGCGTCCAGTTATGGCCGGGGTCTTTGTGCATGGCTGCCAAAGCGCGGCCAATATTGGGGTCGCGGATGGCGGCGAGCCAACCGGTCGTCGAAGCTCCCGTGCAATTGACCCAGCAGCGAATGAGCCGGGCTGTCAGCAAGTCCGCCATACGCGACAAGATGGTGGCGCTGCCCATCTGCGGTTGCGCGGCCTCCGCGGTCATGGCCGCCAGCAAAGGACCAATGACCGGGTCATTGCCGGCCACGTCGCAACCCTTGATGATAGGCGGCATCAGCGTGATCAACGGGTTCAACGCATAGGCGCCCAAGGCCATTGAGCCGCAGAAAAGGGCGCTTGTCGCGCCCGTGCCTTCCCGTACGACTTCGCAGACGTTGCCCCCCAACTTGGTCACCCGGCAATCATCGATCGAGCCGCCTGCAACGTCTGGCGCGCTGGCCAGCCGATGGGTGATGCCTTGTGGCAGCAGCACCAGATCGCCATCGCGCAGCTGCTGCCAGTCTTGCACTTCGGTGTGGATCCAGCATGGACCCTGACCGACAAAGTGAAAACGAAGCAGCGATTGTTGCGGAAATTCTATGCTCCAAGGATGTCGGAGCTCGCAGCGGCCATAATTGACGCCACTCAGGCGAAAGTCTTGCAGGACTTCGCTGAGCGCATCCATCGGAATATGTGGCGCGGGAGACGGCCAGGACGAATGATCAGTCATCACGTCAATATACATACCAATCGTCCGACGGGCAAGCGGAGACCGTTGTTCCACCAGGGGACACGCTTTGTCGGCACCCTACCCGTCCTGGCAGGTTCCCTGGCCTTGCCTCCTGCTCCAACTGCATGCAAGGACTGCTGAAGGACATAGGGACAAGAGGCATGGCAGCGGAAACATCAGGCGGCGATCTCATTCAGGTGGTGGCGCTGCTTGCCGCGGGGGTCGTCGCCGTCCCCATCTTCAAACGCATGGGCCTCGGCTCGATCCTGGGCTATCTGGCGGCCGGCGTGGTGATCGGCCCGTTTGGTCTTCGTATCTTTTCCGAATCGGGAGCCATCCTCCACGTCGCCGAACTCGGCGTCGTCATGTTCCTGTTCATCATCGGGCTGGAAATGCAGCCGTCGCGGCTTTGGGGCCTGCGGCGCGAAATCTTCGGGCTCGGTGCGCTGCAGGTCGGAGTCTGCGCGGTCCTGTTGACCGGCGTGGGAATGGCCGGCGGTTTTCCGGTCTCGCAATCCTTCGTCGCCGGCGCCGGTTTCGTGCTGACCTCGACGGCGATCGTCATGCAGCTTCTCGAGGAACGCGGCGACATCGCCTCGCCGAAAGGCCAACGCATCGTCTCCATCCTGCTGCTGGAAGATCTGGCCATCGTGCCGCTGCTGGCCCTGATCGCGTTCCTGGCGCCGGGCGGCGCCGACACCAGCCTGTCGGAACGGCTGACCGAGGTCGGCATCGGCCTTGCCGCGATCGTCGGACTGGTGCTGGCGGGGCGCTATCTGCTCAACCCGTTCTTCCGCATCCTGGCGGATGCCCGTGCCCGCGAGGTGATGACGGCCGCGGCACTGCTGGTGGTGCTTGGATCGGCGCTTGCCATGCAGCTCAGCGGCCTGTCGATGGCGATGGGCGCGTTCCTGGCCGGCGTGCTTCTGTCGGAATCGACCTTCCGCCATCAACTGGAAGCCGATATCGAGCCGTTCCGCGGCATCCTGCTCGGCCTGTTCTTCCTTGCGGTCGGCATGTCGCTCGACCTGCTTGTGGTCGCCGCGAACTGGAAGCTGATCGCCATCTATGTCGTCGCCTACATGATCATGAAGGCGCTCGGCATCTACATCGTCGCCCGCATCCTCAAGACCGGCCATCGCGAAGCCTTGGAACGCGCGGTCTTCATGGCGCAAGGCGGCGAATTCGCCTTCGTCCTCTACTCAGCCGCCGCCGCCGTCGGCATCATCGACAACCAGGCCAACGCGAT
The DNA here is from genome assembly GCF_007003945.1 of Mesorhizobium sp. WSM4307. Taxonomy (NCBI): domain Bacteria; kingdom Pseudomonadati; phylum Pseudomonadota; class Alphaproteobacteria; order Hyphomicrobiales; family Phyllobacteriaceae; genus Mesorhizobium; species Mesorhizobium sp. WSM4307. Next base: position 90,246 of record NZ_VFTB01000011.1, read on the forward strand.
GCTGACGGCGATCGTCATCATCTCTATGGTGCTGACGCCGCTGGCGATCATCGCCTTGCGCTATGTCACCCCGCGCGACGAGCAGTCGCTCGACGGCGTCGACGTCGCCGACGGACTGACCGGCAGCGTGCTGATCATCGGTTTCGGCCGCTTCGGCCAGATCGCCAGCCAGCCGCTGCTGCTGCGCGGCATCGATGTGTCGATCATCGACAACGATGTCGAGATGATCCAGGCGGCCGCCGACTTCGGCTTCAAGGTCTATTATGGCGATGGCACCCGGCTGGATATCCTGCACGCGGCCGGCGCCGGCCGGGCGCGCGCCGTGCTGATCTGCGTCGACAAGGCCGATGCGGCCGTTCGCATCGCCCAGTTGATCAAGGCCGAATTTCCGCTGCTCACCGTGCTTGCCCGGGCTTTCGACCGCGGCACCGCGCTGCAGCTCATTCGCGCCGGCGTCGACTATCAGCTGCGCGAGACCTTCGAATCGGCGCTGGTTTTCGGCGGCTCGGCCCTGGAATCGCTTGGCGTTGATCCCGAAGACGTGGCGGAAACGATCGAGGACGTCAGGCGTCGCGACACCGACCGTTTCGAAACCCAGCTCGCCGAAGGCATTCGCGCCGGCCAGCGCTTCCTGCGTGGCAATATCGGCACGCCGATTCCCACACCGCTCTCCACGCCGCGCCGCCCCGGTCAGGCCCTCAACGAGGAGACGGCTGGCGTTCTGCACAAATCCGAAACAGCCGATTGAACCAAGGAATCATGCATGGAATTGGACAGCGGAGCCCTGTCGGTCACCAAATTCTGGCGCGACGCCGGCGAGGATGCTTGGTTCGAGAAGAGCGACGCTTTCGATGCCGATTTCCGCGATCGCTATCTCGACCTGCACTATGCCGCGGCACGGCGTGAGTGCGACGCCTGGTCGGGCCATGCCGAAGGTTCGCTGGCGCTGATGATCCTGCTCGACCAGTTTCCGCGCAATTGCTTCCGCGGCACCGGCCACATGTATGCCACCGATCCGCTGGCGAAGCACTTTGCCCATAAAGCGGTCGCTGCCGGGCATGACCTGGCGCTGGAACCGGAAGTCCGCGTGTTCCTGTATTTACCGTTCGAACATGCGGAAAACCTTGCCGACCAGGACATTTCGGTCGAGCTGCACACCGCCAGGGCAGAGTTCAACCTGAAATACGCACTGGAGCATCGCGACATCATCCGCCGCTTCGGGCGGTTTCCGCATCGCAACAGGATGCTTGGCCGCGAGACGACACCGCAGGAGCAGGCGTTTCTCGACGAAGGCGGATTTTCCGGCTGATAGCTAGGTCAGCCACCAGTCCCGGCCGGACGGCAACCGCTCGATTCCGGCGGCGTCGACAGCGCCGAGCCGTTCCGACACGCTTCTCCCGCCGACGGCAAGATCCGGCGCGATTTCGGCCAGCGGCGCCAGGACGAAAGCGCGCTCCAGCATACGCGGATGAGGCACTTCCAGACCGGTCTCATGGATGACGCGGTCACCGAACACCAGAATGTCGATATCGATCAGGCGCGGCCCCCAGCGCTCCTCGCGCACCCGCTTCAGCTTCCGCTCGGCGTCGAGGCAGAGGTCGAGCAGCGCCCGCGGCGAGAGCCGGGTCGACAGTTCGGCGGCGGCGTTGAGGAAATCCGGCTGATCGAGCTTGCCCCAGGGCGGAGTGCGGTAGAGCGACGAAACGGCGGTGACGCGCGTGCCCGCATCGGCGTCGAGAATGCGCAGCGCCGCCGCCATCGAGGCCGCCGGATCACCCAGATTGCCGCCGAGGCTGAGGAAGACGGTGTTACTCCGGCCAGACAACGGTCACCTCGACATGATCGAGCACGCCAGGCACCGGCGCGTTCGGCTTGCGCACGGTGATTTCGGCCCTCTTGATCTGCGGAAACCGCTCCGTCAGCGCCTTTGCCACTTCCATGGCCAGGGCTTCGATCAGGAAGCGCCGCTTCCCGGTGATGATCTTCTCGATCACCGTGAAGGCAATGCCGTAGTTGACGGTTTCCTCGATCGCGTCGTCGACAAGCGCGCGCCCGGGTTCGACCGACAGCACCGCGTCGACATAGAAACGCTGGCCAAGGGCTTCCTCCTCGTCGAGCACGCCATGCCGTGCAAAGAAGGCGCAGTTCTTCAGGCGGATGACATACATGGCTCAGCGTTCCGATGCGGCGGTTTCAAGCGCCAGCATAGCATCCGCCACGGCCAGCGCGTCCACGTTGATTGCGACATCATGGACGCGAAACAGATGCGCGCCCTTGAGCCTGAGAATGACGCTGGTCGCCGCCGTTCCGGCCGCCCGGTCTGCCGCATCGCGGCCGGTGACGGTGCCGATGAAGCGTTTTCGCGAGGTGCCTGCCATCAGCGGAAAGCCAAGCGCATGGAGCTCGGAAAACCGCGCCATCAGGTCGAGATTTTCCTCAGCCGTCTCCTTGGCGAAGCCGAAACCTGGATCAAGCACGATGCGATCGTCCGCAATGCCGTTACGACGGGCGATCTCCAGGGATTTTTCCAGGAACGCAAACTGGTCCGCGATCACGTCGGTCAGCTTCTCGCGATCCCGCCCGGTATGCATGATGATGAGCCCGGCTCCGGTTTCGGCGGCGACCCGCGCGATGTCGGGCTCGCGCTGCAGGCCCCAGACATCGTTGACGATATGCGCGCCGGCAGCCACGGCCAGCCGCGCTGTGTCTGCGCGATAGGTGTCGACCGAAATCAGCACGTCACCGGCGCGCACCAGCGCCTCGATCACCGGCAGGACGCGCGCCTGTTCCTCGCTGGCCGAGATGGCGGCGGCACCCGGCCTGGTCGATTCTCCACCGACATCGATGATCCGTGCCCCTTCCTCGATCATCCGGCGCGCCTGGGTCAGCGCCGCTTCGGGCGCAGCGAACAGTCCGCCGTCGGAAAAGCTGTCGGGAGTGACGTTGAGGATGCCGACGACCACGGCCTTGCCGCCAAGGTCGAGATAACGTCCATGCGCCAGCTGCCATCGCCTCGCCGTCATTGCTCATCAACCATGGGCTCATCAACGATGTGTGATCCGCAAAGGATCAATTCCGTTGCGCCGGCAACGGCCGTAACGCAAGGTGGGTAGAGAGGCAATATGATGAAACGATCCCTGCTTTGCGCGCTACTGCTTGCCGTGACCGCTGTTCCGGCGGGCGCGGCCAATCTCCTCAAGACATACAGCTATTTTTCCATTGGCGGCAGCACGCTCGAAGACATCGAGACGCAGCTCTCCAAACATGGGCCGCAGGTCAAAAGCACGGGCTCGCGCCACCCCGGCGCCACCCAGATGGCCTTCACCACCCGGATCAGCTACGCCAGGCAGGCTGGCTCCTGCCGGATCGCCGACGCCGCCGTGACGGTCAAGGTCAAGGTGATCCTTCCGGAATGGCGCCGCCCGCGCAAGGCGGATCCCGACGTGAAGCTGTTCTGGGACACGCTGTCGGCCGACATCAAGCGCCATGAAGAACGCCATGTCGAGATCGCCAAGAACTATGGCCGCGAGCTGGAAAACGCGCTGAAGGCGACCTACCCGCGGACGGATTGTGCTGCGGCCAAGGCCAAGGCGGCCGAGATCACCGCCGCCATTCTCGCCAGGCACGACCGCGCCCAGGTGCAGTTCGATCGCGTCGAGAGCGTCAATTTCGAAAGCCGTATCCTGCGGCTCATGCGCTACCGCATCCAGCGCATCGAGAACGGCCGGCTGCCACCTGGCTGAATTTCATCGGCGCACTCGATGGCGCCGGTGCAAGCCAACCGGGCCGAAGCATAGTGCCAGCGTCGGAAAACTTTCGAACGGCGGTCGAAATCGGCCTAAACGGAACGACATATCACGGGTTGGCAAGTACAATCCTCAAGGCACGAGCACCACGACCGATCGCGCGGCGAACGCGTCAGGCAAGCCCAATCGTCGACCCGGATCGCGCGCAAAACACATGGACAAGACTATGGACCAGGCTGTCGACAAGCAGACCATACCGGCTGCCGCCACACCGCTGACCGAAAGCGAGAAGAACGCCATCATCGGCGGCGTCCTTCTGTCCATGCTGCTGGCGGCGCTCGACCAGACCATCATCGCACCCGCCATGCCGACCATCGCGCGAGCGCTCGGCCACGCCGAATATCTGCCCTGGATGGTCACCGGCTATCTCCTGACCGCCACCGCCGTGGCACCGCTCTACGGCAAGATTTCCGACGTCTATGGCCGCCGCCCGACCGTCTACGCGGCGATCCTCATCTTCCTCGCCGGATCACTGGTCAGCGCCATGGCCCCCAACATGTTCGTGCTGGTGATCGGGCGCGCGATCCAGGGTGCCGGCGGCGGCGGCCTGTTTGCGCTGGCGCAAACCGTCATCGGCGACCTCGTGCCGCCGCGCGAACGCGCACGCTATGCGGCCTGGGTGTCAGGCACCTGGGCCGTCGCCAGCATTGCCGGGCCACTGCTGGGCGGCACCTTTGCCGAGCATCTGCACTGGTCGCTGATCTTCTGGATCAACATTCCGCTTGGGCTTTTGGCCATGGCGATCATCAACAAGCCGCTGAAGAAGCTGCCGATCGCAGCCAAACATCACCGCATCGACGGGTTGGGCGCCGTGCTTCTGGTTATCGCCACGGCCCTTCTGCTTCTGGCGCTCAACTGGGGTGGCAGCACCTATCCCTGGTTTTCCCACGAAATCCTCGGGCTGGTGGCCGGTTCGGCCGTGTTCTGGGCCCTGTTCGCACTGAGACTGATGAGGGCCGCCGAACCGCTGATCTCGCTTGAAGTGCTGGGCAATCCGATCGTGCTCGCCGGTGCGCTGTCGATGTTCCTGCTGCAGGCGGCCAATATCGGCGCTTCGGTCTACTTGCCGGTCTATCTGCAAACCGTCATCGGGCTTTCCGTCAGCGAATCGGGAATGGCCATGCTCGGCCTTTTGCTCGGCACGGTCGCCGGTGCCGCCACAAGCGGCCGCCTGATCCCCCGCTTCGTGCACTACAAGCGCATCGCCATGATCGGCATCGCCTTGGCCATTGTCAGCATTGGCGTGCTCAGCGCCATTGCTGGACACGCCTCGCTGCTCGAGGTCGAGATCCTGACAACCCTGATCGGCCTGGGCAGCGGAACGACATTCCCGGTCGCGACCGTCTCTGTCCAGAACGCCGTCGATCGAACCCATCTCGGGGTTGCGACAGGCGTGCTGACCTTCCTGCGCACGCTGGGTGGCGCGCTGGGCGTCGCCCTGCTCGGCGCGGTCGCGCTCGGCTATGGCCTGCCGCTCACCGCCGAGGGTTCGCAGACACATGTCCAGCTGGCATCAGCCTTGCCGTTCGTGATGATCTTCATCACCGCCGGCATCACCCTGGTGCTGGCGCTCGTCGCCATGATGCTGATGCCGGAAAAGGCGCTGCGCGGACGCGACGAAGCGGTTGCGCCCGTCCTCGCGGAATAGGAGCGGTCTTTACTCCACCACGCCGAGCTTCTTCTGCAGGCTGGTCGACGAGGTCGTGTATTGGAACACGATCCGCTCGCCGGGGCTGACGATGCGCTTGGCCGCCTGCGCCATCAGCGCCACTTCATGGAAGCCCGACAGGATCAGCTTCAGCTTTCCCGGATACGAGTTGATGTCGCCCACCGCGAAAATGCCGGGCACCGATGTCTGAAATCTCTCGGTGTCGACCGGAATCAGGTTCTCGTGGAGATTGAGCCCCCATTCCGCGATCGGCCCGAGCTTCATCGTCAGGCCGAAGAAGGGCAGCATGCGTGTGCATGGCACTTCGATATCGCCTTCCGGACCACCCTTGATGGTGGCCGATGACAGCTGGCCGTCGGCGCCGGTCAGGCCGGTCACCTGGCCGACCTTGAACGCAAGCTGCTTCATCTCTTGCATGGCATACATTTTGTTGACGCTGTCGGGCGCCGCGCGGAATTCAGGGCGCCGGTGGACCAGCGTCACGCTTTTTGCCACCGGCTGCAGGTTCAGTGTCCAGTCGAGCGCCGAGTCGCCGCCGCCGACAATGACAAGGTCGTGGCCGCGAAAATCCTCCATCCGGCGCACCGAATAGAAGACGCTCTTGCCTTCATAGGGCTCGATGCCCGGGATCGGGGGGCGTTTGGGTTGAAACGAGCCGCCGCCGGCGGCGATCACCACCACCTTGGCCTCGAACACCTCGTTCTCGTCGGTGGTGACGCGAAAGCTGCCATCCTCCAGTTTCTGGAGGCTGGAGACCATGCGGTTGTAGGTGAAGTCAGGCTTGAACGGATGGATCTGCTCGAGCAGCTTGTCGACCAGCCCTTGCGCCGAAATCGAGGGCCAGCCGGGAATGTCGTAGATCGGCTTTTCCGGATAGAGTTCCGCGCATTGGCCGCCGGGTTTGTCGAGGATATCGATCAGGTGGCATTTCATGTCGAACAGGCCGAGCTCGAACACGGCGAAAAGGCCGACAGGCCCTGCCCCGACAATGAGAACATCCGTCTTGATTGTTTCGGTCATGCGATGTGGTCCCCTTGGGAATGGGGCGAGACTGCATGAGCCGTGGCCTGCTGCCAAGCAGCCAATGTCAAAGAAATTGGAACGTCGCCGAAGGCATATTGAGATTCAGGTCAGGCCGAGCCGGAGTCGAAGACGGCGCGAAGCGACCAAACAGGGTTGATACCGAGAACCGGAGCGCAACGTACTTTTCATATGCGAGTACCGGCCTACCCGGGCCATAGCCCTAGCTGCCACGATCCCTCGTCAAGTGCTTCGGCCGGCGAAGGCCGGAGGAAGCCGCCGTTTGCAGGCCGGCATCACCCGAATATCAACACGCCCTAGCCCTGGCGCTCCGGCACCCGCACCACCAGGCCGTCAAGCGCGTCGCGTACCTTGATCTGGCAGGACAGACGCGAGTTCGGCTGGACGTCGTAGGCGAAGTCCAGCATGTCCTCTTCCATCGCTTCCGGCTCGCCCACTTCCGCCGTCCAGGCCTCGTCGACATAGACATGGCAGGTGGCGCAGGCGCAGGCGCCACCGCACTCCGCCTCGATCCCCGGCACGGCGTTGCGGATGGCGTTTTCCATGACCGTCGAGCCGTTTTCGGCGTCCACGTCGAATTGTGTGCCGTCATGGGCGATGAAGGTCAACTTGGTCATTTGTCACCTGAAGGGAGTTTCCGCCGAGATAATCACTCCGGCAGACAAGTCAACTGCCGTGCGAAAGCGCCGCTCGGTGACGTTTTTCCACAAACCGGGTCAGCGATTGATGGCGGCGATGAAATCGCGCACTTCGTCGATCAGTTTGCCGAGCCGCTTGAGGGTCTGGCCGTCTTCCGGCTGCCGCTCGATCTCAGTGGCACAATCGGCGATGGCGAAGGCGCCAACGCCGCGAGCAGACCCTTTCAACCCATGCGCAAGCAGAAGCCGGTCCTTGAGATCGGCATCGACAATTTTGTCGCGTACCGACAGCGCCTGCTGTACAAACAGCGCCAGCACCTCTTGCTCGAGGGCGCGGTCGCCCATCGTTTGCCGGGCAAGGTGTGCCAAATCGACTGGTCGGGACTGCCTGGTTCCCGAGACGTCGCCTCCGGGCATTGAAAAGGCAATGCCGCTTTCGCCACGCATGAACTCGAACTCCGTTTTCTTCGGCCGCCTGAAAAACTAGGCGAATCCAATGGACAACGGGTTAATGAATGGCCCGGAAAAATGTTGCGAAAGCGGCGCACGGATCACGGTTCCGTTAACCTTATATTTAAAGTTTTACGTATCCCGCGGAATGCATGTTTTCTTTACCCCCCTGTGTCATTACGATACGAGGGTCCATTTTCAGCCTCCTGCGCGGGGGTACGACAAAGACAATTATAAGCCCCGCGGCAGCTAGTACAGGGTAGCGAAGGCATGGCAAAGAAACCAACGACGACGACGAGAAATCTCGACAGCGACGTGGCCAGGGAACTGGAAAAAGCGCTCGATCTCGACCTCAGCGGCGACATCGGCAGCGGCGATCTCGATATCGCGGCTTCGATGGAAGATCTGGAAGCGCAGATATCCCAGGCCGCCGACGAGCTGGCACGCGAGGGACGCAACCAGAAGCCGGCACCCGCCGCCAATCAGGCCCCCATTGCCAATCAGCCCGCGAGTCCCGCGCCGAAGGCCAAGCCGGCAGAACTGCGCCCCGTGGAGACACGCAATGGCAATGGCAACGGCGCGCAGCCCACGGGCTTCGCGCCGGCCAATGATGATCGCCAGAAGGATTACAAGACCCTCCTGCACGGCCTCAACAGGCGCGCCTCCAACACCGTCTACTGGATCGTCGCCTTCGTCTCGCTCGCCTGGATCGCCGGCGCCGGCGGGCTCGCCAACCTGCTGTTCGGACCGAGCATCTGGAGGATCCGCACCCTCGACCAGTTCCTTGCCCGTCCCGAACTGATTGGCCTCGCCGTCGCGGCGATCGTGCCGATCATCCTGTTCTGGGCCTTCGCAGCCATGATTCGCCGTGCCCAGGACATGCGCATTGCCGCCCAGTCGATGACGGAAGTGGCCTTCCGCCTGACCGAGCCGGAAAACATGGCGCAGGATCGCGTCATGATGATCGGCCAGGCCGTTCGCCGCGAGGTGGCGGCCATGGGCGAAGGCATCGAACGCACGCTGGCCCGCGCCGTGGAGCTGGAAACGCTGGTCCACAGCGAAGTCAACCAGATCGAGCGCTCCTATTCGGAAAACGAAACCCGCATCCGTTCGCTCGTCGACGGGCTTGGCAGCGAGCGCGAGGCGGTCGTCAGCCATGCCGAGCGCGTCCGTGCCTCGATTGCCGGTGCGCATGAGACGCTCAGGGATGAAATCGGCTCCGCCAGCGACATCATCCGCGACTCGATCCTCAATGCGTCGACCAAGCTGTCGATGACGATCACCAATTCCGGCGACACGCTCATCGACCGCATCAATGAAAGCTCGATGTCGATCTTCGATTCGGTGGAAGGCCGGCTCGACACCATCACCGACAAGCTTTCGACCTCCGGCGAGGCCTTCGCCAGCCTGCTCGACACGCGCATCGCCAAGCTGACGGATACGACGGACGGCCTGACCCGGTCGCTGACCGATCTGCTCGACGATCGCACCACCGGCATGGTTTCGCTGCTCGGCGGCGCCGCGCGCACCCTCAATTCGGAATTCGAAGCCAGCCTCAACGGCATCGAACGTACGCTGGCCGAACGCGGTCAGGCCCTGATCAGCGAATTCCAGACCCGCGCCGAAGCGCTGGACACCGGCACGCAGAAGCTCAACGCAGCGCTCGAGGCCCGCGCCCGCCAGATCAACGAGACGCTGGTCGAGCGCGCCCGCGAAATTGCCCACACCTTCGCCGAGAGCAAGGATACGCTGGCCGCGATGATCGATCAGGGCAAGACCCAGATCGGCGCCGACATGGCCGACATCGTCACCTCGACATCGAGCATGCTGGAGGCTCGCGCCAGCGACTTTGCCGGTCGCATGGAAGCGGCGCGTCATGTCGTCTCGCGTTCTTTCGATAGCGACATCCAGCGGCTCGCCGACGCCCGTGTCGGCATCGAGGAAGCCGTCGAAAACCACAGCCGCAAGCTGTCCGAAAGCCGCGAGCGCATGGCGGCCGCCATGCAGGCGGACCTGGAGAAATTCGCCGAAAGCCGCGACGGCATCGATGCCGCGGTGACCAACCAGGTGCAGAAGCTGGCCGAAGGCCGCAGCCTGATCGCGCGCGCCCTCGAAGAGGATCTGCGCAAGGTCAACGAATCGCGGGCCGCCATCGACGCGTCGCTCGGCAGCCACCTCGAAAGGCTGGAAGAAGGCCGCAACAGGCTTTCGCTGGCTCTCAACGAAGACTCCGGAAAACTCGTGCAAGCCCGCACGATCATTGATGAAATGGTCGCCGGTCATGTTGGAAAGCTCGCCGAAGGCCGCAACATCCTGTCGCGCGCCCTGGAAGCCGACCTCGGCAAACTGTCCGACAGCCGTGCCAGCATTGACGGGCTGGTCGCCGGTCAGGTCGAGAAGATCGCCGAAGGTCGTGCGGTGCTCGCCAAGGCCTTGGAAAACGATATCGCCGGCATCAAGGGCCTGATCGAGGCGCATTCGGCAAAGCTCGTGGATGACCGCAGCCAACTCGGCCGTTCGCTCGAGGACGACCTATCTGGCATCAGGGGCTTGCTTGACGATCATGCGGTCAAACTCGCCAACGACCGCAGCCTGCTGTCGCAGACGCTGGAAGCCGACCTTGCCAAGCTGGCCGAAAGCCGCTCGAGCATTGACGGCCTCGTCGCCGGTCAGGTCGAGAAGCTGGCCGAGGGCCGCGACATTCTCAAGCGCGCGCTGGAATCGGACCTCAACACCATCAAGGGTGTCATATCGAGCCAATCGGAAAGGCTGGCGGAGGATCGCGGACTGCTTTCGCAGGTCCTCGAAGCCGACTTGCAGAATGTGAACAGCGTCATCGCCGACCACATGAACAGGCTCGTTCAGGATCGTTCGACATTGTCGAAGGCTCTCGAGGACGACCTCGCCAAGCTGGCCGACAGCCGCTCCAGCATCGACGGGCTGGTCGCTGGTCAGGTCGAGAAGCTGGCCGAAGGCCGCGACATTCTCAAGCGCGCCCTCGAAGCCGACCTCAACACCATCAAGAACACCGTTGCCGACCAGTCGCAGAAGCTGGTCGACGACCGCGCCCAGTTCGCCAGGGCGCTCGAAGCCGATCTCGAAAGCGTCAATAGCCTGGTCAGCAGCCATTCCGATCGGCTCGTCCAGGATCGTTCGACCCTGTCGAAGGCGCTGGAAGTCGACCTCGACAACGTCAACGGCCTGGTCAACAGCCATGCCGAGCGACTCATCCAGGACCGTTCGACGCTGTCGAAGGCGCTGGAAGCCGACCTCGAAAGCGTCAGCGGCCTGGTCGGCAGCCACGCCGACAGGCTTGTCCAGGAGCGCTCGACCCTGTCCAGGGCGCTCGAGGACGACCTTGCCAAGCTGGCCGAGAGCCGTTCGAGCATCGACGGCCTGGTCGCCGGCCAGGTGGAGAAACTGGCCGAAGGCCGCGACGTTCTCAAACGCGCCCTCGAAGCCGATCTCGCCAAGCTCGCCGAAAGCCGCTCCAGCATCGACGGGCTGGTGGCCGGCCAGGTGGAAAAGCTCGCCGAAGGCCGTGACATTCTCAAGCGCGCCCTCGAGGCCGACCTGCAGAAGCTGAGCGAAAGCCGCGGCGAGATCGACGGCGTCATCGCTGGCCATGTCGGCAAGCTGGCCGAAGGCCGCAACATGCTGAGCCGCGCGCTGGAAGACGATCTCGGCAAGCTCGCAGAGACCCGCAAGGACGTCGACCGCTCGCTGTCCGGCCACATCGACCAGATCGCTGCCAGAAGCACCGACATTTCGGCCGCAATCGCCGCCGATGTAGAGAAGATCGAGCAGGCGTTCAGCCGTCAGACCGGGATCATCGAGGAACGCGCCGGAACCATGGAGCGCGCGCTCTCGACCGGCGTCGACAATGTCCGCAGCGTGCTCGAAAAGAGCGCGGTCTTCGTCGCCGGCGCCTTGCGCGAAAAGGTCCTGGAAGTCACCAGCGCGCTGCATGAGCAGGCCGGTGCGGCCTTCAGCGATGCCGACCGCAAGATCGCCGAGCGCGCCGAACAGACGTCCGCCGCCCTTTTGGCGCGGGCCGAAGACATCGCCCGCACCTTCGAGGAAGCCGACCGTCGCCTCCACGCCCGTGCGGAAGATACGTCCAACGCCTTGCTCGCCCGTGCCGACGACACCTCCAGCTCGCTGCTGGCCCGTGCCCACGAAACCGCCGATCAGTTGGCCGCCCGCGCCGGCGAGATCGCCGGCACCTTCGAGCTGGCGGACCAGAAGCTCGCCGCCCGCGCCCAGGAAACGGCCGACCAGCTGGCTGCCCGGGCCCAGGATACCGCGGATCATCTGGCGGCCCGCGCCAGCGAGATTGCCGGCACCTTCGACGCAGCCGACCAGAAACTGGTCGCCCGCGCCGTCGAGACGGCACAATCGCTGGCCGCCCGCGCCGGCGACATCCTGCGCAACTTCGAAAGCGCCGACCAGCGGCTCGGCATGCGCATCGGCGAATCCGCCGAGGCGCTCGCCGCCCGCGCAACCGACCTTGGCCGCATCTTCGATGCTGCCGATCAGCAACTGGTCTCGCGCATCGCCGAAGGTTCGGATGCTCTGTCCAGCCGTGCGTCCGAGATCGGCCGCATCTTCGACGAGGCCGACCAACGCCTGGTCTCGCGCATCGCCGACAGCTCTTCGACGATCGGCGAGCATGCGCAGACCATCGTCGGGGCTTTCGCCAGCACCGAGCAGAAGGTCGCCGACCGTGCGCGCCAGACCGGCCAGGAACTGGCCGTGCACGCCCGCGAAATCGAGCAGGCACTTGCCGGCGCCGACGAGCGTCTTGCATCGACCGCGGCGGCTGCGGCCGCCCGTGTCGAGGAGCAGATCGCCAGCGTCGAGAACCGCCTCGCCCATACCACCGAAACAATGGGCCAGAGGCTCAATGAGCAGGTGTCGAGCGCCGAGGCACAGCTCGTTTCGCGCGCCAATGTGATCGCCGAGACCTTCACCGCTGTAGGCCAGCATATCGGCCAGAGCACCAACGACGCCGCCAAGACGATCGGCGCCAACACCCGCGAACTCAACACCATGCTCGCGGCGCGGTCGGCCGAAATGTCTAAGATCCTCGACGAAACCGCGCGGCCTTTGGTCGAACGCTTCGCCCAGGGTGGCTCGGAACTGCAAAAGAGCATGGAAGAGGTCACCGAACGCGCCACCGAGAAGCTGCGCAGCGAAAATGCCGCCCTGGTCAACGCGCTCGCCAACCGCACCGCCGAGACCTTGTCGGCGGTCGAAGGCGCCCGCTCGTCGCTGTCCGACAGTGTTGCCGATCTCATCGGCCGCATGACCAAGTCCAGCTCGCAGCTCGGTCAGCTGATCGAGCAGGCCGCGGTCAATCTCGGTCAGGTCGACGAACGCCTGACCGGCAGCACGCAGAGCTTCGCGGCGACAACAGAAAAGGCGGCGCAGACCTTTGCCAGCTCGGCGCGCCTTGTCGATTCGAACACCACAAGGCTGACGGAACTGTCGTCGTCGACCTTGCGCGAAGTGGCCTCGATCGCCACCAAGTTCGATGAACACAGCCGCCTCCTGGCCAGCGCCTCGGACCTGTTGAGCTCGGCCCAGAGCAACCTCGAGCACACGCTGGAAAGGCAGTCATCGCTCGAAGACCTCGCCGTCGGTCTGGTCAAGAAGTCGGAGGATCTCGAAAGGGTCATGCGCTCGTTCGAAAACCTCGTCGGCCAGACGCTGCAGAACGCCGAAGGCAAGACGATGGAGTCGGCCGACAAGATCCGCAATGCCATCACCGACGTGGTCGATTCGGCAACCAAGCGCTTCGCCGATGCCACCGATGAGATGCGGCGCACCGCGAGCTCGATCAAGAGCGAACTCGATCTCACCCGCGCCGAACTCAAGAAGGGCGTCATCGAGATGCCGGAAGAGGCAAAGGAATCGACCTCGGCGATCCGCCGCGCCGTTTCCGAGCAGATCAACGCCTTGAAGGAGCTTTCCGACATCGTCGCGAAGTCCGGCCGCGGCGGCGGCGACACCTCGGAGCCACGCAATCTGCGCCCGGCGCCGCAAGCGCCGGCAGCACGTCCCGCCGAACCGCCACGTCGCGCGCCGGCAGCACCGCAGCCGGAGCTTCGCACGCCTCAGGCGCCGTTGGGCGGCACGGCGCTGCGCGGCACGCTCGATCTCGAGCGTCCGGCCGAGCCGCGCCAGCGTCCCGAAGCCGGCGCCCGCACGCCACAGGGCGGCTGGGTGCGCGACCTCCTGACAGCGGCGTCGAACGATGCGGATCTCAGGCCGGCGGCAGCACCCTCGGCGCCCGTGGAAGCGCCGCGCGCGGCCCCTGCCCAGCGCTCGCCGCTGCATGTCGTGGAATCGCTGAACTCGCTATCCGTCGACATCGCACGGGCAATTGACCACGATGCTTCGATCGAGCTGTGGAACCGCTATCGGCGTGGCGAGCGGGACGTGTTCACGCGCCGGCTCTACACGCTGAAGGGCCAGCAGACGTTCGACGAAATCCGCCGCAAGTATCAGGGCGAGGCCGAATTCCGCGCCGCCGTAGACCGTTACTGCGACGACTTCGAAAAACTGCTCAAGGACGTCTCGCGCAACGACCGCGACAACATCATGGCGCAGACCTACCTGACCTCGGACACCGGCAAGGTCTACACCATGCTGGCCCACGCCAGCGGGCGCCTGCACTAAGCGTCAGCGGCCAGGCGACCGAGATCTGCTTGCGGAAACCTCTGCGTTTCCGCAAGCAGGCACCCAAACGCCCGGTTCGCCGATAAAAGGGGGCTGACCGTGCAGACGGCAATCATATTCGACTGCGAGTTTCTCTGCCTCGAGGGGTCGCAACGTCGGTTTTGGTGCGCGGCTCACGATCCCGACCCGGTCATCGCGCAGATCGGCGCAGTCAGGCTTGGTCTCGAAGACGACTTTCCGCTGCTCGGCACGCACAAGACCTATATCAGACCGATCGATCGGTTTGGCCGGAAATACGAACTCGACCCGTTCTTCACCAGACTGACCGGCATCACCGAGGAAAACATCGAGACCGAAGGTGTTGCGCTCGGAGAAGCCCTTGCAGGGATCGATCGCTTTTCCGGTGGCGCGCGGTTCTGGTCCTGGGGCAAGGACGAACTGAACATGATCGCCATCAGTTGCTATGTCGCGGGCATTCAGCCGTCCATCCCCGCCACCCGGTTCGACAACGCCGTCAAGCTGCTGATCGCGGCGGGGATGCCGCTCGAGGATCTCGCACGGACGCCAAGCAACAAGCTTGCGGACTATCATGGCGTCGAACACCCGCCATTGCAGGGACATGACGCGCTCGACGACGCGCTGTCCGTCACCTACACGCTGCAGCACTTGATGAAGACTGGAAAGCTGCAGCCGGAAGCCTTCGACAGCTTGTAGCTTGAAGCGTCTGGCGGGATTGCGCTCAGATCACCGAATCGGTCCAGCGGACGATCTGTTTGGCGGCATCGCCGAACGCGCTGTCGAGCGCACTGACATAGGCAGGATTGCCGCTGCCCGAAACCGGCGCGGACGCCGTGAAGCTCTTGGAAGCGCGTACCTCGCCGTTGCGATCGTTGAGCAGGCGCACGAACAGGTCGACTTCGGCATGTTCGCCACCGTCGACACTCACTTCGAAGGAACGGATCTCGACGATCACCTGGTAGTCGATCGCCAGGCCCTCGCCCGGCTTGCCGACGCCGGCAAAGCTGCCCGAACGCTGGAAGGTCTCCGCCAGCCGCGCCTGCACGATCACCGGCAGCCGGTCGGCCCATTGCGCGCCCTTCAGATACTGGATCGAGCGGTCGGAGGGTTTGATGACGATGTTCTGGCTGTCCAGCGCCTTGAGCGCCGAGGGCTGGGCGATCAGGATTTGCTTGCGGCTATGGCCACGGGCGTCAACCGACGGCGCCGAAAGCTCGAATGTGTCGAGCGGCGCAGGCTTGCCGCCCAGTACCGCACAGCCGGCAAGCGATAGCGCAAGCAGCGCCGCAGCCGGTGTCAATCCACCCGTTCTCACCCATACCGACTTCACGCGCGATCCCCGTTGTCCCCGGATCGTAAGATCAACCCGCATCCGCGGCTCATGTTCTTGGGGCGAGCAGACGCCGAAGTCAACGCCGCGCCCTGCCGTCGAATTGCCGAACCTCGCCCTCGCCACCTGAAAGAATGCGCTGCGGATTGCGGCTGAGATCCGTGACCGCTTCCTCGATACGCGTGATCGAGCGGCGGCTGTCCTGCACCAGCGCCTCGACATTCGAGAGGCCTTGGCCTGAGAAGCGCGACAGATTGTCGGTGATGGTGCCAAGGCGCGCATTCAGCGTGTCGGCGACCTGCTTGAACGACTTCAGCGTGGCCCTGGCGTCCGCCATCACGCCGTTGGCCTCGCCGGAGCCGAGCAAATTGTCGACCTTGGCCAGAATGCCGTCGACCCGCACCGAGGCATCGTTGAGGCGCTGCGCGAGTTGTTTGGCGTCCTTGATCGTCTGATTGATATCGTCGGCGCGGTTGGCGAACTTGTCGGTCACCATTGCAATGTCGGCGGCGGCCTTGTTGGCGTTTTCGCTGGCCTTCTGGATGTTGGCCAGAGCCGTACGCACCTGCGCCGGGTCGACACCGTCGAGCACGCCGTCGACCTTGGCCAGCGTGCCTTGCGTCTGCTTGGCGAAATCATTGACGGACCCGACCGCCGTGTCGACATTCTTGATCACGCCGTCGAGCTGCTGCGATGTCTGCTTGAGGTTCGCGGTCACCGTATCGACATTGGCGACGATGCTCTTGATCTTGTCCCTGTCGACGGCGTTGAGCAGGCCCTCCGCCGCCTTCAGCGTGCCGTCGAGCTTGCCGGACACGCCCTTCAGTTCTTCGGACAGCGCGCTGACGCTGGACAGGAACTTGTCGATGCCGTCGGAATTCTTGGCCAGCGCATCGGAGAATGTCTGCACGTTCTGGACAGTCTGTGTCAGCGGCCCGCGAACATCCCTGGTGAAGCCCTCGAGTTCGGACAGCACCTTGTCGGCGCGGGTGAAGATGTTCTGCGCCGTCTGCAGCAGATTGGTCACGGCGGAAGGGTTGGCTACGATCTCGGCGACCTTGCCTTCCTTCTCGGCCTGATCGAGAAGTTTCACTTCCTTGGGATCGGCTCCCTTGAGCTCGATATTGGCCTGCCCGGTGAGGCCGGCAAGCCCGATATCGGCCTGCGTCGACTTGGTGATCGGCGTCATCCGATCGATCTCGGTGTCGGCGATGGCGACCGTCGGATTGTCGACGTCGATATAGACGCGCTTGACGTCACCGACCTTGACGCCGTTGAACAGCACGAAGCTGCCGCGGCCAAGACCGGAAGCCGAACCAGGGATGCGCACGCGCAGCAGCGTCGTCTCGCCCCTGTCACCGATCGCCGCCGTCCAGTAGACGAAGCCGAACGCCGCCAGGATCGCAACCAGCGTAAAGATGCCGACAATGACGTAGTTGGCTCTGGTTTCCATTATTTCACTTATGGCTATGCACGTGCGGCAAGATCAAGTTGGCGGGCGCGTTTTCCGCGGAAATAGGATTTCACCCACGGTTCCTCGCTCTTCAGCATGTCGTCGATGGTGCCCTCGACCAATACTTTCTTCTTGCCGAGCACCGCCACGTGGTCACAAGCGGTAAACAGCGTGTCGAGGTCGTGCGTGACCATATAGACGGTCAGATCCATGGTGTCGCGCAGCTTGACGACAAGTTCGTCGAACTCGGCAGCACTGATGGGATCGAGGCCGGACGTCGGCTCGTCGAGAAAGACGATATCCGGATCGAGCGCCAGGGCGCGCGCAAGTGCTGCGCGCTTGATCATGCCGCCGGAAAGTTCTGATGGGAATTTCTGCGCCGCGTCCGGCGGCAGCCCGACCAGCTCGATCTTGAGCAGCGCCAGCTCGTCCATCAGCTTCCTTGGCAGGTCGAGATATTCGCGCATCGGCACCTGCACATTCTCCTGCACGGTCAGCGCCGAAAACAGCGCGCCATGCTGGAACAGCACGCCAAGCCGCATGTCGATGCGCAGGCGCTCGATATCGCTTGCTTTGTCGACGTCGACGCCAAACAGCCTGATCGTTCCGGACTGCTTGGGCATCAGCCCGAGAATGGTGCGCAACAGGACGGACTTGCCGGCGCCCGAAGCGCCGACGAACCCCAGGATCTCGCCGCGCTTGATGTCGAGCGAAAGCTTGTCGAGGATCAGCTTGTCGTCGATGGCAACGGTGACGTCACGCACCGAAAGGACGATCTCGTTCTGGTCCTTTTCCTCCGTCTTGATGCCATTGCCCTTCGCCATTGTGTCAGAACTCGATCGCTGCGTAGAACATGGCGAAAAGCCCATCGAGGATGATGACGACGAAGATCGACTTCACCACGGAGGCAGTCACGTGCTGGCCGAGCGATTCGGCGCTGCCGCCGACCTTCATGCCTTCGACCGAGGCGATCGTGCCGATGATCATGGCCATGAACGGCGCCTTGATCAGCCCAGCGAAAATCGTGCTGAGATCGATGGCGACACGCAGGCGGTCGATGAATGCGGCGGGTGGGATATCGGAGTAAAGCCAGGCCGCGGCAATGCCGCCGCCGAGTGCCGCGAAATTGGCGATGATCGTCAGGCACGGCAAGGCGATCACCAGCGCAACCAGGCGCGGAAAGACCAGGACGCCAATCGGATTGAGACCGATGACCTTCAGTGCGTCGACCTCCTCGCGCATCTTCATCGAGCCGATCTCGGCGGTGATCGCGCTGCCGGAGCGGCCGGCGATCATGATTGCCGTCATCAGCACGCCGAGTTCGCGCAGGATCAGCACGCCGACGAGGTCGACGACGAAGATGTCGGCGCCGAAATAGCTGAGCTGGTAGGCGCCTTGCTGGGCAACGATGGCGCCGACGATCGCCGACATCAGCACCACGACGGGAATGGCGCCGACGCCCATGCGGTCGATCTGGTTGAAGATCGCCGCCGGGTTGACGGCATGGCCACGGCCGAGCTTCATCTGCGCGCCGCGGATGGTGGCGCCCAGAATATTCATCGAGGCAAGGAAATCGTCACGCATCTCGTAGACGCGCCGGCCAACCGCCTCGAGGGCGCGAATGACGATATTGGGCGGCCGCGCCGGGCCGGATTCGGGTTCGCGCCGGACAGCCTCGCCGACCGCGTCGAGCAGGATGGCGGCGATCTCGCTTTGGCCTTGCAGCCGAACCTCGACATTCTTCTTCTCGAAGGCGCTGACGAGCCGGTCGATTAACCAGGCGCCGGCGGTATCGATCTTCTCGATTTTCGAAAGATCGAGCGCCAAAGTCTTGAAACCGTTTCGTTTCTCGATCTTGCGCATGTCGGCGTCGACCAGCGCCACAGTCCGTGTCGTCCAGATTCCGGAGAACGCGCAGCCGAGCACGCCACCCTCCTCGCCGACCGCGACGCGCGGTTGGTGGTCAGCCTCCGAGGCGGTGGTGCCGCTTGCGTCGCGCTTGCCGATGGTCAACATGGCGTCCTGTTTAGCCTGATGGGTCCGACCTTGTCGATTTGCCGACAACCCTTCTCGCACAGCCGGAGCAGAAAAATATGGCGCGTGTCATTTCGGTTGAGGCGGAGCGTTTTCCAATCGCTGGCACCTTCACCATTTCGCGCGGCTCCAAGACCGAGGCCGAGGTCATCACATGCACGATCAGCCAGGATGGTCGTAGCGGGCGCGGCGAATGCGTCCCCTACAAGCGCTATGGGGAAACCATGGACGGCGTACACGCCGCGATTGAGGCCATGCGCGAGCGGATCGCCGGTGGCATCGACCGGACCACGTTGCTCGACGCTATGCCGGCGGGAGCCGCCCGCAACGCCGTCGACTGCGCGCTGTGGGACCTTGAAGCCAAGATCAGCGGCAAGCCGGTGGCAAACGCAATCTGGCCGGCGCCGCTGCGCCCGCTGGAAACCGCCTATACATTGTCGCTCGGCGAAGCCGAAGCGATGGCGGCACAGGCCCGCGCCAATGCCGGCCGGCCACTGCTGAAGGTCAAGATCGGCGGCGACAACGACACCGCCAGGATTCGCGCCGTGACGGAGGCAGCGCCTCGGAGCCGAATCATCCTCGATGCCAATGAGGGCTGGACCGACGACAACATCGTGGCAAACCTCGCTTTTGCGGCGGAGCGAGGCATTGCGCTGGTCGAACAGCCCCTGCCCGCCGGCCAGGACCAGATCCTGCGCCACATCGCCCATCCTGTGCCGATCTGCGCCGATGAAAGCGTGCATGAGGCGAAGCATCTGGAAACGCTGCTCGGCCTCTACGACGCCGTCAACATCAAGCTCGACAAGTCGGGCGGACTGACGGCGGCGCTCATGCTGCGCGACCGCGCCCGCGAGCTCGGTTTCGGCATCATGGTCGGCTGCATGGTCGGCACGTCGCTTGCCATGGCGCCGGCGGTGCTGCTCGCCCAGGACGCCGATTTCGTCGACCTTGACGGTCCGCTGCTACTTGCCCGCGACCGTGTGCCGGGTCTCGTCTACCAGGGATCGCTCGTCTCCCCCCCGGACCGGGCGCTTTGGGGCTGAGCGCGCGGCAAGCCCGATCAGCACCAGGCCGGCGATCGCGATCGGGATCATCACCAGGAAACCATCGACGCCGAGACGGTCATAGAGCGGGCCGGAAGCCAGCGTAACCGCGGCCATGAAGAAGCCGTTGAAGAAATAGGCAATGCCTTGCGCCGCACCCGTGCGCTCTTCGGAGACGGTCTCGGCGATCATTCTCTGCAGGCCGATGAGCACCATGGCGACAGACACCGAGTGCAGTGACTGCACGGCGAAGAAGCCGGCGATGCCGAGCCCGAGCGGCCAGACCAGTGGAAAGATGATCCAGCGCACGATGGAGCCGATGCCGGCGATCACCATCACCTTGACGACCGACACGGAAGCGAAAATGCGGTTGAAAAACAAAAACATGCAGACTTCGGACACCACGCCCCATGCCCACAGCAGGCCGACGACGGAATCGCTAATGCCGATCGATTTCCAGTAGATGGAAACGAAACCGTAGAGGAAGGCGTGGCTGGCGGTAATAATGCCGACGCCGAAGGTGAAGTAGAGGAAATAGGCATTGAACAGGCTCGGGGCCGCGTGCTGGATCTCCGCTGCCGACAACGGCGAGGCCTTGCGCGGGCGCCCCATGCGCGGCGCCAGCAGCCCGGCGACGAGCGCCGCGCCAAGGGCAAGGAGTATGATCACCGGAACGGCTTGGGGTCCGGTGGCCGCCAGGATGAAGCCGCCCGCGACATTGGCGCAGAGATAACAGATCGATCCCCATTTGCGCATGCTGGCATAGTTCGAGCCGAAGCGGCGCACGCCCGAAAGCGCCAGCGAATCGGCGATCGGCGAATGCGGCGTCCAGACAACGGTGAGCGCCAGCGACACAGCCAGCACCATCGCGTAGGTCGGGGTGAGGAAATAGCCCGCCGAGAGCAGCAGCGAGGCTGCCACCAGCGCGACATAGACATTGGCGCGGTCCCTCGCGCGATCGGCCAGCGTCGTCAGCAGCGGCGTGGTCACCACGCGCAGGAACATGGGCGCGGCCAGGATGACGGCGATCTGCTCGGCGTGAAACCCCTTGGCCTGCAGCCAGAGCGGAAAATACGGCAGATGCGTGCCGAGCGATATGAACAGTGTGCCGAAGATCAGGCTCATGCGCAGTTCGAAATGGCGCGGCTTGACGAGCTGTTCTGGCGAAAGCGGCTGCAGGGACATGAATCGATCCAATTACGCCGCGCTCGATCTGCCGGCGACGTGGATCGATCCCTTAACATGGCGGAAAAGCAGGCGGAACCGGCTGGACCAATGATTGACGCTTAAAGTCGTCGCGACCTTCGTGTCAGGCCGCCTGCCCGACCCGATCCTCGATGAGCATCGGGATGAAAGGTTCGTCCCACGACTCCGGCAGCACCTGCGCCCAGGTCAGGATTTCCATCCGGCCATCGAAGTGCTCCACCACTGCCGTGCAGCTCTCCACCCAGTCGCCGGTGTTGATGTAGCGAACGTCGTCGAAATTCTCGATCGCCGCATGGTGGATATGGCCGCAAATGACGCCGTCGACATGCGAGCGGCGGGCTTCCTCGGTCAGCACGGTCTGGAACGAGCCGATGAAGTTGACCGCCTTCTTGACCTTGACCTTGGCCCAGGACGAGAACGACCAGTAAGGCAGGCCGAGCAGTTGGCGCAGCCGCGTCACCACCCGGTTGACGTTCATAGCCGCGTCATAGGCGTGGTCGCCGAGATAGGCGAGCCAGCGCTGATTGTGGACGACGGTGTCGAACTGGTCACCATGGATGACGAGGAGGCGCTTGCCGTCGGCGGTTTCATGGATGGCGCGGTCGGCGACGACGATGCCGCCGAAATGCACGCCCTGGAACTGGCGGGCGAATTCGTCGTGATTGCCGGCGATATAGGTGATCGAGGCGCCCTTGCGCGCCTTGCGCAGCAATTTCTGCACGACGTCATTGTGGCTTTGCGGCCAGTGCCAGCTGCGCCGCAGCCGCCAGCCATCGACGATATCGCCGACCAGATAGATGATATCGGCGTCATGGTAGCGCAGGAAATCGATCAGGAACTCGGCCTTCGCCGCCTTCGAGCCGAGATGGACGTCGGAAATGAACATGCTGCGGAAAGTGCGGGGCTCGTGGCCTGGCATCGCGATTTCATCCTTGCTTTCGCGCAGCCTATGCCCCGATTCATGCAACAACCGTATGACGGTTGCGATTGGTCCAGCCTAGGGACTAGCTTGCCGGCCAAATCACAGGAGAAATCGTCATGGATCTTGGTATCCGCGGAAAGAAGGCCATCGTCTGCGCTTCGAGCAAGGGTCTTGGAAAAGGCTGCGCCATGGCGCTCGCCGAGGCCGGTTGCGATATCGTCGTCAATGGGCGCAACGCCGAACTGGTGGCCAAGACCGCAGCGGAACTGCGCGCGCGTTACGGCGTGACGGTGACGGAAGTCGTCGGCGACGTTTCGAAACCGGAAGTGCAGAAGGCGCTGCTCGCCGCCTGCCCGGAGCCCGACATCCTCGTCAACAACAATGGCGGCCCGCCGCTGCGCGATTTCCGCGAACTCGATCGTGCGAAAATCCTCGAAGGCGTGACCCAGAACATGGTGACGCCGATCGAACTGGTGCAGGCCGTCCTCGACGGCATGGCGAAGCGCGGCTTCGGCCGCATCGTCAACATCACCTCGCTGTCGGTCTATGTCCCAATTCCCGGTCTCGACCTGTCGTCGGGCGCGCGCGCCGGCCTGACCTCCTTCCTCGCCGGCGTGGCGCGAACGGTGATCGACCGCAACGTCACCATCAACAGCCTCTTGCCCGGCAAGCTCGACACCGACCGGCTGCGCGGCCCGCATGAGGCCGGCACCGTCGAGGACCCTGCCGCGGCAGCCGCGCGCAAGAGCCGCATCAGCGCCGATGTCCCGGCCAAGCGGCTCGGCACGCCGGAGGAATTCGGCCAGATCTGCGCCTTCCTTTGCTCGGTCCATGCCGGCTATCTCACGGGCCAGAACATACCGGTCGATGGCGGCCTCTACGTCAGCGCGTTTTGATCGCAAGGTCTGCGAAGCGGCGCGACTCGTGTGGCATGAAATGATCATAAGCATTTGATATTTTTTGCTTTTCGACGCGCCGTCACTTAATGCTGCCGGCGCGTCAATTAGCGTCGCGAAAAATCTTGGCCGCATGCTAAAAGGACTCCCGACACAGGTTTCGAGGGAGCGGCCGTATGGAAGGCGAGAACAAGAAAACGGCACGTTCGGACCTCGACGAAGCCGCCCTCTACTTCCACAAGCACCCGACGCCGGGAAAGCTCGAGATCCAGGCAACCAAGCCGCTCGGCAACCAGCGCGACCTGGCGCTCGCCTATTCGCCCGGCGTGGCGGCGCCTTGTCTTGAGATCCGCGACAATCCGGCAACCGCCGCCGATTACACGGCGCGCGCCAACCTCGTCGGCGTCGTCTCCAATGGCTCGGCCGTGCTCGGCCTCGGCAATATCGGCCCGCTGGCCTCCAAGCCGGTCATGGAAGGCAAGGCGGTTCTGTTCAAGAAGTTCGCCGGCATCGACGTCTTCGACATCGAGATCGACGCACCCGAGATCGAGCGCATGGTGGAGACCGTCGCCGCTCTCGAACCCACTTTCGGCGGCATCAACCTCGAGGACATCAAGGCGCCGGAGTGTTTTGAAGTCGAGGAACGGCTGAAAGCTCGCATGAGCATACCGGTGTTCCACGACGACCAGCATGGCACCGCCATCATCGTCGCCGCCGCCGTGCTCAACGGACTGGAGTTCGCCGGCAAGACCATCTCGGACATCAAGGTCGTCACCTCCGGCGCCGGTGCCGCCGCCCTTGCCTGCCTGAACCTGCTGGTCTCGCTCGGCGTGCGCATCGAAAACATCTGGGTCACCGATCGTTTCGGCGTCGCCTACAAGGGCCGCACCGACGAGATGGACCGCTGGAAAGACCCCTATGTGAAGGATACCGAGGCGCGCACGCTGGCCGATGTCATCCCTGGCGCCGACGTTTTCCTCGGCCTGTCAGCGGCGGGTGTGCTGAAGCCGGAACTGCTGCAGCACATGGCGCCAAAACCTCTGATCCTGGCGCTCGCCAATCCCAATCCCGAGATCATGCCGGAAGTGGCGCGCGCGGCGCGTCCCGATGCCATGATCTGCACCGGCCGCTCCGATTTTCCCAATCAGGTCAACAACGTCCTGTGCTTTCCTTACATTTTCCGTGGCGCGCTCGACTGCGGCGCCAGCGCCATCAACGAGGAGATGAAGATGGCTGCGGTGCGGGCCATCGCCGCCCTTGCCCGCGAAGAGCCTTCGGACGTCGCCGCACGCGCCTATTCGGGCGAGACGCCGATCTTCGGACCCGATTTCCTGATTCCCTCGCCCTTCGATCCCAGGCTCATCCTGCGCATCGCGCCGGCCGTCGCCAAGGCGGCCTGCGACACCGGTGTGGCGACACGGCCGATCACCGACTTCGCCGCCTATATCGACAAGCTCAATCGCTTCGTCTTCCGCTCCGGCCTGGTGATGAAGCCGGTATTCTCGTCCGCCAAGGCATCGAGCGCCAAGCGCGTCATCTATGCCGATGGCGAGGACGAGCGCGTGCTGCGCGCCGCCCAGGTGGTGCTCGAGGAAGGCATCGCCGAGCCGATCCTGATCGGTCGCCCGCACGTCATCGAGGTCAGGCTGAAGCGCTACGGACTGCGCATCAAGCCGGGCGTCGATTTCGGCCTGATCAATCCCGAGGACGATCCGCGCTATCGCCACTATGTCGACCTGCTGATCGAACTTGCCGGCCGGCGCGGCGTGACGACGGAAGCCGCGCGCACCATGGTGCGCACCGACAACACGGTGATCGCAGCGCTGGCGCTCAAGCGTGGCGACGCCGATGCCATGGTCTGCGGCCTCGAAGGGCGCTTCGAGCGGCATCTGCGCAACGTGACGCTCATCATTGGCCCTCGCGCCGGCATCAAGGACTATGACCTGTCGACGCTTTCGATGCTGATTTCGCAGCGCGGCATCATCTTCCTCACCGACACCCACGTCTCCGTCGACCCGACGGCCGAGGAGATCGCCGAGATGACCGTGCTGGCGGCCGAGGAAATCCAGCGCTTCGGCATCGAGCCGAAGGCGGCCCTTCTGTCGCATTCGGATTTCGGTTCGCGCGATTCACCAAGCGCGCTCAAGATGCGTCAGGCGGCGGCAATCCTGGCGCGCATCGCGCCGGAGTTGCAGTGCGACGGCGAAATGCACGCCGATTCCGCGCTGTCCGAGCATCTACGCCAGCGCGTCTATCCGCATTCGCGGCTCAAGGGCGAAGCCAATTTGTTGGTGTTCCCCAACCTCGATTCGGCCAACATCACGCTGACGGCGTTGCGCGCCATGATGGATGCGCTGCATGTGGGGCCGATCCTGCTCGGCACCGACAAGCCGGCGCACATACTGACGCCCTCGGTCACGTCGCGCGGTGTGGTCAACATGACGGCTCTCGCCGTGGTCGAGGCAGCGCACAAGGCGCAGGCCGTCGCCAATCTGGACTAGGCCGAAGCCGGCTTCAGCAGGCCGGCCCGGTCTTCCGGGCGGCATCCTCACGTGCCGGCGACAACTTTGTTGCAAACGGGGGTGTTGCCGACCGGCAACTTGCGATTGCGGAAAATCAACGTTGCCCGGAAGCGGATTTCGCGGGGAAGACCGACCTGATATGGTTGCGCATCAGATCTGACGGCGAGGACGTCATGAAAGGCTTGTTGCTCGCATCCGCATTGCTGTCGCTGATCGGCGGACAAGCTCTGGCCGCGGACGCCATCACTGCCGAGCCCGCGACGGTTCATGACTGGTCCGGGGTCTATGTCGGCGGTCAGATCGGCTACGGTTTTGGACGGACTGACGCGACTTACAATTTGCCGAACACCCCAACGATCCGGGGTTCGCAGGATTACGATACCGATGGTTTCCTGGGCGGCGTGCAGATCGGCTACAACTATCAGATCAACTCCGCGGTTCTTGGCGTCGAGGCCGATGTTTCCGGAGCCGACATCAAGGGGCACTCCGACGAGATCACCTCCGGCTTGGGCGATGTTTACGACACCAAGGTGGACTGGTTTGGTACGCTGCGCGCCAGGGCGGGCTACGCGCTCGATCGTAGCCTGATCTACGGCACCGGTGGCCTGGCGTTTGGAAACGTCGAAAACCGGTATCTCGACGGTCCCCTCGATAGCTTTTCCGAGAAGAACACCAAGGTTGGCTGGACCATCGGCGCCGGACTGGAGCAGGCGATCACGGACCATTGGTCGGCGAAGTTCGAATATCAATATGTCGATCTGAGGGACCAGACCATCGACTATGCCCCGAACTCCAACACCACGTTCGACAACACGTTCAACGCGGTCAAGATCGGTATGAATTACAAGTTCTGACAGTCGGTGGAGAGATCTGCCGCGCCCCGTCGCTTTCCGGCTGATTGAACCCCGCCCGCTGCCGCGATCGAGGGCAGGTAGCGGACCGCATCCGAAATAGACGATTAACCGGCTACGGGGTAGTTTGGCGGGCACAGGCCAGCGGGATTGAGGCGGATGACAAGCGGAGGGTTGAAGCGGGCGCATGCTGCCATGCTGCTTGGCCTCCTGCTGTCCGGCGCCACCATCACCGAACCACAGGCCGCCTCGCGGGTCTGCCGTCAATTGGAGGCCGATCTTGCCGCGGCTTCGCGTGGCGGCGGCGGTGGTCCGGCAATGATCCGCAAATACGATGCCGCGATCGACCGGCAGCGCGAACAGATCTCCAAGGCCCGCAGCCAGGCGGACAATGCCGGTTGCGGGTTTTCGCTGTTTTCCCGCAACATCAATCGATGCGCCGGGCTCAACGCCACCATCGACCGCATGAACGCCAATCTCGACGGTCTCCAGGCCAAGCGTGCCCAACTCGCCGGTGGCGGCGGCTCGCGTCGCGACCGTGGCCGCATCCTGGCCGCGCTCGACGCCAATGGCTGCCGCGACGACACGGTTGCACCGCGCCGCGCGCCGTTGCAGGAAGCCGGCCGCGCAGAAGACGGCAACGCCAACCTGTTCGACCAGCTTTTCGGCGGCGACGACCAGCCGAGCGACACGCCTGACCAGCCGGACGATCCCGGCGAGGAACGCAATGTCGGCCGCGTCCTGAACCTGCCCGGCGTTCCAGACGCTCCGGGCACCGGCGGCGAGTTCCACACCACCTGCGTGCGCACCTGCGACGGCTATTTCTTCCCGATGTCGAATGCCGCCTCGGTCGGCGATTTCGAGCGAGACCAGAAGAATTGCGAATCCAGCTGCCCCGGCACGGAGATGCAGGTCTTCTATTCGCGCGGCATGGACGACGATTCGGCCTCGATGACCTCATCGGTCACCGGAAGGCCCTACAGCGAGCTGCCGACCGCCTATCTCTACAAGCAGTCCAACATGTCGCGGCCGCCGGCCTGCGGCTGCAATGCCGCGCAGAACTTCCAGATCATTGGCGGCAACCCGCCGGCCCCGCAACAGTCGCTGCCGGAAACGGAAGCGGCACCGTTGGTTCCCATGCCGGCCTCCAAGCCCGATCCGGGGGCCGACCCGGAAACCCTGGCCAACAGGGACGGTGGGCTCGACCGCGAGGCCATCAAGCGGCTTTCCGCCAAGCCGGTGACGTCGCCGGTATCCGCCTTGCCGCCGGAGCAGCGCAAGGTCAGGGTCGTCGGGCCAACGTTCCTTCCCGACCCATCAGCGGCAATAAATCTGCAAGCTCCGGCCCGGAAGGCAGTCCAGTAAGGGCAAGCCTCAGTGGCATGAACAGCCCCTTGCCCTTGCGCCCTGTCGCTTCCCTGATCTTGCCGGTCCAGTCCTTCCAGACCGCTCCGTTCCAGGGCTCTTCGGGCAGGACTTCGAAGGCCTGTCCGAGGAAGTCACGATCGTCGTCGGAGAACTCCGGTCTGTCCTGCGGCCCCTCGCGCAGGATGCGCCACCAACCCACCGCATCGGCGAGCCGGTCGAGATTGCCGCGTACCGCCAGCCAGAACGGCTCGGCCTGTTCGCCGGAGATGCCAAGCACCATCAGCCTGTCGCGCGCCTCGTCGAACGGCATGTGGTGCAGCAGCACGCGGTTGAGCACGAACAGTTCGTCCGGATCGAACTTGGCCGATGATTTCGAGGTCGCGGCCGGGTCGAAATGGCCGGCGAGATCGGCGAGATCATGCGCGGCCGCGACATTCTCCGAGGTGCCGACCAGAACGGCGAGCGACGCGACGGCCATCGGCTCGATGCCATCCTCGCGCAGGCTTTCGATGGAGAGTGCGCCGCTGCGCTTAGACAGCCCTTCGCCCGAGACGGTGGTCAAGAGATTGTGGTGGCCGAAGACAGGCGGCTCGGCGCTCAGCGCCTTGAACAGGGCAATCTGCACGCCGGTGTTGGTGACATGGTCGTCGCCGCGGATGACGTGGCTGACACCCATCTCGATGTCGTCGACGACCGATGGCAAAGTGTAGAGATAGGTGCCGTCCTCGCGCACCAGCACTGGATCCGAGAGCGAAGCGAGATCGACCGTTTCCTCGCCACGCACCAGATCGTTCCAATGAACCTCCGTGCGTTCGGGCTGCAGCGGATCGCTGGTGAAATTGGGCAGCAGGAAGCGCCAGTGCGGCCGGCGCCCGTCGGCCTGGTATTCGGCCACCTGCTCCTGTGTCAGCGCCAGGGCCTCGCGGCCATAGACCGGCGGCAGGCCCCGCGTGCGGCGCACCTTGCGCCTCAGGTCGAGTTCTTCCGGCGTTTCATAGCAGGCGTAGAGAACGCCCGCCGCCTTCAGCCGCTCGACCGCCGCGTCATAGACCTCGAAGCGCCGCGACTGATATTCGGTGGCATCGGGGAAGATGCCCAGCCAATGCAGGTCGTAGAGGATGGCGTCGGCGAATTCCTGCTTCGAACGGCCAATGTCGGTGTCGTCGAAGCGCTGGATGAAGCGGCCCTTGTTGTTCAGGGCAAACAGCCAGTTGAACAGAGCGGTGCGCGCATTGCCGATATGGATGCGGCCGGTCGGTGACGGGGCGAAACGAACGGTAACTGTCATGAGCGGGGCGTACCGGATGCCTTTGTGATTGACAAGATGCGCCCCCGCGCTGGTCGGCACACATAGAACATGACGCGGGCGATGAAAAGACTGAGGCCATGCGCGGCGCATGGCCCTTATCCGATCAGAACAGCTGGTTGAAAGCGATCAGCGGCCGAAGTCGTCGGAACTGAGGCGGGTCCAGCGGTCGCCCATCAACCCACCGATAAAGATGTCGCCGGAGCGGACCGCTTGCGCGACCTCGGGGATGCGCGAGCGCACCATCGTCCCCCCGGCATAGCGGAAGAAGACATTCTTGTAGCTGAAGAGTTGCGGCATGAACCTGCTCTGCGTCTGCCCGATGATGCCGGCGCAGCCCATATTCCACGCGTCGTCCATCACGCCATCCAGCGTCGCACCCCAGTGAGGTCCAGAGGACTGGAGTTGCAGCAGGTTCGCGATGCCGCCGGCCTGACCGTAGAAAGCGTAGCAACCGAGCATTTTACCGGCTTCGTCGTAGGTCCCAGCAAAATGAAGGGGGCCGTCGGCCCGTTTCTCGGCCGCCAGCGCCAGCAGCCGTGGCAGCTCGCCATCCTGCCAGCGCGGCCGCAGCGAGTAATCTGAGACAAGGGTCGGCAGCCGCTCCGCAAATAGCGCGGCATCCATCGGTTCGCGATGGATCCGGTGTGACGAGGAATGCTGGACAGGCGGCTCGAACCTTTTTCTCGTAAAAGCATCGAATGCTCGGGCGCAGGGATCGAGCACGAAGCGCGGCAGGCCCGGCCATTTACCGCGCGCCACGGCCGATGCCACCGCGGCCGGGCGGAAAATGCGGGTCCATCCCAGACAATGCGTCGGCAGCAACTGGTATTTCATCGGGCGCGCGAAGGCCAGGGATACCCGGTTGGCCGAATCGGTCAGGTGCAGATCGAATTCGCCTTGATGCACGGCACGCAGCAATTGCGGCCCGGCCGAACCGTGATCGGTGCCGGTGTCAGCCATGAGCGGACCGATGATCGCGGCATTCAATGTCGCGCCGCTGAGCTCGTAGCGGGCCTTCAGGACACCGAGGAAGCCACCCAGATCTCCCTGCGGGTTGATCTGGACAAGAGCGTTGCTCGCGCCTGGCTGGCCGGCAGGGTCGAGATAGATCTTTCTCATATACTCGGCCGTCTCAGCGATGGCGCGATCGAGGAGGTGACGTCGCCGACGGCGAAACT
The DNA here is from genome assembly GCF_007003945.1 of Mesorhizobium sp. WSM4307. Lineage (NCBI taxonomy): Bacteria > Pseudomonadati > Pseudomonadota > Alphaproteobacteria > Hyphomicrobiales > Phyllobacteriaceae > Mesorhizobium > Mesorhizobium sp. WSM4307. The sequence continues at coordinate 120,664 of NZ_VFTB01000011.1, forward strand.
TCGTCAGGAAGAGTGCGGCGACCCGCTCGAGATCTTCGGCGGCGAGTGGCCGAACCGAGCCATGGTGAATTGCCAGCACCGGCGGCGCAGCTACTTTTTCCGCACCGGTATCTTCGGAAGCAAGATGCATAGTGAAGCCGAAATCCTGCGCTGACCAGTTTGATCCCAGGGCACGGGCTTACGATCCCTGGGTTGCTTTTGCGTAAACAACCCGCAACCAGTGGTAGAAATAGCGTGTTGTACCCCGGCATTATAAAAAAGTATGCCGCGCAGGTCACTCTGTCTGACAGCGCCTGATGGAGATGGCCTCCGGCCGATGGCGGAGGCCATCTCAGGTCAGATGACCAGTCCCTTGGTGAGTTCGAGCGCCTGACGCTCGAACAGGCGGCGGTAGATGCCACCCTTCAGCCGGATCAGTTCGTCATGCGAGCCTTCCTCGACGACGTTGCCGCGATCGAAGACCAGCAGCCTGTCGAGCGCTCGCACCGTCGACAGCCGGTGCGCGATGACCAGCGTGGTGCGGCCGACCATCAGCCGCTCCATCGCCTGCTGGATAAGCACCTCCGATTCCGAATCGAGGCTCGACGTCGCCTCGTCCAGGATCAGGATGCGCGCATCGGCCAGGAAGGCGCGCGCGATGGCCACGCGCTGCCGCTCGCCGCCCGACAATTTCACGCCGCGCTCGCCGACCAGCGTGCCATAACCCTTTGGCAGGCTGGTGATGAAGTCATGCGCGCTGGCCAGCTTCGCGGCATGCTCGATCTCCTCCTGCGTCGCGTTTGGCCTGGCATAGGCGATGTTTTCGGCCAGCGAGCGATGGAACAGGATCGGCTCCTGCTGGACGATCGCGATCTGCCCGCGCAGCGACGCCTGCGCCACCTGCGAGATGTCCTGGCCGTCGATCAGGATCTTGCCCGCATTGACGTCATAGAGCCTCTGGATCAGCTTGACGAATGTCGTCTTGCCCGAACCGGAGTGACCGACGAGCCCGACGCGTTCACCCGGCGCGATATCGACCGAAAAGTCGCGATAGAGCGGCGACCGGTGATTGCCGTAGTGAAAAGTGACCTTGTCGAAGCTGATCGACCCTTGCGTGATCCGGATCGGCCTGGCGCCGGGCCGGTCCTCGATGCCGAGCGGTTCGGACTGGAAATCGACCAGTTCCTCCATGTCGTTGATCGAACGCTGCAAATTGCGGATATGCGTGCCGATATCCCTGAGATAGCCCTGCAGCACGAAGAACGAGGTCAGCACGAAGGCTACGTCGCCGGCGCTCGCCTGCCCCCACGACCACAGCAGCAGCGACAGGCAGATCACCGCGGCGCGCATGACCAGCAGCAACGCCCCTTGCGTGGTGCCGTTGACGGTGCCGCGCACCCAGGTGCGCCGCGTGCGCGCCCGCCATTTGGCGACAACCCTTGCAAGGCGGCGCTCTTCGCGCACCTCGGCGCCAAAGCCCTTGACCACGGCGTTGCAGCTGACAGCGTCGGCAAGCGAACCGCCAAGGCGCGTGTCCCAGGTGTTGGCGAGCCTGGCCGCCGGCGCGACAAAGCCAAGCGACAGCATCGCCGTCACAGTGATGAACAGCACCGAGCCGGCGGCAACGACCACACCCATCAGCGGCCAGAACCAGCCAAGCAGCAGCGTCGAGCCGACGAGCATGACGACCGATGGCAAGAGCGCGATCAGGATGGTGTCGTTGAGCAGGTCGAGCGCCCACATGCCGCGCGTCACCTTGCGCACGGTCGAGCCGGCAAAGCTGTTGGCGTGCCAGTCGGTGGAAAAGCGCTGGACGCGATGGAAGGCATCGGCGGCAATGTCGGCCATCATCTTCAGCGTCAGTTCGACGATGCCCATGAACGCCAGGTTGCGCAGCACGACGCCCGTCAAGGCAAGCGCCATCAATATCGAAAACGCCGTCATGGCGGCGTTCCAGGCAATGGCGTCCGCGCCGGCGCTGCTGGCGACGGCGTCGACCAGGCGGCCAGAATAGAGCGGCGTCAGGACGTCGGCCAGCGTCGACAGCAGGAAACCACCCATGATCAGCGAAAGCCGCCAGGGCTGGCGCCGCCAATGGGTAAGTGTGAAACCAAGAACGCTGCGAAAGGCGCTCGCGCGCAAATCGATCTTGAAACGAGCCATGATGTCATTCGGGCGCAAACGAGCCCGATCCCAGTAAGGTCGAAAATTGAAGAAGCCGCGCAAGGGGCGAATGATTGCCCAGAAGCGGAATGGCATATTTTGGCGTCACGCCCGTAGTCGGGCGGCGACCGGCATCGGCATAAGCCTGTGCTCAATTTGGCTCCGATGCGAAAGGACGGACCTTCGCGCGGCGCCAGATGAGGCCTAGGCTTCGCGGCCTCGCATTACCATTTTAAATACTGCCATTCGGACCTCCCGCAAATGAATCGCGGAGTGGTCCTTATAGAGACGCTCTGATGCAACGCCAAGACGGGCCTTGCCAAAAAGCGTATCCAGTGCAACCAGTGCGATTATTTTGCAACAACGGCGGCGGGAGCTTTCGCCGCGTTGCGGTCACTGGGGCGTGCGGTCCAAGCGCACGTATCGGCCATCGGTCGATGCCTTGAAGCCCAGCTTTTCGTAGACCCCATGCGCATCACCGGTCGACAGGCTCCAGTGCGAGACGGTGCCGAGCTCGGGATGATCGATGAGTGCCTGCACCAGCCGCCGGCCAATGCCCTGCCCGCGATTCTCGGGCCAGACGATGATGTCGGCGAGATAGGCGAACACCGTGCGGTCGGTGATCGCCCTGCCGAAACCGACCTGCTTTCCGTCGATGTAGGCGGCGGCGCAGAACGAATTGGCGAAGGCCCGGCGATGAAACTCGTCGCTGCGTCCAGCCCCCCAATAGCTCGCCATCAGCAGGTTGGAGGTCGCACGGAAGTCGATTCGCGCAAGGTCGAAGCTGATCTCACAGTCCAGCATGGCTGTCTCGCCTCGCGGCATCGCGAATTTTCGCCCATTGGACGAACTGCGCGTTACCCACGATCCCTGAAACGGTTGGTGATGGGATAGCGGCGATCGCGGCCGAAATTCTTACGGGTGATCTTCACCCCCGGTGCCGCCTGCCGGCGCTTGTACTCGGCGATGTAAAGCAGGTGTTCGATGCGCGTCACCGTCGCCCGGTCATGGCCGCGCGCGACTATGTCGTCGACGCCCATCTCATTCTCGACCAGGCATTCGAGGATGTCGTCCAGCACCGGATAGGGCGGTAGTGAATCCTGGTCGGTCTGGTTCTCGCGCAACTCCGCCGACGGTGCCTTGTCGATGATGTTCTTCGGGATGATCTCGCCCGATGGCCCGAGCGCGCCCGGCGGCACATGGCTGTTGCGCCAACGCGACAGCGCGTAGACCTGCATCTTGTAGAGGTCCTTGATCGGATTGAAGCCGCCATTCATATCGCCATAGAGCGTGGCATAACCGACCGACATCTCGCTCTTGTTGCCTGTCGTGACCACCATCGAGCCGAATTTGTTGGAAATCGCCATCAGGATGGTGCCGCGCGCACGGCTCTGCAAATTTTCCTCGGTGATGCCTTCCTTGGTGCCCTCGAAGAGCTGCGTCAGCGCATGCAGGAAACCTTCGACCGGCTCGAAGATCGGCACGATGTCATAACGGCAGCCGAGCGCGCGGGCGCAATCCTCGGCGTCCTTGAGCGAATCCTTCGAGGTGTAGCGGTAGGGCATCATCACCGCGCGCAACCGCTCTTCGCCGAGCGCGTCGACGGCAAGGGCGGCACAGATCGCCGAATCGATGCCGCCGGACAGGCCGAGCACCACATTCTTGAAGCCGTTCTTGTTGACGTAGTCGCGCAGGCCCAGCATGCAGGCGCGATAGTCGGCCTCCTCCCGCTCGGGGATCTTCGACATTGGCCCTTCCGAGCAGACCCAGCCGTCCTCCCCGCGCTTCCATGTGATGACGTCGACTGCTTCCTCGAACTGGCTCATCTGGAAAGCCAATGTCTTGTCGGCGCCGATGGCAAACGACGCGCCGTCGAAGATCAGCTCATCCTGACCGCCAAGCTGATTGGCATAGGTGATGGGCAATCCGCATTCGATGACCTGGCGGATGACGACCTGATGGCGGACATCGATCTTGGCCCGATAGTAAGGCGAGCCGTTCGGCACCAGCAGGATTTCTGCCCCGCTTTCCGCCAGCGATTCGCAGATGCCGACATCGCCCCAGATGTCCTCGCAAATCGGAATGCCGATGCGCACGCCACGGAAATTGACAGGTCCCTGGATCTCGGGTCCTGCCTGGAACACGCGCTTCTCATCGAACTCGCCATAATTCGGCAGGTCGAGCTTGTAGCGTTCGGCGATGATCTTGCCACCATCGGCGACGACGATCGAATTGTGCGTGCCGCTCTTCCGCTTCAGCGGCGTGCCGATGATGACGCCGGGGCCGCCATCCGATGTATCGGCGGCAAACTCCTGCGCCGCCTTTTCGCAGGCCTTCAGGAAGGCCGGCTTCAGCACCAGGTCCTCGGGAGGATAACCGGCGAGGAAAAGCTCGGTGTAGAGCACGAGATCGGCGCCCTGCCGCGCGGCATCCGCCCTCGCCTCGCGGGCCTTGGCGAGATTGCCGGCGACATCGCCGACGGTCGGGTTGAGCTGGGCGATCGCGATGCGCAGTAGGTCGGGCTTCTTGGTCATGCCTGCTGACTTAGCGCGGCACAATTCGCCTCGCAATGGCGTTGGCTTGGACCACCCCGACCGAGACCGCCGGTCAGTCGTCGCCCATATATTCGCGCAGCGACTGCGGAGAATGGTTCTCGCCGATCGACATCGCCAGGATGCGCGAAATGTGCCGGCGCGGCAGGCTGGTGTCCGCCACCCATTGATTGATCTGCGCCTGGATCTTGTCGAGGTCCCTCTTCGAGGTCGGGCTTTCGGCGATGTCGAGGCCGGCGTCACGAAGCGCTGCTGCCATGTCGGCCGAGATGACGAAGGCATCCCAGCCCAGCCAGCGCAGGAAATACTGGCCCGTATTGCCGCCCAGCCGGCTGCCATGCTTGCCGAGATAGGCCATCAGCCCGACCTGGTCGTCGGCAGGCCAGTTGGCGAGGAATTCGCCGAAGCCGCCATGCTCCTTCGACACGCGTTCGACGAAGGCAGCGTTGTCGCGCACGGATTTGATTTTCTGCGGGTTGCGCACAATGCGCTGGTCGGAAGCCAGATCGTGCCAGAAATCGTCAGGCTGGAACAACAGCCGCTTCGGCTCGAAGCGCAGAAACGCCTCCTCGAAACCGGGCCATTTCTGCTCGATGACCCGCCAGACGAAACCGGCGGCAAAGATCCGCTCGGCCATGGTCGAGAGAATGCGGTCGTCCGGGGTATCGGCGACCGCGGCGTTGTCGGGCACTGGCCCGAGCAGCGTTGCAAGCTCGGCTTCGCCGCCCTTGCGCTTTGCCGCGCGCAGGCGAATTTTCTGGAAATCGGCCATGGGTCCCTCGCTGTTGGCTTGAATGTAACACTTCCCGCGAGAGGCGGCAGCCTCTACGTCTATCTCCACTGACGACGGAGACGGCCATGAACAAGACAATCGACGACCTGGCGAACCGCTGGCTCAAGCGACGGCCGGACGGCCTCAGCCAGTTGGAGAGCCGCGTGCTGCAATCGACGCTCGAGCGCACCACGATCTCCAGGGACACCAACAAGGCCGTCGCTTTCCACCAGACCTTTGGCGACCGCCTCGCCGATACGATCGCCCGCATCGGCGGCTCCTGGTCCTTCATCCTGGGCTTCATCGCTTTCCTGGTTGTCTGGACAGTCGGCAATGTCTGGCTTTTGACGCGCGATGCCTTCGACCCTTACCCGTTCATCTTCCTCAATCTGGTGCTGTCGATGGTCGCCGCCTTGCAGGCGCCGGTGATCATGATGGCGCAGAACCGCCAGACCGAACGCGACCGCATCGACGCCGCCCATGATTATGAGGTCAATCTGAAGGCCGAGATCGAGATCATGGCGCTGCACGAGAAACTCGATGAACTGCGCCACAGCCAGATCATCGGCATGCGCGACGAGATCGTGCGGCTGACGGAAGCGGTCAAGCGCATCGACGAGAGGCTGGCGCGGCAGCAGTCGGCCTCATGACCGAAGCGATCCATCCTTTCATCGAACAATATGGGCTGCTTGCCGTCTTTCTCGGCTGCGTCGCCGAAGGGGAAAGCGCCGCCATCCTCGGCGGTTTCTTCGCCCACCAGAATGTTTTCGTGCTGTGGCACGCTGTTGTCGCGGCAGCGCTCGGCGCCTTCGCCGGCGACACCTGCTTCTTCATCCTGGGCAGAAGTTTTGCCGATAACCGCCATGTCGTCAGGCTGCGCAGGCGGCCGGGCTTCCGCCGCGCCTACCGTCTGCTCAACACCCATCCCAACATCTTCGTGCTGTCGAATCGCTATGTCTACGGCATGCGCCTGGTTGGTGGCATCGCGGCCGGCCTGTCGACCATAGCAGCACCCCGCTTCGTCATCCTCAACGCCATCTCATCGACGATCTGGGCGGTGCTGTTCAGTACGATCGGCTATGTCTTCGGGCTGGGCGCCGAGCATTTCGTCGGCCAGGCGCTGATGCGCCACGAGCGGCTGTTCATCGGGCTCGGCATTGGCCTCACCGTGGCCGTGCTGGCCTGGCTTGTCGCCCGCCACATCGCCAAGCGGGAACGTCGCCGGGAGCAGTGATGCCGCCGGCCTCGCTCGGAAGGTCAGATCGGAAAGCCGGTGATCCGCTCGATGAGCGCGATACCCCAGACGCCGGCGACGATGACCACCGAGATCAGCACCGCCAGCGAACCGCAATCCTTGGCCAGCTGGATGTCGACATTGAACTCGCGGCTGAAGGCATCGCAGGCCGCCTCGATGCCGGTGTTCAGCACCTCGACCATGATCAGCAACAGCACCGCCCCGACCAGAAGCGCATAACCACGCCAGGAGACTGAAACGAACCACGCAGCGGGCAAGGCGAGCACCAGCAGCATCAGTTCCTGCTGGAAAGCCTTCTCGCTGGCGGCCAGCTTGCGAAACGCCCGCACCGAATTGAAAAAAGCGTCGATCAGCCGCTGCATGCCCAAACCTCTTTCCGAGTTACCGGCACGAGATAAAGCAACGGCCCGATCAAGGGAATAAGGCGTCTTGTCCAAAATTCATTCAGCGACCGCTATCGAAGGTGTCGACTTTTCAAACTGCGGCAACCCGTCGTCGATCGAATAATAGTCGCCCTTGTCACCAACGAAGATATGACAGTCGCCCTTGAGACCTGTCGGCTTGTCGAACGCTCCCGCCATGACCGAAATATAATCTTGAGCCCTTGGCTTCCAGAACAGCACGGAGCCGCAAGTCTTGCAGAAGCCGCGCCCGGCGAAAGCGGACGCTTCATACCATGTGATGCTTTCGGCGCCTTCGATCACGATGTCGGCGTCGGCGACATTGGTCGCGGCATAGAAATGCCCGCTTTGCTTCCGGCATTGCGAGCAATGACAGTAGACGACGCCGCGCAATGCTCCCCTTGTCCGGAAGCGGACCGCTCCGCACAGGCATGATCCCTGGTGACTGTCACTCATTTCGGCGCTCCTGGAGAAACCTCGCCCAGCATCATTGCCAGGATTCCAGCTTTGCGGTGGTTGCGCGCAAGCAAATGCGACATCGATTGGCGTGACAGATTCGAAATTCCATCGGGACAACAGGCGGATTTCGAAGTCAAAGCCCTCAAACCGGACGCTTTCCCGCTGTGGTGGTACAAGATTTATGCTTCTACAGCCACAGGTAGCGAAAAACCCATGGAGGTCGTGCGGATTAAGGAAACTTTAGCGCCACCGCATCTATGGTCACGCCAAGCGAAGATGGCGGGTGGGGACGCGTCTCTTCGCAAGATGTTCTGGACTATCGGGTCGCGCTCCCCAGGTCGGCGATCAATGGAACCCGCAAATTCCGCGTCGGGATCCGAGGGGAAGAGTGGATCAGACATGCAGCCGGCAGCAGCCACGACCGAACGAAACACCGACATCGCAGCCACGGTTGTCGCGACCATGCGCCAGCTTGGCGTCCTCGGCCTGCCGCGCAACTACGAAATCTTCTACGAGGCATTGAGCGGCACCAACCGCGAGCTCAGTCTCGCCGTCGTGTCGCTGAGCAGCCGGCCGACGCAGGATGAATTGGATAAGATCGGACGCGCCTTCTTTGCCCAGAACCACGGCCCCGGCATCGTCGAGCATGCGCGGGACGTCATCGCCCGGGAACTCGAGGAGGTCGCGGCGCTTTTGCGGAGCGAACGCAGCCACATCGAAAAATACGGCAGGATCCTCGACGAGACATCGAACGGCCTGAGTGGCCGCAGCCTGCTCTCGCAGGACCTTCTGCAAAAAATCGCCAACGCCATGGCCGTTGCCACCAATTCGACGATCGATCACGGCAAGCAGATCGCTTCGACGCTCAGCGACAAGACGGCCGAACTCGAAAGCGTCAAGTCGAAGCTCGAGGAATACAAGCGGCTGGCCGATACGGACCCGTTGACCCAGATTCGGAACCGCCGCGCCTTCGACAAGGAAATCACCCGGATCTACACCAGCAACAAGGGTATCCTGTTCAACGCCTTGATCCTTGCCGACATCGATCGGTTCAAGGACATCAACGACCGCTACGGCCATCCTGTCGGCGACAAGATCATCCAGATCATCGCCGAGATTTTCCAAACCAGCATTCGCGGCGACATGTTCGTCGCCCGCACCGGCGGCGAGGAGTTCGCGCTGATCATCGAGGGTGCCAGCGAAGACGCCACCTACGAGATCGCCGAGCGCATTCGCGCCCTGATCGAGCAGACGCCGTTCACCAGCAGCCAGACCGGCATGAATTACGGAACCGTGACCGTCTCGATGGGCATCTGCATGGCATCCGAGGCCGAAGGCCCGGAGGACCTCTACACCAAGGCCGACCGTGCACTCTACCGTTCGAAAGTGAGCGGCCGCAACCGCGTCACCAAGCATTCGACGATGGCCGGCCGCGCCGGCAAGAGCTGGCTGCTCTACAAGAAGGATTGACGCCTTCTATCAGCTGATCGCGCTGGCAGCTGCCGAGAACACAAACGTGAGCTAAAACGAAGAAGGCGCCGGATTTCTCCAGCGCCTTTCCTTAATCGGGTCATTGGCCGGCATCAGCCGTTGACAGCCTGCTTGTGCTGCACCGGGTGGCTTTTCTTCAGGAGATCCGACACCAGGAAGGCGAGCTCGATCGCCTGGTCGGCATTGAGGCGCGGGTCGCAATGCGTGTGGTAACGGTCCTGCAATTCCTCGGCCGTGATGGCGCGCGCGCCACCCGTGCATTCGGTGACGTTCTTGCCGGTCATCTCGACATGGATGCCGCCCGGATGCGTGCCTTCGGCGCGGTGCACCTCGAAGAAAGTCTGCACCTCCTTCAGGATGCGGTCGAACGGCCGCGTCTTGTAACCGGCGGCCTCGATCGTGTTGCCATGCATGGGATCCGACGACCAGACCACGCTGCGGCCTTCCTTCTGCACCGCGCGCACCAGCTTCGGTAGATGGTCGGCGACCTTGTCGGAGCCGAAACGGGCGATCAGCGTCAGCCGACCGGGCTCGTTCTCGGGGTTGAGCAGGTCGATCAGCTCCAGCAAGCCGTCAGCGGTCAGCGACGGGCCGCATTTCAGGCCGAGCGGGTTCTTGATGCCGCGGCAATACTCGACATGGGCATGATCGGGCTGGCGCGTGCGGTCGCCGATCCAGATCATGTGGCCCGACGTGGCATACCAGTCGCCGGAGGTCGAATCGACGCGGGTCAGAGCTTCCTCATAGCCAAGCAGCAGCGCTTCATGGCTGGTGTAGAAATCGGTCTCGCGCAGCGCGTAATTGGTCTCCGAGGTGATGCCGACGGCCTTCATGAAGTCCATCGTCTCGGTGATGCGGTTGGCGAGCTCACCGTATTTTTCGCCCTGCGGGCTGTCGGCGACGAAGCCGAGCATCCAGCTATGCACGTTCTCCAGGCTGGCATAGCCGCCCTGGGCGAAGGCGCGCAGAAGGTTGAGCGTCGCCGCCGACTGGCGGTACGCCATTTCCTGGCGGGCAGGATCGGGAATACGGGACTTGGCGTCGAATTCGATGCCGTTGATGATGTCGCCGCGATAGCTCGGCAGCGTCACCTCGCCCTTGGTCTCATTGTCAGACGAACGCGGCTTGGCGAACTGGCCGGCGACACGTCCGACCTTCACCACCGGCTGTGCGCCGGCGAAGGTCAGCACGACCGACATCTGCAGGAAGACGCGGAAGAAGTCGCGGATGTTGTCGGCGCCGTGTTCGGCAAAGCTTTCGGCGCAGTCGCCGCCCTGGAGCAGGAACGCCTCACCGGCAGCGACCGCCGCGAGCTGCTTCTTGAGCTTGCGCGCCTCGCCGGCAAAGACCAGTGGCGGGTAGGTGGCGAGTTGGGCTTCGGTGTTCTTCAGCGCGGCAAGGTCCGGATAGGCAGGAACCTGCTTGATCGGCTTTGCTCTCCACGAATTCGGCGACCATTTCGTCATCGCTGCACCCAACACTCTTTCCGGCGAGCACCCTCGCCCGCCATTTCCGCCCCTATATGGGTTGGCGGCTCCATACACGAAGCCGATTTCCTATTCTAGACCGGAATTTCAGCGCTGGCGAATGGGTCGGGGGGCTACGCAGCCTTCTCAACCAGGCGCGCCAGTTGTGTCATGACCACCGCCGAGCCCGCCAGCCGTTTCTCGGCGGTCGGCCATTCGCGGGCGAAGACGACGCTGTGATCCGGGCGGATCTTGGCCAGCGAACCCTGCTCGCCGATGAACTTGACCAGGCCGACCGGGTTGGAGAACTCGCGCTTGCGGAAATGAATGACGACGCCCTTCGGCCCGGCGTCGAGCTTCTCGACATTGGCCTTGCGGCAAAGCGCCTTGATGAAGACGATTTTCAACAGATGCTTCACCTCGTCCGGCAGCGGGCCGAAACGGTCGATCAGTTCGGCGCCGAAAGCGTCGATCTCCTCAGTGTCTTCGAGGTCGCCGAGGCGGCGGTAGAGCGCCAGCCTGAGCTGCAGGTCCGGCACGTAGCTTTCGGGGATCATCACCGCCGTGCCGACGGCGATCTGCGGCGACCAGCCGCCATCCAGGACCTCGCCGGAATCCTTCACCTCGGCGACAGCCTCTTCCAGCATCTGCTGGTAGAGTTCGAAGCCGACCTCCTTGATATGGCCGGACTGCTCTTCGCCCAGGAGATTGCCGGCGCCCCTTATATCGAGATCGTGGCTGGCGAGCTGGAAGCCGGCGCCCAGCGTGTCGAGCGATTGCAGCACCTTCAGCCGGCGCTCGGCCGTATCGGTGAGCTTGCGGTTGGCCGGCAGCGTGAACAACGCATAGGCGCGCACCTTCGAGCGCCCGACCCGGCCGCGCAGCTGGTAGAGCTGCGACAGGCCGAACATGTCGGCGCGATGGATGATCAGCGTGTTGGCAGTCGGGATGTCGAGTCCGGATTCGACAATGGTGGTCGACAGAAGTACGTCGTATTGCCCGTCATAGAAGGCATTCATGATGTCGTCGAGCTCGCCCGGCGGCATCTGGCCATGGGCAACCGCCACTTTCAGTTCGGGCACGGATTCTTTCAGGAAATCATGGATTTCCGAGAGGTCGCTGATACGTGGAACGACATAGAAGGAGTGGCCGCCACGATAGCGCTCGCGCAGCAGCGTCTCGCGAATGACCAGCGGATCGAAGGGCGAGATGAAAGTGCGCACCGCCATGCGGTCGACCGGCGGCGTGGCGATCAACGACAGCTCGCGCACCCCGGTCAGTGCCAGTTGAAGCGTGCGCGGGATCGGCGTCGCCGACAGCGTCAGCACATGGACGTCGGTCTTCAGATCCTTCAGCCTTTCCTTGTGCTTGACGCCAAAGTGCTGCTCCTCGTCGATGATCAGCAGGCCGAGATTCTTGAACGAGATCGACGAACCGAGCAGCGCATGCGTGCCGACAACGATGTCGACCTGCCCCTCGGCCAAAGCCTTCTTCGTCTCCGCCAGTTCCTTGGCGCCGACCAGCCGCGAGGCCTGGGCCACGCGGATGGGAAGGCCTGAGAAACGCTGCAAGAACGTCTTGTAATGCTGGCGCGACAACAGCGTCGTCGGCACCACGACCGCGACCTGGAACCCTTCCATCGCCGCGATGAAGGCGGCGCGCAGCGCCACTTCCGTCTTGCCGAAGCCGACATCGCCGCAGATCAGCCGGTCCATCGGCTTGCCGGTGCCGAGGTCATCCCTGACGGAGTCGATGGCCGTCTGCTGGTCGTCGGTTTCCTCGTAGGGGAAACGCGCGGCGAATTCGTCATAGAGGCCTTCGGCCGGCACCAGCGCCGGCGCGGCGCGCATCTGCCGCTCGGCGGCGATGCGGATCAGCTGCCCGGCCATGTCGAGCAGGCGCCGCTTCAGCTTGGCCTTGCGCGACTGCCAGGCGCCGCCGCCGAGCTTGTCCAGCGTCGCTTCGGCCGTGTCAGAACCGTAGCGCGACAGCAGCTCGATGTTTTCCACCGGCAGGAACAGCCGGTCGTCGCCGGCATAGTGGATTTCCAGGCAATCATGCGGCGCGCCGACCGCCTCGATGGTGCGCAGACCGATGAAGCGGCCAATGCCATGGTCGGCATGGACGACGATATCGCCGGCCGACAGCGCCGAAGCCTCGGCAATGAAGTCGGAGGCGCGCTTCTTGCGCTTTGAACGCCTGATCAGCCGGTCGCCCAGAATATCCTGTTCGGCAACGACGACCAGTTTTTCGGTCTCGAAGCCGGATTCGAGCGGCAGCACGGCCAATGCCGCCTGCCCCGGCTCGAGCTGTTCGGCTTCCGCCAGCGTCCCGACCTGCTTGAGATTGCCGAGGTGATGCTCGGTGAGGATCTGGCCAAGCCGGTCGAGCGAACCTTCCGTCCAGCCGGCGATGACAATACGCCGACGTGCCGCGCGCTCGTCGGCGATATGCCTGACGACGACGTCGAAGACGTTGACGTTCGGATCGGCGCGCTCCTCAACGAAACTGCGGCCATGGCGCGAGCCGGCGTGGCAGACCTTTTTCGCGCCGGCATCGGGCGCGTCGAAGGGCGTGAAGTCGATCGCTTCGCGCGGACCGAGCGAGGCGATCAGGTTTTCCGGCGAGAGATAGAGCAGATCGGGCGCAACCGGCTTGTAGGGCACCGCATCCTTCAGCGCGGCGTCGGCCTGCTTTTTGCGCGCTTCATAATGGTCGAGGATCAGCGTGTGGCGTTCGGCCAGCGCTTCATGCGCCAGATGGTCGAAAACGACAGGCGTATCCGGCAGATAGTCGAACACCGTCTCCAGCCGCTCATAGAAGAACGGCAGCCAATGCTCCATGCCGGCGAACCGCCTGCCCTCGCTGACTGCCGTGTAGAGCCCGTCGTCGCGCTGCGGCGCGCCGAACGCTTCGATATAGGAGCGGCGGAAGCGGCTGATGGTTTCAGGCGTCAGCGCCACTTCGCTCATCGCCTGCAGCGCCATCGACTTGCGCTGGCCGGTGGTGCGCTGGGTGGCGGCATCGAAGACGCGGATCGATTCCAGCGTATCGCCGAAGAAATCGAGGCGCAGCGCCTCGGTCCAACCCGGAGCAAACAGGTCGAGAATGCCGCCGCGCACCGCGAACTCGCCGATGCCGCGAACTGTCGGCACCCGCTCGAAGCCGGACGTTTCCAGCCGCGCAATCAGCACGTTCATGTCGATCTGGTTGCCAGGCCTGGCATGAAAGGTCTGTGCCTCGACCAGGTCGGCCGGCGGAACGCGCTGCAGAAGCGCATTGGCGGTGGTGAGGATGACGGCGCGATGCGGCTTCTTCGCCAGCGCGATCATCGCTGTCAGGGCATCGAGGCGCTTGGCGGCGGCATCCGAGCCGGGCGAGACGCGATCGTAGGGCAGACAGTCCCAAGCCGGCAGTTCCAGCACCGGCAGGCCGGGCGCGGCAAAGGCCAGTGCCTCGATGATAACAGGCAGGCGCTGGCCGTCACGCGCCACGAACAGCACCGGCTTGTCGGGCGCGATCTCGAGTGCGGCCTGCACCAGTGCGAACGCCTCGTACCCATCGGCGACACCATCGACGATGAATTGGCCGGCACGGCCTTTCGGCAGACCAATGGTGGGAATGAGGCTCATCAAATCACGGTCTTTGTTTGTCGCAATTCCTGTGGGAAAACCGCTTCGCACTTTTCCTGGAATTGCTGTTGTTCAGAAAGTCATGGTCCGGCGGGACGCCAGGATCTTTTGCAGGACAGGACAATCGATATCCGCCGGGATCGGGCGTTCACCGGTGATAAGCGGTAGGAATTCGGTGTCGGAAATGTCGAGGAGCCCCTCATATTGTTCGATTTCATCAGCCGTCAAGGCGCCGATCTCGGCGTCGGCGAAGGTGCCGAGGATGAGATCCATCTCGCGCATGCCGCGATGCCAGGAGCGGAACAACAGCTTGCGGCGGTGGGCGTCCAGCCCCTCGCTTGATCGTTTCGTTCCGGTCATTGTGGCGCATCCTCACTTGCTGCGGCGCATATAGCGTGGATAGAAGGGGCTGTCAGCCTTGCGCTGTAGCCGTCGCGACATAAGCTGACATCATGCGTCCTTCCATCCTCGATCCGCTGTTTGTTCCGATCACTTCGCTTGCCGGCGTCGGACCGAAGGTCGGCGCGCTGATCGAGAAGGTCGTCACCGCTGATCTTGGTGATCGAGCGGCCCGCGCCGGCGACCTTCTGTTCGTGCTGCCGCATACCGTCATCGACCGCCGCAGTCGGCCGGGCATTGCCGGTTCCGCGGAAGGCCAGATCGTGACCCTCGACGTGCGCATCGACCGCCACCAGCCGCCGCCGCGCGGCAACCGGTCGGTGCCTTACAGGGTCTACGCCCATGACGATACCGGCGAGATCGGCCTGACCTTCTTTCATGCGCACGCCGCCTATCTCGAAAAGGCAATGCCCGTGGGCGAGCATGTCGTGGTCTCGGGCCGCATGGAATGGTTCAACGGCCGCCCGACCATGGTTCACCCCGACCACATCGCGCTGGCCAGCGAAGCGGAGAACCTGCCGCTGGTCGAGCCGGTCTATCCGCTCACCGCGGGCCTCTCGGGCAAGGTGCTGCGCCGCGCGATCGGCCAGGCGCTGGCGCGACTGCCCGAATTTCCGGAGTGGCAGGACGGCGCCTTCATGCGCCGGCACACCTTTCCCAGCTTTGCCGAAGCGCTTACCCGCATCCACAATCCGGCCGATCCCATCGACGTTTCCATCGACGGTGCGGCCTGGCGGCGTCTTGCCTATGACGAGTTGCTGGCGGGCCAGGTCTCGCTGGCGCTGGTGCGGGCAAGGATCCGCCGCCTGTCCGGCCGCCCCCTGGTCGGCGACGGCCGCATCGTCGAGAAACTCCGTGCAGCCCTTCCCTATTCGCTGACCGCAAGCCAGGAATTCGCGCTGGCCGAAATCAATGCCGACCTTGCCGACCCCGAGCGCATGCTGCGGCTGCTGCAGGGCGATGTCGGCTCGGGCAAGACGGTGGTCGCGCTGCTTGCCATGGCGCGCGCCGTCGAGGCCGGCGGCCAGGCGGCACTGATGGCACCGACCGAAATCCTGGCGCGCCAGCATCTGGCGACGATCGCGCCGCTCGCCGCCAAGGTCGGCCTGCGCATCGCCATCCTCACCGGCCGCGAAAAGGGCCGCGAACGCACCGAAACATTGGCCGGCCTGGCAAGCGGCGAGCTCGACATCGTCGTCGGCACCCACGCGCTGTTCCAGGAGACGGTGACCTTCCACGATCTGGTGCTCGCCGTCATCGACGAGCAGCATCGTTTCGGCGTCCACCAGCGGCTTGCCATCACCGCCAAGGGCGACGCGCCAGACATGCTGGTGATGACCGCCACACCGATCCCACGCACGCTGGTGCTGACCGCCTTCGGCGACATGGATGTCTCCAAGCTGACGGAAAAGCCCGCCGGGCGACAGCCGATCCGCACCGTCACGCTGCCGCTGGAGCGTCTCGACGAACTGGTCGACCGCATGGAGGATGCCGTCGCCGGGGGCCAGAAAATCTACTGGATCTGCCCGCTGGTCGAGGAATCCGAAGAGATCAAGCTGATGTCGGCCGAGGATCGCTTTGCCTCGCTGAAACCGTTGTTCGGCGACCGCATCGGCCTTGTCCACGGCCGCATGAAGGGCGCCGAGAAGGACGAGGCGATGCGCGCCTTCAAGGAGGGCGAGACACGCATCCTGATCGCCACCACGGTCATCGAGGTCGGTGTCGACGTGCCCGACGCCACCGTCATGGTCATCGAGCATGCCGAGCGCTTCGGCCTTGCGCAACTGCACCAGTTGCGCGGCCGGGTTGGGCGCGGCGACAAGCCATCCTCTTGCGTGCTGCTCTACAAGGACCCGCTCGGCGAGACGGCAAAACGCCGGCTGTCGGTGATGCGCGAGACCGAGGACGGCTTTTTGATCGCCGAGGAAGACCTGAAATTGCGCGGCGAAGGCGAGCTGTTGGGCACCCGCCAGTCCGGCACACCCGGCTTCCAGGTGGCGCGCATCGAGGCGCATGCCGATCTCCTGGAGGCTGCCCGCGACGATGCAAGGCTTATCCTGTCACGCGACCCGGAGCTGCAATCCGACCGCGGCGAGGCGCTGCGCCTGCTGCTCTATTTGTTCGGCCGCGACGCGGCCGTTCGGCTCTTGCGCGCCGGGTGAGGCCCCAATGGCGGATTGGCGACGGTTCCGTTGATCGGCTCGCCATTCAGCGTCACCATCTTGCTTTTCACCTCGGGCGCCACCAGTCCGGCCGAAACAATCAGCTTGGCGCCGTCCTCGATCGTCATGTCGAGCAGCACGATGTCCGACTTCAGCACATACATCAGGAACCCGGTCGTCGGGTTCGGCGTGCAGGGCATGAACACGGCGATCAGCGGGTCGCCTTCCTGATCGAGCTTCTCATTGATCTCGGTTTCCTTCTCGCTTGCGACGAACACCAGCGACCACACGCCCTTGCGCGGATATTCGACCAGTCCGACCTGGCGGAACATGTCGCCCTTGTTCGACAGCACGGTCTCGAAGATCTGCTTCAGCGAGCCATAGATGCCGCGCACCAGCGGCATGCGGCCAAGCAGACGCTCGCCGAAACCGACAATGGCGCGGCCGACAATGTTGGCGGTGAGGAAACCGATCAGCGTGACCAGGATCAGTGCGACGATCAGCCCGAACCCGGGGACCGGAAACGGCAGATAGGTATCGGGGCTGTAACGCGCCGGAATATAGGGCTTTACCCAGGAATCGACCCAGCCGATGAACGACCAGGCGATATAGGCGGTGATCGCCAGCGGTGCGCAGACGACGAACCCCGTGAGGAAATAGTTCCTCAGCCGGGTCATGCCTGAGGTCTTGGAAGCATCGGACATGGTTCACCGGGCGCGGGTTGCGGCGCAACATTAGTGAACCGGGACGCCGTTTGGAACTGCGAAGTTTTTAAAAGGACTCGCTCTATGACGCGGCTCTCAGTGTTCCAAACGGAAGCTGCTGCCGTTCGCGATTAGGCCGAAACATCCCTCCCTCGTCATCCTCGGGTCTGCGCAGGAGCTTTGCTCTTGCTCCGCCCGTGGATGACGAAAGAAGGGCTATCGCCAGCTGGACTTCGAATTGCTGCCCGCCAAGCAAGCAGTGACAGTGCTATTCCACGGTCACCGATTTCGCCAGATTGCGCGGCTGGTCGACGTCGGTGCCCATGAACACGGCGGCGAAATAGGCCAGCATCTGGATCGGCAGCGCGTAGATGATCGGCGAGATGATTTCGGGAACGTCCGGCAGGATGATCGTCTCCATCGTCTTGACGCTCACCTGTGCGGCACCCTTGGCATCGGTGATCAGGATGATCTTGCCGCCACGCGCCGCCACTTCCTGCATGTTCGACACGGTCTTCTCGAAAATGCGGTCATGCGGCGCAATGACGATGACCGGCATGTTCTCGTCGATCAGCGCGATCGGCCCATGCTTCAACTCGCCCGCCGCATAGCCCTCGGCGTGGATATAGGAGATTTCCTTGAGTTTCAGCGCGCCTTCCATGGCGAGCGGGAAATTGGTGTCGCGGCCGAGATAGAGCACATCCTTGTAGCGTGACAGTTCGCGCGCGATCCGCTCGATCTGCTCTTCGAGCTTGAGCACCTGGTTGGCATAGCGCGGCGCTTCCGAAAGCGCGCGCACCAGGGTCTTTTCCTGCTCCTGCGAAATCACCCCGCGCGCCACGCCGGCGCGCACCGCAAGCGAGGACAGGACAGAGAGCTGGCAGGTGAAAGCCTTGGTCGAGGCGACGCCGATCTCGGGGCCGGCGAGTGTCGGCAGCACCACGTCGGATTCGCGCGCCATGGTCGATTCGCGCACATTGACGACGGCGCCGATCTTCATGCCGGCCTTGCGGCAATAGCGCAGCGAGGCCAGCGTGTCGGCGGTCTCGCCCGACTGCGAGATGAAGAAGGCGGCATCATTGGCCGACAGCGGCATTTCGCGGTAGCGGAACTCCGAGGCGACATCGATATCGACCGGCAGCCGCGCATAACGCTCGAACCAGTATTTGCCGATCAGGCCGGCGAGATAGGCGGTGCCGCAGGCCGAAATCGCCAGCCGGCCGATCCTGGCGAAGTCGAACGGCAGGTCGAGCGGCTTCGAGACGCCGGAGACGAAGTCGACATAATGCGCCAGCGTGTGCGAGATCACCTCGGGCTGTTCATGGATTTCCTTCTCCATGAAATGCCGCCGGTTGCCCTTGTCGACCATGAAGGAGGTCGACAGCGACTGCTGGCGCTTGCGCTCGACTTGTCTGCCGTCGATGTCGAAGATGGCGACGCTGTCGCGGCGCACCACCGCCCAGTCGCCATCCTCGAGATAGGTGATCGAATTGGTGAACGGCGCCAGCGCGATGGCGTCGGAACCCAGGAACATCTCGCCGTCGCCATGGCCGACGGCCAGCGGCGGGCCGTTGCGGGCGCCGACGATCAGGTCCTCGTCGCCCTTGAACATGATGGCCAGCGCAAAGGCGCCTTCCAGTCGCTTCAGCGCCTGGTGCGCGGCTTCGACCGGCTTCAGCCCCCTGGCCAGTTCCCGCGCCACCAGGTGGGCGACGACCTCGGTGTCGGTCTGCGACGAGAAGGCATAGCCGTCGCGCACCAGTTCGTCGCGCAGCTCGGCAAAATTCTCGATGATGCCGTTGTGGACGATGGCGACGCCGTCGGAAAAATGCGGATGCGCGTTGGTCTCGTTGGGCACGCCATGGGTGGCCCAGCGTGTGTGGCCGATGCCGATCGTGCCGTCGAGCGGCTCCTCCTTGAGCCGGCGTTCGAGGTTGACCAGCTTGCCTTCGGCGCGGCGGCGGGCGAGCTCGCCATGCTCGATGGTGGCGACGCCGGCCGAGTCATAGCCGCGATATTCCAGCCGCTTCAGCGCATCGACAATGAGCGGCGCAACCTGCGAGTGGCCGACGATTCCAACGATACCGCACATGCAGATAGCCCCCGATTCCCCATGGAAAACCAGCGATACTTAGGGATGGCCGGTCTACCGCGAAAGTCACATTGCATTTCGCCCGGTGTAACGGACGGTTGTGCACCCATGCACCATGACAGACCGCTGTTGCAATCCGGTTACTGCAATTGGTCGGTTTTTCGATTGCTTCGGCGGGAAGTAAACCCGCTGGCTGACCGCTAGTGATCGGCGCCAGCCGCTTTCTTCTTCGCCGCCGCGGCCGAGGCAAAGCGCTCGCGCAATTCTTTGCCCTTTCCGGGGATCGTCTTCTGGCGGGCGCGGCCGAAGGCCAGCGCATCGTCTGGCACGCTTTCGGTGATCACGCTGCCGGAGGCGATGTAGCCACCCTTGCCGATCGATACGGGCGCCACCAGCGAGGAGTTCGAACCGACGAAGGCGCCCTCGCCGATGTCGGTGAAGAATTTTGAATAGCCGTCATAATTGCAGGTGATGGTGCCGGCGCCGATATTGGCCCCCGCGCCGACACGGGCATCACCGATGTAGGTCAAATGGTTGACCTTGGCGCCCTCCTCGATGACAGCCTGCTTGACCTCGCAGAAATTGCCGACCTTTGCCTTGTTGCGAAGATCGGCCCCCGGCCGCAACCGCGCGAACGGCCCGACATCGCAGTTCGCGGCGATGGTTGCGCCTTCAATATGGCTGAAGGCATGAATCTTGGCGCCGCCGGCGATCGTCACGCCCGGGCCGAACCAGACATTCGGCTCGACGATGGTGTCGGCGCCGATCTCGGTGTCGTGCGAGAAATACACGGTCTCCGGCGCGATCAGCGTCACGCCCGACAGCATCGCTTCCTGGCGGCGGCGTGCCTGCCAGATGCCTTCGGCCTGGGCCAGTTCGGCGCGGTTGTTGATGCCGAGCGCATTCTCGAAGCTGGCCTCGGTGGCGACGACATCAAGGCCCTGCGCACCCGCGATCTCGACAATGTCGGTGAGATAATATTCGCCCTTGGCATTCTTGTTGCCGACCGCGTCGAGCAGCTTCAGCGCATGGGCGCCGGCCACCGCCATCATGCCGGCATTGCAGAAACCGATCTTCTTCTCCGCCTCGGAACAGTCCTTTTCCTCGCGGATGGCAATCAGCTTGCCGCCTTTTTCGACCAGCCGGCCATAGCCGTTTGGATTGGGCGTCCGGAAGCCGATCACCGCGACCGCCGCGCCTTCGGCGAGCTTCAGCCGAGCCAGGTTCAGGGCTTCCGCATCAATCAGCGGCGTGTCGCCGAACATCACCAGGATGTCGTCATAACCCCTTGATATCGCTTCACGTGCGGCAAGAACAGCATGCGCGGTACCCAAGCGTTTTTCCTGCACGAAGGTCTCGGCCTTGGGCGAGAACTTCGCCACCGCCTTGCGCATCTCGTCCGCACCATGGCCGATGACGATCGCATCGCTGCTGGCGCCGGCGGCGTCGGCCGCCTTCACCACATGAGCGACCATCGGCAGGCCCGCGATCTGGTGCAGCACCTTCGGCAGCGCGCTCTTCATGCGCGTGCCTTCGCCGGCGGCGAGAATGACGGACAGGCAGGATCTCTGGCTCATGGATGGGCAACCGTGTGAAAAGGGTTGGGAATCAAGACAAGATAGCAGTGGCGCCATGCTGCACCAATGCGGTTAAATTCCGGTGAGATGGCGGAGCAGCTGACTCTTGATCAGCGGGTTTGCATCTACATCAGGCCGTGCTTCCTGTACTCAGCCTGTTCATCGCCGGCGATCCAGCCAAATACCTTCAGACGACCGTCGCGTCTTTCGACGAGATAATCGACCTTGAAATCGATAGTCAAAGCGCTCCCATCCTTTCGCTCATAGTCGCCCGACCATTGCACCTTGGCCACGCAATGGTCCTGATCGATGGATGTCACCGAAACATCGGTACAGGTCATCCTCTTGCTGCCGATGGCACGATAGGCCTCAAAACCCTTTTTCATGATGTCTTTCAACTGCTGGCCGTTCTCGCCGACCATCACCGCTGCCGGGGTCACGGAGACAAAACCGGTTGAATACATCTTGCCAACATCGTTCATGTCAGCGTTTCCGGCTATCGCGTCATTGTAGATCTTCTCATAGGCTCTGAAGAATTTTTGCACGTCTGCCTTGGCTACCATTTTCGTCTCGGCACAGCTGTTGAACACGGCCGGCTAACGCTGGCTCTCAGGCATCGTTCCAGATTGGCCGGGTCAGCCCAGCTGCCCCAGCACCGGAAAATTCTCCAGCAACCAGTAAGATACCGTCTGCACACCGCCGGTGAGGAAGAACACGCCGGCGACCACCAGCAACGCGCCGATCGCCTTTTCGACGCGGCCGAGATGGACGCGGAATCTGCCGAGGAAGCGCATGAAGGCGCCGGAAAACAGCGCGGCGATCAGGAAGGGGATGCCCAGCCCTAGCGAATAGGCGGCGAGCAGCAGCGCGCCCTCGCCTACGGTTTCGCGGCCGCCGGCCAGCGTCAGGATCGGCCCCAGCACCGGGCCGATACAGGGCGTCCAGCCGAAGGCGAAGGCGAGCCCCATGACATAGGCGGCGATAGCGTTGGCCGGCTTGCCTTGCGACTGGAAGCGCGCCTCGCGCGACAGAAGCGGAATACGCAGTATGCCGAGAAAATTCAGGCCCATCAGGATGATCAGCACGCCGGCGCCCATCGCCAGCGGCTCCTGCCAGACGCGCAGCAACCGGCCGATGGTCGAGGCGCCGGCGCCGAGCGCGACGAACACCGTCGAGAAGCCGAGCACGAAGGCGATCGAGGAATAGAGCAGCGCGCCGCGCGTGCCTTCGCGGGCTGTCACGCCCGCATCGCCGCGAAAATCGTCGACCGACACGCCTGCCATGTAGCAGAGATAGGGCGGCACCAGCGGCAGCACGCAAGGCGACAGGAACGAGATGGCTCCCGCCCCGACGGCGCTGACATAGCCGATGTCCAATGCCATTCCAAAACTCCAACTGCTCCCGGCCGGATATAGCGACGGCCAGGCCTGTCTGCCAATCACCATTATGTGGAACGTCAGCGGCATACCGACATGGGGGACGAAAGCGGCGGCATGGGACGTTGATATCAAAGAGGCCGCGATTTCCCGCGCCTCTCCAATATCAGCCAGGGAGATTTCCATGACCATAGGGCTGGCCGCGCTGCTTCTCAGCACCGCCGCATCCTTCGCCGCCGACGCGTGGAAGAAAGCCGAGGTCAACGGCACCAAGATCTACA
Organism: Mesorhizobium sp. WSM4307; assembly: GCF_007003945.1. Classification (NCBI taxonomy): domain Bacteria; kingdom Pseudomonadati; phylum Pseudomonadota; class Alphaproteobacteria; order Hyphomicrobiales; family Phyllobacteriaceae; genus Mesorhizobium; species Mesorhizobium sp. WSM4307. Next base: position 143,425 of record NZ_VFTB01000011.1, read on the forward strand.
CCGACGCCAAGGGCATGACGCTCTATACCTATGACAAGGATGAGAAGGGCAAGACCAATTGCTACGACAAATGCGCCGCCAACTGGCCGGCGCTGAAGGCCGCGGCCGGCGCCAAGGCGGACGACGAATGGAGCGTCATCGACCGCACCGACGGCACCAAGATGTGGGCCTATGACGGCAAGCCGGTCTACACCTTCATCAAGGACAAGAAGGCCGGCGATGTGAACGGTGACGGTGTCGCCGGCGTCTGGCACATGCTGAAAGCCGATTGATCCTCGATACAATCGCCCGCCTGACGGCGGGACAAGGCTGGTCGCCGGGCATCCTCCATGCGGGCCGGCGGCCAGCGTCAGGCGGCCTTTCCCCTCGTCGTCCCGGCATCGTACGCAAGCCGCCTTCGCCGCGACTCGACGCAAAATGAATCGGGCCGTTCGCCCCGAGCAAGCGACGTCATCCCTCCCAGCCAAAATCTGTGATTTTCTCCATACACTCTAAGAGTGTATTGCTGCGAACAGCCCCGCAATTTGGGCGCTTCCCCTTGACCGGATGCAAAAGCGCGGCCATGTGAGCGGCAAATAGAACGAGATTTCGTCGCGCGCAGCGGAATTCTTCTGCCGCATCACAGCTGATATGAGACCTCATGGACGTCGTCGTCGTCGAATCGCCGGCCAAGGCGAAGACAATCAACAAATACCTCGGCAAGAACTACAAGGTTCTGGCCTCGTTCGGCCATGTCCGCGATTTGCCGGCCAAGGACGGCTCGGTGCGCCCGGATGAAGACTTCGCCATGTCCTGGGCGGTCGACACCGCCTCGGGCAAGCGGCTCGCCGACATCGCCAAGGCGGTCAAGGATGCCGACGGCCTGATCCTCGCCACCGACCCGGATCGCGAAGGCGAGGCCATTTCCTGGCATGTGCTGGAAGTTCTGAGGCAGAAGCGTGCGCTGAAGGACAAGCCGGTCAGCCGCGTCGTCTTCAACGCCATCACCAAATCGTCGGTGCTGGAGGCCATGGCCAATCCGCGCCAGATCGACGCGCCGCTGGTCGATGCCTATCTTGCCCGCCGGGCGCTGGACTATCTCGTCGGCTTCACGCTGTCGCCGGTGCTGTGGCGCAAATTGCCCGGCGCCCGCTCGGCCGGCCGCGTCCAGTCCGTGGCGCTGCGCCTGGTCTGCGACCGTGAATCCGAGATCGAACGCTTCATCCGCGAGGAATATTGGCAGATCGCCGCCATCCTCGGCACGCCACGCAACGAGACTTTCGAGGCGCGGCTGACCGCCTTCGAGCGCAAGAAGCTGCAAAAGCTCGACATTGCCAACAAGGCGCAGGCCGACGACATCAAGGCAATGCTCGAGGGCGCGACCTTCAAGGCATTGTCGGTGGAAGCCAAGCCGACCAAGCGTAATCCAGGCCCGCCCTTCACCACCTCGACGCTGCAGCAGGCCGCTTCATCGGGCCTCGGTTTCTCCGCCACCCGCACCATGCAGGTGGCGCAACGGCTCTATGAAGGCATGGAGATCGGCGGCGAGACCGCCGGCCTGATCACCTACATGCGAACCGACGGCGTCCAGATGGCGCCCGAGGCGATCGACGCTGCCCGTGAGGCCATCGCCAAGGAATTCGGCCCGAAATACCTGCCGGAAAAGCCGCGTTTCTACACGACCAAGGCCAAGAATGCCCAGGAAGCGCACGAAGCGATCCGCCCGACGGATTTCATGCGCACCCCGGCCTCGGTTCGGCAATATCTCGATTCCGACCAGATGCGGCTTTATGAACTGATCTGGAAGCGCGCCATCGCCAGCCAGATGCAGCCGGCCGAGATCGAGCGCACCACGGTCGAGATAGAGGCGGTCAACGGCGCCCGCAGCGCCGAGCTTCGCGCGGTCGGTTCGGTCGTTCGCTTCGACGGCTTCATCGCCGCCTACACCGATCAGAAGGACGATGACGCGGAGGACGAGGAAAGCCGCCGTCTGCCGGAAATCCGCGCCGGCGAGCAGCTTGCCCGCCAGGCAATCAACGCCACCCAGCACACGACCGAGCCGCCGCCGCGCTATTCCGAAGCCACGCTGATCAAGAAGCTGGAAGAGCTCGGCATCGGCCGGCCTTCGACCTATACGGCAATCCTGAAGACGCTTGAGGACCGCGACTATGTCACGATCGACAAGCGCCGGCTGGTGCCGCAGGCCAAGGGCCGTCTATTGTCAGCTTTCCTCGAAAGCTTCTTCGAGCGCTATGTCGAATATGACTTCACCGCATCGCTGGAGGAAAAGCTCGACGAGATTTCCGACGGCAAGCTCGCCTGGAAGGACGTGCTGCGCGATTTCTGGAAGGATTTTTCGGGCGCGGTCGCCGACATCAAGGAGCTGCGTGTCACCGACGTCCTCGATGCGCTGAACGAGGAACTGGCGCCGCTGGTCTTCCCGGTGCGCGAAGACGGCTCCAACCCGCGCATCTGCCCGAAATGCGGCACCGGCAACCTCTCGCTGAAGCTCGGCAAGTTCGGCGCCTTTGTCGGCTGCTCGAACTATCCCGAATGTTCCTTCACCCGCCAGCTCGGCGACGCCGCCAATCCGAATGGCGAGAATGGCGGCGGCGAGGACGGCATCAAGGTGCTCGGCAAGGACCCCTACACGGCGGAGGAAATCACCCTGCGCTCGGGCCGCTTCGGTCCTTACCTCCAGCGCGGCGACGGCAAGGAAGCCAAGCGCTCGAGCCTGCCCAAGGGTTGGACGCCCGAGACCATCGACCATGAGAAAGCATTGGCGTTGCTGGCGCTGCCGCGCGATATCGGCAAGCATCCCGAGACGTCCAAGATGATCTCGGCCGGGCTCGGCCGCTACGGCCCGTTCGTGCTGCATGATGGCACCTACGCCAATCTCGACAGCATCGAGGATGTCTTCTCGATCGGCCTCAACCGCGCCGTCACGGTGATTGCCGAGAAGCAGTCGAAGGGCAAGGGCGGCCGCAATGGCGGCACGCCGGCGGCCCTGAAGGAGCTTGGCGACCATCCGGATGGCGGCGGCAAGATCGTCGTGCGCGACGGCAAATACGGGCCTTACGTCAATTTCGGCAAGGTCAATGCCACGCTGCCAAAGGGCAAGGATCCGCAATCGGTGACCATCGAGGATGCGCTGGCGCTGATCGCCGAGAAGGAAGCCAAGGGCGGTGGCAAGAAGCCGTTCCGCAAGGCTGCCGCGGCCAAAGCGCCGGCAGCCAAGAAGACCGCGGCCAAGAAGCCGGCAGCGAAGAAAAAAGGGTAGGACGGCGTGGCGCGCAGGATCACCGGACGGAGCCACGGCGATCCGCGCACCGCCGACACCAGGGCCAAGGTCAAGGACGACTACCGGCCCTCGCGCGACGAAATCCTGCGCTATATCGCCGAAAATCCCGACCGTGCCGGAAAGCGCGACATCGCCAAGGCCTTCGCGCTGCGTGGTGACGACCGCATCTGGCTGAAAGATATTTTGCGCGACCTGCAGGATGAAGGCGTGCTCACCAAGGAGCGCAAGCGGCTGGCCCGCGTCGGCGCCCTGCCCCATGTCGCCGTGCTCGACATTTTTGGCCGTGACGGCGACGGCATTTTGCTGGCGCATCCGGCGGAGTCCGTTGGCACCGGCGAGCCACCTGTCGTCTCGATCCGCGTTTCGCGTAGCGGCAACGGTCCGGCGCCGGGCATTGGAGACCGCGTCCTGGCCAAGACCTTCCCGACCGATGATCCGTCAGGCCCCGCCTATACCGGCCGGGTAATGAAGATTTTCGAAAAGCGCACCGATGCCGTCCTCGGCGTCTTCCGCGTGCTTAAGGACGGCACCTTCCGCATCGAACCGGTGGAAAGGCGCCAGCCGGAACTGATCGTCGACAAGGAATTCCAGAACGGCGCCAAGAATGGCGACCTCGTCGAGGTCGAGCCCGCGCGGGCTTCCCGCTACGGGCTACCGAGAGCCAAGGTGCTCAATGTGCTGGGCTCGCTGACCAGCGAAAAAGCGGTCTCGATGATCGCCATCCACGCCCACGACATCCCGCACATCTTTCCGGCTGACGTCATCGCCGAATCCGAAGCCGTCAAGCCGGCGACGCTTGACCACCGCGAGGACTGGCGCGACCTGCCGCTCGTCACCATCGATCCGGCCGACGCCAAGGACCATGACGACGCTGTCTTTGCGACGCCTGATCTCGACGAAAAGAACCCTGGCGGCGTGATCGCCACGGTGGCGATCGCCGATGTTGCCGCCTATGTCCGCTACGGCACCGCGCTGGACCGCGAAGCCTTGAAGCGCGGCAATTCGGTCTATTTTCCGGATCGCGTCGTGCCGATGCTGCCCGAGCGTATTTCCAATGATCTCTGTTCGCTGCGCGAGGGCCAGGATCGCCCGGCCCTCGCCGTGCGCATGACCTTCTCCGCCGATGGCCACAAGATCCGGCACTCTTTCCACCGCGTGATGATGAAATCGGCGGCGAAGCTCGCCTATCCGCAGGCGCAGGCGGCGATCGACGGCGTGCCCGACGACAAGACTGGTCCGATCCTCGACACGGTGCTCAAGCCGCTCTGGGATGCCTATGCGATCCTCAAGCGCGGTCGCGCCGGCCGCCAGCCGCTCGAACTCGACCTGCCGGAGCGCAAGATCATGCTCAAGCCGGATGGCACGGTCGACCGTGTCATCGTGCCGGAACGCCTCGATGCCCATAAGCTCATTGAAGAATTCATGATCCAGGCCAATGTCGCCGCCGCCGAGACGCTGGAGGCGAAGAAGCAGGCGCTGGTCTACCGCGTGCACGACGCGCCGTCGCTCGCCAAACAGGAATCGCTGCGCGAATTCCTGCAGACGCTCGGCCTGTCGCTGGCGCGCGGCGCGCAGATGCGACCCAGCCAGTTCAACGGCATTCTCGAGCGCGTGCGCGGCGCCGACAATGAGGCACTGGTCAACGAAGTGGTGCTGCGCTCGCAGAGCCAGGCTGAATATTCGCCCGGGAATATCGGCCATTTCGGCCTCAACCTCAGGCGCTACGCGCATTTCACCTCGCCCATCCGCCGCTATGCCGATTTGATCGTGCATCGTGGGCTTATTGCCGCACTCGGCCTCGGTCAGGGAGGACTGACGCAGGACGAAGCAGCCCGGCTCGAAGACGTTGCGATCCTGATCTCCGGCACGGAACGGCGTGCCATGGCGGCCGAGCGCGACACGGTCGACCGGCTGATTGCAGCCTATCTCGCCGAGCGCATCGACGACCGGTTCGACGCCCGAATCTCCGGCGTCACCAAATCAGGACTATTTGTCCAATTGCCGCAATATGGTGCCGATGGCTTCATCCCCGTGTCAACTCTGGGCGGCGATTACTATATATACGACGAAACGGCTCGCTCGCTCTTCGGAGAACGCTCAGGCAAAGGCTACCAGCTCGCGGACCATGTCGAGGTCCGGCTCGTCGAGGTGGCACCGATGGCCGGCGCCATGCGCTTCGAGATGCTGACCGACCCGAAGCCCCTGCCAGGCTCTACCAGGTCGTTTCACAAGGCTAAGGGCCGCGCCCGTGCGTCGCAATCGCGACCGGGTTCGCGCGGCAGGAGACGATGATGCCAGAGGAATTAGGGATACAAGAACAGGTTTTCGGCGGCGAACATCACACGGGTCGGGTCGCCCGCCCCTTGTGGACGGCGATGAAGCGCGGCCTTTTGGGCCGCTGCCCGAACTGCGGCGAAGGCAAGCTGTTTCGCGGCTTCACCAAGACTGTCGAGACCTGCAGCGTCTGTGGCGAGGAAATCCATCACCATCGCGCCGACGACCTGCCGGCCTATCTGGTCATCGTCATCGTCGGCCACATCGTTCTCGGCGCCTTCATGGGCGTCGAAGCGGCATCGACGCTGTCCACCTGGCAGCACATCCTCATCTGGGTGCCGTTGACCATCATCTTGTCGGTTGCGCTGCTGCAGCCTGTCAAAGGCGCCGTCATCGGACTGCAATGGGCGTTCTATATGCACGGATTCGGTGGCGAAAAGGATGGGGCGGGCTCCCCCCACGGCGCCTGATGCGCCGCTGGCGCAACACGCCAATCGCTAAGGCCACTTTCGCATGCAAGAAGTTTCCGCTAGGTCCCTGCGCATGGAAGCAATGACCAAGGCGGATGTCGACAAGCTCGACAAGGGTCTTGCCGCACATGGCGGCCGGCCCCTGCGTCCGCGTGACGCCGCGACGCTGATTCTTCTCGACCGCGAGGGCGATGAGGTGCTGGTGCTGATGGGGCGCCGTCACGCCGGCCACGCCTTCATGCCCGGAAAATTCGTGTTTCCCGGTGGCCGTACCGACCCGGCCGACAGCCGCATCGCGACGGCCACGGCATTGCATCGCGACGAGGAAGCGAAGCTGCGTGCGGGTCCCGGCCGCACCAGTGCCGCGCGGGCCCGCGCTGTCGCTCTGTCGGCAATTCGCGAGACCTATGAGGAAGCCGGTCTGCTCATCGGCGAGAGGGCCGCCTTTGCCACCGACAAGCGTGACTGGCAAGGTTTTGTCGAACACGGCGTAAAGCCTTCGCTCGAAACGCTGCGCTTCATCGCGCGCGCCATCACTCCGCCCAACCGGGTGCGCCGCTTCGACACGCGTTTCTTCAGCGCCTGGCGCAGCGACGTCGCCGTTGAACTGCCGGGCGGCGGCCCGACCAATGAACTCGAGGAACTGGTCTGGCTGCCGCTTGCCAAGGCCAGGGAAGCCGACATACCCGACATCACCCGAATGATCCTGGACGAGTTGGAAAAACGCCTCGCCCAAGATCCGCTGCTGCGTCCGGGCGGCCCCGTGCCCTTCTACCGGCTTGTCCGCAACAGCTTCACCCGCGAACTTTTGTAGAGCAATTCCGGGAAGAGGGTGACGCGGTTTTCCGCCCGGAATTGCGCAAGATCAACGAGACAGAGTATTCAGCATCCCATGACGGTCGATACCCAACCAAAGGGCGACGAACGCGTACACTGGCTGCCGATGGTGGCGGCGATCTCGTCGATCAGCGTCGTCGGCATCGCCATTGGCCTCGGCATGCCACTGCTCAGCGTCATCCTCGAAACGCGCGGCCACTCGGCTTCGATGATCGGCCTCAACACCGCCGTCGCCGGCCTGGCCTCGATCGCCGGTGCGCCGCTGGCGACGCCGCTCGCCATGCGCTTTGGCGTCGCCTGGACCATGATCGCCATGATCGCCACCGGCGCGCTGGCCTTCGTCGGCTTCCATTTCGCACCCAATTTCTGGATGTGGTTCCCGCTGCGCATCGTGCTGCATGTCGCGTTGACGGTGCTGTTCATCCTGTCGGAATTCTGGATCAGCACGTCGGCGCCGCCGCACCGGCGCGGCCTTGTCCTTGGCATCTACGCCACCGTCCTGTCGCTCGGGTTTGCCGCCGGCCCCTGGCTGTTCGCGCATCTCGGCAGCTCCGGCTTCAGGCCGTTCGGCGTAATCATTGCATTGGTGACGCTGGCCGCCGTACCGGTGCTGGCCGCGCGCAACGAAAGCCCCTCCATCGTGGCCGATGGCGAAACCAGCAATTTCCTGCGCTACGTCTGGCTGGTGCCGACCGCGACTTTTGCCGTGCTGGTATTCGGCGCGGTCGAAACCGGCGGCTTCGCGCTGTTCCCGGTCTATGGCAACCGCATCGGCTATTCCGAAGCCGACGCCGCATTGCTGCTGACCATGATCGGGCTGGGCAATGTGCTCCTGCAGATTCCGATCGGCATGATCAGCGACCGCGTTTCGGACCGGCGCCATCTGCTGCTCGCCTGCGCCACGGTTGGCCTCGCCGGTACGCTGTTCATGCCCTTCTTTGCCGCGAACTGGCACTTGATGGCAGCGCTTCTGTTCGTCTGGGGCGGTGTCGTCGCGGCCATGTACACGATCGGCCTCGCCCATCTCGGTTCGCAGCTCTCCGGCCACGAACTGGCGTCGGCCAACGCGGCCTTCGTGCTGTGCTACGGCGTCGGCATGGTGCTTGGTCCGCAGGCGATCGGCATCGGCATGGACAGCTTCGGGCCTTCCGGCTTCGGCTGGTCGCTCGGCCTGTTCTTCGGCGCCTATATCGCCCTGGTCTGCTTCAGGCTGGTGCGCAAGATCCTTTTGTAGCGCGACCGGGACAGCGATTCTGTTCGCGTACGCGGCAGGCTGCTGACAGAACCATGTCAGCAGCAGCGCGGTAAAAGAGTGTCCCCAAACATCGGAAGTTGAGGACACTCCCATGATCGACAGCGGCTTTGAAACCACATCCCTGAGAATGACGCTTCTGCTGCTCGTGACCTTCCAGGCCCCGGCGGCGGATGTCGACCGCATCATGGGCGCGGTGGTTGCGATCGCCCCGCTGGCGATGGGCAAATATGACCGCAACGCCTATCAGTCGGCGCACGGCATCGAGCGCTACAGGCCGCTTGAGGGGGCCGCAGCCGGCGCCGAGACCGAATTGCGCCGCCGCCCGGGCACGGTCGAGGTTTCCTTCGAATTGCCTGATGACCAAGCTTTGGCCAGCCGTGTCGTCGAGGCGATTTTCCAGGCCCATTCCTACCAGGAGCCGGTGATCCGCATCCAGCCGATCCTCGCCAGCCGCTCCAAGGGGCTGGACGACCGTGCCAATCCGAATCGCTGGTGGAACACCACCGGGGACTGGAAAAAGATTGCGGCGCCGGAGACAGAAACCGCATGATTTGAGGCCATGGGCAGTTCCAGTGGGGCGGAGAAGCTCCGCCGGGCTTGACTTTCCAGGCACGTTCTTTATGTGTCTCGCCAAGTTTCCCGCGTCCGGGTGTTTTCCCGTGCTCCAGCGGCCAAAACCCCACGAACAAACGGACTGATACCATGGCCAAAGCCGCAAACATCAAGATCAAGCTTCTGTCGACCGCCGACACTGGTTTCTTCTACGTGACCAGCAAGAACAGCCGTACCAAGACCGACAAGCTGTCGTTCCGCAAGTACGACCCGGTCGCCAAGAAGCACGTCGAATTCAAGGAAACCAAGATCAAGTAATCTGGTTTTGCCCTTGCAAACAAAAACGCCGCCCATCGGGCGGCGTTTTTGTTTCTAAGTCATTGTTTTCGTTAAGACAGGCGATGGACGGCATAGCGGCCAGCATAACGCGTCGGGTAGCCAATGTGCCTAAACCACGAGCCGCTATTCCTTAAATTGCCGATTTTCTATTAGCAATCTCTAAACTAAGTGGGAGGACGATGCGGCGTTGGGTTGGCTAGTGGGTGTTGCGATGCAAAGCGACTTTGCAGCGGCGCGCGAGCTGTTGGAATGCGCACAAAACCGCCTGTGCGGCGAGGACGAAACAAGCCAAAGCATACGGGCCAGGCTGGATGTAATGATCGAAGAAATAGCGGCTGCGGAATTTCAGAAGTCGCCGCTGACGGTCGTGCCTTTCCCGAAAAGTCGGCCGCCGAGGTAGCCCAACAAATAGCCCGCACGGTGCGGGCCTTGGGGCATGAAAGACCCGCTTCTCCTTTCGGAGCGAGGGAGCCTCGTAAATCTGGTGAAGCGGTGTACCTCCCTGGCAATTGCAGCGCAGCGCCTGCTGAGGCTGCGAGTTGGGTTCCCTCGGCCCCGCCCGAAATCTCTTTCAGCCGATGCGATCGCCGCTTTTCGGATCGAACAGATGCAGCGCCGCAGGATCGGCCGCCAGCCGCACGGTGTCGCCGGGCCTCACGCCGGCCCGCCCCATGGCAAAGACGCAGAGCTGCTGGTTGGCCAGTTTGACGTAGAACTGCGTCGAAAGCCCGAGCGGCTCCACCACCACCACCTCACCCTGCAGCGCGCCGTCATCGGCCAGCCTTATATGTTCAGGCCGCAGGCCGATGGTGATCGCGTCGCCGTCCTTCAGCGGCAAGCCATCCGGCAGCCGCAGCTTCTGGCCATCGGAAAGCACCGCGTCCACCTTTCCGGCCTTCTCCACGGTTGCCGGCAGGAAATTCATTCCCGGTGAGCCGATGAAGCCGGCAACGAACATGTTGGCCGGCCGGTCATAGAGATCGAGCGGCGCACCAACCTGCTGGATCAGCCCGTCATGCATGACGACGATCCGGTCGGCCATGGTCATCGCTTCGATCTGGTCGTGGGTGACATAGACCGAGGTGGTCTTCAACTGCTGGTGCAGCGCCTTGATCTCGGCACGCATATGCACGCGCAGCTTGGCGTCGAGGTTGGACAGCGGCTCGTCGAAGAGAAAAACCTTGGGATCGCGCACGATGGCGCGGCCCATGGCGACGCGCTGGCGTTGGCCGCCCGACAATTGCCGTGGCAAGCGTTGCAGGAATGTGTCGAGCCCGAGCCGCTTGGCCGCGCCATCCACCCTTGCATCGATCATGGACTTCTGCGCCTTCTTCAGGAGCAGGCTGAAGCCCATGTTCTTCGACACGTCCATGTGCGGGTAGAGCGCGTAAGACTGGAACACCATGGCGATGTCGCGGTCCTTGGGCGCCACATCATTGACCAGCCGCTCGCCGATACGGATCTCGCCGCCTGAAGCCTCCTCCAGTCCGGCGATCATGCGCAAAAGCGTCGACTTGCCGCAGCCGGACGGCCCGACCAGGACGACGAACTCGCCATCGGCGATTTCAAGATCGACCGCATGCAGGACGCGGACGGCGCCATAATCCTTGCGGACTTTTTCGAGCGTAACAGAGGCCATCGATCTATCCTTTGACGGCGCCGGCGGTCAGGCCGGTGACGAGATAGCGTTGCAGGAAGGCGAAGAAGATGCAGACCGGGATCAGCGCCAGGATGGACGCTGCCATCATCTGCCCCCAGTCGACGGCGAACTTGCCGATGAAGGTGAGCAGGCCGACGGCGAAAGTCTTCTGGTCGTCGCTGGAGATCAGCATCAGGGCGAACAGGAGTTCGCTCCAGGCGGCGGTGAAGACAAAGCCGAGCGTCGCGCCCATGCCGGGCAGTGTCAGCGGCACGATCACCTTGCGCATCGCCTGCGCACGGGTGCAGCCGTCGATCATCGCCGCTTCCTCCAGATCCTTCGGGATGCCATCGAAGAAGGACTGCATCAGGAAGGTGGCGAAAGCGGTGTTGAAGGCGGTGTAGATGATGATCAGCCCCGTCAGGCTGTTGATCAGGCCGATCTGCCCCATGACGCGGTAGATTGGCGGAATGACCATGACCAGCGGAAACGTCTGGGTCAAAAGCAGCATCAAGGCCAGCGCCGCCTTGCCGCGAAAGGTGAAGCGCGACATGGCGTAGCCGGCAAGCGTGGCGATGATCGTCACCAAGGCCGCGGTCGACACCGAGACGATGACGCTGTTGAGGAAATAGCGCGGGAAATCGGTGGCCTCGAGCACGGTGACGAAGTTCTGCAGCGTCATGCGCGATGGCCAGAAGGTGATGCCTTCGGAATAGAGCAGCCGTTCCGGCGTCACCGAGATCTTCAGCGTCCAGTAGATGGGGAACAAGGCGAAAACCACATAGGCCGCGATCGCCGCGTAGAGGCCGACGCCGCCGAAGAACCGTTGTGAGGTTGAGCGTCCCGCGATCATCAGACGTGCCTCACCAGGGAGCGGCGTATGCCGATCAGCGCGATGGCATAGGCGATCAGCAACACAAGCAGCAGCACGGCCACCGCCGAGGCATAGCCCTTGTCCAGCGACTTGAAGGCGCTGACATAGATGTAGACCGGTACCGTGTTGGTCGAGCCGGCCGGTCCGCCCTCGGTCATGACGAAGATCAGGTCGGCGAAGGTGGCGATCCAGATGGTGCGCAGCATCACCGTGATGGCAATCGTCGGCGCCAGGAACGGCAGCGTCACCTTGGTGAAGCGCTGCCAGGGCGAAGCGCCGTCGATCGCCGCAGCCTCGTGCAGTTCCGACGGAATGGACTTCAGCGCCGCCAGCAGCGTGATGGCGAAGAACGGAATGCCGAACCAGACATTGGCGACGATCGGTCCCCACATCGCCGTAGCAGGATCGGAGAGCACATTGGTCGGTTCCGCCTTCAGCCCAAGCGCGAACAACCAGTGCGGCAGTGGCCCGATGATCGGATTGAACAGCCAGGCCCAGGTCAGGCCCGACAGGAAGGATGGCACCGCCCAGGGTAGGAACACCAGCGCCTGCACCGCCTTGCGGCCGCGGAACGGCTTGTCGAGCAGCAGCGCCAGGCCAAGGCCGAGGAAGAATTGGAAGAACAGGCTGGCAACCGTCCACCACAGCGTGTTGACCAGCGCCTGGCCCAGCACCTGGTCCGACAGCATCGCCTGATACTGGCCAAGCCCGACATATTCCGACTTGAACGCCGAGAATTTGCGGAAGGAGTAGCTGATGCCGATGACCAGCGGCACCAAAAGCACCACGACCAGCAGGATGATCGCCGGGCTGAGATAGAGCCAGGGCTCGATGGCGGCGTGCGACAGCCGCTTTCGTCGCGGCTTGCTGGCGGATCGGATTTCGGACACGGCGTAGGTCATCGATTTGGCTCTACGGTGGAGGATGGTGCCGGAAGGCAAAACAGCGTCCTTCACCCGTTCGACGGGGGAGAAGATGCAGGCAGGCAGATGAGGGCGGCGCTGGCTTCTCAAAACTTGGAGCCGCCTCTCATCCGGCCCTTTCGGGCCACCTTCTCCCCGTAAATGGGGAGAAGGGAAGAAGAACTACTTCTTGTTCTTCGCCAGCCAGTCCTGCTGTTCCTTGGTCAGGAAGGCGGCCCACTGGTCGGCGACATCCTTGGCGGTCTTCTGCCCAAGCAGCACTTCCTGGAAATTCTTGATCGCCACCTGGTCGACGAAATTGCCGAGGTTTTCCAGATGCGTCGGCGGCGTCACCATTTCATATTTGGAGGTGTCGCTGAGCTCCGTGAACCAGCCCTTGAACTGCTCGGTCTTGAAATGCGGATCCTGGTCGGCGCCGTTGTGGATCGGCACCACGCCGACTTCCTTGGCCCATTCGAGATTGTCCTTGGGCGAGAGCAGCGTCGCCATCAGCTTCCAGGCATCGTCCTTGTGCTGCGAGTTCGCGAACATCGCCCAGCCGGCATAGCCGAGCGTCGGATAGGACTTGCCGCTCGGGCCAACCGGCAGCGGCGCCACGGCGAAGTCGTCGGCGCTCATCTTGTCGGCGATGCCGAGCAGCGCGTCCGGATCCTGGTTGAGCATGGCGCAGGTGCCGGAATAGAAACCGGTGACGGTTTCGTTGAAGCCCCAGCTCACCGCATCCTTCGGCGCCAGCCCGTCCTTGTACATGTCGGCCAGCATCTGCAGGCCCTTGACCGAGCCCTCCTCGTTGATGGTCGAGGTGCCGTCCTCGTTGAAGTATCCGCCCTTGCCCTGGGCGATGTTCATGAACATGTGCATGCCGTTGAAGGCGCCCGGTCCGCCGCGCAGGCAGTAGCCGTATTTGCCCGGAATGGCGGAGATCTTCTTGGAGTCGGCGACGAACTCGTCGAGCGTCGCCGGCGGGCCGTCGAGGCCGGCCTGCTTGAACAGCTTCTTGTTCCAGAACAGCGCATTCACATAGTAGCCGTACGGGATCATGAACTGGGTGTTGTTGACCGTCGAGCCGAACTGCTTGGCGCGCTCGCCGAGCGTCTTGGCGTCATCCCATTTGGCCATGTAGGGACCGAGATCCTCGAGCTGGGCATTGTTGGCATAGAGGCCCATCCAGCGTTCCGGCATCTCGACCACGTCGGGCGTGTCGCCGGCCTGCACCATGGTCAGGAACTTTTCGAAGGCCTGGCCCCAGGGCAGCGAGATCAGCTCGACCTTGACGCCCGGATTGGCGGCCTCGAACTCGGCGATCTGCTTTTTCAGGAATTCGGTGCGCGGCGGGCTGGTGATGACTTCGACCATCTTCAGGGTCGAATCGGCCAGCGCGCTCCCGGCGGAAATTGCCAGCCCCGCAACGGTGGCAAGCATGACGGTCAGTTTTTTCATGTTCAAGACTCCCATTTTGAACCCGCTTGTTATTTTCTGGCTTTTTCGAAGGCCTGGGCGACGTCGGCCCAGAGGTCTTCGACACTTTCCAATCCGACATTGAAGCGGATGGTTCGGGGGCTGACGCCGAAGCGCGCCATCGAATTCAGTCCCGGCGTCTGCTCCAGCGACGCCTTGGCCGGCACGACCAGACTTTCATGCCCGCCCCAGCTGACGCCGATGCGGAAATACTTCAGCGCGTCGACGAAGACCGGGATGTCGATATCGTCCGTGACCTCGAAGGAGAACAGGCCGGCATAGCCGGCCAGCGTCGCCTTGCCGGGATGGTTCGAATAGGCTGGATGGTTGACGCGCTCGACATGGGCATGCGCCTTCAGCCGTTCGGCGATGGTGAGGCCGCTCTTCATGTGGTGCGGCAGGCGCAGCGGCAGCGTGCGCAGGCCGCGCAGCAGCAGCCAGGCCTCGAATGGCGACAGCTTGCCGCCTAGATAAGAATAGGTCTGCTCGTTGATATGCCTGATATGGGCGGCCGAGCCCGCCACCACGCCGGCGACTGTGTCGCTGTGCCCGCCGAGATATTTCGAGGCCGAATGCAAAACCAGGTCGACGCCATGCGAGATCGGCTTCTGGAACACCGGCGTTGCCCAGGAATTGTCGATCGTGGTGACGATGCCCTGCTCTTTCGCCAGCCGGGTCAAATGCGCGATATCCTGGAGTTCGAACATCATCGAGGTCGGGCTTTCCAGGTAGAGCAGCTTGGCGCCGGGAAGTGCCGCCGCGACCGCATCCGGGTCGGAGCCGTCGACATAGTCGACCTTGATGTTGAGCCGCGGCAACAACCGTTCGAACAGCCGGTAGGCATCGCCATAGCAGTTGCGCACAGCGACAATGCGCTCGCCCGCCCCAACGAAGGCAAGCACGGTGGCGCTGATCGCCGCCATGCCGCTGGAAAAGCCGCGCGCGGCCTCGGCGCCCTCGAGCGCGGCGACGCGCGCTTCGAACTCCATCACGGTCGGATTGTCGCCGCGCGAATAGATCGGCTGTTTTCGTTTGCCGGCAAATGTATCGGCCATTTCGGCATAGCTGGCGAAAGTGAACAGCGAGGTCTGATAGATCGGCGGCACCACCGCGCCGCCGGGGAACGGTTCATCATGCGCCAGCAATGTCGCCGCCTCGGCAAGATAATCGTGATCGAAACCGGTCGGATGCTCGTTCATGTCTGGCTCGAAAGTTTGAGTTTCGCAGCACCGCGCTTGAGATCGTCCTCGACGGTGGCGATCAGCTTGAGCGCCTCGGCACGGGCGCCTTGCGGGTCGCGTGCGGCAATGCATTCGTAGATGGTGCGGTGATAGGGAAAGCTGGCGTGGCCGAAATCGCGCACGCCCAGAGGATGCTCCCAGAAGCGATGGAACAGCTCGTGCATGGCGGCGATGATCTGCTCGAACAGCGGATTGCCGGAGACCCGGTAGATCGCCTGGTGGAACTCCCAGTCCTCTTCCGACGACATACCGTCGCGGGTGCGGAAGGCCTGCTCCATGATGTCGAGCTTGCGCATGATCTCGGCAATGTCCGCGGGGCTGGCGCGTTCGGCGCAAAGGGCCGCCGCCTCCGCTTCCAGCGCGCGGCGAATTTCAAGCGTATGCATCAGGCTGGTGAAGTCGTTGCCGCCTGCCAGCGTCAGCGGCATGTGCAGCATGTCGGGCGAAACAGCCGCCTTGAGATAGGTGCCGCTGCCTTGCCGGCGCTCGACCAAGCCAAGCCCCTCCCACCGCGTCAGCGCCTCGCGCACCGTGTTGCGGCTGACCTTCAGCCGCTCGGCCAGGATGCGTTCGGTCGGAAGCCGGTCGCCGGGCTGCAAGGCCTCGGCGCGAACAAACCCAACCAACGCCTTCAGCACGGCGTCATCGCGCGCCGTCGTCTGAATGGGTGGCAGGCTGTTCTGGTCCACAAATCCTCCCGACTTCAAGTGGTCCAATGGTCCAACCAATTTCTGCACAGATGAAACCTCCTGTCAACTGATTGTCAGGAGGACTGTCGGCTTCTGCCTTGTAGCAAGCTGCCACGCGATGCGGCTTCAGGGCATCGCGTGGACCCGCCTCCATCTATGCGCTAGCCGGCGGGCGGTCCGAACCAGGTGGTCAGCGCCTCAGCCAGCCCCTGTTGGGTTCCGACCCCAACCCAGGCCACATAGCCATCGGGCCGGATCAGCACGGCGGCCGGCGCGGCCACCGTCCCGAGAACCGGCAGATCCCAGGGGCCGTCATATCCAGCCTCCATCTGCCGGACGTGATCCGCCCAGGGCGCAATGTCCAGTCCGCCTGGCTCAGCGAGGTTGAGAAGCACCGGTTGGGCGTCATGCAGCAGACTGAAGACCCGCACCGGACCGTTGGCGGTGGCCAGGTCGAGGTCGGGCATCCGCCGCCCAAGCAGTGGATGTCCCTCGCCGAGATCGTAATGTACACCCAGACCGGACATCTCCCCCGCGATCCGTTTGCGCGGCTCATCCATGCCAAGCAGTTCGGTAAAGATGTCGTTCAACGCCTTGGTGCTGGCATCCATACGGCGAAGCGCAACCTGTGCCTTCGCGTTGCGCAGCACGCGAGCGGCGATCGGATGACGCTCGGCGTGATAACTGTCGAGAAGGCTTTCCGGTGAGGTCCGCTTGACCACCTGGGCCAGCTTCCACCCCAGATTGACCGCGTCCTGCACGCCGATGTTGAGGCCCTGCCCGCCCATCGGCGGATGGATGTGCGCGGCGTCGCCGGCCAGCAGGACACGTCTGTCCCGGTAGGCGGCGGCCTGCCGTGTCATGTCGGTAAAGCGCGAGATCCAGGTCGGACTGTGGATCCCGTAATCGGTGCCATAGACTGCAGCAAGCGCCTCACGGAGATCTTGCAGCGTCGGTTCGCCGCCGATGGTCAATTGTCTCTCGGTCAGAACGACACCCAGCCGGTCGCTGTCTTCGATCTTGCCTATCGCATGAATTCCGTAGGCGTCGCTGCGAAAGCCCAGTGCCGGCTCACTGGACATTTCGACCTCGGCGATCATCCAGCTTATCGTCGGATCCCAGCCGGGGAACTCGATACCCGCCGCCTTGCGGATCGTGCTGCGCCCGCCGTCGCAGCCAACGAGGTATTGTGCCCGCAACCGTTGGCCTCCGGACAGCTCCACGTCGACGCCGCCATCATCCTGCGCGAAACCGGTGACGTCCTGTCCGCGATAGATCGGCACCCCCAACTCGTCGATCCAGTCGGCCAATATCCGTTCGATATGGTTTTGCCGCAGCGCCAGCAGGTAGTTGTGCCGGCTGGGAAAATCGCTGATATCCAAACGGATCATGTGGAAGCCGACGGTCGGGAAGCTTTGCCCTTGCGAGAGAAACCGGTCGGCAATTCCACGCTGATCGAGAACTTCGATGGTGCGCGCGTGCAGGCCGCCCGCGCGCAACCCGACCAGCTGCTGGGTCGGGCGCCGCTCGACAATGGCAACGTCGATGCCCGCCAAAGCGAGCTCCCCCGCCAGCATCAATCCTGTCGGACCGCCCCCGGCGATCGCCACCGCATGCTCCGAAATCATTAATCGCTACTCCCGTTTTCGCGCCTGATCGCGTGGTTTTTACGGGAGGAGACGGGTCTTGCCGCAAGCCCCTTGTGCGCCATATGTATGAAATGGAAGGGGTACTCTGCCGCCGTGATCGCTTGGCCGGCCGACGGCCGTGGATCGAGGACGGGAGCCCTGATTGCTCACAGGCAAAAAAATCAGAGAACTTCGTGCCTTGGCACGAAGTTCTGATGTTCTGTTTGGAGGAAGGGGGCCGGTCGGCGTTTGGCAGCGGTACGAGGAGGCCACTATGTGCCAGCGCCGGCCGGCCGACCCCACGGACCCAGGAGATGCGGCGGACCTGAGCATCATGGGGTATTTCAGGGATCGAGCCGGTTGACTACCCTCGTGCCGGCTTCGTCTTGGCCTTCACATTTGCGCAAGAGCTTATGAAAATCAACAATTTCTTAACCAAGGCTCGCGAATCGCTTGGATTAAGGTAAATAGCTAACCTTATTGGATTGACCGTGGAATCGGTCGCGGGCGCCTACGCCGCCTTGGCTACGACGCGGTTGCGGCCGCCGCTCTTGGCTTCATAGAGCGCGAGATCCGCGCGCTTCATCAGTGCCGCCACCGTGTCCACGCCCTTCAGCACCGACGACACGCCGACGCTGACGGTGACCTCGATCGTCTTGCCGTCGGCGCCAATGGCGAACGGCTTCTGGGCGATTTCGGCGCGGATGCGTTCGGCCACTTTCTCTGCCACGGCGCCATCGGTGTCCGGCATCACCACGACGAACTCCTCGCCGCCGAACCGGCAGGCAAGGTCGATACCCCTGACATTCTTGCGCAGCCGCCGCGCGAATTCCCGCAGCACCTCGTCGCCGCCATCATGGCCATACGCATCATTGATCGACTTGAAACGGTCGAGATCGGTGATCATCACCGACAGCGGCCGGCGCCGCGCCACGGCGCGGTCGAACAGCGTCTGCAGATGGCTGTCGAGATAGCGGCGGTTGTGCAGCCCGGTCAGACCGTCGGTCACCGCCATCTCGATGGTCTGGGTGACACTGGCGCGCAATTGGTCGTTGTAGCGCTTGCGGCGCACCTGGGTGCGCAGCCGCGCCGTCAGCTCCTGCTGGTCGATCGGCCGCATCAGATAGTCGTTGATGCCGAGCTCGAGGCCGCGGATGATACGCTCCTCCTCGCCCTCCTCGGCCAAAAGGATGATCGGCACGAAACGGGTGCGGTCGAGCGAGCGCAATTGCGAGCAGAGCCGCAACGGATCGAAATCGGCGAAGGCCGTCGAGATCATCACGCATTCATAGGACGTCTCGGCGGCTTGAAAGAACCCGGCATGCGGGTCGCCGATGACATCGAGATCGGCGCGGTCGCGCAGCATTTTCTGGATGCGCTCGACCGACGATTTGCGCTCGTCGATCAACAGCACCTTCGGCGTCGTGTCCTCGGACGCGAAATTGCGGCTGAGCAGCTCCTCGATGCCGATGTTGCGCGTCGTCGAGGCACGCAGCCTGAGCTCGTCGGTGAGAGACTTCAACCGGACCAGGCTCTTGACGCGCGTCATCAGTTGCAGATCGTTGACTGGCTTGGTCAGGAAATCGTCGGCGCCGGCCTCGAGCCCGCGCACGCGGTCGGAAACCTGGTCGAGCGCGGTGATCATCACCACCGGGATGTGCGACGTCGCGGGGTCGCTCTTCAGCCGGCGGCAGACCTCGAACCCGTCCATGTCGGGCATCATCACGTCGAGCAGCACGACATCGACCTTGCCGTTCTCGCAGGTCTCGATGGCGTCAGGCCCGTTGGTGGCGGTCAGCACCTCGAAATATTCGGCCAGCAGCCGGACCTCCAGCAGCCTCACATTGGCAGGGATGTCGTCGACGACGAGGATCCGCGCGGTCATTTCACAAGGCTCCGGCTCGGCTGGAAAGGGACATCAGGCATCGCCCAGGTAAGATTTGATGGTTTCGATGAAACGCGGCACCGAGATCGGCTTCGAAATATAGGCCTCGCAGCCGCCCTGGCGGATGCGCTCCTCGTCGCCTTTCATGGCGAAGGCGGTCACGGCGATGACCGGGATGACGTGCAGATCGTCATCTTCCTTCAGCCATTTGGTCACTTCCAGCCCCGACACTTCGGGCAGCTGGATGTCCATCAGGATGAGATCCGGCCTGTGCTGACGTGCCAGGTCGAGCGCCTCCAGACCATTGCGGGTGCGCACTGTCTCGTAACCGCTCGCTTCGATGAGGTCCCGAAAGAGCTTCATGTTGAGCTCATTGTCCTCGACGATCATGACCTTCTTAGGCATCGACATCCCGTCCCGGCCGTCCTTCCGCTCGAAGGTGGCCGTCATGCGCTCCCGGTTGAACGCACCAAACCCTGCTTCACTATACGGCAATATAATTGACGAAACGGAAACCTCCGGGCTGCAAAGCAGCGCGAATTCCACCTCGCCTCGCTGCGCGTCCAAACGGCGCGCGGCGCTGTAAAGGCTTGCCGCAAGCAACTCTTGCCATTACTGCGGAAGAGACTCATTCCACGTACCGAAGGTAGTGATGGCAAACGCGGCGTCAATGCGCGAAGAGGCGGAAACCATTGCCGTGAAGGCGTTGGGCTTCGTCGCCTCTGATCCGGAGCTGTTGCCGCGCTTTCTGGCGATCACCGGAATAGAGGCGCATTCGATCCGCAAGGCCGCAGGCGAGCCCGGCTTTTTGGCCGGCGTGCTGCAGTTCATACTTGCCCATGAGCCGACCCTGATGCGCTTTGCCGAGGAAACCGGCACGCCGCCGGCCGCCGTCGGCAAGGCGTTGCGCGCACTGCCGCTCGGCGACGACAACCATGAGCGGTCCATATGAGCGATGATCCCGAGACCGCGCGCCAGATCGAGGAACTGTCAGCGGACGACCGGCCGCTGCTGGTGCTCGACGTCGACGATGTCGTGCTCGAATTCATCCGCCCCTTCCCGCATTTCTTGAAGTCGCGCGGCTATGGGCTGACGCTGGCGTCCTTCCGGCTGACCGGCAACATTGCCGAAACGGCCAGCGGCCGGCTGATCGAACAGCCGGAAGTCACGGCACTTCTGGGTGATTTCTTTGACGCGCAGGCCGATTGGCAAAGCATAACCGACGGCGCCGCGGAATCCTTGGCAAGGCTTGGCGACCGCGCGGAAATCATAATGCTCACGGCCATGCCGCACCGGCATCGTGCCGTGCGCCGCGCGCATCTCGATGCCTTGGGTCTGAACTATCCGCTGCTGACCACCGAAATGGCCAAGGGACCGGCAGTGGCCAGGCTGCGCGGCAAGAGCGGCCGGCCGGTGGCCTTCGTCGACGATCAGCCGCACAATCTGGCGTCGGTGCGGGAATCGGTCACCGACGCCAATCTTTTCCACCTGATGGCGGACAATTCGCTGCGTGCGTTCCTGCCGCCCGTCCCGGACGATGTCATCGTCGTCCAGGACTGGCACGAAGCCGCGCCGAAGATCGTCGGCGCGCTGGGGCTCTAAAACGTTACACGCAATTCCCAAGGGAAAAACGCTGTGCGTTTTTCCTGGAATTGCTGGAAAGCCCAACCTCAAGGATTCAGCTTCGCGCCGGCCCCACCATTATCGCTGTCGCCACCATTGTCGCTGCCGCCACCATTGGCGCCATCGCCATTGTCGCCGCCGCTGCTGTCGTCCGCGCCGTCACCGTCGTCGACGCTGTCGTCCACCGCCGGATCGGCGGGCTTCAGCATGACGCCGTTGACGGTGACCGAGCCATCGGCCTTGGTGCTGACGGCCCATTCCAGCCGACCGTCCGGCAGCGTCTTGGCAAAGCCCTTGACCATGAGAGCGACAGGCACGTACTGCCCGACCTCCGGTTCCGCCTTTGCCGCTTCCTGCAGATGCGCCATGATCTTGTCGAAGCCGGCGACATCGACGGTGAGATTTGCGTCGGGTTTCTGGCCGAAGCTCGTCATCTCGCCTTCCAGCGCGATCTCCATGTCCTTGTTCTTCACAACGCTGTGGCTAATGACGACCTTCGGCGCCTTGGCCAGGAAGTCGGTCTTGAGCTGGTCGCCGAACTCGGCCGACAGCGGCGGATCCTGATTGAGATCAAAGGCTTCGATCGCCTTCTTCGCCATGGTGTCGAGATCGATATTGGCACCGCCGAAGTTCAGGTCGATATCGGTGGGCAGCAACGCCACGCTCCAGCTCGGCAAAAGCTGCTGCGGCACGGTCAGGCCCGACGCCTTGATGCCGTAGGTGACCTTGCCGCTCTGGGAAACGCCGTCGCTGCCGAACGCGGTGCTGAGCTGGGTTGCGCCGAAAGTGCCGATCGGGCTGTCGACCGCGAAATCCTTGAAGCCATAGGTGCCGTCGATGCGCTCCCACACCGGAAGCGCTGCGCGCAGAAGGGACTTGAGCTGCGCCTGGTTTGCCTTCAGCGTCTTCTCGTCCTCATTGGCCACGGCAAATGCCAGGAGGTCGAGCAGCGGCCTCGTCTGCACGCCCTTGCCGCTGGCTTCCACCGACAATTCCGGCGACTTGATGGTGACCGGAAAATTCAGCCCGTTCTCGGGATCGTCCAGTTTGATCGCCTCGGCGAAATTCGAAATCTTTTGCGACATTGTGAAATCGACGCCGCCATTGGCGGCCTTGGTGGCGGCGATGGTCGCGGTGCCGGCGCCAGTGCTGGCCTCCATCTGCTGCTTGGCATCCTTCGATGCCATCGTCATGCCGGCCAACGAGCTGGTGCCGCTGATGAATGCCGCCAGACTCGGATCATAGATGCCGGAACCCTTGCCGTCCTTGATCGAAAACTGGGTGCTCTGCAGCCCCTCGGGCCCGTTGAACTCGAAGGATCCGCTCTGCGAAAAATCCATCGAGACATCCCAGGTCCCGTCGCTGCGCGGCTTCACCAGCACGGCGTAGGGCGCGAAGTCGAGTTTCACCTTTCCCTGTGCGGGAACCGTCGCGGCAAGCGCCTTGAGATCGAACGCGACCTTGTAGGCGTCGCCTTCGACCGAAACCTTCAGAATGCCCTTGTCGAGCGCCTGTTTGCCGACATAGCGGGACAGGTCATCGGACAATTGCTTGGCACCCTTGCTGTCGACGGTCTGGCCGAAGGCGGGCGCGCTGAAGAGAAGCGCGGCAAAGGCAATTGGCAACTTACGGTTCACGGGAAGTCTCCGTTGATCGAAAAGGCAAAAATCGTTTCGTGCTTCTGGTAGGGAAATACCATCACAACTGCAAGATGATGACAGTCAGGCTGTCAGCCAAAAGCAGGAGCCGGTTATCAGCGCTGTGAAGCTATACCCTCAGGGGCTCTGTTTCGCGCCTGCATCGCCGTCACCGTCTTGGCTGCCGTCGCCATGAAAGCGAAAGGCAGGGCACGTTTCACAAAAATTCTCCGTTTCTTTCATGCGGGTATGAAGTTACCGCCACAACTGCAAGATGAAATCAACAACGCCCGCCGACAAAAACGAGATCAAAGCACCAGCCGCATCAGCGGCCGGCCCGCCTTGCGTTCCACCAGCCTCTCGAACCCGGCTTTCTCGAACACCCCCGACGAGCCGACGAACAGGCCGATCGAGCGCGAATCGCGCGACAGGTCGATCGGGCAGGCCTCGACAAGCCGTGCGCCGTTGCCGCGGGCGAAATCGATGCCGCCTTCGACGAGGCGGTGCGTGATGCCCCGGCCCCGCGCCTTGGCGCGGACGAAGAAGCAGGAGATCGCCCAGACGGCCGGATCGGAAGCGTCGGCGGGATCGATCGGCGCCGAGCCCCTGCCCTTGTTGTTCCATTCAGGCACGTCGGCGCGCGGCCCGATCTGCATCCAGCCGACCGCCTTGCCGTCCTCGAAGGCCAGCAGGCCGGGGGGCGGGCCGGCCTCGATGCGCGCCTTGATATGGTCCTTGTTGCGTTCGCGGCTGCTCTCGCGCCTCGCCGCCGGCGCCAGCCGGAAATGCGTGCACCAGCAGCCGTAGCAGGCGCCCTGCTTGCCGAAAAGGTCCTCGAAATCAGGCCACAGCTCGGGCGCCAGCGGTACTACGGTCGTGCTCATATGGTTCTCCCCAGGCCAAGCTTGTCGCTAGCCCTGCACTGTCGTACCATTGCCTCTGTTCTCTTTATGTTCGCAGTGATGGCGGCCCCTGTCAACAATCCCGATCACGGTTTTTGCCGTGACTGCCTGACGTTTCAGCGCGGTGAATCGCGCCGCTGCCAGCGCTGCGGCAGCCCTCGCCTTGCCCGTCATCGCGAGCTTTACCGGCTGCATCTGGCCCATATCGATTGCGACGCCTTCTACGCGGCGATCGAAAAGCGCGACAACCCGGCGCTCAAGGACAAGCCGCTGATCATCGGCGGCGGCAAGCGCGGGGTCGTCTCCACCGCTTGCTACATCGCCCGCATCCGGGGCGTGCGCTCCGCCATGCCGATGTTCAAGGCGCTCGAGGCCTGCCCCGAGGCGGTCGTGATCCCGCCCAACATGGAAAAGTACGTACGTGTCGGCCGCGAGGTGCGCGCCATGATGCAGGCGCTGACGCCGCTGGTCGAGCCGCTGTCGATCGACGAGGCGTTTCTCGACCTCGCCGGCACCGAACGGCTGCACGGCCTGCCGCCGGCCGTGGTTCTGGCGCGCTTCGCGCTGGCCGTGGAGAAAGAGATCGGCATCACCGTTTCCGCGGGCCTCTCCTACTGCAAGTTCCTCGCCAAGATCGCGTCGGACTTCCGCAAGCCGCGCGGCTTTTCGGTCATCGGCGAGGCCGAGGCGGTCGGCTTCCTGGCGACGCAGCCGGTGACCATGATCTGGGGCGTCGGCAAGGCGTTCAACGCCACGCTGGAACGCGACGGCATCCGCACCATCGGCCAGCTTCAGACGATGGAGCGTGGCGACCTGATGCGCCGCTACGGCGTGATGGGCGACCGGCTCTACCGGCTTTCGCGTGGCGAGGACGTTCGCCGCGTCGACCCCGACCAGGACGCCAAGAGCGTGTCGGCCGAAACCACCTTCGACACCGACATCGCGTCGCTGGACGAGTTGGTCGCGGTGCTGAGAGGGCTCTCGGAAAAGGTCTCGGCGCGGCTGAAAAAGTCAGGCATTGCCGGACGCACCGTGGTGCTGAAGCTGAAGACCCAGGATTTCAAACTGCGCACGCGCAACCGCCAGCTCGGCGACCCGACGCGGCTCGCGGACCGTATCTTCCAGACCGGGGTAGAGCTTCTTCGCAGGGAAACGGACGGCACGAAATTTCGATTGCTCGGCATCGGCGTCAGCGACCTCTCCGACGACGACAAGGCCGACCCGCCGGATCTGGTCGACGTCAAGTCGCGCAAACGCGCCATGGCCGAAGGCGCGATCGATGCGCTGCGCGACAAATTCGGCCGCAAGGCGGTGGAGACCGGCTATACGTTCGGCAGGGGTCGCGATGCCCATCCGCCGGAGCCGCTGGAAGACTGAGCCTGGATACCGGATGTGTCGAGATTCAGTCGGATCCTGCCGTCAGACGCGCGTCAGATCGATCCGGCTCATCACCACGTTCTTGCCGGTTTTCGGATCGGTATCGGTGACCGTGAGCCGGATGCCGTTCTCGCCTCGCTTCTCGACCGTCATCCGCGCCTTGCGATCGCCATTGACCTCCTGGGCCCAGCGGATGCCAAGATTGATCGCGTCGCCCGAACGGCTGCCGTTCAGCTGTGCCGGCCCGGTGCGCGACCCGACATAGACGCCGCTGTATTTCGCACCCGTCACCTTCAACTTGGCACTGATGGCCCGCGTCACCAAAACGAGACCGCGGCAATTGCCATCCAGCGAGAGCGAGGTCGAGGTCGCGTTCGACTTGAAGCTGCAGGAAACACTGACGTTCGGCACATCGGTGGTCAACTGGACAGTGCCCTTGCCGGCAAAACTGCCCTTGAACGACTGGAGAAACTTGGTCTCGTCGGCATGTGCCGTGCCTGCCGCGACCAGGAGACAGCCGGCAAGCGCAAATTGCGCGAATGGTCTCATCGAAATTCTCCCTGTCGACGCTGAAAGACGTCCTGCGAAGCTCGGCTGAATACCGGGACTCAACGCCCACTGCCCTATCGGGTTCCGCTCGCGACATGACCGTTTTGCACATCACGCCACTGCAACTGGCCCAGAAGAATGGAGTGACTAGCAATTGCGGCAAAAGCCGCAGCCTGCGAGATAGCTGCCATGGCACCCACCCCCTCGATCCCCAAGGCCGCGTTCTGGATGGCGCTGTCGATCAGCTCTTTCCTGGCTATGTCGGTCGCCGGCCGCGCCACGACGGCCGAACTCAACGTCTTCCAGGTGCTGGAACTGCGCTCGGTGATCGGCTTCTTCATCCTCTTGCCGCTGGTGCTGGCGAGCGGCGGCTTCGCGGCAATGCGCACGCAGCGTCCCCTCGCCCATCTCGCCCGCAACGTCGTCCACTATAGCGGCCAGGCGGCATGGCTCTACGCCTTGACGCTGATCCCGCTGGCTGTGCTGATCTCGATCGAATTCACCACGCCGATCTGGACGGCGATCCTGGCGGTGACTTTTCTCGGCGAAAGGCTGAGCCGGCCGAAACTGGCGGCAGTCGTGCTCGGCCTGATCGGCGTGGTGGTCATCGTCCGTCCAGGCGTCGACGCGGTCGATCCCGGACATCTGGTCGTGCTGGGCGCCGCGGTCTGTTTCGGCATATCGCTGGTGCTGGTGAAATCGCTGACGCGCACCGACAGCGTCGTGCGCATCATTTTCTGGATGCTGATCATCCAGTCGGTGCTCGGCCTCATCCCCGCGCTCTACGTGTGGCGCACCCCATCGCTTGAACTCTGGCCCTGGATCCTGCTGATCGCCTTCACCGGCATGTCGTCACATTTCTGCATGGCCCGCGCGCTTACCTATGCCGATGCGACCGTCATTTCGCCGATGGATTTCCTGCGGGTGCCCTTGTCGGCGCTGGTCGGCTGGCTGCTCTATCACGAGCAGATCGACGCTTTCACCGCTGGTGGCGCGCTGCTGATCCTGATGGGCAATCTGCTCAATCTGCAGCGCAAACCGGTACAGCCGGCTGAAGTGGCGGCATCGTAGCGTTCGGCCCGTCAGTCGCCTTCGTTCGGTATGTTGAGGACTTGCCCGCAGGCCTTGCAGTGCACCTTGGCCGGCCGGAACATCGCCTGCGCCAGCCTGACAAACAGCGATATGCCGATGATCATGGTGACGATCGCCGTCAGCTTGCCGGCCATTCCCGGCAGCACGATGTCGCCGAAGCCGGTCGTCGCCACCGTGGCGACGGTGAAATAAAGCGCGTCGATGTAGTTTTCCAGGCCGGCTCCATTACGGAAGAAGAAGGTGTAGACGAAGCCGGTGATGACGAACAGAAACGTCAGGAGGTTGATGACCGCATGGCTTGCCTCGCGCCAGGGCCTGAGCCCACGCATCTCGAAATGCCGCCAGATCGAACCGCTGCGCGACAGCGACCACAGCCGCAGGATCCGCAGAAAACCGAGATTGGCGAGCGCCGTCGGCATCAGCAGCGTCAACAGGATGAAGACATCCACCCAGGAAGTCGGCTGCTTCATCAGGCGCAGCATGTCGTTTGAGGCCAGCAGCCGGGCGATCAGATCGGCGCCGACGAGCGCGGCCACCGCATAATCCAGCCATAGGAACGAGGCCGATTGCTGGATGACGGGTGTCGCAATGGAGAAGGCGACAATGGCGAGATCGATGACGATTGCCGCAACCTGAAACCGGAAGGCGGCGGGCGTGCGCCCATGATAGAGCCTGCGCAGCGTGTCGCGCAGCCGCGCCATGGCGGAACGATCCTGTGATGCTCGCTTGTCCGCGGCCTTCATGCCGATCGCGATGACATGGGCGGCATGTGCCGACGCCTGCCAAGGGCGGGGGTCACACCAACTCCACTTCGACCACACCGGGCACGGCGCGCATTGCCGAGGCGATCTGCGGCGAAACGCGGTAGCCGCCCTGCAAGGCGATCTCGACCTCGCCCTGGGCCTCTTCCTTGATCACGATGATGCTCACCTGGCTTTCACCGCGCTGGGTGAGCTGGGATTGGATTATCGAGGCGGGTCCATCGTTCCTGACGAATATGCGCAGCGCCTTCTGGATGCGGCTTGCCTCCTCCTCCAGCGATTGCACGGAGTTGATGCGCAAATTGACGCCCTCGGGCCGGTCCTCGGCCGCGACGGTGATCACGACGGAGCGGCCAGCTTCGAGCAGGTCACGGTACTGCGCCAACGCTTCGGAAAACAGCACGGCCTCGTACTGGCCGGAAGTATCGGAAAAGGCCACGACGCCCATCTTGTTGCCGGTGCGCGTCTTGCGCTCCTGTTTGCTGGTCACCGTGCCTGCCAGGCGGCCGGCGGAAGCGCCGCGTTTGACGGCGGCCGAGAACTCCGCCCAGTTCTGCACCCGCATCTTCTGCAAAGCCGCCTTGTATTCGTCGAGCGGATGGGCCGAGAGATAGAACCCGACGACCTGGAATTCGCGGTGCAGCCGGTCGGCCGCGAGCCATGGGTCCGTCGCCGGCAGGTTCAGCGCCTGCGACTGTGCGCCGAGCGAGGCGCCGAAAATATCGGCCTGGCCGGAAACGGCGTTCTGCTGGGCAAGTGACGCCAATCCCATCATCCGTTCGACGCCAGCCATCATCTGGGCGCGGTCATGGCCGAAGCAGTCGAGCGCGCCGGCCATGATCAGGCTTTCGAAGACGCGCTTGCCGACGATCTTGGGATCGACCCGCTCGCAGAAATCGGCGAGATTCTTGAACGGCTTTTCGCCGCGCACGGCAACGATGTGCTCGACCGCCGCGTCGCCGACGCCCTTGAGCGCCGCCATCGAGTAATAGATGCGGTTCTCGCCGACCTCGAAAGGCCGGAAACTCGTCATCACCGACGGCGCCAGAACCTCGATGCCGAGGCGCAGTGCGTCCTGGCGGAAGTCGGCAAGCTTGTCGGTATTGCCCATGTCGAGCGTCATCGATGCGGCCAGGAACTCAACCGGATAATGCGCCTTGAGATAGGCGGTCTGGTACGAGACCACGGCGTAGGCGGCGGCGTGCGACTTGTTGAAACCGTAGTCGGCGAACTTGGCCAGCAGGTCGAAAATAAAGTCGGCTTGCGGCTTGCTGACACCGCGCTCGACCGCACCCGAGACAAAGCGCTCGCGCTGCTTGTCCATCTCGGCGCGGATCTTCTTGCCCATGGCGCGCCGCAGAAGGTCGGCCTCGCCGAGCGAATAGCCAGACAGCTCCTGCGCGATCTGCATCACCTGTTCCTGGTAGACGATGACGCCTTGCGTCTCCTTCACCAGATGGTCGATCTTCGGATGGATCGAGGCCATCTCCTCCTCGCCATGCTTTCTGGCATTGTAGGTCGGGATGTTCTCCATCGGGCCCGGCCGGTAGAGGGCAACGAGCGCGATGATGTCCTCGATGCAGTCGGGCCGCATGCCGATCAGCGCCTTGCGCATGCCGGCACTTTCCACCTGGAACACGCCGACCACCTCGCCGCGCGACAGCATGGCGTAGGTCTCGGGGTCGTCGAGCGGGATCGTCGCCAGATTGATGTCGATGCCGCGCCGGCGGATCAGCTTCACCGCCGTCTCCAGCACGGTCAGCGTCTTCAGGCCGAGGAAGTCGAACTTCACCAACCCGGCCTGCTCGACATATTTCATGTTGAACTGGGTGACCGGCATGTCCGAGCGCGGATCGCGGTACATCGGCACCAGTTCCGACAAAGGCCGGTCGCCGATGACGATGCCGGCGGCGTGTGTGGAAGCGTGGCGGTAAAGGCCTTCCAGCTTCTGCGCCATGTCGAGCAGCGTCTGGACGATCGGCTCCTTCTCGGCCTCTTCGGCAAAGCGCGGCTCGTTGGCGATGGCATCCGCGAGCTTGACCGGATTGGCCGGGTTCTGCGGCACCATCTTGGACAGCTTGTCGACCTGGCCATAAGGCATCTGCAGCACACGGCCGACGTCGCGCAGCACGGCGCGCGCCTGCAGCGTACCGAAAGTGATGATCTGGCCGACCTGGTCGCGGCCGTATTTCTGCTGGACGTAGCGGATCACCTCTTCGCGACGATCCTGGCAGAAGTCGATGTCGAAGTCGGGCATCGACACGCGGTCGGGATTGAGGAAGCGCTCGAACAGCAGGGAGAAGCGCAGCGGATCGATATCGGTGATGGTCGTCGAATAGGCGACCAGCGATCCGGCGCCCGAACCACGGCCCGGTCCGACTGGAATGCCTTGCGCCTTGGCCCATTTGATGAAGTCGGCAACGATCAGGAAGTAGCCCGGAAATTTCATCTTCTCGATGATGCCGAGCTCGAACTCGAGCCGTTCGCGATATTGCTCGACCGTGTAGCCCGGCGTCGGCCCGTGCAGCGCAAGCCGCGCGTCGAGCCCCTCGCGCGCCTGGCGCGCCAGCTCCGCGGCCTCGGCCTTTTCGGCCGCATCCTTATCGGACCCATCGCCGCCGGTGAAGCGCGGCAGGATCGGGCTGCGGGTTTTTGGATAGTAGGAACAGCGCTGCGCGATCTCGACCGTGTTGTCGATCGCTTCCGGCAGGTCGGCGAACAATTGCGCCATTTCGGCCTGGCTGCGCAGGAAATTGTCCGGCGACAGCCGGCGGCGGGTGTCGACGGCGACGACGGAGCCTTCGGCAATGGCAATCAGCGCGTCATGCGCTTCATAATCGTCGCGCGACGAGAAGAAGGCTTCGTTGGTGGCGACAAGCGGTAGTTCGTGCGCGTAGGCGAGATCGATCGTCTGATGTTCGATGACCCGGTCGTAGCCCGCGACCCGGTCCAATTCGACATAGAGCCGGTCGCCGAACATCGCCTTGAGCGTCAAAAGCCGCGCCTCGGCCAGATCGCGGCGATCCTCCTTCAAGGCGTTGCCGATCGGGCCGCGCGGCCCACCGCTGAGGCAGATCAGCCCATCGGCCTTTCCCTCCAGCATCTCAGTCGTCAGATGCACCGCTTCGCCGGGCGGCGTTTCCAGGTAGACGCGGCTGACCAGCCTGACCAGGTTGGAATAGCCGGCTTCGGTCGCGGCGAGCAGAACGACCGGCCGCATCTCCGGGCCTTGACGTCGGCGGTCGCGCTGGCCATCGCTGTTCTCACCGGAAAAGGCGAGCGCGATCTGGCAGCCGATGATCGGCTGGATGCCGTCCTTCACCGCCTTCTGCGCGAATTCGAGCGCGCCGAACAGATTGTTGGTGTCGGTGACGGCGATCGCCGGCGCCTCGTCCTTCACGGCATGGCCGACGATCTTGCCGAGCTGGAGCGCGCCCTCGAGCAGCGAATAGGCCGAATGCACGCGCAGATGCACGAACGGCCGCGCCGGCACCTCCGGCCGCGCGGCCGCAATGGCGGCTTCGCGCTTCAAGGGATCGCGTGGAAGTCTGTCATCCGCCATGGTTTCTCGCGCACTCGAAGGCTCTGAGTCGATGGAGATGTATTGTCCGGGACCGGGCGATACCAGTCCAGCACAAACGACCGCCAATCACAGGCTTGCCGCTTGTTCAGGCGAACTCCATGATCACTGCGTCCACAGCGAGACTGTCGCCGGGCTTGGCGTTGAGTTTCGACACGATGAGATCGCGCTCGGCGCGCAGCACGTTTTCCATCTTCATCGCCTCGACTACGGCCAAGGTCTCGCCGGCCTTGACCTCCTGGCCCTCGGTGACAGCGATCGACACGACGAGGCCGGGCATAGGGCAGAGCAGCAGTTTCGACGTGTCCGGCGCCACCTTCTCCGGCATCAGCCGTTCCAGCTCGGCGATGCGCGGCAGCATGGCGCGCGCGGTCACCGACATGCCTTTCCAGGCGATGCGAAGACCGTTGGCGACAGGCCGGATCTGGGCGACAACGGAGCGCTTGCCGACCGTGCCGCGCCAGATCAGGTCGCCCGGCCGCCAGTCGGATGAAACGGTCAGCGCCTTGCCGCCGTCGATCGACAGGTCGATCTCCATCGGAATGGAGATCATGCCTTCGAGGATGGACGCCTGGAGATATTCGCCGCCGAGCTTCACCACCCAATCGCGCTTGAGTACGCCCGAATGCGGCGCCAGCCGCCCACCCAGCCGGTCGAGCCGGTCGCGTCGCAGCAGTTCCACCGCGGTCACGATGGAGGCCAGCACCGCCTTTTCTTCGCTGTTCGGCACGATGGGCGCAAAACCGTCGGGATATTCCTCTGCTATGAAGCCGGTCGATATCGCCCCTTCCCGCCAGCGCGGATGCTGCATCAGCGCCGCCAGGAACGGAATGTTGTGCTCGATGCCGTCCACCACAAAACTGTCGAGCGCTTCCGACATGGCGTCGATCGCTTCGATGCGCGTCGGCGCCCAGGTGCACAATTTGGCGAGCATCGGGTCATAGAACATCGAAATCTCGGAGCCTTCGGTGACGCCGGTGTCGTTGCGGATGACGACATCGCCGAATTGCCCTTCCTCCGGCGGCCGGTAGCGCGTCAGCCGGCCGATCGACGGCAGGAAATTGCGATAGGGATCCTCTGCATAGAGCCGGCTTTCCACCGCCCAGCCATTCAGCTTGATGTCGCTTTGCTTCAAAGCGAGCTTCTCGCCGGCGGCGACCCGGATCATCTGCTCGACCAGATCGATGCCGGTGACGAGCTCCGTCACGGGGTGCTCGACTTGCAATCGTGTATTCATTTCAAGGAAATAGAAGTTCTTGTCCTTGTCGACGATGAACTCGACCGTGCCGGCGCTCTGATAGTCGACGGCCCTGGCCAGCGCCACCGACTGCTCGCCCATGGCCTTGCGCGTCTTGGCGTCGAGGAAT
This sequence comes from Mesorhizobium sp. WSM4307, assembly GCF_007003945.1. NCBI lineage: Bacteria > Pseudomonadati > Pseudomonadota > Alphaproteobacteria > Hyphomicrobiales > Phyllobacteriaceae > Mesorhizobium > Mesorhizobium sp. WSM4307. Next base: position 175,657 of record NZ_VFTB01000011.1, read on the forward strand.
GGCGACGGCGCCTCTTCCGCGACCTTCTGGTTGCGGCGCTGGATCGAGCATTCGCGCTCGCCGAGATAGAGCGCATTGCCATGCGCGTCGGCCAGCACCTGGATCTCGATATGGCGCGGATCGACGACGAATTTTTCGATGAACACGCGGTCGTCGCCGAACGAGCTCTTGGCCTCCGAGCGCGCCCGGTCGAAGCCGTCGCGCACTTCCGACTGGTTCCAGGCAATGCGCATGCCCTTGCCGCCGCCGCCGGCCGAGGCCTTGATCATCACGGGATAACCGATCTCGCCGGCGATCTTCTCGGCATGGTCGGCATTCTCGATGACGCCGAGCCAGCCCGGGACCGTCGAAACCTTGGCGGCATTGGCGAATTTCTTCGATTCGATCTTGTCGCCCATCGCCTTGATCGCCTTGGGCTTCGGGCCGATGAAGACGATGCCTTCCTTCTCCAGCGCTTCGCAGAAGGCGGCCCGTTCAGACAGGAAGCCATAGCCGGGATGCACGGCCTGAGCCCCGGTTTCCTTGCAGGCGGCGATGATCTTTTCAGGGACAAGATAACTTTGCGCGGCGGGCGAAGGCCCGATATGCACCGCCTCGTCGGCCATCTCGACATGCACGGCATCGCGATCGGCATCGGAATAGACCGCGACCGTGGCAATCCCCATCATGCGCGCCGTCTTGATGACGCGACAGGCGATCTCGCCACGGTTGGCGATCAGGATTTTCGTGAACATGCTGAGGTCGTTCCCCTCCGGTCGGTCGTTCCTTTTATGACCTGTGCTTGCGGGGTCAAGCCGACCATGCAAATCACTGCCTTTCAATCGATTTGCGATTCCAATTCATCGCTGTGGCCCAGTCTCGGCGCCAGCTTCCAGTTGATCGTGTCGAAAAAACCTGAAACCTTGGAAAAAAATTCGCATTTGGAGGACGCCCTATGAAAACCCGCGCCGCTGTTGCCGTCACCGCCGGAAAGCCGCTGGAGATCATGGAGGTCGACCTCGACGGTCCGCGCGAAGGCGAGGTGCTGGTCGAGATCAAGGCGACCGGCATCTGCCACACCGACGAGTTCACTTTGTCGGGCGCCGATCCCGAAGGCCTGTTCCCGGCCATTCTCGGCCATGAGGGCGCTGGCGTGGTGGTCGATGTCGGCAAGGGCGTCACCTCGGTCAAGAAGGGCGACCATGTCATCCCGCTCTATACGCCCGAATGCCGGCAGTGCCCGTCCTGCCTGTCGAGAAAGACCAATCTGTGCACTGCCATCCGCGCCACGCAGGGCCAGGGCCTGATGCCCGACGGCTCGTCGCGCTTTTCGATCGGCAAGGACAAGATTTTCCACTATATGGGCTGCTCGACCTTCTCGAATTTCACCGTGCTGCCCGAGATCGCGCTGGCCAAGGTCAATCCCGACGCCCCTTTCGACAAGATCTGCTACATCGGCTGCGGGGTGACCACCGGCATCGGTGCGGTCATCAACACCGCCAAGGTCGAGCAAGGCGCCACCGCCGTGGTCTTCGGCCTCGGCGGCATTGGCCTCAACGTCATCCAGGGCCTGAAGCTTGCCGGCGCCGACATGATCATCGGCGTCGACCTCAACAACGACAAGAAGGAATGGGGCGAGCGGTTCGGCATGACGCATTTCGTCAATCCGAAGGAGATCGACGGCGACATCGTCCCGCACCTCGTCAACATGACCAAGCGCGGCGCCGACCAGATCGGCGGCGCCGACTACACGTTCGACTGCACTGGCAACACCAAGGTGATGCGCCAGGCGCTGGAAGCCTCGCACCGCGGCTGGGGCAAGTCGGTCATCATCGGCGTCGCCGGCGCCGGCCAGGAAATCTCGACGCGGCCGTTCCAGTTGGTTACCGGCCGCACCTGGATGGGCACCGCCTTCGGCGGCGCGCGCGGCCGCACCGACGTGCCGCGCATCGTCGACTGGTACATGGACGGCAAGATACAGATCGATCCTATGATCACCCATTTGCTGAAGCTGGAAGACATCAACAAGGGGTTCGACCTCATGCATGAGGGCAAGTCGATCCGCAGCGTCGTCGTTTACTGAAGCAAGCCACACGCCGCCGACCGACCGGCCTGCGACCTCTGTGGTTCACAACTGGGAGGAGAAAAGAATGGCGGAGAAACTGCATCCGAAAATCGACAATGGCCTGCCCAAGGAGAGCGCGAGCTTTGCCGGCGGCACGCTAGTCTGCGCTTGCACCAGCAAGCCGGTCAAGGTGAAGGTCAAGGGCCAGATCGCCCACAACCACGCCTGCGGCTGCACCAAATGCTGGAAGCCGGAAGGCGCTATATTCTCGGTGGTTGCCGTCGCCGGCACGGGCGACGTCACCGTCAGCAAGAACGGCGACAAGCTGAAAGTGGTCGACCCCTCGGCGCTGATCCAGCGCCACGCCTGCACCGGCTGCGGCGTCCACATGCACGGCCCGGTCGAGCGCGACCATCCGTTCAAGGGCCTGACCTTCATCCACCCCGAGCGCTTCGTCGAGGACGGCTGGTCGCCGCCGGGTTTCACCGCCTTCGTCTCGTCGATCATCGAATCCGGCGTCGATCCAAAGCGGATGGATGGTATTCGCGCGCAGCTAAGGACAATCGGGCTCGAACCATATGACTGTCTCAACCCCGGCCTGATGGACTATATCGCCACCTGGACGGCAAAGAAGTCTGGCGCCTTGCCGGCCTGAACGCTGCAGGATTTCAGGCAGGGGCCGGACACGCTTCCGGCCCCTGTCCGTCTCGGAGAAACAATGTCCGCACCCGCCATCTACGTCGACGCCGATGCCTGCCCGGTCAAGGCCGAGGTCGAGAAAGTCGCCGAGCGCCTCGGCGTCGTCGTCACCTACGTCTCCAATGGCGGCTTGCGGCCCTCTCGCGATCCGATGATCCGCAATGTCGTGGTCTCCAAGGGCGCGGACGCCGCCGACGACTGGATCGTCGAGAACGCCAGATCCAACGATGTCGTGGTGACGGCAGACATTCCGCTTGCCGCCCGCGCGGTGACGCTAGGCGCCCATGTGCTCGGGCCTACCGGGCGGCCGTTTACGCCCGAAACCATCGGCATGGCGGTGGCCATGCGCGACCTCAAGCAGCATCTGCGCGAGACCGGCGAGAGCAAGGGTTACAACGCCTCCTTCGCGCCACAGGACCGCTCGCGGTTCCTCGGCGAACTCGACCGCATCTTGCGGCGCGCGCTGAAATCCGCCACACCCGGCTAGAAACCGAGCGCGAGGGTGGAGACGTCATGGCCACCGAAACCCCGATCCAGGGACCAATGCAGCGCCATATGCTGTTCGCAATGTCGGCGTGTTTCGGCGCGCTCGCGCTCCTTGTGGCGTTGCTGCTGCACGCCCCGCTCGCCTACTCGATCGGCGCCAATACCTTTTTCGCCGCCTACGTCATTCTTGTCGTCAGCCAGATGCCCAAATTCACCGGCAAATATCTGAGCAAGAATGCGCGCGCCACCGACCAGCCGGTGCTGGTCATCTTCGCAGTGACGCTCGTCGTCGTTGTCGTCGCCGTTGTCTCGTTGTTCCTGCTTATCAATCAGAAGAACAGAGGCAATTCCGTCGAACTTGGTTTCGCGCTGCTGTCGATCCCGCTTGGCTGGTTCACCATCCATGCCATGGCCGCACTTCATTATGCGCATGTCTACTGGATGGACGGCGATGCGGTGGAGGCCGAAACCAATAAGAAAATCCCGGTCGGCGGATTGCTGTTCCCAGGCGACAAACGGCCGGAAGGCTGGGATTTCCTCTATTTCTCGGCGGTCATCGGCATGACCGCGCAAACCGCGGACACCAACATATCGACCACGCATATGCGCTGTGTCGTGCTTGTTCACTCGATCCTGTCGTTTTTCTTCAACACCGTCATCGTCGCCGCGGCCGTCAATCTCGCCGTCAGCCTGGGTGCTCCGTAATAAATCCGTGATCGGGTGAAACATCGGTTTGGATCGCGACGTATCAGGAGGACAATGAACGCGCAGGCCACGCCGCGAGGCCGGGAGACGAGACAAGATGGAATCCGTTGCCAGAAGCCAATCCGCCACCGGACCGGACGCTCCCGTGTCGAGTGACAGCACGCTGATCTACCGGCAGTCGCGCTGGACGCGGCTGACGCACTGGATCTGGGCCATTTCGCTGTTCTTCATGCTGCTTTCCGGGCTGCAGATCTTCAACGCCCGGCCGCAGCTCTATATCGGTAAGCAATCCGGCTTCGGCTACAACAACACCATCTTCGAAATCGGCGCCGAAAACACGAGCGCCGGGGCGCGCGGCTACACCGAAATCTTCGGGCATCGCTTCGACACGACAGGCGTGCTCGGCTGGTCGGGTCCGCCGGGCAACGAGACGGCGCGCGGTTTCCCGTCCTGGGCGACCATTCCATCCTATTATGACCTCGGCACCGCCCGCGTCGTGCATTTCTTCTTCGCCTGGATCCTGACGACCACCTTGATCGTCTGGCTGGTCGCCAGCCTGGTCAACGGCCATATCAGGCGCGACCTCGCCCCGCGCGTCGACGACCTCAAGCGCCTGCCGCGGGACATAGTCGACCACGCCAAACTGAAATTCCATCACACGCGCGAATACAACACGCTGCAGAAGATGGCTTATGGCGGCGTGCTGTTCGTGCTGTTGCCGCTGATGATCATCACCGGCCTTGCCATGTCGCCCAGCATGAATTCGGTGCTGCCCTTCCTCAACGAGGTGCTCGGCGGCCGGCAGACGGCGCGCACCATCCATTTCACCGTCATGCTGCTGCTGGTCGGTTTCTTCATCATCCACATTCTGATGATCCTGGCCGCCGGCCCGATCAACGAACTGCGCTCGATCATCACCGGCTGGTACCGCACCGACCCTCCCGCGCATGACGACGAGACGACCGAGAGGAGTGCCTGACATGGCCAAGTTTGAGATCAGCCGCCGGAAATTCCTGACCGCCGCCAGCCTTGGCGCCTCCGGCATCATGCTGTCAGGCTGCGACGCCTTCGACAGCCAGTTGAGCATTGGCAGCGGCCTGCGCAGTTTCCTCGAAAACGCCAATGGCCTGACGTACCGCGCGCAACGCCTGCTCGCCGGCCGCGATGCATTGGCGCCGGAATTCAGCGAGGCCGACATCCGCCAGCCGCAGCGGCCGAACGGCGTTACCGCCCCCGACGATGACACCTACAAGGACCTGCTCGCCAACAATTTCGCCGATTGGCGATTGGAGGTGTCGGGTCTTGTCGAAAAGCCGCTGTCGCTCAGCCGCGAGCAACTCCAGAACATGCCGAGCCGCACCCAGATCACCCGCCACGACTGCGTCGAGGGCTGGAGTTGCATCGCCAAATGGACCGGCACGCCGTTGTCGCTGGTGCTCGACCAGGCGGTGGTCAAGCCGCAGGCGCGCTACGTCATGTTCCATTGCCTCGACACGATCGACCGCAGCCTGTCCGGCGACATCAAATATTATGGCACGATCGACCTGATTGACGCCCGCCACCCGCAGACGATCCTCGCCTATGGCCTGAATGGCAAACCGCTCCCGGTCGAGAACGGCGCGCCGCTGCGCGTCCGCGTCGAACGCCAGCTCGGCTACAAGATGCCGAAATACCTCTACAAGATCGAGCTGGTCGACGGCTTTGCCAATGTCGGCGGCGGCCGCGGCGGCTATTGGGAAGACAATGGCTACGACTGGTACGGCGGGATTTGATGACCATCCGCATGCAGGCCGAGCACTATCTGTCGCCGATCGAGCTAAGTTCGCTCGAGGAACGCCTCCACACCGACAACCGGCGCGCGACAGGCTGCGCCGATGACCGGGGACTGGCTTTCGTTATTCGTGACGGTGCGGGACATGCCATCGGCGTTGCCGCCGGCTACTCTTGGGCGAGCACGTCCGAGCTGACATTGATGTGGATTGACGAGGCCTATCGCGGTCGCGGCTATGCAACGCAGTTGCTCAGCGCTTTTGTGGCTGAGGCAACCGTTCGAGGAGTCAGGAGAATTTGGGTCTCCAGCCACGACTTCCAGGCGCCGGGCCTCTACGAGAAGGCTGGCTTCCGGCGCATCGCCGAACTGGCGCAATGGCCCGAAGGCCACTCCAACATCATCCTTTGTAAAACGACAGCAGCGGACGGTGCACTTTAGGCAACCTTCTCAAGCAGCGGCCTTAGCGCCGGATGGATCTCCGGCGAGGCATGCTTGATCAAGGTCAGCAGCGCGCGCTCGTTTTCGTACAGGGGCCTGTCCACGCCGATGTGCTCGATCAGCCATTTGGCTTCGCCGGCATCGATCGTCTCAGCGCGGCGGGCCAGGGCCTCGGCCGCCCTGTTCTTGGCCTCCCACTCGGCCTCGATGTCATCGGGGGGCCGATAGGCCTCGATGATGCCGGCAAGGCCGCCGGAGACCATGCGGCTGAAGAAGCCGCCGATTTCCGGATCGGCGCGCTCGAGGAAGCTTTCCTGCCGCAGCGCCACATCGCGGGTCGGCGCCTCATAGCCGGCCGAACACATGACGAAATTGGCGATCGCCTTGACGAAAAGGTCGTTCCACGAAGGATCGTTCTTGGCCTGGGCGGTCTGCTCGTTGATCCTGAACAGCAGCTCGGCCTCGCCGCGGGTGATGGCGATGTTGCCGTCGCCGCCATGGGCATGCAGGATGCGGCGCAGCAGCTCGACTTCCGCCTTGGCGATCAGTCCGGGCACCAGCGCGCCGCCCAGCATCAGCGGCCCCTTGCCGTCGATGACGGCATGGGCGACCTGCTCCAGCGCATAGACGCAAAGCTTGCTCGGCGTGGATCTCGCCTTTTCCAGCACATGGACCAGCAATTCGAGTTCGGTGCGGCTGTCGACCATGCCGTCGCGCGAGATCGTGCGGACCAGCCAGTCCGCATTGTCCTGCGATATATAGCCGGACGGCTTTTCCTGATGGACGATGTAGTCGGTCACCGCCTCGACGAAGAACGGTGCCCATTGCGCGCATTTGTCCTGGGCCGTCTGGTCGAGAGCAAACAGCGCCTCGGCCTCGCCTCGGATCACCACGCCATCGGCAAACACGTCGCGGCGCAGCATCACCACATCCTCCGGGGCAATGCGATTCTTCGAGGTCAGCCCCGCCACCGGCGCGCTCATGATCAATTCGCCCATTGTCGTCCCCGTCCGCCCCAAAGCGTTACCTCGGCCTGCTATATCAGGAGTGTCTTGAAAAACCGGCAAACGGCGTGGTTAGCGAAGACTTGTCGGTAACATGTCGCTGGGAGGTGACAAGGTGTCGCCGACGGGCTATGGATGGCGCGTCGAGGGCTCAGGATTCTGAGTCCTACCTGTTTGCGGGAGAGAGCAGCGAGAGCTGCCGCCGAAGGGGAAATCGCCCGAAATCTCTCAGGCAAAAGAACCGTGGACGGGAAAGACACTCTGGAAAGTCGGGGCTTGCCCCCGCGCCGAAGGTGTAAGCGCCGCTGACAGAGTTCCGGCTGCGCGAGTCTCTCAGGCTTCAGACAGAGGGGCACGGACTGGTCGCCATTCGCGGCCGATTGCGTGCGACTCTGGAGACGACATGACGGGCGACGACTCAAAACACCTTCCCCTGGAAGATATCCACACAGCCGCCGGTGCGCGCTTCGGCGCCTTTGCCGGCTGGTCGATGCCGCTGACCTATCCGGCCGGCGTCATGAAGGAGCACCTGCACACGCGCGAGCATGCCGGTCTCTTCGATATCTCGCACATGAAACTGTTCGAGGTCAGCGGGCCACAGGCGGTTGCACTACTCAACCGCGCTTGCCCCCTGGATGCCGGCGCGCTCGAAATCTCGCAGTCGAAACTGTCCTTCTTTCTCAATGACCACGCAGGCATCCTGGACGATCTGATCGTCACCCGGCTCGGCAACGAGCGCTTCATGGTGGTTGCCAATGCAGGCAACGCGGTCGCCGACGAAAAGCATCTGCGTGCGCTTGCCCAAGATTTCGACGCCAAGGTCGAGCCGCTCGATCGCGTCTTCCTGGCCATCCAGGGCCCGGAGGCATGGGCGGCTCTTTCCCGCGCCGGCATCGAGACCGGCTCGCTGCTGTTCATGCATGGTGTCGAACCGCGGAAAGACTGGTTCATGAGCCGGTCTGGCTATACCGGCGAGGACGGTTTCGAGATCGGGCTGCCGGAGGCCGACGCGCGCGATCTCGTAGCCAAACTGCTTGGCGATGAGCGCGTGCTGTGGATCGGCCTTGCCGCCCGCGACAGCCTGCGGCTTGAGGCCGGGCTTTGCCTGCACGGTCAGGACATCACGTCCGAGACCGACCCAGCCAGTGCCGGACTGATGTGGGCGATCCCGAAGGATGTTCGTGCCACCGGTACATTTATCGGCGCCGACGTGTTGCGCAAGGTCGCGCAGGGGCCGTGGTGGAAACGCGTCGGCTTGAAACCGGAAGGCCGCCAGCCGGTGCGCGCCGGCGCCGCTCTGTTCGACGCCGATGGCAATCCCGCCGGCCATGTCACATCGGGCGGCTTCGGCCCCTCGGCCGGCCATCCGGTCGCCATGGGCTATGTCGCCGCATCGCTGGCAAAGCCCGGCACACGCGTGTTCGCCGAGGTACGCGGCACGAAGATCCCCGTCGATATCAGTTCCCTGCCCTTCACCCCTCATCGCTACCGCAAAGGATGATCTCCATGGCAAAGACCTATTTCACATCGGATCACGAATGGCTCCGCGTCGACGGCGGTATCGCCACCGTCGGCATCACCGACTACGCACAGGAGCAGCTCGGCGACCTCGTCTTCGTAGAACTGCCGGAAACGGGCAAGAAGCTGACCAAGGGCGACACCGCCGTCGTGGTCGAATCCGTCAAGGCGGCCTCCGACGTCTACGCACCGGTCGACGGCGAGATCACCGAGGCCAACGGCACGCTGTCTTCCGACCCGTCGCTGGTCAACTCGGCGGCAACCGGCGCCGGCTGGCTGTGGAAGATGAAGCTTGCCGACGAAAGTCAGCTCGCCGGCCTCATGGATGAGGCCGCCTACAAAGCCCATATCGCCTGAAATCAGGACACAGAGATGATGACCGCAGCACTTACCCCCTTCTCGGCCCGCCATATCGGTCCTGGCGTCAACGATGTCAGGGCCATGCTTGCCGTTATCGGCGTTCCCTCCGTCGAGACGCTGATCAGCCAGGCCGTACCGCAGTCGATTCGCCTCGATCTGCCGCTGACCTTGCCCGCGCCGGCCAGCGAGGCCGAAGCGCTGGCCGAATTGTCGGCCATCATGGCGAAGAACACGGTGCTGAAAAGTTTCATCGGCGCCGGCTATCACGGCGTCCACGTGCCGCCGGTCATCCAGCGCAATCTGTTCGAGAATCCGGCCTGGTACACGGCCTACACGCCCTATCAGGCCGAGATCAGCCAGGGCCGGCTCGAAATGCTGTTCAATTTCCAGACACTGGTCACCGAACTGACCGGACTGCCGGTGGCGTCTGCCTCGCTGCTGGACGAGGCAACCGCTGTCGCCGAAGCGGTCGGCATTGCGCTGCGCCACCACCGCGACAAGCGCACTAAGGTGGCGTTCGCCGGCACGCCGCATCCGCAGACGCTGGATGTGGTGCGCACCCGCGCCGAACCGCTCGGCATCGAGATCGACGGCGAGACGATCGACGACAACACCGCTGCCTTGCTCGTCTCCTGGCCCGACACTCTTGGCGTCTATGGCGACCATAAGGCGGCGATCGACAAGGCCCGCGCCGCTGGCGCGCTGGTCGTCTTCATCGCCGATCCGCTTGGCCTGACACTCACCGAAGCGCCGGCGAAGCTCGGTGCCGACATCGCCGTCGGCCCGATGCAGCGCTTTGGCGTGCCGATGGGCTTCGGCGGCCCGCACGCCGCTTACTGCGCCGTCTCCGATAAACTGACGCGCCTGATGCCCGGCCGCCTCGTCGGCCAGTCGACCGACAGCAAGGGCCGGCCCGGATACCGCCTGGCCCTGCAGACGCGCGAACAGCATATCCGCCGCGACAAGGCGACCTCCAACATCTGCACCGCGCAGGCGCTGCTCGCCAACATGGCGACGGCCTATGCCATCTGGCACGGCCCCGCCGGGCTGCAGGCGATCGCCGGACGCATCCACGCTCTGGCCAACCGTCTGGCGAGCGGCCTCAAGGCGGCGGGCGTTTCGGTGCTCGGCGCCAGCCGCTTCGACACGGTGACGGTTGAGGCGAAAGGCAAGGCCGCGCAAATCGCCGAAGCCGCCGAGAAGACCGGCCGGCTGCTGCGCATCCTCGACGCCGACCATGTCGGCATCGCCTTCGACGAGACCTCGACCGATGCCGATCTCGATGCGATCGCTTCCCTGTTCGGTGCCAAGGCTGCCTCTTCGGCCGACAGCACCGTTCCCGGCAAGCCGCGTGGAAAGGAGTTTCTGACCCAGCCGGTCTTCAACGAGAACAAGTCGGAGACCGACATGATGCGCCTGCTGCGCCGGTTGGCCGACAAGGATCTGGCGCTCGACCGCTCCATGATTCCGCTCGGATCCTGCACCATGAAGCTCAACGCGGCGGCCGAAATGATGCCGGTGAGCTGGCCAAGCATCGCCAATCTGCATCCCTTCGCACCGGCCAGCCATTCGGCCGGCTATCGCGCCATGATCGGCGAGCTGGAAGGCTGGCTATCCGAAATCACCGGCTTCGACGCGGTCAGCCTGCAGCCCAATGCCGGCAGCCAGGGCGAATATGCCGGCCTGCTCGCCATCCGCGCCTATCACCGCTCGCGCGGCGAAGGCCATCGCACGGTCTGCCTGATCCCCTCCTCCGCGCATGGCACCAATCCGGCGAGCGCGGCGATGGCCGGCATGAGCGTCGTCGTCGTGCGCTGCCTGGAAGACGGCAATATCGACATGGACGATATGCGGGCCAAGGCCAACGAGCATTCCAAAAACCTCGCCGCGCTGATGTTCACCTATCCCTCGACGCATGGCGTCTATGAAGAAGGCGCACGCCATCTCTGCGCCCTCATCCACGAGCATGGCGGCCAGGTCTATTTCGACGGCGCCAACCTCAACGCGCTGGTCGCGCTCGCCCGGCCCGCCGACATCGGCGCCGATGTCTGCCATATGAACCTGCACAAGACCTTCTGCATCCCGCATGGCGGCGGCGGCCCCGGCGTCGGCCCGATCGGCGTCAAGGCGCATCTGAAGCCCTATCTGCCGGGCCATGTCACCGAAGGCTCGGCGCATGCCGTGTCGGCGGCCCCCTTCGGCAGCGCTTCCATCCTGCCGATCACCTGGATGTATATCCGCATGATGGGCGCCGCCGGACTGAAGCAGGCGACGGAGACCGCCATCATCTCGGCCAATTATGTGGCGACACGGCTCGCGCCGCACTTCCCGCTGCTCTACAAGGGCCGGCACGATCGCATCGCGCATGAATGCATCCTCGACACCCGCGTGCTCAAGGAGAGCGCAGGCATCAGCGTCGACGACATTGCCAAACGCCTGATCGACTACGGCTTTCACGCCCCGACCATGTCGTTTCCGGTCGCCGGCACGCTGATGGTCGAGCCGACGGAATCGGAGCCGAAGCGCGAACTCGACCGCTTCTGCGAGGCGATGATCGCCATTGCCGGCGAAGCCGCGAAAGTCGCCAGGGGCGACTGGCCGTTGGCCGACAACCCGCTGGTCAACGCGCCGCACACCGCCGCCGAGACGCTGGCCGGCCAGTGGACCCACCCTTACTCGCGCCTGGAAGCAGCCTATCCCGCCGGCGACGCCGATACAGCGGCCAAGTACTGGCCGCCGGTGTCGCGCATCGACAATGTCGCCGGCGACCGCAATCTGGTCTGCTCCTGCCCGCCGCTATCGGATTATCTCGGAGCGGCTGAGTAGCAGTCCTACGCAGAGCGCAAGGCCGGCTTGACCGGTTCGGCCTTGCCCATCCTGTAGCGGCTGATGACGCAGTTTCGGCCGGCGCGCTTGGCCGCGTAGAGCGCGACGTCCGCCTCGGCCAGCACCTCGTCGAGGCTGCTGCCGTCGGCGCCGCCAAAGCCGATGCCGCCGCTGACCGTGCTGCGCAACGGACCGAGCGCGGTAGGAACGATTTCAGTGCCGAAGGCCACGCCGATCCTGCTGGCGAGATCATGGGCCCGCTCTTCCGTCATCCGCGACATGACGATGGCGAACTCCTCGCCGCCCAGGCGAAAGGCGTCGACGCCGGTCCTGGCATATTTCCGGATGACGGTGGCGAAGCGGCACAGCACCTGGTCCCCGACCGGGTGACCATAGATGTCGTTCGTCCTCTTGAAATGATCGAGGTCGAACATGACGACCGCCATGAACGGACCGAACGGCCGCTCGCCGTGGAGGGACATCAACCCGCGACGGTTCATCAGCCCGGTCAATGGATCGGTCATCGTCTCGGCCTTCAGCTCGATCTGCGCCTGCAGATGGTGCAGCGAGAGCGTCAAGGCACCCAGGCCCGTCATGCAAGCCACCGCCACGACGGAATTCAGACGTTCGGCCCAGTTGTCGGGCGCCGCCCCGAGCGCCCATTGCCCCTTGGCCATCAGAACCACACCGCAAAGGGCAAACGACACCGCGCAGGTGCCGCTCAGGAAGGAAACCACCAGCAGGATCCGGCGATCGTGGCTGCCATTGACCCAGAACATGGCTCCGATCGTCGCCAGCAGCACGGTCACCGTCGTGTAGGTGACAATGAAGCCGACACCGTCAAGACCGAGAAAGGTGAAGGCCGCGCAGACCGCCATGGCGGCAAGTGTCGGCGCGATCGCACGCCTGTGGTCCGGCACGCCGAGATACTGCATGGCCGAAAGGCAGATGATCAGGAAGCCCAGGCTGAGCAGCGCCAGCGCTATCTGGCAAAGCAGAGGATCGGGTTCCTTGGTGTAGCGCCAGAACAGGATCACATGCGCGACAAGCACGATAATGCCGCACGCCACCGTAAACACGAAACGCGCCCGCGGCGCGGTGAGCCAGATGGCAAACATGGTGACGGCCAGGCATGTGCCCGACAGCGCGGCCGCGAGCAGGAGCGAACTGAAATCCAGCATATCGGGCGGGAGCCTCTCCAGCGTCGGCGGTTACGCCGCATTCTAGGTCAGCGGCAGCCCTCGAACATGGTTTTCAGCCGGTCTTTCGACCCAAGCTGCGGTTAGGGTTTACAAAGCGTCGACAGTGCCTGGCCGGAAATCGGACCCTTGGCCGGCGCGAGGATCGAACGCGCATCAGCCCTTGTTCAGCAAAGCGAGATTGGCGTTGACGACCGTCGGGTCGGCCATGCCGGCCTTCGCCTCGAGCAGCAGCGCCCTTGCCTTCTTCTTGTTGCCGCGCAGCAGTTGCGAATAGCCCATATTGTTGACGATCTGCGGTTTGCGGCCTGCGACCTTCAGGAGTTGGCCATAGGCGCGGTCGGCGAAGTCGAAGCGGCCGAGCTCGTCATAGGAGGCGGCCAGCCCCATCCAGGCCTCCGCATTGTCGGCCTTCAGCTCGACGGCCTTGCGGAAATGCTGTTCGGCGAGACCATAATTGGCGTCGCGAAACTGCGCCTTGCCCTGCGCCAGGTCGGATGTGTCGACATCCTTCGCCGCCGGCTGGATCGCGGTCGTCTTGGTCGTGTCGACGTTGTTGTTCGTCGTACACCCGGTGATAACAAGGACGGCCGCCATCGTGGCCACCGCCGCAAATTGTGTCTGACGCATGCCCTGCCCCGTCGCCCGATTTGCCGGGTCGTTCTTCAGGTAAAGACTTTAGAGCAAATCGATTAAGCTTCGGTGCAGAAATGCAGCTAAGATTTGGGTTCCGCAATACCAGCCATTAACCACTGGGCCCCAACGCCTCAGGCGGACGCAGGAGGTTCTCTCACGGCGGATCGATGGCCTTGAGCGCCGCCGGAACTGGATAGCGGCTGCCGTCATAGCGCAGCCGGTGGGTCCGGCTCACCGACTTGCCGGGGTGGGACTGGCACTCGCCATCCTTGTCGGGCAACGGCTCGTCGGTATCCTGCCGCTCGACCGCGATGATGTCATGATAGCCGCGATGGATCGTCGGGCTCATCGCCAGGCTGACCTGGCTGGAATGAAAGGACCCCGCGCAACTGGCGTCGCCTTCGCCGCCATAGCCGGCTACGGCAAGCCCGTCGAGCACCGCACGTAGCGCGTTGCCTGATATGGCGTAGAGCCGCAGGTCGGTTTCGTTGAAGGGATTGGGCTGTGAATGATTGGCCATGTCGATGCGCAGGCCGAAGGCCGTGACACCGGGCGCCAGCCCATAGCGAGCGGTATCGAATTCGATGCCCCGGATGGCGACGGCATCGTCGTTCATCTGCCTGGGCTGGAGCAGTCGCTGGCGTACCTGCAGGGTTTTCCTGTCGACGACCAGAAGCTCGATGTCGCCAACATGCTGGCCGTCGACGGATTGGGCGCTGTCGATCAGCGGCACCGCGGCCAGCAGAAGATCGTCATGGGCGGGCCAGACCTTGCAGACCAGGCCCGGAATACTGTCCTGAGGAACCGCGAGCGGGATGCTGGTATGCGGTTCGAGCGTGAAAGAGCGGCCGTCGGCGCTCTTTTGAAGCTTGGGATAAGCCTGCCGCAACAGTGCGGCGGCATCGCCGCAATCGTCGGCGGCGGCCAGGGCGGGCCACAGGCTGGCGGCGAGAGCGGCGGCACATAACAGTATTCGCATGGGATCCTCATGTTGAAGGGCCGAGTTCGGGCTGTCGGCCCAGCTTGGCATTAAGCCCCGCAAGCCGCCATGTGCCAGGCTGGCCGCTGAACATCGATGTCGCCTAGTGGCTGCCCGTCATCTTGACGATGATCGGGATGACAGCGATCATCAGTACAACGGGCAGGATGCACACCGTCACCGGTATCGACATCTTGGCCGGCAAGGCATGTGCCTTTTCCTCGGCCAGCGACATGCGCTTGTGGCGCATTTCGTCGGAGAAGACGCGCAGCGCGCCCGACAGGCTGGTGCCGAGTTCCTTCGACTGCTGCAGCAGCGTGGCGAAGGAGCGAACCTCGTCCAGGCTGAGGCGGTCGGCGAGCGCCTTCAGCGCATCGTCGAGGCTGCGCCCTGCCCTCAGTTCCAGCGACACAAGCTGCAAATTCTGGCTGAGCGCCGGATAGGTCTTGGCGAGTTCCTTCGAGACGCGCTCAATACCGGCTTCCATGCTCATGCCGGCATCCGAACAGACGATCATCAGATCCATGAAGTCGGGAAAGCCGTTGCGGTACTCGCGCATCTTCTCCCGCACCTGCTGGGTCAGCACCAGGCCGGGCAGGAAATAGCCTGCCACGCCCGACAGGATGACGAAAGCCCAGCGGCTGGTCATCGTCGCTTCGGCGCTGGCCAGCCACTGGTTGAGGACAAAGGCGCCGATCGCGCCGCCGACCAGCGCCGAGAAGCGTATGATGAAGAACGTGCCGACGGCGCGCGGCTCCATGTAGCCGGCCTGGATCAGCTTCATGCGCAACCGGGCGACATTTTCCGGATCGCTCTTGGCGTAGAATTCCTGCGCCCGCTTCACCGCCTTTTCGCGCACGACATTGGCGTTCTTCTTCTGCAGCGGCTCGGGCTTCGCGGCTACGGCGCCATGGTCGACCTTGAGCCGGCGCTTGACGTCGTTGCGGTCGCCCTTCGCCGCCACCATCGGCCAGGCGACGGCGACACTGCCCAAGGCCAGAAGCAGGATCGCCACCGGCATCAGGGAGGTCGGTGCGAGCGAGGCGAGGAATTCGATGAAGCCCTGCATGTCAGAACCTGAAATTCGACATCTTGAACATCATCAGATTGCCCAGCATCAGCCAGGTCACCGATCCGCCGATCAGGTACCAGGTTTTCGGCTCGTCCCAGACATCACGGTAGAAGCCCGGCATCAGCGCCATGATCGCGGCAAACAGCAGCGCCGGTATCGCCGTCAGGATGTAGGCCGACATGCGGCCTTCGGTCGAGATGGCGCGCACCTTGCGGCGAAGCTTGCCGCGCTCGCGGATCGTCAGCGCCAGGCCGTCAAGAATTTCGCGCAGGTTGCCGCCCGAACTGGACTGGATGGACACGGCGGTGATGAACAGCGGCAGATCCTCATGACCGACCCTGTCGAACAGCGAATTCAACGCCGAGACCAGGTCGGAACCATAGGTCACCTCATCGGCGATGACGCCGAACTCGGTACCGATCGGATCGGGCATTTCGCGCGACACCATGGCGATGGCCACCGGCACGGGGTGACCGGCCTTGAGGCCGCGCGTGATCAGCTCCAGTGCCTCGGGCAGCTGCATGCCAAAGCGCTTGAGCCGACGCTTGCGCTTGGAGCGCATCACCATCACCGGCACCAGCGGCATCAGCACGACGAACAGGAGAAGCCCCATCAGCAGCGGCAAGCCATGCCAGATGGCGACCAGGGCCACGGCCATCGCCATGCCCGAGGTGATCATCAGGAATTTCGACAGCGGCATGATCATGCCCGACTGTGTGCGCAGCGCGCGGAACCGGTCCGGCGAGAACAGCGAGGTGCCGGCGTCGAGGCCGCGCTCCTTGCGCAGCTGGATCAGCACCTGCTCCTGGCTGATCTTGCTTTCCTGCAGCTTCATGCGCCGGTTGATGGCGGTGCGTTTGTCGCTGCGTCCGGCATAGAGGAGATAGCAGGCCTCGGCGATCATGATGCCGGTAAGTGCAGCCCCGGCATAGACGACATAGATTGCGCTCAGCCCGTCGAACACCTGGCTACTCCTGCGGCCGGCCGGGTTCGAAGTACCGTCCGGGAAACTCGATGCCCATGGCACGCAGATCCTCAAGGAAGCGCGGCCGGATGCCGGTCGCCTCGAAATAGCCGAGGATGCCGCCATCGGCATCCATGCCGGTGCGTACGAAGCGGAAGATCTCCTGCATCTGGATGACGTCGCCTTCCATGCCGGTCACTTCGGCGACGCTCGTCACCTTGCGCTTGCCGTCGGAAAGCCGGGTCAACTGCACGATGATGTCGATGGCGCTGGCGATCTGGCTGCGGATCGACTGCACCGTCATCGGCATGCCGGTCATGCCCAGCATCTGCTCGAGGCGCGAAATGGCATCGCGCGGCGTGTTGGCGTGGATCGTCGCCATCGACCCTTCATGGCCGGTGTTCATCGCCTGCAGCATGTCGAAGGCCTCCTCGCCACGGCACTCGCCGAGGATGACGCGGTCGGGGCGCATGCGCAGCGCGTTCTTGACGAGATCGCGCTGCTTGAGTTCACCATGGCCCTCGATGTTCGCGGGGCGCGTCTCCATGCGCGCGACATGCGGCTGCTGGAGCTGAAGTTCGGCCGCATCCTCGATGGTGATCAACCGCTCGTCTTCGGGAATGAAGGCCGACAGCGCGTTGAGCATCGTCGTCTTGCCGGTGCCGGTGCCGCCCGAAATGATCGTCGTCTTGCGGGCGTGGACGGCCGCCGCCAGCACCTCGGCCATGTTCTGGGTGATGGCGCCGAATTCGACGAGCTTGTGCAGGCCGAGCTTGTTCTTGGAGAATTTGCGGATCGACACCAGCGGCCCGTCGACGCCGACCGGGCGGATGGCCGCGTTGAAGCGCGAGCCGTCCAGCATGCGGGCATCGACCATCGGCTGCGATTCGTCGACGCGGCGGCCAACCGCAGCGACGATTTTGTTAATAATTCTAAGCAGATGCGCCTCATCCTTGAACGGGATATGGACCTGCTGCAGCTTGCCCTTCTTTTCGATGAAGCAGTTCTGGTGGCCGTTGATCAGGATGTCATTGATGTCGGGATCCTTGAGCAAGGGCTCGAGCGGACCAAGGCCGACCATCTCGTCGACGATATCGTCGACCAGCGCTTCGAGTTCGGCGGTGTTGATCGCCATCCGCTCCTGGCGGGTTTTTTCCGAAACGAAATCATGCACCTGACGGCGCATCTCCTCCTTGGGCAAGCGCTCCAGCGCCACCAGGTTGATTTCCTCGAGCAGCATGCGATGAATGCGCACGCGTGCATCGAGCACCTTGTTGGCGTTCTTTGCCGGCGCGACATCCGGCTTTGCCGGCAAAGCCTTCCGGCTGGTCGGGATGACGACCGCATGATGCGCGACCGGCGTCGACTCCGCCGGGCGCTGCGGACGCGCATCGCGGTTCTGCAGGGTGGAAAAACGGCTGGTCATCCGGCCTTCCTCTTCAAGAAGCCCTTGCCGAGACCGAACAGCGACTTCGATTTGGCTCCGGTCGCGACCGCCTCCTCCGGCAGGATGATCTTCTTCAGATCGTTGACGACATTGGCATTGGGATCGATCTCGTGCAGCGGCACGCCGCGGTCGACCGCCTCGCGCACCAGCCGGTAATTGTTGGCGATGCCGCCGACGAAATGCTCGCCAAGGATCTCCTGGACATCCGCCTGCTTGATGCCGTTGTCGAACATCTTCTGCTCGAAACGGTTGACGATGACATTCGGCTTCACTTCCTTGCCGGCGGTCTCATAGACCGCCTGGATCAGCCTTTGCGTGTGGCGCAGGCACGGCACCGTCATTTCGGCGACGATATAGAGCTTGTTGGATCCAAGCAGCACGGTCTCCGTCCAGGGAAACCACGTGCGCGGCATGTCGATGACGACATTGTCGAAATAGGCCGAGACGAGGTCCAGCATGCGCACCACGACGTCGGTCTTGAACGAGCGCATCTCCGCCGGATGCGTCGGTGCGGCCAAAACGCAAAGCCCGCTGGCATGCTTGGACAGCATCACGTCGAGCAATTGCCGGTCGAGGCGTTCGGGCTGGTTTTCGATCTCGGTGATGTCGAAACGCGGCTCGAGGTCGAGATATTCGGCACAGGCGCCCTGCTGGAAATTGAGGTCGACCACGCAGGTCGAGGCGCCGCGCGTCACCGAGTGATGCAGCTGGAACGCAGTCTGCAGCGCCAGCGTCGTGGTGCCGACGCCGCCGGCGGCCGGCATGAAGGTGTAGATCTGCGACTCGGTGTTTTCCTCACGCCCCGGCCCTTGCAGGGCCCGCACCACCGAGCGCACCAGATCGGCCGTGGTGATCGGCTTGACCAGGAAGTCCGCGACCTTGAGCTGCACTAGGATGCGCACGGCGGCGGCGTTGAACTCCTGGGTGACCACGACCACCGGCGCCTTGCCCTCCAGCCGGCGCATGACGCGCTGCAGCGACTCGACCTCCTCCAGTCTCGCCGCGTCCATGTCGACGATGATGGCGCCGAAGTCCGCTTCTTGGATCTCGCCGCGCAGTTCGGTGACATTCTTTTCCACTGTCGAGAGCTGGATGATCTCGGAGGCGGCGAATGCGGTCCGCGTGTCCTGCACGAAGGTCCTGTCCGTCGATACGAGCAGGATCTTCTTGGTCTTGATGCCGTTTGCCATTTTTGTCAGCCTGTGAGCGCGATCGCCCTTTGGGGTCAGTTGCCCGTGGTCTGTTGCGAAGCCTTCGTAGCGGCGGCCTGATCCGGCGTGACCGGCACGGCATCGCCGCGCTTGGCAGGCACGAGAAGCCTTGTGTTCTGGACGCCGTACTTCCAGGGATCGACCATCTGCATGACGGTGTTGGCGGCCTGGGCGTCGCCGGAGCCCGGCGTCACCCCTTCGGTGCGTATGTAATCGTCGCTGGTGCAGCCACTGGCCAAGCCGGCAAGAAGCAAGGCGACACTCGATTTCAAGGCCACACGCATGGCTTCAGTCCTTCGGCAGGTCGAGGAAGTGCCCGACCGTGGTGGCGGGAGCGGTCCGTGCGGCGCTGCCATCGGCCAGCGCCAGCGCCCGGCCAGTGTCCGACGCCTTCACCTCCTCGGTGTTGTTGAGGAAATAGTCGACATTGCTGGCCGGCCGCGTGCCGTCGGTCGGCTCGACCATTTTCTTCGACGGATCGACCGGCTTGACCAGGTAGGGCGTGACGATGATGACCAGATCGGTCTCGCGCCGCTGATAGGATTTCGACGAGAACAGCGCCCCGAGCACCGGCATCTTTCCGAGGCCGGGAATGCGCGACGTGGTGATGTCGTTTTGCGACTGCAGCAGTCCGGCGATCATGAAGCTCTGGCCGTTCTTGAGATCGACCGAGGTCCTGGCGCGGCGCACGATGAATCCCGGCACCGAGATGGTGCCGATGTTGTAGGAGGACGACGCATCGATCGAGGAGACTTCCGGCGCGATGTCGAGGCTGACCAGCCCATCCTTGAGGACGGTCGGCGTGAAGTCCAAGCTGACGCCGTATTTCTTGTAGCTGACGGAGATCTTGCCGTTGTCTTCAGAGACCGGGATCGGGAATTCGCCGCCGGCCAGGAAGCTCGCCGTCTCGCCCGAGCGGGCGATCAGGTTCGGTTCGGCCAGCCGGCGGGCGAGGCCGCGCTCTTCCAGGGCCTTGATGGCGATGTCGATCGACACGCCGTTCGATAGCAGCCGGCCGATGATTTCACCGGTTCCGGCCGTCGGCACGGTTCCTGGGTCGAGCGAAACATCGCGCCCGCCGAAACCGTAGGCGAAATTGGCAGCGTATTTGGCACCCAGATCCTGCCCCGCCTGGCGGTTGATCTCGACGAAGCGTACGTTGAGCTGAACCTGCTGCGACGACGAGATGTTGACCGAGTTGATCACTTCCTCGGTGCCGGAAAAGCGCGTTGCGATCTTGTTCGCCTTTTCGGCGGCGACCGCATCATCCGCCTCGCCCGATAGCACGACACGGCCATTGGCCGAGCCGACCTTGATCTTGGCGTCCGGCACGCTGGCGCGGATGGTGCTGGCCAGTTGATCCGTGTCGAGCGTCACTTCGATGTCGACGGTGCCGACGAGTTGCTTCTTCTCGTCGAACAGCGCAATGCCGGTTGTGCCGAGATTGTTGCCGAGCACATAGAAGGATTTGTCGGTCAGCGGATTGACGTTGGCGATCTCAGGATCGCCGATGACGATCTGGTAGAAGGCGGCACTCGTCACGATCGTCTTGGGCTTGCCCTTGGCGACCTTGATCGACGCATTCTTGGTCGCCGAGACATAGACGATGTCATTGTCCGCCTTGGCCAGGCCGGGCAAGGCGAGCATCCCGCCGGCAACCAGCGCAGCAGCCATCGCCAAGGCGCGCGCAAAGCGCGATCGGTCCATCATTCGATATAGGGTACGCATCAACATTGCCCTGTCCCGTCCGGTCCCCACCGGCCTTTAATTCTGGTCCCGCTCAGGAACCTGATATTCCTCGGCCTTCGTGCCGCGCGTCACGATGACCGTCTTGAATTTCGGCTTCTCCGGCTCCTTGGTCACTGCGTCGAACAGCGAGCCGGCCGCGGCCTGAGCCTTGGCCGCCACCGATCCGCCAAAGGACGAGATGGTGGTGACGCCGTTCTTGCCGTCGCCGCCTTCGCTGGCGGAGCGCAGCGACAGCGACAGCGTGCCGACGGTGCGGGCAAGCGCCACTTTCTGCGCGCCTTCGGTCGTCACTTCGATGGTCACGGAATTCGTGATCTGCGGCGTCGTCTGGCGCTCGTCGGCACCCTGGCCGACACTCAGCACCTTGGCGTCGGCAACGACGATCTCGGAGGTGACGGTTGAACCGGCCGCGCCTTGCGCGTTCTTGGCGACTTCCTGGATTTCGCCGGCATCGCGCGTCAGCACCACATCGACGCGGTCGCCCGGCGTGACGAAGCCGCCGACACCGGCGATCTCGTCGGTGCGGATGGTCACCGCCCGCATTCCGGGCGTCAGCATGTTGGAGAGCGTCGCGCGACCGTTCGGTCCCGACAGCTTGGTCAGCAGCAGCGGCTCGTTGACCTCGATCGGCGACAGCACGATGCGATTGCCCTCGCCGAGCAATCCGTCGATGGTGGCAAAGGCGCCTTGCGGCAGCGAATCCTGCGGCCACGGGATCTCGATCAGCTTGGCGCGGTCGAGTTCCTGGCCGTAGCGCAGCGGCGCTTTCGCCACCACGATGGTCTTGAATTCGATCCTGGGCGGGGCGGGAGCGGCGATCGACGCCGTCTTCTCTTCGGCATCGGCCTTGGCCTGGCTCTTGACCCAGAAATCCGCGGCAAAGATCGAGATCGCGCCGAAAACGGCGGCGATGCCGATCATCGTTATGGCCTTGCCCCTCACGCCGAAACCCCTGATGCCCGTCGTTTCTTGTTTTGTTGGGGCTCACGCTAGGCGGGTTTGTTAAAGAAACAGGAATTTTGAAAGGCGGCATTCGACCTATTTCCGCCCGCTTGGTTATCGAATGGTTTTAGGATAAGACGGGTCAAATCCCCGAACGTAACAGGAACCTCCGTCGCTTGGCGCTGAAAAGCGTGGCAGTATCGACGGGTGATTCGCAGCACCGGACCCTATGGCAGGCATGGACGACAACAACGATCTCTTCGGCAATATGGACAAGCAGCCGCAGCCGGTTCGCTCGCCGGCGCGCCCGGCCGACCCGCTTGTGCAGGCAGCAGCCAAGCGCCCGGCCGCGACCAAGGATGGCAGCGAGGGCTATAGCGCCGCCGACATCGAGGTGCTGGAAGGCCTGGAGCCTGTGCGCCGCCGGCCAGGCATGTATATTGGCGGCACCGACGACAAGGCGATGCACCATCTGTTCGCAGAGGTCATCGACAATTCGATGGATGAGGCGGTTGCCGGCCATGCCACCTTCATCGATGTCGAGCTTTCGGCCGACGGGTTTCTGACCGTTACCGACAATGGCCGCGGCATCCCGGTCGATCCGCATCCGAAATTCAAGAAGCCGGCGCTCGAAGTCATCATGACGACGCTGCATTCAGGCGGCAAGTTCGACTCCAAGGTCTATGAAACCTCCGGCGGCCTGCACGGCGTCGGCGTTTCCGTGGTCAACGCGCTGTCGGATCATCTCGAGGTCGAGGTCGCGCGTGGCCGGCAGCTCTATCGCCAACGCTTTTCGCGCGGCATTCCGGTGAGCGGCCTGGAGCAGCTTGGCGAGGTCCACAACCGGCGCGGAACGAAAATCCGCTTCCATCCCGACGAGCAGATCTTCGGCAAGGGCGCGGCCTTCGAACCGGCGCGGCTCTACCGCATGACGCGGTCGAAAGCCTATCTGTTCGGCGGTGTCGAAATCCGCTGGACCTGCGATCCCTCGCTGATCAAGGAAAAGGACCAGACGCCAGCCAAGGCGGAGTTCCATTTCCCTGGCGGCCTGAAGGACTATCTCAAGGCGTCGCTCGGCGACGACTTCCAGGTGACGCGGGAAATTTTCGCGGGAAAAAGCGAAAAGCAAGGCGGCCATGGCTCGCTCGAATGGGCGGTGACCTGGTTCGGCGGCGACGGCTTCATCAATTCCTACTGCAACACCATCCCGACCGGCGAAGGCGGCACCCATGAGGCCGGCTTCCGCAACGTGCTGACGCGCGGCTTGCGGGCCTATGCCGATCTCGTCGGCAACAAGCGCGCCTCGATCGTCACCTCGGAAGACGTCATGATCTCGGCGGCCGGCATGCTGTCCGTGTTCATCCGCGAACCCGAATTCGTCGGCCAAACCAAGGACAGGCTGGCGACGATCGAGGCAATTCGAATTGTCGAGACCGCGATCCGCGATCCGTTCGACCATTGGCTGGCCGACAATCCGCAGGAAGCCTCGAAACTGCTGGAATGGGTGATCGCGCGCGCCGACGAGCGGGTGCGCCGGCGCCAGGAAAAGGAAGTGTCGCGCAAGAGTGCGGTGCGCAAATTGCGCCTGCCGGGCAAGCTCGCCGACTGCACGCAGAACGCGGCGGCCGGTGCCGAACTGTTCATCGTCGAAGGTGATTCCGCCGGCGGCTCGGCCAAGCAGGCGCGCGACCGCGCCAGCCAGGCAGTACTGCCATTGCGCGGAAAAATCCTCAACGTGGCCAGCGCCGGCAATGACAAGCTGGCCGCCAACCAGCAGATATCGGACCTGATCCAGGCGCTCGGCTGCGGCACGCGATCAAAGTACCGCGACGAGGATTTGCGCTACGACCGCGTCATCATCATGACCGACGCCGACGTCGACGGCGCCCATATCGCTTCGCTGCTGATCACCTTCTTCTACCAGGAAATGCCCGCGCTGGTGCGTGGCGGCCATCTCTATCTGGCGGTGCCGCCGCTTTACTCGATCCGGCAAGGCGGCAAGGTCGCCTACGCCCGCGACGACGCACACAAGGACGAGCTCCTGCGCACCGAATTCACCGGGCGCGGCAAGGTCGAACTTGGCCGCTTCAAGGGCCTGGGCGAGATGATGGCCTCGCAGCTCAAGGAGACCACAATGGATCCGAGGAAGCGCACGCTTCTGCGGGTCGATGTGATCGACGCCGAGGCAGCGACGAAGGACGCAGTCGACGCTCTGATGGGCACCAAGCCGGAAGCGCGCTTCCGCTTTATCCAGGAACGTGCCGAATTCGCCGAGACGGAAGTGCTGGATATTTAGCCGCTGGCCAGTTTAGCTTGCGCTTCCGATAAGGAGACCGGCATGTGACCTGGGCGCGGCTGAAGGCCTATTTCGAGACGAGCCTGGCCGGGTTGACGCAGCCGACGCGATCGGACTGGATTTTCGCCTTGCGCACCGTTTCGGCCGGCCTGATCGCGCTGCTCGCCGCCTATGCCCTCAAGCTCGACCACCCACAATGGGCGATGATGACGGTGTTCATCGTCGCCCAGCCGGTCGCGGGCATGGTGCTGGCGAAGGGCTTCTACCGGTTGCTCGGCACGCTGGCCGGCGGGCTGGCGGCGATCGGCATCACCACTGTCTTCGGCACCAACCCATGGGTTCTGGTGACGGTGCTCGCCGTCTGGATCGGCATCTGCACCTTCGTTTCCTCCTTGCTGCGCAATCCCGAAGCCTATGGTGCGGCTCTTGCCGGCTACACGGCGATGATCATCGGCCTGCCTGCCTTCGGACAGCCGCATCTGGTCGTCGATCTCGCTGTCGCCCGTTGCGCGGAAATCGTGCTTGGCATCGTCTGCGCCGGCGTGACCAGCAGGCTGATCCTGCCGAAACTGGCCAGCGATGCCATCATATCGCGGCTGAAGCGCTGCATTCTTGACCTTGCCACCTATGCCGCAGGGGCCTTCTCGGGAGGTGATACAGCGACACTTTCCGCACTCCATCGCAAACTCGTCGCGGACACCCAGACACTTGGCGAAATGCGCGCCTATGCCAGGCTGGAAGCGCCGAGCTTCGCGCCGCGTGCCCACCCGGTTCGGCGCACCATCGGACAATTGCTCTCGGCCCTGTCGGCGGCACTTGCGCTGCATTCTCACGCCGCGCCGAAAAACGCCGCCCTCATCCCGGTGCGTTCGGAATTGCAGGCCCTTGTCGGCGATCTGGCGGCAAAGCCCGGCGCACTGGACGATACGGCACCCTGGGTGGAACGGCTCGACGCGATCTCGGCCAAGGCCCGGCAACTGCCCGATGCCTCGGTCGACCAGGGCGACGACAGGGTCGGCACCATCACGCGCCTCACCATCGCCGCCGATTTTGCCGAGGCGCTCAAGCAGGTGCTGCGCGGGCTCGATGCCTTGCGCGCGCCGGTCACACGTACCGGCCGCGCCAGCAGGCAGCCTGCGCTGGTGGTGCACCGCGACTACCCCGGCGCATCGCGCAATGCCGTGCGCGCTGCCCTTGCCACCTTGCTGGTCGCGGCCTTCTGGCTGACGACGAAATGGTCCGAGGCAGCGGGTACGGTCATTCTCGTTGCCGTCGTATCCAGCCTTTTCGCCGCTCGCCCCGATCCGGTGCAGGTGTCCTGGGGCTTCTTCAAGGGAACGCTGCTTGCCCTGCCCTTTGCCTTTCTCATAGGCCAGATAGCGTTGCCCGCCCTGCCCGGCTTCGGCTGGTTCGTCCTGTTTGTCGTGCCGATCCTGGTGCCGACGGCGCTGGGCATGGCCAATCCGCGCTATGTCGGCGTGGCCACGGCCTTCGCCATCAACTTCCTCGCTTTCCTCAGTCCGCATCAGGCGATGACCTACGATCCTGGCCCGTTCTTCGCCGGCTCGGCGTCCGTGCTGGTTGGCATCCTGCTGGCCATCGGCGTCTTCATTGCCGTGCTGCCCGCCGATCCGTGGCTCGCGGCAAACCGCATCGTGCGGGCCATGCGCGAGGATTTGGCACGGCTTTGCCTGCACGAGCGCGTGCCGAGGCGTTCAGCCTTCGAAAGCCTCGCCTATGACCGCGTCAACCAGCTGATGCCGCTGGTGCAGAACTCCGGCAGGAAGGGCGAGGCGGTGTTGGGCGGCGGCGTTGCTGCCGTGACGGTCGGCCTGGAGATCCTGAGGCTGCGCGGCACAAACCAAAACCATGCCATCCCGTCCGAAACCGCACTTTCGATCGCCAATTTCCTGAGAGGGCTGGCGCGCGAGCTGCTGTTCCGCGCTCCGGGTGATCCGCAGACAGCGACGGTCGCTGTCGCCCGGCAGTATGCGGCGAGCATCGCCCAGCGCAACGCCACCGGCGACATGCTGCAGATCGCGGCATCCCTGCGCATCATTGCCGCAGCGATGGAGGATTTTCCGGATTTCTTCGCGAAAGACCGAGGCTAAGCCGCCGCTATCGCCAACGCATGGCCGCGTGCGTTTTCGCGCAGCGCGTCGAGATGGATCGACTTGACCAGGGCGGCGAGATCGCCTTCCGCGGATTGCCCGCCCAACTCCTTGAGCATCAGCCAGCTGACTTCCTGCACGCCGGCGACGCGCTTGCCATTGGCGACCTCGCGCCAGATTTTCAGCGCACGCAGGATGATCGTATGCGTTGCCGCAGCCAGGCCTGCGCCGCGGAACAATGCCTGCAAGGCCACATCGTGGCCGCCAGCCAGCAGCGCCCTCACCCGCGGTTCGGACTGCTGGCCGAGTGCCACCAGCGTGGAGCCGAAGAAATCGACCTTGCCATGCGCGATGGTGCGGATGAGGAAGCTCGCGGTGAGATCGCCACGCAGCCTGAGATGCTCGATCAGCGCGGCATGTTCTTCCTGGCGCGTGCCCTCGATCAGCGTCACCGAGGCCTTGACGCAGGCGTCCCGCAGGACGCGATCGGCCCGCGCGGCGCCCATCAATGCCATGACCAGCGGTGAAGTCTTCAATGTCTCGCCGAGCTTTATGAGCAGCATGTGGCGGCAGTCGGCCGGAAGACGGGCGTCCGAAATCAGCGCCTCGCGCACCAGCGGCAGATGCCCATGGCGTTCGGCCATGCGGCGGAAGCTCAGCGACGCGATGTCGGCGCCGCTATTGGCGAGCAGCACCGCGCAGGCTTCCGACTCGCCGATCTCGGCGATTGCCGCCGCCAGCGCCATCGAGACGACAGGCCGGTCGGCGATGAGCTTCTGCGTCGCCTTTTGGCTCGCCGCCACGCGGTTGATCAGATCGGCATCGGTAAGCAGCGGTGAGCGCGCCAGCACCACACCGGCGACTTCCGGCTGGTCGGACGCCAGCGCACTGATGATCTGCAGCGGCGCGTGGTGGCTCATGGAGAGCGCTTCGGCCATCGCCAGCCGCACTTTCGACGAGGCATCGTCGAGCAGCAGCGTCAGCGCCGCCTCGGCGGCGCAGCGGTCCTCGAACGGCAATTCGGAATTGACATAGGCCCGGGCCAGCGCATTGGCCGCGGCTGCGCGCTCGGACACTCTTGCCGTGTAGATCCATTTCAGGAAATGCGAAACAACAACCATGCCCGTCTGCTTACGCCCCTTGCCGGAAGGTTTCCGGCCCCGCTGAAGACGGTAGGCAGAAATGGTTTACGAACGGTTCACCATGTTCATTAACTGGCTTGCGACCGCCGGATGCAGCGCCTATCAACCGTCAATCAGCGCAGGAGACTGAAAAATGGCCGGCTTATACCTCGAAGAGTTCGTCGTCGGCCATGTCTTCCGGCACACGCTGCGCAAGACCGTGACCGAGAGCGACAACATGCTGTTTTCGGTGATGACGCTGAACCCGCAGCCGCTGCATATCGACTTCGATTTCGCCGCCAGAAGCGAATGGGGCAAGCCGCTGGTCAACTCGCTGTTCACGCTCGGCCTGATGATCGGCATTTCGGTCAATGACATCACGGTCGGCACGACGGTCGCCAATCTCGGCATGAAGGAAACCACCTTTCCGCATCCGGTTTTCCACGGCGACACCATCCGCGTCGAGACCACTGTCATCTCGGTGCGGGAATCGAAATCGAAGCCGGATCGCGGCATCGTCGAATTCGAACATCGCGCCTACAACCAGCATGGCGACCTGGTCGCCAAGTGCACCAGGCAAGCGATGATGCTGAAGAAGGTCGCCTGATGCGCTCGCTGCTGTTTGTCCCCGGCGATTCCGAGCGAAAGCTGGAAAAAGGATTCGGCGCCGGCGCCGACGTCGTGATCGTCGACCTCGAGGATTCCGTGGCGCCGCAGAACAAGGCGACGGCGCGAGACATTGCGGCACGCTTTATCGCCGAACGCAGGGGGCAAACCAGCTCGGCCATCTATATCAGGGTCAACGACCTGTCGACCGGATTGACGGATGACGATCTTGCCGCGCTCGTACCGGCGAAGCCGGACGGCATCATGCTGCCGAAGTCCAACTGCGGCCAGGATGTGCAGCAGCTCTCGGCAAAACTCAGGGTGCGCGAGGCCGAGAACGGCTTGGCCGACGGCGCCATCAAGATTGTACCGATCATAACCGAAACCCCGGCGGGTGTGCTCGCCGCCGCGACCTACGCCGGCGCAAGCGCGCGGCTCGCCGGTCTCACCTGGGGCGCGGAAGACCTGTCTGCGGCGGTCGGGGCGCGCACGGCCCGCGACGAGCACGGACGCTACACCGACGTGTTCCGCCACGCTCGCCTGACGACCATCCTGGCGGCCGCAGCCGCGGAGGTCGCGGCGATCGACACCGTGTTCCCGAATTTTCGCGACATGGCGGCCTTCGCCGCGGAATGCGCGGAGGCCGAGCGCGACGGCTTCACCGGCAAGATGGCCATCCACCCCGATCAGGTGCCCGTGATCAACGCCGCCTTCACGCCCTCGGCCGAGGCGGTGAAGCAGTCGGCGGCGATCGTCGCGGCGTTCGAGGCGGCCGGGAATCCCGGCGTCGTCGGCATTGACGGCAAGATGTTCGACCGCCCGCATCTGCGGCTGGCCGAACGGCTGCTGGCACGCGCCAAGGCAGCCGGGCTCTCCGCTTAGTCTGGCGAGCCTTTGCTCGTCAGTCCCGCGCCAGCACGATGATCCGGTCCTCCGGCAGATAGGCCAGCGCTTCCGACCTCAGGGGATTGACGGTGACGCCGCCCAGCGCCCGCTGGTCGGCAACTCCGGCGCGGATGCGCCGGTAGCCTATCGCGATCTCGCCGCGCAGCCGCGCCGATTCCGCGATCGTCCAGAAGGTCAAGGGCTGGTCGATGGCGACATAGTCGGCGACCGGCCGCATGTAGATTTCGGAGCCCTGCTCGTCGAGCAGATCATCGAAGATCGCGGCGAGATATTGGTTCTCGGACGCCTGCGCCAGCATCAGGCTGACCAGCCGGTTGCTGACGACGAAATCTTCGGCCTTGGTCACCGCCGCAAGCTCGCGGTTGCGCACGTCGATCATCTCGCTGACGATGGAGATGTGCAGGCCGGCATCATCGGCGATCTTGCGCAGATGCAGCAGTGTCACCAGCGTGCGCGTGTCGGCCGGCTGCGCGGCCATGGTTTCGCTGTAGCCGAGGACCAGCACGTGGTTGTAGGAAGGCACGTCTAGGCTTGAAAGTGCCGTGCTGCTCGACGTGTCGGTGATGCGGCAGGAAACCTCCAGATTGTCGCCGGCGACCGGCAGTCCGGCAACTTCCTGCTCGAGGCCAGGCGTATCGGCGGCGATGGTCAGGATCGAACCAGGCGCGACATAGCGCGACAGTTCATAGGTGATGATCGGACCGCGCCGGTTCCAGCCGAGGATCAGCGTGCGCTCCGGCTTCGCCTCGACGGGCCGGGGGCCGCGGATCGCCGCCGCATTGATCTTGATCCCGGTGCTGCCGAGCCTGATCGCGGCATCGTCCTCGGCGATGATGATGGCGCGCATGTCCTTGCCGATCACCGTATCCGACGGCGGGTTGAGATTGACGCGCCCCCTTTGGTCGCAAAGCCCGATCAGCGCGCAATGCTCATAGGCCATCACCGCCTCGCCGAACGTCTTGCCGGTGAGTTCCGGCTGCGCGGTCGTGTAGATCTCGCAGCCGTCGAAATCGAGCAGCTCCGAATAGACGCCGCTGAGGCCCGACTGCCGGCTCGAATGCACGACGATGCGCGAGATCAGCTGATCGGCCAGCACGAGCTGCACCTCGGACCCGCCGACGACGCGGGCGACCTCGGCATTCTTGCCGTCGCGGATCTCGGCGGCGATGTTGTAGGGGTCGGTGCGCCGGCTTGGGTCGTTGACCAGCGCCAGCACCGTCTTGATGACCTGCGAATCCGGATCGTCACCGTCCGGCGACAGCACGATGACCGACCGCGAGGTCTGCGGATTGACGATGGCGAGATCATAGAGATCGGTCGGATCGCCGCTGCGGCAGATGATGCGCGTGTTGCCCAGTTTGCCGACCTTGGCCGCGATCTCATCCTCCATCGCGACCTTGTCCATATTGGCCATGACGACGATGCGCGGACGGCGACGGCTGGCATTGGCAATGACGAGTTCGGAGATGACGTCGAAGATCGACGGCGACCAGTTGAGGATGATGGTGTGATCGGCCTCCAGCACCCGAGAACGGCCCTTGCGCAATTCGTCGAGCTTGCCGTCGACGCCGGCGCTGAGCACGCCGATGAGGGCCGATACGACGAAGATGCCGGCAAGCGTGACGGCCAGCATGACGAGGCGGAAGGCCCAGCCTGTGTCGCCGCCCATCGTCCCGGAATCGAGCGTGCGCATCAGCGATTCCCAGAACGCCTCGAAGAAATTCAGCGGCTCGCCACCCTCCGGCGCGATGCGGGTCACGGCAAGGAAAGCCGCGGCGGCGATGATGATCAGCAGGGAAACGACTGCAAGCCAGCCGATCAGCGCGATCGGGCCGGCGGCCATGCTCTTGTCAAAGCCGTAGCGCAGCCGGGTTTCCAGCGTGTCTCGTCTCTTCATGCCAGTGGTGCCCCCGCACTATCCCCAAGGTCGATGCGCCAACCCCAACGCATCGCCGAAGCCGCTCTCTTAGCGTGTGTTCGGAGGAAGGGGAATCGTTTTTCGCGGTCACTGCCAAGGAAGCCGCCGTGAGGCGAACCTGACGCGCCGGTCTGGTGCGGCGGCTACCAGACCATCGGGATCAGGCGGTAGCGGACCCGGGTTGCGTAGTCGTCATAGCCGCGCAGGCCGGTGCGCAGGGTCTTCTCCTCGATGAAGGTGCGCATGGCGAGGAGAACGATGAACACGAGCACGGATACCAGCCCCCACCAGGAGCCAAGCAGGAGTGCGGTGCCGGCGAAGAAGAGGATGGCGCCGGCATACATCGGGTGGCGAACGTAGCTGTAGGGTCCCGTGGTGATCACGCGCTGTCCACGTTCGGCCTGGATCTTCACCACGGGTGCCGCGAAACTGTTCTCCAGCATGGTCAGGTAGCAGATCCAGATTCCGACCAGCAGGACCAGCGCGCCGACCGTCTGCGCCCAGAAGGGGACCGCCGACCAGCCGAAACGGAAGTCGAATCCCATGAAGCTCAGCCAGCCGAAGATGCCGATGAGAAGTATGGAGAGCAGGACCTTGTCGGCCGCGGTCTGATTCTTCTGGATGGGAGGGCTCAGCCGCTCGTTCATCAGGCCCGGATCGCGCCGCGCCAGCGCCACGCCCATGGTGAGGCTGAGCCCCACCATCACCATCAGATAGACCCACGCCCCCGGCCAATGCAGCGTTCCGGCCGACAGGAAGAGCAAGGCGCCCATGACGCCGAACCAGATGAATGTCTGAAACACCAATTTCGCGATCATGATCGACCTTCCACGTTATGCCCCTCGCCCGCATTGGCTGAAACAGACCAATGGTCTATCATACCGACCACTGGTCTGTAATTCAAGCGGACTATCTGATATCCGTGCTGGACGGGAACGGCCGTCGCGTGCAGAAGGTTTCGTCATGCCCCGTGTCATCAAGCATCCAGAGATCAGGCGAGAAGACATTCTGGACCATGCCCAGGCCCTGTTCCTGACGCAGGGCTACGACAGAGCGAGCCTCAACGACGTGATTGCCTCCGCCGGCATCTCGAAGGGCGCCTTCTATCACTACTTCCCCTCCAAGGAGGCTCTTCTGGAAGCCTTGGCTGACCGTTTCGCGCGGCAGGCACTGGCTGGGGTCCAGGGTATACTCGACGATCCCGGCCTCGACCCACTTGGCCGGCTGAACAGCCTGCTCAGCCAGTCGCGGCAGGCCAAGATCGAGACCGCGGCGGAGGCCTGGGCTCTTTTCGAAACGATGTTCCGGCCGGAGAATCTGGTGCTTTTCCACCGCATCAACCTGGCGGCCAACGCGTCGTTTTCGCCCCTGCTGGTCAAGATCATCCGGCAAGGTGTCGAAGACGGCACCTTCAGGACCTTCGATCCGGAGGGTGTCGCCGATATCGTCATGCAGTTCGGCTTGGCCACGCACGATGTCGTCGCCAAGGCGATCACCGGCGGTAGCGACGCCGATATGGAGGTCGCGATCAAAGTCCTGGAACAACGCGTCAGGCTCTACGAAATCGCTCTCGACCGCATCCTCGGCCTTCCCGACGGCAGCATTCGGATCGGGGAACCCGGCTATATCAGAGCCGTCATGACGGCCCGACGGAAAGCCGACAAGGCGCGGTGACTTGCCAGGTCCAGAAACCTACTCCTTGCCCCAGCGTGGCCGGCGCATCGAGAAGACTTCATTGACGCAGGCGTAGTCCATGTAGCCGAGCCGAGCCACATTGCCAGCCTTGATGATGTCGAACAGGCCATCTTTCAGGAAGGCGTCGTCAATGTGCACGCCGACCACCTCACCGGCGACAACGACGGCGCTCGTCGGCGTTCCATCCAGCGCCTTCGGGCGAAACACCTCCGTCACCCGGCATTCCAGCGCGGCAGGCGCGGCCGCCACGCGCGGTGGCTTCACGAGACGCGAAGGCGCCATGGCGAGATCGGCATAGACGAACTCGTTGACGCCGCGCGGCGCGTTGACGGACGTATAATTCATCTTCTCCGCGAGATCGCGGCTGACCAGATTGGCGACGAACTCGCCGGTCTCCTGGGCAAAGGTGGCGCTGTCCTTCTCGCCCTCCGAGGAGAACCAGACGATGAAGGGCCGCGTCGAAACAGCATTGAAGAAGGAGTATGGCGCCAGGTTGATCTCGCCTGCCCCGTTCAGCGTCGATATCCAGCCGATCGGCCGCGGCGCCACGATCGCCTTCGACGGATCGTGCGGCAGCCCGTGTCCCTTGGGCGGCTCGTAGAACATTCAGCCTGCCCAGGCTCCTGAGTAGTCGGCATAGAGCTTTGCCGGATCGGGCCGTGGCCGCTCCGGCGCCGGGCCGGCATAGGAGCCGATATGGATGAAACCGACGACGCGCTCCTGCGGCGCCAGTCCGAGGATCGCCCTGCCCTCCGCCACGTCGGAATACCAGTTGCTGATCATGTTGGTGCCATATCCCAGCGCATTGGCTGCGATCATAAGGTTCATCGCCGCCATGCCGCCGGACAGGAACATCTCCCATTGCGGGATCTTGGGGTTCTCTTTCGGCACCGACACCACGCCGATCACCAGCGGCGCGCGGGAGAAGCGCGCCAGTTCCTGGTTGCGGCGGCCCTCGGGCAGCGGCCCTTCCCGCTGTTCGGCAAGCGTCGCTAGCTTCCTGCCGATCTCGATGCGGGCATCGCCGCGATAGAGGATGAAGCGCCAGGGCTCGAGCCGGCCATGGTCAGGCACGCGCGTGGCGGCGGCGATCATCGTTGCGATATCGGCGTCGCTCGGCGCCGGCTCCTTGAGGTCCGGAATCGGCGCTGAATTTCGGGTCAGCAGGAAGTCGATGATCGGCGACGCCATGGGCGCAAGTCTCCTGAACACTCTGTTTTGAGCTGAAGCGCACCATCGGGAATTCGGGCGGCTCGGGCAAAGGCGCGCAAGCGCCGGCTGAAGAGTCTATCGATCGGACTCTTAAGCCTTGAAATTGCCACCGCCATGGGCTTCAACGCAAGGCATGTTTGAGGGGCGACTGCGTCTTTTCCTGGTCTGGCTCTGCGCCGCGCTGTTCCTGCTGCCGGTCTCCCTGGCTGCTGGGCAGGAAAAGGACGGCGTCAGCGACCTGAAACTCCCCGGAATTTCGAGCTACGCGACGCCCAAGAGCGAAGCCCCGCTGGCGCTTGGCGGCGGTGGCGCCATCACTCTGTCGGCGCAGCTGACCGACAAGGGCACCGATATCACCCGCGGCCTCGTCTGGCGTGTCTTCAAGCCCGAAGCCGTCAACGGCAAATTGCCGATGGTCGCCTCGGCGCATGGCGGCAGCGCCGTCTTCCAGCTCGAACCCGGCAGCTATCTGGTCCATGCCTCCTATGGCCGCGCCGGCGCCACCAAGCGCATCACTGTCGGCAAGGAAGCCAAGCGCGAAAGCCTGGTGCTCGACGCCGGTGGCCTGAAGCTCGACGCGGTCCTGTCCGGCGGCGTGCGCATTCCCCCGAAAAAACTGCGCTTCTCGATCTATGAGGGCACCGCCGAGGCCAATGGCGACCGCGCGCTGATCATTCCCGATGTCGAACCCAACAGCGTCGTGCGGCTCAATGCCGGCATCTACCATGTCGTCTCGACCTACGGTGCGGTCAATGCGGTGATCCGCTCCGACATTCGCGTCGAGGCCGGCAAGCTGACGGAAGCCACTGTCGAGCATCATGCCGCCGAGATCACCATGAAGCTGGTGCGCGAAGCCGGTGGCGAGGCCATCGCCGACACGTCATGGTCGCTGCTGAACGAATCCGGCGATCCGATCAAGGAGACCGTCGGTGCCTTCGCCTCGATGGTGCTTGCCGAGGGCGACTACACCATCATCGCCAAGAACCGCGACCGCATCTATCAGAAGGATTTCACGGTCGTGGCCGGGCAGAACCAGGAAATCGAGGTTCTGGCGACCGAAGCGGCGGCCATGGACCCCGAAGAAGGCGCGGACTAGCCTCCGCTGCGAATTCTCTAGCTTTCAGGCGGCCAGCTTGGTCCGCGCGGGCAGGAAGGGAATCCGGCGGCGCGGCACCTGCGGTGCCAGGTCGAACACACCGCGGTAAAGCCGGTCGAGCAATGCCTTGCGGTCGCGCAGCGGCTCCAGTTCGCTCCAGCTCAGAACGTCGCCGACGCGCACGTCGATCGCCTTGCCGGACAGCCGCGCGAATTCGTGGATGAGCATCGAAAGGCGCAGCGTCAGCGAAGCCTTGCCGACGAATTTGGCCACGCGGCCATCGCGCTCGGCCATGTTCATCGGCCCGCTGACCAGATGGAACAGCCTGCCATTCTGTCCGGAGAAATGCATCGGAATGACGGACGCCTTGGCATCCTGCACCAGACGCGCCGGAAACATCTTCCATGGCAGGTCGCGCGCCCGGCCAAAGCCTTTCGGCGCGGTGGCGACGCCACCGGCGGGGAACACCACGATGGTGACACCCTCCTTCAGCAGCCGTACCGCCTCGTGGCGCACGGCCATGTTGTTCTTCAGCGCTTCCTTGGTCTCGGAAAAGTCGATCGGCAGCGAATAGGGCTCCATCTCGCGGATCTTGAGCAGATCCTTGTGGATCATCACCCGGAACGGCCGCCCCAACTGCTCCGCCAGCGACAGCACGGCAATGCCGTCGCCAATGCCGAACGGATGGTTGGCCACGATCACCAGCGGTGTGTCCGGCAATGGTGCGGGCGGCCATTGGTCGGCGGTGCGGATCCGCACGTCGATCAGGTCGAGCATGCGGCTGAACACGCGCTCGCCTGATGGCACCACCTGGCGGCGCCAGAAATCATAGAGCGCGGCATAGCGGTCGCGCCCCGACAGGCCTTCAATGGAATGGATGACCCAGCGCGTCAGCGCCGGCTGTCGCGGATTGGCATAGGAAAGCTCGGGAAACGGTTTTTCGCGCGTCTTCAGCTTGAGCATGAGGGCTCGTTACAAGGTTGGCGTGACAGGGATATGAAAATGGCGGTGGATCGCTCCACCGCCATTCCTGGGAACTAACGGATCAGGCCGCGCGTTTGCGCCTGCGGTCCGGCGTAACGGCCTCTTCGGTCAGTTGCGCGATCGCCTCGGCAAGGCCAAGCGATTCCTGGTCGCGCGAGCCGAGCCGGCGGATGTTGACCGTCTGTTCCTCCGCCTCGCGTTTGCCGCACACGAGGATGACCGGCACCTTGGCCAGCGAGTGTTCGCGGACCTTGTAGTTGATCTTCTCGTTGCGCAGATCGGCTTCCGCCAGCAGACCGGCGGCCTTCAGCTTTGCCACCACCTCGGTCGCGTAGCTGTCCGCCTCCGATGTGATCGTTGCCACCACCACCTGTAGCGGCGCGAACCACAGCGGGAAATGGCCGGAATAATTCTCGATCAGGATGCCGAGGAAGCGCTCCATCGAACCGCAGATGGCGCGGTGCACCATGACCGGCTGCTTCTTCTCCGAATCCGAGCCGATATAGAAGGCGCCAAAGCGTTCCGGCAGGTTGAAATCGACCTGCGTGGTGCCGCATTGCCATTCGCGGCCGATGGCGTCCTTCAACACATATTCGAACTTCGGCCCATAGAAGGCGCCCTCGCCCGGATTGATCGAGGTCTTGATCCGGTTGCCGGACCGCGTCCTGATCGTCTCCAGCACGCTGCCCATGATCGCCTCGGCATGATCCCAGGCCTCGTCGGTGCCGACGCGCTTGTCCGGCCGCGTCGACAGCTTAACGCTGATTTCGTCGAAACCGAAATCAGCATAGGTCGACAGGATCAAATCGTTGATGCGCAGGCATTCCGACGCCAGCTGCTCCTCGGTGCAGAAGATATGCGCATCATCCTGCGTGAAGCCGCGCACACGCATGAGCCCATGCAGCGCGCCCGACGGTTCGTAGCGATGCACATTGCCGAATTCCGCAAGTTTTACGGGCAGATCGCGATAAGACTTCAACCCATGCTTGAAAATCTGCACGTGGCCAGGGCAGTTCATCGGCTTTAGCGCGAAGACGCGGTCGTCGTCGGTATCGTCGCCGGCAACCGTCACCTTGAACATGGCGTCGCGATACCAGCCCCAATGGCCCGACGTTTCCCACAGGCTCTTGTCGAGCACCTGCGGCGCGTTGACCTCCTGATAGCCCTGCTCGTCGAGGCGGCGTCGCATGTAATTGACCAGGTTCTGGAACATCTTCCAGCCCTTGGCGTGCCAGAAGACAACGCCCGGCCCCTCTTCCTGGAAATGGAAGAGGTCCATCTCCCGCCCGAGCTTGCGGTGGTCGCGCTTCTCGGCCTCCTCCAGCATCGTCTGGTAGGCTTCGAGCTGCGCCTGGTCGGCCCAGGCCGTGCCGTAGATGCGCGTCAGCATCGGGTTGTTCGAATCGCCGCGCCAATAGGCACCGGCCACCTTCATCAGCTTGAAGGCGTTGCCGATCTGGCCGGTCGAGGCCATGTGCGGGCCACGGCAGAGATCGAACCAGTCGCCCTGGGCATAGATCTTGAGGTCCTGATCCTCGGCAATGGCGTCGATCAATTCCAGCTTGTAGCGCTCGCCCTTGTCGGCGAAGACCTTTTTCGCCTTGTCGCGCGACCAGACTTCCTTGGTGAACGGCTTGTTGCGCGCGATGATCTCGCGCATCTTCTTCTCGATCACCGGAAAGTCGTCCGGTGTGAACGGCTCGTTGCGGGCGAAGTCGTAATAGAATCCGTTCTCGATCACCGGACCGATGGTCACCTGCGTTCCCGGCCACAATTCCTGCACGGCCTCCGCCAGCACGTGCGCTGTGTCGTGGCGGATAAGCTCGAGAGCGCGCGCATCGTCGCGGGTGATGATCTCGACCTTGCCGGACTTGCCGAGCGGGTCGCTGAGGTCACGCACGGTGCCGTCAATAGCGTAGGCGACGGCCTTCTTGGCCAGCGACTTCGAGATCGATTCGGCAAGGCCGGCACCGGTCATCGCCGCGTCGTAGTCGCGGACGGAGCCATCGGGAAATGTCAGGGAAACGGAATTCAGCATATGGTTCTCCTATCCAGTCCCGCAAACGAGCGCGGGTGGTTGAAATGCATGTCACCCAAAAATGTATGATGGTCCTGGGGTTACGACATACACAAGATAAAGCCGGATGCGCCAATCACATGGACAAACGGCAGCGCGCGGGTTTTAGAGGCAGTGCCGGGCCAGGTAAAGAGTGCTGACTGGCCGGCCGTCAGGAAATGTCGGCAGTGATGTCGCAGCCCTCCGCCCAGGCTTGCGAACATCCCCGCAATCGTCTGGAATTGCCGATATGGAAAACGCAACACCCAGCCGAACCGCCCTTGGCGTCGCCCGCATGAGGGCTCTGCATCAATTTTCACCGCAGGCAGGGTTGTTTCGCGATCCCTACGCGATCGCGATTCTGGGTGAAGCCGCTCCCGCGGCGCGCGAGCTTGAACAGGAAGACGAGCGCCGCCGGCGCATGCGCCTGTTCGTGGCAGCGCGCGCACGCTTCGCCGAGGACTGGCTGGCGGCGGCGGTGCGTCGCGGTGTCCGGCAACTCGTCGTGCTTGGCGCTGGCCTCGATACGTTTTCGCTGCGCAATCCGTATCGGGACCTCAGCGTGTTCGAAGTCGATCACCCGGCCACGCAAGCCTGGAAACGC
Organism: Mesorhizobium sp. WSM4307; assembly: GCF_007003945.1. NCBI lineage: Bacteria > Pseudomonadati > Pseudomonadota > Alphaproteobacteria > Hyphomicrobiales > Phyllobacteriaceae > Mesorhizobium > Mesorhizobium sp. WSM4307. The sequence goes on from NZ_VFTB01000011.1 coordinate 214,312, forward strand.
AAATGCATTGCCGACAACGGTCTCGCCGAGCCAGCCGCCACCAGATTCGTGCCGGTCGATTTCGAGCGGCAAAGCCTGTCTGCGGAACTGGCCGCGGCCGGCTTGCAGTCGACCGCGCCGAGCTTCTTCATCTGGCTGGGGGTCGTTCCCTACCTGACGAAGGAAGCGATCTTCAAAACCTTGTCCTGGATAGCGAGTGTCCCCGGCTCGGAGGTCGTGTTCGACTACAGCGAACCGGCTGCGAACCGCAGCGCGGCGGGACAGGCGGCGCTGGCCTTCCATGCGGCCCGCGTCGCGTCTGTCGGGGAGCCATGGATCAGCTTCTTCGTGCCGGCCGAGCTGGCGAAATCCATGGGGGAGCTCGGCTTCGACGAGATTGAAGATATCGAGAGCGGCGATATCGCCGCCCGTTTTTCCGAGGCCCCGAAGGAAATGACGAACAATTCCGGCGGCCACATCATCCGCGCGCGCCGGAGCATCTGAGCGACCTATTTCACCAGCAGTGGCAGGTCTTTCAGAAACGCCGCCCGCGTTTTGAGGCCTTTTGGCATATCGGTGCGGGTGGCATCGACAACAAGGCGGGCAAAGACGATCTGCTGGCCGTCCTTTTTCGCCCAGCCGACGAACCAGCCGAGCGAACGCTTGTCCCTGATCTTGTCGGCATCACTGGCCAGCCTTGTGCTGCCGGTCTTGCCTTGCACCGTCCAGCCTCCGGCCTGGAACGTCGGGATGATGGCTGACGTCATGTCGTAGGCCTTGGCCGAGACCGGCAATTTGCGCGCCAGCAGCTTGCGCAGGAAATCGACCTGCTCGACCGGCGTGATCTTGAGCGAGGAGTTGACCCAGGAATGGGTAAGCCCGTCATTCTTGCCGGGATTGCCGGAAACGTCTTTGTTGCCATAGTCGAGTTTCGAGACATAGCCGGCAAAGCTCTCGGGTCCAAGCTTGCGAGTGATTTCACGCGAATACCAGAGGATCGAATCCTTCTCCCAGATCGTCGGGTCGACTGTCTTCTGGTCCCGCTTCACGGCCGCGAACTCTGGCTTGTAGTCCCAGCTCGGCGTGTGCTCGTCGCCCAGGATGCCGGCGTCATAGCCGATCAGCGAAAGCGGCACCTTGAACGTCGAGGCCGGGCTGAACCGCTGGTCGCAGGTGCCGTCCTGGTAAAGCACCTTGCCGCTCGCCGCATCGGCAATGAGGGTGCACTGCACATCCCCAAGCGGCGCCGATTGCGCGCGCATCGGGAACCCCAGCAACCAGGCGAGCAGGAAGAGGACTCCAGCCAGGATAAAGGGAAGACGGTCGATGTTACGCATTGATGCTCGCTCCAGAAGGGTGTTCGCGAGCGGGCTTAGCGAGGTCTCTTGTCTCGATTTTGTCTCAAATGCGCAGTTGTTGTGCAGGCTGGCGTTAACCCTACCAGTTCGTAAAGAACGAGACGCCCGCGCAAAACCCGTCAGGTGCGATCAGCCCTTTGCTTCGCCACGCTTCTTGCCGATCCGCCAGTATCGCCACGGCATGAACCAGACGTAGCGATCCGCCAGCAACTCCGGCACGAGGTCGACACCGTGCGTGCCGAACGGCCCGCAGCGCAGCACCCTGAAAAACCCCATCCAGCCGCCGGCCCACAGGCCGTGGCGGGCGATCGCCTCATGCGCGTATTCGGAACAGGTCGGCAGATGCCGGCAGGAATTGCCGACAAAGCCGGACAGCGTCAGCTGGTAGAGACGCACGAGCGAAGTGCCGACGAGACGGCCAGGCGTCTTGCGCCACGGGCCGGGCCAGTTGCGCCCTCGCCCCGGCGGTCTGACAGTATGGGCATGCCCGTGCGGGTCGTGCACCGCAGTCTCCGTATCGCGTTTCCCGTGCGATAGATGTGAGCTTCGTCGGGAGAACGCAATCCCTGCCCCTTGCCCCCTGTGCTGTCATGGGCGGGAGCGACGAGACGGCAGCCTGTCAACCGGAGGCGCCCAGCGGCCGTTGCGGACAGGCTCCTCGCCGCACTTTGCATGGTGGCTTTCGTCACACCATTGGAATGTTGCGATCCGCATGACATCGCCAAGGATGCTCAGGAACTGGATCATGGTCGGTCTCCTTTGACGCGATTAGATCGCCGCTGGCCTTGGCCTTCAAACGAGTATAATTTCCACTTCGGATAATCCTGGGTTATGCGAATGAAGCGCGGGCGGCTGCCGTTGACTGCATTGAGAAGTTTCGAGGCGGCGGGCCGGCACCTGAGCTTCAGCAAGGCCGCAGAGGAGCTTTTCGTTTCCCAGGCGGCGATCAGCCGCCAGATCCGCGAACTTGAAACCTTCCTGCACCAGCCCTTGTTCGAACGTCACCATCGCCGCGTCGAACTGACCGACACCGGCCGCCGGCTGCTCGCCCAACTGGTCAGGAGTTTCGACGACATCGACAAACTGCTTTCGGAATTGGTCGCCGCCCCCGCGCAATCCGTGGTTCGCGTCAGCGTCGAGCCGTCGCTTGCCTCCGTCTGGCTGGTGCCTCGGCTCAACCGGTTTCGCCAGTTGCGGCCCGATATCGACGTGTCCCTCGAAGTCGATGCCAGGCTGATCGAATTCCGCAGCGATCAGCCCGAGCTTGCCTTGCGCTTCAGCGCAAAGGCGACCTCGTGGCCGCGCAACCAGGCGGAGCGGCTTGCCTCCACAGTCGATTCACCGGTTTTGTCGCCGGCGCTGCTCGCCTCGGGCCCTCCCCTCGAAAAGCCGATCGACCTTGCCCGCTACACACTTTTGCATGAGGAGAATCGCCAGGGCTGGACGCGCTGGTTCGAAGCCGCCGGCGTGCAGGCCGATGCCGTGCCCGCGCGCGGGCCGATGCTGGCGGATATATCGCTTTCAAAGCAGGCCGCCCTGCTCGGACATGGCGTGGCGTTGGGCGATCTCTTGCAGATCGGCAACGAGCTCGAAACCGGCGCGCTGGTCAAGCCGTTCGACATCGACGTTGCGTCCGGCGGCTACTGGCTGGTGGCCAGGAGCTTGAAGGAGCTTTCCGAGCCGGCCGCAGCGTTCGCCGACTGGATCCGAAGTGAATTTGCCTCAAGCAGACGGACATTGGAAGCAAAGGTCTAAGCCGGTTTCCGGGCCGGAGCTCCCGCTACTTTGCGTTCTTGTATTTATCGAGAAGCTTGTCGATGTCGTTTACCCCGACTGCTGGACGCCCGCCCGACGTGTCCTGTGCCGGGTGGAATGTGAGGACGACCTCGCGCCACAGATCGTAGTGCGCCGCATAGGACGTCAGGCCGGGAAACGGCGCACAACGCTTGATGGCCCGGACGGCAGCCTCGGCGACCTTGTCCGGCTGTGGTGTGACAGGATCGAGGATTTTTGGCGGACCGGCGAGAGAGCCGTCCTTGTTCAGGCTGATCCGGACGCGCGCAACACTCGTGGCATTTGCAGGCACTGCCCAACAGGTCTGGATAGCCTTCATGAGATAGTCGTGGATATCCCGCGTGACTGCCACGTCGGCCCGGCTCGAGCCACAGCCTGACATGAGTGCGCCGGCAAGGCTCCAGACGAACACCAGGCCATGAAAGGGTCGGTGTCGCGGGCTGCCGCGAAGTCCGCGCATCGTCAGAACGGGAAATGGCAAGATCAGGCCGCCTGTTCGGCGCGCTTCTTCTCGATTTGGCCGATGGCGTCTACCACGGCGTCAAAGGTCAGCATGGTCGAGGCGTGCCGTGCCTTGTAGTCGCGCACCGGCTCCAAATATTTGAGGTCGGCGAAGCGCCCTTCCGGCGGCGCGCCATTCTCTTTCAGCATCTTCAGCATGGCGTCGCGCACCGTGCGCAATTCCTCGGCGCTCGCGCCGACGACATGCTGCGCCATGATCGAGGACGACGCCTGGCCGAGCGCGCAGGCCTTCACGTCATGGGCAAAGTCGGTGACCACGCCGTCCTCCATCTTGAGATCGACGGTAACGGTCGAACCGCACAGCTTGGAATGCGCCTTGGCGGTCGCGTCCGGATGCTCGAGCCGGCCGATGCGGGCGATGTTTCCGGCAAAACCGAGAATTTTCGCGTTGTAGACATCGTTGATCATTATTTTCCAATCCGTCGCCGCCAAGCGAACAGCGATTGCCGCTGCTGCGTCTTCCTTTCGCTCGCTGCGACCTTATATAATGCTGGCAGTCCGGTAACGACAAGCGATGAGCGCCGCTGTCCTGGCCGGGAAGTTCACGCCGCTTACGGGGCTGGAAACGGGGCGAGTTTCCGACACCGAAAGGTCGTGGTCCGTTCAACTCGTTCCTCCTTGGAGAGGAACTACGGGAGACGCCTTTTATGGATGCCGTCATCAAGAAACTCATGCCCCAGGCCGCCTACATGGAAAAGCCGGTCACCGACAGGCCGAGCGAGGCCGAGGTCGAGGCCGCCGTGCGCACATTGCTGCGCTGGACCGGCGACAATCCGGACCGCGAGGGGCTGATCGACACACCCAAGCGCGTGGCCAAGGCCTACCGCGAAATGTTCGGCGGCTACGACATGTGCCCGGCCGATGAACTCGGCCGCACCTTCGAGGAGGTCGCCGGCTACGACGATCTCGTCATCGTCAAGGATATCCAGTTCCATTCGCATTGCGAGCACCACATGGTGCCGATCATCGGCAAGGCGCATGTCGGCTATCTGCCGGATGGCAAGGTCGTCGGCCTGTCCAAGATCGCGCGGGTCGTCGATATCTTCGCCCATCGCCTGCAGACGCAGGAAGCGCTGACCGCGCAGATCGCCGGCGTCATCCAGGATGTGCTCAACCCGCGCGGCGTCGCCGTCATGATCGAGGCCGAGCACATGTGCATGGCCATGCGCGGCATCCGCAAGCAGGGCTCCACCACGCTCACCTCCACCTTCACCGGCGTTTTCAAGGACACGCCCGAGGAGCAGGTTCGTTTCGTCACCATGGTTCGCGGCGGCGGGGCATAACGTCTAGGCCGATATCGCTAGGCCATGATCCTGAAAAACGCGGACCGGTTTTCGGGTAAGATCATGGTCAAACAGGAAGATACACCGGCGATGTCGGCACTGGAATTTCCCAAAACTCCATCAGACAAGAAAGCCCTGGAGGAAGGCGCGGTGTTTTCGCCGCGCTTCGACGCCGCCGGCCTGGTCACCGTCGTCGTCACCGATGCCCAAGACGGCATGCTGCTGATGGTCGCGCATATGAATGCGCAAGCCTTGGCGCTGACACTGGAAACCGGCATCGCCCACTACTGGTCGCGCTCGCGCAACGCGCTTTGGAAGAAGGGCGAAACCTCGGGCAATTTCCAGCATGTCGTCGAGATGCGCACCGACTGCGATCAGGATGCATTGTGGCTGCGCGTCAAAGTGTTGGGCCACGACGCAACCTGTCACACCGGCCGGCGTTCATGCTTTTATCGGACGGTGGGACTCGTCGACGGCAAGGGGACACTTGTTGACGACGGCAGCAAGCCGCTGTTCGATGCGGAATTCACGTATCGGAAGCCATCGTCTTGAACCATCTGCCTCACACCAACCACACAGATTCATCATTTCGATACGGCCTGTCCGTATATTAGTCTTGGGACAAGGGAGATCATGATGCTCGAGTGGGCGTCATTGCGTAACAGACCAGATGTCAGGGAGGCCAACGGCCTGACCTCTTCCGGCGGCGCGTCCGAAACGAAATCTCCCAAGAAAACAGCCATTTCGCTCGCTTTGGGCGGCGGTTGCGCAAGAGGCTGGGCTCATATCGGCGTGCTGCGCGCGCTCGATGAAGCCGACATCGAAGTTTCGATGATCGCCGGCACCTCGATCGGCGCGCTGGTCGGCGGCTGTTATCTCGCCGGCAAACTGGATGAGCTGGAAGAGTTCGCCCGCAGCCTGACGAAGCGGCGCATTTTCGGCCTGCTCGATCTCAATCTGCGCGGCAGCGGCCTGTTCGGCGGCTTGAAACTCGATGCCCGTCTGCGCGAGCATGTGGCGGGCGTCCGTTTCGAAGACCTGCCAAAACCCTTCGTCAGCGTCGCATCGGAAATCCGCACCGGCCACGAGATCTGGCTGTCGCACGGCTCGCTGATCACGGCCATGCGCGCGTCCTACGCATTGCCTGGCGTGTTCGAGCCGGTGAATTGCAACGGCCGCATGCTGGTCGACGGCGCGCTGGTCAATCCGGTGCCGGTATCGGTTTGCCGCGCCTACGAGCAGCCGCTCGTCGTGGCGGTCAACCTTCACTACGACCTGTTCGGCCGCGCCGCCGTGATCAAACACAGCGCCGGCGAACTTGTTGTCGAAAAGGACGCGCCGCGCCCCGGCCATGTCGGCACCGAGCACCAGTCGCATCAGACCCGCCTCGGCATCACCGGCGTCATGGTCGAGGCTTTCAACATCATCCAGGACCGCATCTCGCGCGCCAGGCTGGCGGGCGATCCGCCAGATATGTCGCTGCAGCCCAAACTCAGCCATATCGGCCTCACCGAATTCCATCGCGCCGACGAGGCGATCCAGCTCGGCTATCAGGCGACGATGGCCCAGATCGGCGAACTGACCCGGCTGCAGACCGTTCTCGCCTGAGGCCAGCCGCTGTCCGAAACACCGTCCGTTGCGTCCCATCGACGGAGTGGTGCTGCACCCTTGAAGCGTTGGCGGCCTTTTCATTTGCCTGTTGTGTGAAAAACTGATTGCAAAACGCAATTGGTTATGCTGGCCTGTGCTGCTTTATACGGAGGCGCCAATGGCCAGGCTCGTTTATTCCATGCTCACCTCTTTGGACGGCTATATCGCCCGATCGGACGAGGACATAGCACTGCCAGTGCCGGAGACAGAATTGCATCAGTATTTCAATGACATGATGAGGCTAGCCTCAGCAGTGCTTGCCGGGCGGCGGATGTACGAGACGATGCGCTTCTGGGACAGCCCTGAGCGCGAGACCGGCTCCACCGAGGTCGAGCGGGACTTTGCCCGCGCATGGCGAGAGACACCGAAGATCGTCTTCTCGACCACGCTTCGGCAGGTCGGGCCCAATGCCCGGCTGGTGAATGGCGATGCCGAGACCGCGGTGAGATCGCTCAAGTCAAAGACGGATGGCCTCGTCATCCTCGGCGGCGCAGACCTTGCCGCCGGTCTGGCACGAGCAGGGCTTATCGATGAATACCGGCTGTACATGCACCCGGTCGTGCTGGGGGGCGGCAAGCCGTACTTCCAGTCCGGCCTGTCGCTGAGGCTGAAACCGCTCGGCAGGGAAAGCCTGCCCCAGGATGTGACGCTAATGCGTTATGCGCCGGCCAACCAAGCTGCATAGATACTGACGCGGCTACGCCCGCGCCGCATCGACAATGCGGAATTGCACCGTGCGGTTGCCGTTCCAGTAATTACCAGACAGCGAGCCGGCGACATGCACGCTCTTGCCACGGTTCTTGAACAGGAATTCGCCAAGCACCGTATCGACGGCACGAAAGGCGATCGCCTGGATACGGCCGCCGCTGTCCGACTGCAATTCACAGCGTATATGGTTGGTGCCGACCGGCCTGGCGTCGGCCAGCCGATGGCGCGGCAGCACGAAGACCGGCGCGACGTGGCCGGCGCCAAAGGGGCCGGCCTTTTCCAGCGCGTCGAGCAGGCTGAGCGTCGCGCCTTCGGCCGCAAGCGCGCCATCGATCGCCAGGCTCTCCTCGTCCTGTAGCCGAAACACGTCGGCAGCCGCCCGTTCCTCGAAGAACGACCTGAGTTCGCCGAGCCTGGCGCGCTCCACAGTGATGCCGGCCGCCATGCCATGACCACCGCCCTTGACGATCAGCCCGACATCGGCGGCTTCGCGCACCAGCCGGCCGAGGTCGAAGCCCGACACAGAACGGCCCGAACCGGTGCCGATGCCCACAGCGTTGAAGGCAATGGCGAAAGCCGGCCGGCGCGCATGATCCTTCAGCCTCGAGGCGAGCAGGCCGACAATGCCGGGATGCCAGTTGTTGCTGGCGGTGACGACGATCGCCGGGCCGCTGCCACCGGCAAGCTCGGCATCGGCCTCGGCGCGCGCCGCGGCCAGCATCTCCTGCTCCATCAGCTGCCGCTCCTGGTTCAGCCGGTCGAGCGTCTCGGCGATGGTCCGCGCCTCGACCGGATCGTCGGTCGCAAGCAGCCGGCTGCCAAGCGCCGCATCGCCGATGCGCCCGCCGGCATTGATGCGTGGCCCGATCAGATAGGCGAGATGGAAGGTGCTGACCGGCTCGCCAATGCGCGATACCCGCGCCAATGCGGCCAAGCCTTCATTCTTCTGCTGGCGCGCCATTTGCAGGCCTTTGACGACGAAGGCACGGTTGACGCCGGTGAGCGGCACCACATCGCAAACGGTCGCCAACGCCACGAGATCGAGCAGCGAAAGCAGGTCTGGCGGCGCGACATCGCTCAGGCCACGCAGGATTTTCGCGGTCTGCACCAGGGCGAGGAACACGACACCGGCGGCACACAGATGCCCCTGCCCGGAAAGATCGTCGTCACGGTTTGGATTGACCACCGCAATCGCGGCCGGCAACGCGCCGCCGACCTGATGGTGGTCGAGCACCACGACATCGGCGCCGGCTTCGTTGGCGGCATCGACGGAAATGGCACTGTTGGTGCCGCAATCGACGGTGACGATCAGCGTCGCGCCGCGCGACACGAGTTCGCGCATGGCATCGGGATTGGGACCGTAACCCTCGAAGATACGGTCCGGAATATAGATTTCCGACGGTATGGAGAAATGTGCCAGAAACCGCTTCAGCAAGGCCGACGAGGCGGCGCCATCGACATCGTAGTCGCCGAAGATCGCTACCTTTTCCCGCGCCATCACCGCCGCCGCGATTCGGGTTGCGGCCTTGTCCATGTCGGTCAGCGACACCGGATTGGGCAACAGGTCGCGGATCGTGGGATCGAGGAAGCGCTCGGTCTCGTCGGCGGTAACGCCGCGTCCGGCCAGAACACGCGCGACGATGTCGGGCACGCCATGACCTTGCGCGATGGCAAGCGCGACCATGTCCTGCCGTTCGGTCAGCCGGTGCTCCCAGGAGAGACCGGTCGCCGACTGCCTGACATCGAGGAAAAGGCGCCTTTCGCCCATTATGCGCTTTGCCAATTCATGGTCGGCCGCAGGATAGAGCATGTCGCGCAAAAATGTGCAGCGGTTTTGGGCTAACGACATGCGCGGACAACAGCCTAAAGTGCTGCGCGTGAACGCGACGCGCTTTAGGGCCAAAGACGGGCAAAACCAGGTGGTTCGCGGCGGGTGGCGTCGCAGGAGAATTCAAGACAAACCACGCTTTCCGCTTTTCAGCCAGGCGCGCCTGATCCATTCGTCGGCGGCGTCGCCCATTGTCTTGTCCCGACCGTCCTTTAGCCAGGCCATGAAAGGCCGATCGAACCTGAACGTATCGCCGCATTCGCGGGTGAAATAGCGGCGCACATTCTGGGTGTTGCGATAGGATTTCGTGATGGGCGCGGCACACGAAATCGGATCCGCGTGCCAGTCGAACACATTCATCGTCAATCCTTGCGCCGCCAGGCTTCAGATGCAGCCAAGGGCTAGCAACTGCGGTGCGGCTTCGCAAGGAGGCCTAGAACTTATCCAGATCCTGATGCCGCGCCTTGATCTCGCGCACGGTCCGCGACGATGAGCGCAGTACGATGGTGTGGGTGGTGATATAGGTGCGGCCGAACTTGACGCCGGCCAGCATGTTGCCGTCGGTGACGCCGGTCGCCGCGAACAGCACGTCGCCGCGCGCCATGTCTTCCGCATGGTAGATCCGCTTCGGATCGGAAATGCCCATCTTGGCGGCGCGCGCGACCTTGTCCGGCGTATCGAGGATCAGCCGGCCCTGCATCTGGCCGCCGGTGCAGCGCAATGCGGCCGCGGCCAGAACGCCTTCCGGGGCGCCGCCGGTGCCGAGATAGAGGTCGATGCCGGTCTCCTCCGGGTCGGTGGTGTGGATGACGCCGGCGACATCGCCGTCGCCGATCAGCCGGATCGCGGCTCCCGTGGCGCGCACGGCATCGATCAGCTTGGCGTGGCGCGGCCGGTCGAGGATGCAGGTGGTGATGTCCGAGACCGCGACGCCCTTGGCTCGCGCCAGGCTCGCGATGTTCTCGGCCGGAGAAGCATCGATATCGATGACGCCTTCGGCATAGCCCGGACCAATGGCGATCTTGTCCATATAGACGTCGGGTGCGAACAGCAGGCTACCCTTCTCGGCAATGGCGATGACAGCAAGCGCGTTGGGCAGGTTCTTGGCGCAGATCGTCGTGCCTTCGAGCGGATCGAGCGCGATGTCGACTGCCGGTCCTTTGCCGGTGCCGACCTCTTCGCCGATATAGAGCATCGGCGCCTCGTCGCGCTCGCCCTCGCCGATCACCACCGTGCCTTTGATGGCAAGACGGTTGAGCTCCTGTCGCATGGCGTCGACAGCGACCTGGTCGGCAGCCTGTTCATCGCCACGGCCGCGCAGCCTGGCAGCCGCCACGGCGGCCCTTTCGGTGACGCGCACCAGTTCCATGGTGAGTATCCGGTCAAGGCCGGCAACGATGTTCTGGGCCACATTCATGTTCGGCAAATCCTCGTTGGCATAGCGCCTCCCGCCGGAGGCGGGCCTGTTTTGTCAAACGAGCATGACAACGGCAAGACCTGCCGGACGTTTTATCGAAAAGCCAGCAATATCAATCGATTGAACCGCATTTCCGACAAGATTGCGGACCGGTCGGAAACGACCGGGCCGCCTTGAAGAAGCACTGAGGATTGCCGCCGCGATCTAGAAAACCGCGAGATATCTGAGCAACGAAATGATGCCGATGATGATAACGATGACCTGCACGATCTGCCGCATCCTGGCGTCGAGCGGCAGGCGCTGCACGAGATAGAGAACGAGAATGATGACGAGGAATGTGATCAGTATGCCTATCAACATGGATGAAGCCATGATGCCCTCCTTCAAATGAATTCCTGAAACGGGAAACGAGCCGGCACTGCCAGCCCGTTACCGGCACGCTCAATACCAACGGCGGGGCGTGTCGTTGTTCATCGACTGGCCGACGGCGATCCCGGCCAGAAAACCAAGCAGGCCGACGACGCCGATCACGGCTGTCGTCGTGCCCGGGTTTTCGCGCGCGACTTCCGAAACCGCCTGAGCCTGGCTGCGCAGCTGCTGTGCTGTGCGCGATGCACGCGCCGCGGCCGTCTCATAAAAATCCGAAGCCTGTTCGCTGGCATCATCGAGCATTTCCGCGCCCCTTGCCGAAATGCTCTTGTTGATCTTGGTGATCTCCTTGCGCAGTTCAGCGATCTGCTTTTCCAGCGTTTTCTGGATATCGTCGATGGAGGGGGTGTCGGACTTGCTGGTATCGGCCATGAAGCAGCTCCCTTGGTTACTGACCAAGAGAACGGCGCCGCAACGAATTCGTTCCGGCCAATGCGCGGCTGGTCGCCATCTGTCGACCGCAGGCGCCGGCGAGGACGTTACCGGCCGGGGGACGACTACCCTGCCCGCTCGATGCGGATGACCTGCGGCTTGTCGGTCAGGTGACCGTCCTTGGTGATGCCGTCGACGGCCTTGCGCACGGCGGCCTCGGTGGTCTCATGGGTAACGAGGATCACCGTCTTCTGCGCCGCCGCCTCGCCGCTGACCGCATGCTGGACGATCGATTCCAGCGAAATATCGTTGTCGGCCATGCGCTTGGCGATCGCGGCAAAGACGCCGATGCGATCATGCACGGTCAACCGGATGAAGTAGCCGCCGGCATGGCTGCGCATCTGCGCCTTCTTGTAGGGCCTGAGCTCCTTCGCCGGCAGGCCGAAGACCGGGCCATGCTGGAAGCCGGGCCGGCTCTTGGCGATGTCGGCGATGTCGCCGATGACGGCCGAGGCAGTGGCGTTGCCGCCGGCGCCGGGGCCAGAAAGCAACAATTCGCCAAGAATGTCGGTCTCGATCGCCACCGCATTGGTGACGCCATGCACCTGCGCGATGACGGAAGCGGTCGGCACCATGGTCGGATGCACGCGCTGCTCGATGCCGCTTTCGGTGCGCTGGGCAACGCCGAGCAGCTTGATCCGGTAGCCGAGATCGCCGGCCGCACGGATGTCGGCCTGGGTGATGTTGGAAATGCCTTCCATATAAATGTCGTTGGCGGCGATCCTGGTGCCGAAGGCAAGGCTGGTCAGGATCGACAGCTTGTGCGCGGTGTCGTGGCCCTCGATGTCGAAGGTCGGATCAGCCTCGGCGTAACCCAGCCGCTGCGCGTCCTTCAGGCAGGCGTCGAACGAAATGCCCTCGGCCTCCATGCGGGTGAGGATGTAGTTGCAGGTGCCGTTGAGAATGCCGAACACGCGATTGACCGAATTGCCGGCCATCGCCTCGCGCATCGTCTTGATGACCGGAATGCCGCCGGCCACCGCCGCCTCGTAGTTGAGCAGCACGCCCTTCTTCTCGGCGATCTCGGCCAGCGCCACGCCATGCTTGGCGAGCAGCGCCTTGTTGGCGGTGACGACGTGGCGGCCGGCTTCGAGCGCCGCCTTGACCGACAGGCGCGCCGGCCCCTCGTCGCCGCCGATCAGTTCGATGAACACGTCGATGTCGGCGATCTGTGCCATCTTGACCGGATCGTCGAACCATTTGGCGGCGCTGACATCGACGCCACGGTCGCGTTTCGGGTCACGCGCCGAAACCGCCGACACGACAATGTCGCGCCCGCATTGCCGGGTCAGTTCCGCTGCCTTGTCGCGCAGCACCCGCGCCACCGATGCGCCGACCGTACCAAGTCCGGCAATTCCAACACGCAGAGCTTCAGCCATGGAAGGCGACGTCCCTCAAAATCAGATCGAATTTTTGCTTACCGGTGGGCGGACAGCGGCACCACATTGTTGGGCTGCTTGGCGCTGGTCGACAGGAAGCGCTTGATGTTGCGCGCCGCCTGGCGGATCCGGTGCTCGTTCTCGACCAGCGCCAGGCGCACAAAATCGTCGCCATGTTCGCCGAAGCCGACACCGGGCGCCACCGCCACATCGGCGTGCTCGATGAGCAGCTTGGAGAATTCGAGCGAACCGAGATGCTTGAACGGTTCGGGGATCGGCGCCCAGGCGAACATCGAGGCGGCGGGAGCTGGAATGTTCCAGCCGGCGCGCCCGAAGGAATCGACCATGACGTCGCGGCGCTTGTGGTAGACCTCGCGCACCTCGGCGATATCGGCGCCGTCGCCGTTGAGCGCATGGGCCGCCGCCACCTGGATCGGCGTGAAGGCGCCGTAGTCGAGATAGGACTTCACCCGGGTCAACGCCGAGATCAGCCGCTCATTGCCGACGGCAAAACCCATGCGCCAGCCGGGCATGGAGAAAGTCTTCGACATTGAGGTGAATTCGACGCAGACATCGATGGCGCCCGGCACCTGCAGCACCGAAGGCGGCGGGTTGCCGTCGAAATAGATCTCCGAATAGGCAAGGTCGGACAGGATGATGATGTCGTTCTTCTTCGCGAACGCCACCACGTCCTTGTAGAAGTCGAGCGAAGCGACCAGCGCCGTCGGGTTCGACGGATAGTTGAGGATCAGCGCCAGCGGCTTCGGGATCGAGTGGCGAACGCCGCGTTCCAGCGCTGGAATGAACCCATCGTCCGGCTCGACCTGCAGCGAGCGGATGACGCCGCCCGACATGATGAAGCCGAAGGCATGGATCGGATAGGTCGGGTTCGGGCACAGGATGACGTCGCCAGGCGCGGTGATCGCCTGCGCCATGTTGGCGAAGCCTTCCTTCGAGCCGAGCGTGGCCACCACCTGCGTGTCGGGGTTGAGCTTCACGCCGAAGCGGCGCTGATAATAGGCCGCCTGGGCGCGGCGCAGGCCGGGAATGCCGCGCGAGGAGGAATAGCGATGGGTGCGCGGATCGCGCACTACTTCGCACAATTTGTCGACGATGGCCTTGGGCGTCGGCAGGTCCGGATTGCCCATGCCGAGGTCGATGATGTCGGCGCCGCGCGAACGGGCACTGGCCTTGAGCCGGTTGACCTGCTCGAACACGTAAGGCGGAAGCCGGCGGACCTTGTGAAACTCTTCCATGGCAGTTCCAGACAGCAAAAGGGGCTATGGGCGCGCGCTATATACTCATTTGCAGGTAGGGTCGAGGGCGGGATCGCATTTGCCTTCGATCTGCTTCAGCGTCTGCGGACCATGTTTCGTGGCTAGGTCCGCCAACGCCGCCTGATTGGCGACCGCAGCGCCGCCGCCGCTTTTGGCGCCCTGTGCGCCGCCATCAGCCTTGAGTTCGGCGAGCTTGGCGTTCGTCTCGGCCTGCGTCAGCTGCTTGTTCGCCACTTTGGGCGGGATGTTGAGGTTCGGAAAGGTGCCGGTATCCTTTGGACCTGCATTGTCGGCCATCGGCACCGGAGCGCTGGTATTCGTGCTCGAACACCCGGCGATCCCCAAAAGCACGATCGCCGCGCCGATGCGGCAAAAGCGTGCGGCATCAAAAAAAACAGTCTCGCCAATATTAATCGTCATATTGTTTCCTTGGCAGCCGAGGTAGAGCGAGATTGGACCCTGTCGGATGTCCCATGTTAATATGTCAAGAAAACGCTTCGGGAGGAACCCTGCGAACCATGTCCAAAACACCCGATTCGGGCAAAACGGAAGATGACGAGCCTTCGACCGTCGAGCAATATCTGGTGAAGGATCCGGAGCGCTTTGCGTTGAACATGGCGCGCATGGTCGAGCAGGCCGGCAAGGCGGCGTCCGCCTGGGCCGAACCGCGCGAGCGCGGCGAAGTGCGCGACCACGTCGCCGAGCCGGTCGTCGACATGGTCAAGACGTTTTCCAAGCTGAGCGAATACTGGCTCGCCGACCCCCAGCGCGCGCTCGAAGCGCAGACGCGGCTGTTCGCCGGCTACATGACCGTGTGGGCGAACGCCATCCAACGCGTCAGCCCCAACGCCGAAGGCCCCGACGACGCCGTCAAGCCGGAGCGCGGCGACAAGCGTTTCCAGGACCCGGAATGGGGCCGCAACGCCTTCTTCGATTTCCTCAAGCAGGCCTATCTCGTCACCTCGCGCTGGGCGTCCGAACTGGTCGAGCACGCCGAAGGTCTGGACGAGCACACCCGCCACAAGGCGAGCTTCTACGTCAAGCAGGTGTCCAATGCCATCTCGCCGTCGAATTTCATCCTGACCAACCCCGAGCTTTTCCGCGAGACCGTCGCTTCCAACGGCGAGAACCTGGTGCGCGGCATGAAGATGCTGGCCGAGGACATCGCCGCCGGCAAGGGCGACCTGAAACTGCGCCAGGCCGACTATTCGCCCTTCGAGATCGGCAGGAACATCGCCACCACAACCGGCAAGGTGGTCGGCCGCAGCGATGTCGCCGAGATCATCCAGTATGATCCGGCGACCGAGACGGTGCTGAAACGCCCGTTGCTGATCTGCCCGCCCTGGATCAACAAGTTCTACATACTCGACCTCAACCCGCAGAAATCCTTCATCCGCTGGGCGATCGAGCAGGGCCACACCGTCTTCGTCATCTCCTGGATCAATCCGGACGAGCGCCACGGCGCGAAGGGATGGGAAGCCTATATCAGGGAAGGCCTGCAATATGGCCTCGACACGATCGAGGAGGCGACCGGCGAGCGGGACGTCAACGCGATCGGCTACTGCGTCGGCGGCACGCTGCTGGCGGCGGCGCTGGCTCTGATGGCACAGGAAGGCGACGACCGCATCAAGTCGGCTACCTTCTTCACCACGCAGGTCGACTTCACCTATGCCGGCGACCTGAAAGTCTTCGTCGACGAGGAACAGGTCGCGGCGGTGGAGAAGTCAATGAACGAGAAGGGCTATCTCGACGGCACCAAGATGGCGACCGCCTTCAACATGCTGCGCTCCGGCGACCTGATCTGGCCCTATGTCGTCAACAACTACATGCGAGGCAAGGACCCCCTGCCCTTCGACCTGCTCTACTGGAATGCCGATTCGACCCGCATGGCGGCGGCCAACCATTCCTTCTACCTGCGCAATTGCTATCTCGAGAACAACCTCTCGCGCGGCAAGATGGAACTGGCGGGGCATACGGTCTCGCTCGGCGATATCACCATTCCGATCTACAACCTCGCCTCGCGCGAAGATCACATCGCGCCGGCGCTGTCCGTCTTCCTCGGCTCGAAATATTTCGGCGGCAAGGTCGACTACGTGATGGCGGGATCGGGCCACATAGCCGGTGTCGTCAATCCGCCCGCCTCCGGCAAGTACCAGTATTGGACCGGCGGCAAACCGGAAGGCGATTTCGGCCAATGGATTGCCAGGGCCGCTGAGCATCCCGGGTCGTGGTGGCCGCACTGGCAAAGCTGGATCGAGGCCAAGGACGACACCCGTGTGCCTGCCCGCAAACCCGGCAAGCATATGAAAACCTTGGGCGATGCTCCCGGCAGCTATGTGAAGGTGCGAGTGTAACGGACTGTAATGTCTGGTGAGTTGACGGCCCGTCAAAAGCGGGCGAAATGGTGTCGTCAACCATCAAGCAGCCGTAATTCGGCAATCACTGCAAAAATACTTCCAGGCTTGCGGATTTGACACAGGTCTCGTTTCCGGATCGGAGACAAAGGTCACCTTGGACAGCGACTTCCAGTGCTGCGCCAAGGACGTACCGACCGGACATCGAGGGGGAATTTGACTTTGAAATCAGCAGGATGGAGCCTCGCAAAGGGAGAACGCAGCGCCATCTTGGCAGCGCTCTGCTGTGTGCTCCTGGCCTCCTGCACATCGGCCGGCGACCCGACAATGTCGGTCGGAATGCCCGGCTACAATGCCTCCGCCTCTGACATCAATGCGGCCGCCACCGGCAAGTCCATCGCCACCGCCGATTCGACATCGCAGACAACGGCCACGCAAACGACCGTGATGAGCGAAGGCGACACCGCACTCCCCGAAAAAGTCGCTTACGTACCGATCGCCAAGCCGCAAGCAGCCTTTCCGCTGATAACGCCGGCCGGCGCTGAAGCGATCGCGGGACAAACGCCGCAAGCCTTGCAGCAGCCGGCCCAGACGGCGCAGCAGACAGACGCGGTCGCCCAGAAGATCGCCGCCGCCGATGCCGCGGTGACAACGCCAAAGCCGGCCGCGGCGCCGGTGATGAACAATCCGGTCTATGTGACCGCAGGTGAGGCGCCACCAGCCGAGGCGCCAAAGAAACGTGGCTTCCTGGCCTCGATGTTCGGCGCCACGCCCGCTTCGGCCACACCGGCTCCGCTCATCAACACGCGATCGGGCGAACAGCCGACCGCACAGGCCAAACCCGCGCCTGCGGCGGCGGCAAAGCCGATCATCACGTTGGCCTCGGCCGACTCCACGGCAAAGCCGATACAGTTGGCCTCGACCGGTGACGACGCAGGTCATATCACCGGCAGCGATGCCTTGCCTGGCGTGCGCCAGACCGCCCTGTTCGAGATCAAGCGCAAATCCGGCCTCGACGACGAAAGCGACGTCGACCTCAATGAGGACGAGGGTCCAATCGGCGGCAGCTATCAGGTTGCGTCCGCCGCCGGCATGGCCCGGCTCGCACCAAACGGCCTGCTGAAGCAGAACGAAAGCGTCGATGTCGCCTGCCTGAAGCCGTCGCTGGTGCGCGTGCTGAAGACGATCGAAGGCCATTACGGCCGCAAGATGATGGTCACGTCAGGCTACCGCGACCCTGCCCGCAACCGCCGCGCCAACGGCGCCAAGAACTCGCTGCACATGTACTGCGCCGCCGCCGACATCCAGGTGCCCGGCGTCTCCAAATGGGAGCTGGCGAACTACATCAGGACCATGCCCGGCCGCGGTGGCGTCGGCACCTATTGCCATACCGAATCGGTCCATGTCGACGTCGGGCCCGAGCGCGACTGGAACTGGCGCTGCCGCAGGCGAAGCGGTGGTGGTGACGGCTGAACGGCGCGATTTGACGGGCCAGAGCGGCCAGGTCGTGCCATCAATATCGTTCCAGCGGACTTTCCACATTGGCCCGAGCATGCCCCAACTTCGTCATCCACGGGCGGAGCAGGAGCGAAGCTCCGTCGCGAAGACCCGAGGATCCATTCCGTGGCCTTGGTTGAAGGGCGCAGCCGAGCAGAATTCCGCACCGTTGCAACGCCTTGAAGTCGCGGCATGGATTCCTTTGGCTGCGGAGCAGCTCCAGGGTCTGCGCCGAGTAGCTTTGCTCCTTGCTCCGCCTTGGAATGACGAAGCAATGGGCGTTTTCGCTAGTCACCAAGCCGCGCAGTGGGTGGCGAAGCCCCCGATTCCAAAGCCTCGGAAAAAAGTTGTCCAAGCCGGCACCTGACGGGTTGCCGGTTGCGCACAACGTCAGTATAAGCCGCTTCGTCTGAGCGCGCCCATCGTCTAGCGGTTAGGACACCGCCCTTTCACGGCGGTAACAGGGGTTCGATTCCCCTTGGGCGTACCAGACCTTTCAAACACTTAGCGACCTCCCAGTCCTTACTGTCCAATTTTTGGGCCGATTCCAGGCAATTGGTCAAAATGGCAACACAAACAATTTCGCGTGCATGATGGACGTCACCACCCGCGCCGAATCCGGCATGTCTGATGCGGCGGACCTTTCGGAGATTCGCCATTCCATCACCGGACATGTTGCCGCCTGCGCCGAGCCCTTTAGCGCTCCTTCGGCTTCGGGGCGATCTCCTCGACCCGAGCCCTCGCGCGCCATGCTGAAGCATCGCCTGTCCGGCGCTTGGGTTTCACCCTCATCCTGTGTAGTCAGGATAGTGCGCACGTGCGCCTTGCCGAAGACGCTGGCGAGCAGGTTGTGGCCGGCTTTGTCGGTCATTGGCCGGGATCGGTGCTGTTGAGGCTGCAATGCGGATCAGCCAGCGTCCGCCAGCAGCCTGTCGCTCAAAAACGCTGAGCGAAGTTCCGTTCCCGGTCGCCTCACCCTCCGAATAGGCCGCGAGAGACCATGCCAGCTTCCCGGATGCCCCCGCCTCTGGCTAGTGTTTTGTCGGGGTGGCGTATTGGGTCCAGACGCCATGCAGCGCCTCTATCGCCGCGCGGCCGCGAGCCGGCGGCGCATAGGGAGAATGCAATTCCGCGTCAGAGGTGAATACCGCCGCGCAACCGGCAGCATCGCCGGCCCGATAGGCCGCAACGTAGATGTCCCAAAGCTCCTGCAGTTCGTCGCGGATCGACATCACTTCCTCCCGGTAAGGCCACGGAACCTTGGGCGCCTGTTGGCCTGCTCAGCCGCGGGCGGCCGCGCCGGTGCTGTCCCACGAAAGGCCGGCCGCGAGTTCATTTGCATTTTAGCTAATTGAATGTGAGATGGTCGTGAAATTCCGAGCGGGGGCTCATGACCACAGACATTTTTCTGACCGCTATCGCGGCATTCTCGATACTCGTTCCGCTGTACTTCATCCTCAGGTGAGGCGTTAAGCCGCTTGGCGGGCGCACCAGCGCGCGTTCCTCGCTGGCGCTGTCCTACGCGGCAGAGGCTTCCCGTGCGTCCTGGCGCCCGCCCATGGCCAGTCGCTGTGTCTCTGGATGCACCTGCAATCTGCTTGAACGCAGAAACCCCGCCGCTCCATTTGCGAAGCGGCGAGGCCTGCCCCAACCTCGGCCCCAATTGCCGGTCCCAACAGCCGGCATCGCTGACAATGCAATTGTTGTGCCAGCGACGATTGATCCATTACTGGACGGAAGAACCGGTCGCCGCAAGTTGCGCGGCCGCATCGTCCGGCCTGCTCAGGCGCCGCCCACCAGGCGCGATCGATTTCAACGGCGCCTTCCTTCCAGGGAGCCTCGCGAAGCCCGCCCTTTTCACGGCGGTAACAAGGGGTTCGATTCCCCTTCGGCGTACAGGCTTTCGTGCACTCCACCCCCTGTTTGCCGAATATCTCAGCCGCCCTTGCCTTGAGTCCCGGAGCAACCGCATCAACCATCTTATTAGCAAGCGCTTGTGTTCCTCACCAAGCCGGATCATTATCCAAACCATCAGGTCGCTGAAGGGGTAGAGCGCCATGGAACTGAGCTGCTATGATCCGGGCGGGAGCATCTTTGCATCACCCGCCTTCCTTAACCTCACGGCTGTTTTCATCATTCTGGCCGCCTTCGCCGTTGCGCGACTGATGGCAATGTCACGCGCGGATTCTCTCGACCAGCTTCGGTTCGCGCCGATCCAAGCCGCAAGTTGAGGACTGTCGTTCCTTGCCTTCAGCAGTCATGCTCTCGACGGTGTGCGCAATAGCGAAGTTGTGGGGGCGCCATCTTGTTCGTTGATTACTACGAACTCCTGGAAATCAGCCCGAACGCCAACTCGGAAACGATAGAACGGGTATTCCGCTATTTTGCCATGCGCTACCATCCTGACAATCAGGACACCGGCGATGAATCACGCTTTAGCGAAATCCTGGAAGCCCACAATGTGCTCAAGGATCCTGTGAAGCGCGCGCGGTATGATATCCAGCACAAAGACCATTTGAATCTGCGAACGGAGTTGATTGGGGAAGCCAGCAACAACACAACAATCGAACGCGATGTGGCCATTCAGGCGAAATTGCTCTCGCTGCTTTACGTCAAGCGCCGGCAAGACGTAAACAATCCCGGCATTGGCGATACAGAAATCGAACGTTTGTCAGGCTGTCCACGAGAACATCTTGAGTTTCATCTCTGGTACCTAAAAGCCAAGGGCTGGATTGGAAGGATCGAGAACGGAACCTTCGCGATCACCGTGGAAGGCATCGATCGCGCCAATTCCGAACATCGCCGTGACACCACGATAAGATTGCTGGATCATGCCGGCTGAAACGCGGAAGTTCGCGTCAGCGCCGCATTTCACTAACCGCCGACCAGCGGTACGGTAACGGTGGTGGCGTAGTTGATCGGAAAGGTGTCGAGGTAAGGAAAATCGACGACGAAGGCATAGGTGGCGGTCAGATGCGCCATGCGGAAACCGCCGCTTGCCGGGTCGATGGCGATCGTCACGTTCACATCCTTCAAACCCAAGGCCTGCAATTTCTGCCTGGCGATCGATTGGATGTCGGCCTGGGTCAGCGTGTTCTGAAGCTGCAGCGAGCGCGATGATGTCTCCAGCGTATAGCGAACGCTGGACACCGAATGCATCGACCAGCCCAAGGCGAAGATCCCGAACAGCAATATGATGAGGAACGGTGCGATCAGCGCGAACTCCAACCCGGCCCCGCCCGAACGATCTCGCCCGAAGGCGCCTTGCCTGGCGCAATTCCAGGAAAAGTGTGAGCTGGTTGTCCCGGGAAAAGCGCGCAGCGCTTTCGCTTGGGAATCGCGGCAAAACAAAGAGCGAGGGCGTTTCGCCATTTCCGCGAAACGGTGAGACGCCCTAGCGAACACGGATCACCTCCAGATGGCCGATGACGCTGGAAGCGGAAAAGACGCCGAAGGTGAAGGGCGGCGTCCAGGTGGCCGATGCCTGGATCTGAACATAGACCGACGGCACCTTTGGTCCGCTGCACAGAGTGGAGGCGTCGACCACGGTCGTCCCGCACATATAGATCCGGCTTAGCGTGACCTGGCCGTCCGCCGGCCGTTTCTCCCAGCTCGAAATGGCGACGGCCTGCGTCGCCGTATCATTCGTCGAGCCTTCCATGATCAGGTTCGCGGCGGTCTTCACGCCGGCACGCATCGACAGCGAACTCGTCACATAGGACCAGCCGTCGATGATACCGAGCAGCGCCGCGCACAGGAAAGGCAGGACCATCGCGAACTCGACCGCTGCAACGCCCGTTTTATCGCTCAGGATCGGCACAGATCGGGGCTCCACGGAGGCTACTCCACCAGCGCCACGGACCGCGCCGCCGGAATGTCGCGCATTCCGAGGCTCGTGCAATCCTGGTTGATGGTCGTGCTGCCGGACCATTGAATCGTATTGGCGACGACCTGGGTGCAGCCGCTGTTGCCCGAGAAATTGCCAAGATAATTCACTTGCTGTTTGGGGAAGTAGATGGCCCCGGTTAGCAGCGAATCCGCTGTTCCATTGAATGTGCTGGATGCACTGTTGCCGGCCCTGTCGCCGTAGAACAGCACACCGGAATAGATACCCGAGGTCGGCGCGCTGAGCTTCACGGAGGCGTTGCCATTCATGCTGACGGTCGAACTGCCCGACATGAAGATGGTCACATCGCTGCCGGTGATGATCGCGTTGGCGTTTATCTTGAGATCGCCCTGAACGACATAGACGCCGGGCGAGAGGGCGACATTGCCCTTCAGCGTCATGCCGCTGCAATAGGTGCCTGGGCTCAGCGTCGCCTTGTTGTCGTTCTGGCATGGGTTCGAGGCCGCCGGAACCGGGAGGTCTGCAAATGGATCTGCCGCAGGCAGCGCCTGGGTGATCGGGGCCGCGCAGACCGTGGTGACGGGATTGCTGAGAGACACGCCGCCCGCCGATATCAGGCAATCGACCTGGAGGCTCGCCGAGCCCTGGAGCTTGATGGCGTCCGGAGCGATCGAATTGGACATCACCACGCAGCCGGTGACCTTCACGGTGGTATTGCCTGAAAACGATGCAGCCTGCGAGGCGGTCTGGTCGAGCGCGGTCATGCAGGCCTTCGAGGCATCGGTGATGAGAGCCACCGCCCTCGCCTGTTCGGGAACCTGGCTCTGCGTGAAGATCGAGGTGAACATCCGGTTGAGGTTCTGAGCGACGATGACCTCGACCGCCTTCTTCGCCGTATTCGGCCCGGACGCCGGCGGCGTGTTGACGATGATCGTGCCCGAGCCCAGCCCGTTCGTCGCTGCCGACTGCGTCGCGGCCGCGACGATCGTCGGCTTGTCGGAACCCGAGATCTGTTCAAGCGCGCCGGCATAGGCCGCGGCATCGGCCGTCGCCTGTAGTCTCAGGCTGTTGTAGTACCAGTAGGAGGTCTCCACGCCAAAGCCGGCCGCGCCGACGACGATCGGCAGGCTGAGGGCGAAGATGGTGGCAACATTCGCCCGTGTGCTCCGGCGTATACCGGTCGCCATGATCCGAATTCGGGCGAAGCAATTGAAAATCATAACTTAAATTAGAAAGCATGCATATATGAAGGAACGGCTAAAAAGTTCGGTTCATTTTTTGATGAGGGCTTCGATTGGCTTCAAACAGTGGGCCGTCGGCTGATCAGTGCATGCAGACGTCGCGATAGGCAAGAAACTCACGGCGCTGGAACGTCAGCACGGTTCGGCACCTTGCGCCTGGGCAAAAGCCCTCGAACTACATGTTGCTGGCTGGACGAATCGGAGGCGGTGGGCGATGCGCGGGTTTTTGCCGCGATTTAATGGGAATGTCCGCCAAGGATGCGCGTCTCGGCTTGATGGACAGCGATAGGGCATTGCCACGGCGCTTCAGCAGCCCAACTGATATCTTGGCAACGAGGTCCCGTATTTCCATGGGCGCTCCTCCCGAGCAGCCCCCGCCACCTTATTATTAGCAGCGAAGCGATTCTCCGCATTTAACTTTGATGTATCAAGGTCGCGCGATGTTGCTTCGATGTCAGGCTCATCGAACGCCATCTCCGCCCGTTGACGGTGACCGCGTCCTCGGCCGCCCTCGGGACAACGAAGGCGCAGCCAGGTGCTGCCTGGAAGAAATATTTTCTTCAGGCGGAAAGAACTGGAGCCGACTCAGTCGCCAGTCCAGCCGAAAGCTCTCTCTGTACGGCCAGGAAAAACCTGCGCACTTCATCACTGGCGGTTGCTCTGTCCCTGCCCGACCCGACAACCAGGTCAAGCAACTCGGCCGCTTTAGCCCTCCAGAACGAGGCTGCAGGCTCGCCATGCAGATTGTCTAGGCTGGCTGCAACTTCCCTGACCAAGAACAGCTGACGGTCGATCGGGAATGCACGGACTTTTTCTGGGGACATCTTCCAAACCTGAACTGACGCAACGAATCAACCATTGCTGAACAAGCATTGGCGTAGCCGCCAAGGTGGAAACGGAAGCTTAACGCCGCTGTCGATGCATCATCGTGCGAGGAAATGCAGATGATGATTCAGGCACGAGATCACCACGCACATTCAAGCCAAGTTGGTTGAGAAAACGGAGTTGGTCGATCGGAACAGGCGAAGCAGCCCTCAGGCCCGCTGCAGGCTTGCCTCGCCGCCACGCTTGCGCGGCGCCATCATGTCGCTGGCCATCAGTCCGGTGACACGGCAGAACGCCATGAACGCCCGGCAGGCATCCTCGGTCTTGACCACGTCCACCGTGGCGCCGAAGCAGGCATTGAAGGCTTTCTGATACACCGGTCCCTGCCGGCGCGCCGGCCAGTCCTGCAGGAAATCCAGCGCCTGCTCGACGCTGTAAATCTCCTCGACGGGCAAGCCGGGGCCTTGCGCAATGCGCACCGGCACCTCGAATTGCAATCTATCCATCCGCAAATCTCCCGACCCCGTCGCCCAGGCAGCGCCGTTCGTCGTCAAAAGTTGCTTTGCCCGCTCAGTGCCACGCAAATGTGTCGTCACTGCGGAAACGGCCGTTTTTGCTTCGCACGATGGCCGGAAAGGAAAGCAACCGTGCAAAAACCGATCGAAATTGGCCCGACGATACGAATATCCCGCCGGCTAAGCCCGCATCAGCCAGTTCTTCCTTGAACCTTTTGCCCTCAAGTGCCAAATCTGGCGGAATACCCACGCCAGAACTCCTGCAGCGCTTACCCTTCCATACGGACAAAATGGTCACCTATCTCGACGCCGCCACGGCCCCTCTCAGAAACACCGGCCAGATCCGCCTCTATGGCGAGGACGGTTTTGCCGGCATGCGCAAGGCATGTGACCTCACCGCCCGTTGCCTGGACGCGCTGGTGCCGATGGTCGCGCCCGGCGTCACCACGGACGCCATCGACCGTTTCGTCTTCGAGTTCGGCATGGATCACGGCGCGCTGCCGGCGACGCTCAACTATCGCGGCTACACGAAATCGTCCTGCACCTCGATCAACCACGTCGTCTGTCACGGCATTCCCGACAACAAGCCGCTGAAGGATGGCGACATCGTCAACATCGACGTCACCTACATTCTCGATGGCTGGCATGGCGATTCCTCGCGCATGTATCCGGTCGGCACCATCAAGCGCGCGGCCGAACGTCTGCTCGAGGTCACCCATGAATGCCTGATGCGCGGCATCGCCGCCGTCAGGCCGGGTGCCCGCACCGGCGCCATCGGCGCCGCCATCCAGACTTTTGCCGAAGCGGAGCGCTGCTCGGTGGTGCGCGACTTCTGCGGCCATGGCGTCGGCCAGCTCTTCCACGACGCCCCCAACATCCTGCACTATGGCAGCGCCAATGAGGGCGTCGAGATGCGGCCCGGCATGATCTTCACCATCGAGCCGATGATCAATCTCGGCCGGCCGCATGTGAAGGTGCTGTCGGATGGCTGGACGGCGGTGACGCGGGACCGTTCGCTGTCGGCACAGTACGAGCACACGATCGGCGTGACCGACACCGGCTGCGAGATTTTCACGCTCTCGCCCAAGAACCTCGACCGGCCCGGCCTGCCGGCCTGATATTTTGATACGTCGGGCGAGCGCCTTGCCCGACTGATTGGCTGGATGCGGGGGCTGATGGGGAAGGCCAGCGACGACGACGAGCGGAGTTTCTTCGCCGAGGTGCCGGTTCGGCCCGCGGCGAAGGCGAGGCCCTTTCCAGCTGAAAAGCCTGGATATCTCGGCCACCGCGACCGTTTGCGCGAGCGCTTTGCCTCGGCGGGTCCAGACGCCCTGCCCGACTATGAACTTCTGGAGCTCTTGCTCTTCCGGCTGATCCCGCGCGCCGACACCAAACCGGCCGCCAAGGCGTTGCTGGCGCGCTTCGGCACGCTGGCCGAAGTGCTTGGCGCGCCCGTCAACCTGCTGCAGGAGGTCAAGGGCATCGGCCCGGCGGTGGCGTTCGACCTGAAGGTTGTCGCCGCGACAGCGCAACGCATGGCGCATGGCGAGGTGCACGGCCGTGAAGTCCTTTCGTCATGGACGCAGCTCCTCGCCTATTGCCGCTCGGCCATGGCCTTCGAGGCGCGCGAGCAATTCCGCATCCTGTTCCTCGACAAGAAGAACGCGCTGATCGCCGACGAGGTGCAGCAGACCGGCACTGTCGACCACACGCCCGTCTATCCCAGGGAAGTGGTCAAGCGCGCGCTCGAACTGTCGGCCACCGCGATCATCCTGGTGCACAACCACCCGTCAGGCGATCCGACGCCATCGCGCGCCGATATCGAGATGACGAAAGAGATCATCGAAGCGGGCAAACGGCTGGGCATCGGCGTGCACGACCACATCATCATCGGGCGCAAGGGATACGCCAGCATGAAGGGCCTGCTGCTGATCTAGGGGCAACGACCAACATGGCGACCATGCCGTCTTCGCTGAAAGCAAAGCCATGGCGTTCCTGCCTCACGCATTCGGCCAGGCTTTCGTCATCGACTTCCGGTATTCCAACGCGTTTCCGACCGACATTGTCTGACGGACGGGACCATGGTCCTGGCTGGTATGGGACTTCAGTAGCACAGCGACCTCACGGCGCCTATTTGCATGAAATATCAATAAGTTAAGCCACAAGCCATTACCAGACTCGCGCATTGCGACCGCATTTGTCTAAAGTTTACTCCGTACGATTAGTGGATTCTCATATTACGCTGATCTAGCGCGGTTGGGCGGAGGTGGCGATTCCCCGAGGAGAAACCATGACAAACCGAAAAACTCTGTTCGCGGCGATTGCCGCATTGGCGCTTCTGACGTCGCCGGCGCTCGCCGGGGGCGGCGGCAACGGGCACGGTGGCGGCCACGGTGGCAGCAACGGCAATGGCGGCGGCAATGCTGGCGGCAATGGCAAAGGCAACAGCGGTGCCTCGCATGGCAAGTCTGCGTCGGCCCCCGGACGTGTTGGCAAGGTGGATGCTGATGCCACGACCGACACCACGGTCGACACGACCACCAAGGTCGCAGCCGTGCCGAAGGAGAAAAACATCCATGCCAAACTCGGCCGGCTGAATTCGCTGCAGCGCAACATCAACGCCTATATGAATTCCAAGAGCAAGAAGTTCGCCGCCCTCCAGGCCTTCGTGACACAGTCGGCGAAAGCCAAGGTTGCCCAGGCCGCGGCTGAGACGGCAGCCGCCACGGCCGCCGCCGCGCAGGCCCAACTGGATAAGCTGAATGCGCAACTGACCGCACTGCAGGCTGATCCGAATGCCACGGCTGCGCAGATCCAGGCTGTGAAAGATCAGATCACCGCCCAGCAGGCCGTTGTCGACGCCGACAACGCAGCGGCGGACCAGGCTGAGGCGGCGGCTGCCACGGCAACCGTCGGCACCGACCAGGCATCGCTCGATGCAGCGCTGACGGACATGGCCAACAAGCCCGTCGACGACGACGTCACCGCCTGGGCCGAAGGCGTCCTTGCAGACAAGATCGACCAGATGGCTACCAAGATCGAAGCGCAGACGACGCCTTAGGCGTCGACCGGAACAGCAATAGCAAGGCCGCCGGCGGCCTTGCTATTTCTTGACCATCGAGAAAAACTCGCACCCTCGGTCCTGGCCGGGTCAGAAGGCGACCTTGTCGCCGCCCTTCAGGGACAGGATCTCGCGCGCCTCGTCAGGCGTCGCCACCTCCATGCCAAGCCCTTCGATGAGCTTGCGCGCCAGCAAGACCTGTTCGGCGTTCGACTTGGCGAGCTTGCCCTTGCCGGCCCACAGGCTGTCCTCCAGCCCAACGCGGATGTTGCCGCCGAGTGCTGCCGATTGCGCGGCGATGCGCAGCTGGCTGGCGCCGGCGCCCAGCACCGACCAGCGGAACTGGTCGC
The DNA here is from genome assembly GCF_007003945.1 of Mesorhizobium sp. WSM4307. NCBI lineage: Bacteria > Pseudomonadati > Pseudomonadota > Alphaproteobacteria > Hyphomicrobiales > Phyllobacteriaceae > Mesorhizobium > Mesorhizobium sp. WSM4307. The sequence continues at coordinate 242,058 of NZ_VFTB01000011.1, forward strand.
CGAACAGCCGGTCAGCTGTGCGCTTCATATGGGCGACGTCTTCGGGATGGGTGCCGATGCCGCCGAGCAGGCCAAACACCGACTGCACGAAGAACGGCGGCTTCACCAGCCCCCGATCGACGAAGTGGGCGAGGTTGTAGAGATGGGCGATGTCGTAGCACTCGAACTCGAAGCGCGTGCCATTGTCGTAGCAAGTCGCCAGAATGTATTCGATGTCCTTGAACGAGTTGCGGAAAACGAGGTCGCGCGTCGCCTCCAGATGCGGCTTTTCCCAGTCGAACTTGAAGGTCTCGTACTTGTCGGCGAGGTGATAGAGCCCGAAATTTATCGAGCCCATATTGAGTGAGGCGACCTCAGGTTTGAACTGGGCAGCCGGGCGCACGCGCTCCTCGACCTTCATGTACGGGCTGCCGCCTGTGGTGATGTTGATGGCGGCATTGGTTCCTTGCTTGACGTGCGGCAGGAAGCGGGCGAACGCCTCCGGCGTCTGGTCGGGCTTGCCGGTTTCCGGGTCTCGCGCATGCAGATGCAGGATCGCAGCACCGGCCTGCGCCGCCGCGATCGCTTCCGAGGCGATCTGATCCGGCGTGATCGGCAGATAGGGCGACATGGTCGGCGTGTGGATCGCACCCGTCACCGCGCAGGTGATGATGACCTTGCCCTTGGCCGCCGATGCGCCTGATTTGCGGCTGGTTTCTTTCATTGTCCGAACTCCTGATCCGATTTCTTCTTGTGTGCCGCCAGCGCCATCAGCCGGCGATCCCGCCAGACCTGCCGGTCACCCAGGCTTTCCCTCGGCAGGCGCTTGCTGCGCTCGGCCTCGACCGTTTTCATGACATCGCCCGCCCAGTCGACGCGGCGCAGCATCTGCGGGAAGATGTTGGAATAGATGCCTTGGTAACGATCGACATAGTCGCGCACGCCGCCGGGTGCGTTGAGGTCGATGGTCTCGAACGGTCCCATGAAGGACCAGCGCAGTGCCAAGCCATCGCGAATGCCGATATCGACATCCTCGACACTGGCGTAGCCGTCCGCGACAAGCCGGAAAGCCTCCTCCAGCAAGGCCCCTTGCAGGCGGTTCATGATGAAGCCGTCGAGCTCGCGCCTCATCACCAGCGGCGCGTGGCCGGCGTCGATGAGGAAGGCGCGCGTCTTCTCCAGCGTCTCGGCGGAAGTCCACGGCGCCGGCACCACCTCTGCCGCCGGAATGAGATAGGGCGGGTTGATCGGATGCACGACTAGGCAGCGGTGCCGCCCTTGCAGATGGTCGGTGAATTTCGACGGCAACAACGCCGAGGTGGAACTGGCGATGATCGTTTGCGGCCCGGCAAGCCGATCGATCAGCGAGAACACCTCCCGCTTCACATCCAGGTTTTCAGGCGTGTTTTCCTGGACATGGGTTGCGCCGGCCAGCGCCTCCGCCAGCTCGCCAACGATGGCGATGCGGCCAAGCACGGTGTCGACGGATTGCCCGCGCAGCAGGTCGTTCGCGGAGAGATCGCCGAGCACGCCCTCTATGTAGTCGCGCGCCCCGCCCGTCGCGGCAGGCGACTGATCCCACATGCGCACATCATGGCCGGCGCGGGCGAAGCTGATTGCCCAGGCCCGCCCGATGAACCCGCTTCCGACAATCGCGACATTGGCCATGGCTTGGTCCTCAAAGTGTTTCGACGTTGCCGTCAACGCCGAGCGACTGGCCGGAAATGTTGATGCCCGCATCGGAGAGCAGGAACGCCACCATCGAGGCCACGTCATAGGGGCTGGTCATGCGGCGCAGCGAGATGTTCTGCAGATAGCGGCCCGTCATCTCCTCGTGGCTGATGCCGACCTGTTTGGCGCGCGCCGCGATGACGCTTTCGATGCGTGGCCCCTCGATGATGCCGGGCAGGATGGCATTGACCCTGATGCCGTGCGGCCCAAGCTCCTTGGCGAGGCTTTGCGTGAAGCCGATAACGCCGAATTTGGCGGCCGAATAGGGCGTGCGGAACGCGTAGCCATGGCGGCCGGCCGCCGACGACATGGACACGATCGAGCCGCCGCCGGCTGCCTTGATCAGCGGTACGGCGCGCCTTGCGCAGAGGAACTGCCCGGTCAGGCAGATATCGATGCAGCGCCGCCAGTCATCCGGTTCGATCTCGTCGACACCGCCTGTCGGCCCGGCAATGCCGGCGTTGTTGATCAGCGCGTCGAGCCCGCCGAGTTTCTCCTTGACCGTCTCGAACAGCCGGTCGACGTCCTCGTCGCGCGAGACATCGGCCTTGGCCGCCGCGACCAGGTCGATCTTGCCGGGAGCCGCGGCCAGCGCCTCGTCGGAGATGTCGCAGACGACGATGCGTGCGCCGAGCCGCGACAGCGTGTCGGCGATGGCGAAGCCGATGCCGCCGGCGCCCGCCGTCACCAGCACGCGCTGCCCTTTCAGCCCGGCCAGAAATTCGTCCGCCGATGCGGGTGCCTTTGCGCTCATCGTCCTGTCCTTTTCATTGCAGCCGCCGTTCGCGCAGCGCCATGACGGCGCCCAGAACGACCAGCCCGTAAAGAATTGCCCTGGTGGCGTAGGCAGCGTGGTGCCGGCCAGCAGCATCTGCAGCGCCGTCAAAAGCAGCACGCCGCCGAGCATGCCCTCGTCATTCGATGTCGGAGACCGTATCATCATTTGATCAACGATCAATGATGAAATATCTTACATCAAGACTGGGGCGCCGACGCTTGACGCGGCAGCCGGAACCCTGCATTCCGGGAACGAGTTATGGCGCGGCCTTTGCGCCGAAAGGTTGATGGAAATGGCCGGAGCGGCGTTCAGGAAGCCGGGTGTCGAGATCGTGCCCCTGTCCAGGGAGACCCTGCAGGACAGGGTCTATCGCCACGTCACCGAATTGATCCTCGACGGCAGCATCGTGCCTGGCGAGATGGTGACGGTGCAAAGCCTGGCCGACGCCTTCGGGGTCAGTCCTATGCCGGTCAGGGAGGCATTGCGGCGACTGACCGCGGCCAATGCCCTGATGGTCGTTTCAGGGCGCTCGATCGGCATTCCCGCACTCAGCCGCGCGCGCCTCATCGATCTCAGGAATGTCCGCTTCGAGATCGAGGCGATCGCCGCCGCCTGGGCGGCAGAGCGCATCGACGATCAGGGCATCGCGCAACTCGGCCAGCAACTGACAGCGCTCGAACAGGCCAACGCGGCGGGAGACGTCAAATCCTATCTGCGCGCCAACTACGCCTTTCACTTCTCCATCTACCGCGCGGCCGGCTCGGAAAACATCCTCAACATCATCGAGAATCTCTGGCTGCAGATCAGTCCCTATTTCAACATGCTGCATGATTCCGGAAATTATTCGACCGCCAACGAGCATCACCAGGAGATGTTCGCGGCACTGCGCAACCGCGATGCCGAAGCCGTCCGCCAGGCCGTCCGCGCCGATATTGACGCCGCCTTCGACGTCCTGGTCGACCTGCTGAAATAGCACTGGGAATCCGGCTAAAACAGCCTCCGCTCATATCCTCCCCAAGCGCCGTTCGGAATTCCTGCTCGAACGATCGTTGAGGCGGTCAGAAGGTCATTCCAGCCTGCTGCTGATCCAGGGATAGCCCGTCTCGCTGCGGCAAAGGACGCATTTTTCCCGTCAAGATAGTAGCCTCTGGAATTGCGACCCCAAATTAAGCTATGATGCGCTTGGCATTTCTTGCGGGCGGCTTCGCTCCCCCTTGAATGCCGGAGGAACGGGACATGGCCGTAGCGCTTGTACTCGTTTTGATCGTCGTGGGCTCGGTGTTGTTTCACCTCCTGAGCCCATGGTGGTGGACGCCGATTGCCTCGAACTGGGCCTATATCGACAACACCATCATCATCACCTTCTGGATCACCGGCGTCGTCTTCGCCGCCGTCGTGCTTTTCATGGCCTATTGCGTGTTCCGCTTCCGTCATCGGGAAGGCAATCGTGCTGCGTACGAACCGGAGAACAAGCGGCTCGAATCGTGGCTGACGATCGTCACCGCGGTTGGGGTCACGGCGCTACTGGTTCCCGGCCTGTTCGTCTGGAGCCGATTTGTTACCGTTCCACGCGACGCGACAGAGGTCGAGGTCATTGGCCAGCAATGGCAATGGAGTTTCCGCCTGCCCGGCAGGGACGGCAAGCTCGGTACATCAGACACGCGCGATGTCGGTGCCGACAATCCGCTGGGGGTCATCCCCAGCGATCCCAATGGTCAGGACGATGTCGTGGTCGCAGCGGCCGATCTGCATCTGCCGGTCGGCAAACCGGTCAAGATGCTGCTCCGCTCGATCGATGTGCTGCATGATTTCTATGTACCGGAATTCCGCGCCAAGATGGACATGATCCCGGGCTCGGTGACCTATTTCTGGTTCACCCCGACCAGGACCGGAACCTTCCAGGTCCTATGCGCCGAACTTTGCGGCCAGGGACATCCGATGATGCATGGCGTCGTGATGGTCGACACCCAGGAAGATTATGTCGCCTGGCTCGGCCAGCAGCAGACTTTTGCACAATTGTCGGCCCCCCAGAAGACGGGGTCGGCAGACGAGACGACGGGACAGACCGCGGCAGCGGGTCCCGAAATTGCAGCAAGGCTCGAAACGGTAGGGTCTCGCTGAAAAAAGGACACGGAGGTGTTCCTATGGTCGACATCACCCCTGCAGATGGCATCCCGCCGGCCGAAGTCGCGGAAGTAGAACTCTACCATCCGCACAGTTGGTGGACCAAATACGTCTTCTCGCAGGACGCCAAGGTCATCGCCGTCCAGTATTCGGCAACGGCAACAGCAATCGGCCTGGTCGCCCTGGTGCTGTCCTGGCTGATGCGACTGCAGCTTGGCTTTCCCGGCACGTTCGACTTCATCACCCCGGAGGCCTACTACCAGTTCATCACCATGCACGGCATGATCATGGTGATCTACCTGCTCACCGCCCTCTTCCTCGGCGGCTTTGGCAACTATCTGATCCCCCTGATGGTCGGCGCGCGCGACATGGTCTTTCCCTATGTCAACATGCTGAGCTACTGGATCTACCTGCTCGCCGTGCTGGTCCTGGTGTCGAGCTTCTTTGCGCCCGGCGGACCGACGGGCGCCGGCTGGACGCTCTATCCGCCGCAGGCCATCATGAGCGGGACGCCAGGCGGCCAGGACTGGGGCATCATCCTGATGCTCTCCTCACTGATCCTGTTCATCATCGGCTTCACGATGGGTGGCCTCAACTATGTGGTGACCGTGCTGCAGGGTCGCACCCGCGGCATGACGATGATGCGGCTGCCGCTGACCGTCTGGGGCATCTTCACCGCGACCGTCATGGCGCTGCTCGCCTTTCCGGCGCTGTTCGTCGCCAGCGTGATGATGCTGCTTGACCGCGTGCTCGGCACCAGCTTCTTCATGCCGGCGATTTCCGAGATGGGCGAGCAGTTGCAACACAATGGCGGCAGCCCGATCCTGTTCCAGCACCTGTTCTGGTTCTTCGGCCATCCCGAGGTCTACATCGTGGCGCTGCCGGCGTTCGGCATCGTATCCGACCTGATCAGCACCCATGCACGCAAGAACATCTTCGGCTACCGGATGATGGTCTGGGCCATCGTCGGCATTGGCGCGCTGAGTTTCGTGGTCTGGGCGCACCACATGTATGTCAGCGGCATGCACCCTTATTTTGGCTTCTTCTTCGCCACCACGACGCTGATCATCGCCATTCCGACCGCCATCAAGGTCTATAATTGGGTGCTGACCCTGTGGCGCGGCGACATCCATCTCACCATACCCATGCTGTTCGCCCTGGCTTTCATCGTCACCTTCGTCAATGGCGGGCTGACCGGCCTGTTCCTCGGCAATGTCGTCGTCGATGTTCCGCTGTCCGACACGATGTTCGTCGTCGCCCATTTCCATATGGTCATGGGTGTCGCCCCGATCCTCGTGGTCTTTGGCGCGATCTACCATTGGTACCCGAAGGTCACCGGCCGGATGCTCCACGAAACGCTGGGCCGGTTCCATTTCTGGGTCACCTTCCTCGGCGCCTACCTGATTTTCTTCCCCATGCACTACCTCGGCTTGATGGGCGTGCCGCGGCGCTATGCCGAACTGACCGACATGACGATCATGACGGAGTCGGCCCATCACCTGAACTCTTTCATCAGCGTCATGGCCTTCATTGTCGGCTTCGCCCAGATGGTGTTCCTGTTCAACCTGATCTGGAGCATCCGCCATGGCCGCGAGGCCGGCGGCAATCCGTGGCGGGCCACGACCCTCGAATGGCAGACGCCGCAAACACCGCCGGCCCACGGCAATTTCGGCAAGGACCTGCCGATTGTCTATCGCTGGGCTTACGATTACAGCGTACCGGGTGCCAAGGAAGACTTCATCCCGCAGAACATGCCGGGCTCCTTCGGACCCTCAAGGGAGCCGGCATGAGCGTCATCCTGGTCTTCCTGCTCGTCATTGCCGGTTTTGCCGGATGGTGGCTTTCGCACCAGCGGCTGATGACGAAGCCATGGCTCGAGCAAGGTCTGGCCGGTGATTTTGTCGGGCTCGACCGGTCGGCCCTGCCAACAGCCAAGATAGGTCTCGGCGTTTTCCTTGCTGTCGTCGGCTGCCTGTTCGCGCTCTTCACCAGTGCTTATTTCATGCGGATGGCGGTGTCGGACTGGCAGCCGTTGCCCCTGCCGCGACTGCTCTGGCTCAACACCGGCGTGCTGGTCCTGAGCAGCGTCGCCCTGCAATGCACTTCGGTGGCGGCGCGCAGGGGTCAGATCGACACTGTCAGGCTCGGCCTTGCCACGGCCGGGCTCACCGCGCTCGCCTTCCTGGTCGGTCAGTTCATGGCATGGCGGCAGCTGACCGCCGACGGCTATTTCCTGGCCTCCAATCCGGCCAACAGCTTCTTTTACCTGATAACCGGCATGCATGGCCTGCACGTCTTGGGAGGGCTGGTGGGTCTGGGCAGGACGACCACGAGCGCCTGGACTGGAGCGCGGCCGGAACGGCTTCGCCTCGGCGTGGAACTATGCGCCATGTACTGGCATTTCCTACTCTTCGTCTGGCTTGCCATCTTCGCGTTGCTGGCCGGCTGGGCCGCGACGTTCATCGACATTTGCCGGGAGTTGCTGACCTAAAGGGGATCAAGCGGATGGCAGAGACACTGACACATATCGGCCATACGGAGCCACGGCCTACAGGCTGGCGAGGCATTGCCGCCGATTGGTCCTCGGATCAGCGTGCGTTCAAGAACGTGTCCTGGGGCAAGGCCATGATGTGGATATTCCTGCTCAGCGACACCTTCATCTTCGGCTGCTTCCTGCTCTCCTACATGACCGCGCGCATTTCGACACGGGTGCCGTGGCCCAATCCGAGCGAGGTCTTTGCGCTTCGTATCGGCGGCTCGGATATCCCGCTGATCCTTATTGCCATCATGACCTTCGTGCTGATCTCCAGCAGCGGAACAATGGCCATGGCGGTCAACTTCGGCTATCGCCACGACCGCCGCAAGACGGCCATCCTCATGCTTCTGACCGCGGCACTCGGCGCGACCTTTGTCGGCATGCAAGCCTTCGAATGGACAAAGCTGATCACTGAAGGGGTGCGACCCTGGGGTAATCCCTGGGGTGCCGCACAATTCGGGTCGTGTTTCTTCATGATCACCGGTTTCCACGGCACGCATGTGACGATTGGTGTGATCTTCCTGATCATCGTGGCGCGCAAAGTCTGGCGCGGAGACTACGACCTCGGACGGCGCGGCTTCTTCACCAGCCGCACCGGCCGCTACGAGAATGTCGAGATCATGGGGTTGTACTGGCACTTCGTCGATCTGGTCTGGGTGTTCATCTTCGCATTCTTCTATCTTTGGTGAGAGGCAGACATGGCTGAAGCAACCGCAAACGGCCTAGGACAACACGCACTTCATGCGGCAGCGCCGGCGGCCGTCGCCCGTGCCGACGTGCATCAGCAACATCCGATCAAGCTCTATCTGGTGGTCTGGGCGTGGCTGTTCATCCTCAGCACCTGCTCCTACCTGGTCGACTATTTCGGCCTCCACGGCTATCTCAGATGGTCGCTGATCCTGATCTTCATGATCCTCAAGGCAGGGCTGATCGTCGCTGTCTTCATGCACATGGCCTGGGAACGGCTGGCGCTGGCCTATGCGATCATCCTGCCGCCGATACTGGTGCTGGTGTTCGTGACAATGATGGTCTTCGAAGCCGACTACACGCTTTTCACCCGGCTGGCATTTTTCGGAGCCGGACCCTGAGGCACGAACCGCATTCAGATCTTGCCGCCGCGCCTCGAACCATCAGCAGCTGGTCTATTTTAGTATCGGAAACGACATAAGGAGAATGACTGCCCTCGTTTCCCCACCCGTCGCGAACTCCGGCAAAGGGAGGCCAAGATGACGATCGCTACCAGACTGAAGGACTTTATCGACAGGAAGGGAATTTCATACGACACAGTCGCCCACCATCGCACGTCCACCAGCAGACAGTCCGCCATCGCGGCGCATGTACCCGGCAGCATAGTGGCCAAATCGGTCGTTGTTCACCACGAGCTCGGCTATGCGTTGGCCGTGGTTCCCAGCACGCACAGGATCGAGCTCGGCACATTGCAAGACGTCATGGACAAGCGTCTCGGACTGGCCTCCGAAGACGAGGTGACTTCGCTCTTCGCTGATTGCGATACCGGCGCCATTCCGCCGATCGGCGCCCCCTACGATGTGCCGGTGATTGTCGATGACAGCCTTGGTGATGCCGCCGACATCTACTTCGAAGGCGGCGACCACAGAACGCTGGTGCATGTCAGCGGCGAGGATTTCCGCAACTTGACGATGGGCGCATACCGCGCCCGCTTCAGCCACCGGGCTTACTGACGGCTTCGATCAAACCCGCACCGGCATCCTGAGCAATCCAGGAAAAGTGTGATCGGTTTTCCGTCCGGAATTGCGTTAAAACAAAGAAATAGAGCATTTTACCGTTTCCATGAAACGGTAAAATGCTCTGGCCGGTGCGGTGAAGCAAAACGTCCTCAACTCGTCGGTCTGGCGGGCGACTCCACAACCTTGCGGTAGACATGCCAGGTGGCATGGCCGAGGATCGGCAACACGACGGCGAGCCCGACGAACACCGGCAGCGAGCCAATGATCAGGCCGACGGCGACGATCAGCCCCCAGACAGCCATCACGATCGGGTTCGCCAGGACCGCACGCACCGAGGTGTGGATCGCTTCATAGGCACCGACATCGCGGTCGAGCAACAATGGGAAGGCGACGACCGTCGTGCACAACACCACCACGGCAAAGACAAAGCCGATGGCGTGCCCCAATATGATCAGCGTCCAGCCGCGTCCCGTGGCAAATATCGCGTTGATGAAGCTGGATATCGATTCCGGCGGAGCCGGGCCGAAAAGATATTCGTAGAATATCTTCGCCGTCAAAAGCCACGTGATGAAGATTGCAAACAGCATGATCCCGACCGCCGCGATGGCCGGCAGCGCCGGAGAATTCCTGACCTCGAAAGCGTGCCTCCAGGAGGTGTCGAGCCCGGCTTCCCGTCTACGGCTGATTTCATAGAGGCCTATCGCCGCGAATGGGCCAACCAGCGCAAAGCCAGAAACCAGCGGAAACAACAACGGTAAGGCATTGGCGCCTGAAGTCCAGGCGGCGAGCACGACGCCCACGAGCGGATAGATCAGGCAGAGAAAGATGATATGCGACGGTTTGACCATGAAATCATCGACGCCCCGCCTGAGCGCGTCAAAAAGGTCGGAAACAGAGATTTTTCGAATTTTGGTATGTTCCAGCGTCTCGCTGGCGCCTGCTATCACATGAAAGCTTGCCATGACCGTTCCTCCAGACCGGGTCCGGAAAGGTCGCGATTTAGCGGTGCTGACGTTTGCGTGACTGGCCACGCAAAACCGCGACCTGCACCGCCACCAATATACTCTCTTGTGAGGGACTTGTCGCCCGTTGTTGGGCCGCATGGCTGGCTCTGGAAACCCTTCTTCGATATGCTCATGCTGCGCCGCATGTCTCTTTTTTGGGGCACGTAAAGGCGCTGGACCACTTGGATCCTTTGCGAACCGGAGAGCGGTGCAGCAGAGTCGATCCCGATCCTCAGGACCATGCACTGGGTCGAAGGCGAAGGTCATGGACGCAAGGACGCTTCTCATAGTCGGCCTTGGCATAATCATTCTGCTGTTGCTGGGATTCTGTGCGCTGCCATCGTGACGGCACTGCGCCGTCTTCGGCACGGCACTCGCCGGCCGGCCAGAGCGGTTCGCGGATGGCGATCTGCGCTCAGATCCCGGCTGAGATCAGCGCGCGCATGGCAATGGTATCGGCAAGCAGCGCGGCGAAGATCGCGAAAAGATAGAGGATCGAATAGGCAAACAGCGCCTTGGCGGGTTTCAGCTCCGTTTCGGAAGCGGCCAGAACCTTCCATGAATGCCAGATGAAACCGACGCCCAATGCGGCCGAGGCGATTCCGTAGTAGCCGCTGGTGTATCCGAAGAGCCAAGGCAGCAGGCCGACCGGCGCCAGAAGCAAGGCATAGGCAAGGATTTGCCTACGCGTCGAAGCAGGGCCGGCCACATTCGGCATCATCGGAATGCCGGCAGCGGCGTAGTCGCCAACCTTGAACAGCGCCAGCGCCCAGAAATGCGGCGGCGTCCACAGAAAGATGATCAGAAACAGGATGAGGCTTTCGATGCCGACGGCGCCGGTTGCGGCCGCCCAGCCAATGACAGGAGGGAGGGCACCAGCCGCGCCGCCGATGACGATGTTCTGCGGTGTCGAGCGCTTCAGCCACATCGTGTAGATGACGATGTAGAAGAAGATGGTGAAGGCCAGCAGCGATGCGGCAAGCCAGCCTACCAGTACGCCGAGTGTCATGACCGAAAGCGCGGAAAGCACAAGGCCGAAGCCGAGAGCTTCGCCCGGCGCGACGCGGCCCGACGGAACCGGCCGTCTTGACGTGCGCGACATCAGCGCGTCGATGTCTGCGTCATACCACATGTTGAGGGCCCCCGCCGCTCCTGCTCCGATCGCAATCGAACCGATTGCGATCACGGCGATGACCGGATTCATCGCGCCAGGCGCCACCATCAGGCCTACGAAAGCGGTGAATACGGCAAGCGCCATGACCCGTGGCTTCAAAAGCGCGAAGAAATCGGCCGCCGTCGCTTCCGAAAGGCGGATGGAGGTATCCTTGAGGGGGCTTTCCCTAGTCGACATCTCGGACGACCACCGATGGGTGGCGAGGGGGCCAGGTCACTTGGAGAAGGTTTTCAGATAGGCAATGACGTTGGCCACGTCCGCATCGTTCTTGAGGCCGGGAAACGTCATTTTGGTGCCTTTGACCATGGCCTTGGGATCGTGAAGGTAGGTCGTCAGCGTTGGCTCGTCCCATTTGACGCCGGATTTGCCGGCCGCAATCATGGCATCGGAGTATTTAAAATCCGGATGAGTACCGGCCGTGCGGCCGATGACGCCGTGCAGCGATGGACCGATCTTGTTCTTGTCCTCGTTTGCGATGTGGCAGACTTGGCATTTGGTGAAGACCTTCTCACCAGCCGCGGCATCCTGTGCCTGCGACGGATGCGCGATGAAGATCGTAACGGACACCCCAGCAAAAAACGCTATAGCGCGCATGGCATTTCCTCCCTGATCGCCATTTATGCCTCGGACGATCGCGCCTTGGGCAGAATATCTCTCCCCAGTGGAATTGCGGTACAAACATACCATGGAATCCAGGCGGCGGGTAGAAAAAGCCAAGCATTGCGAAGGTTTAGAACCCAGCCACGCTCAAGGCGGATCGGTCCGGCAGCTTCCGGCGATCTGCTCAACCGCCTCTTCGAGCCCCGCAAGGTCGAAATCCGCCTGGCCGCGGCCTGACAACAAGCCGAACCGCCATGAAAGCGACAGCCGGCTTGCGGGAACAAGGCGCTTGATGCCGTCGGCGCCGTCGCGCACCAGCATTCGGCCGCGCGATCCGACCGACCAGCTCTCGTCGAACTTGCCGCCGTCGTCAACAGTGACGGACATGGTGATCTTGCGGCTGGCCGAAACCCCGTCATTCAACTGCAGCCATTCGGTCCAGCGCGGTTCTCCGTCTGCCCGGCAGGCAATGGTCAACACCGGGCTGTAACTCAAGGCACCGCCACCCGTGATCAGCTTGTTGGTGCCATGAAGCGAAGCGGTCACAAGGCCATCATCGTCCGTTCCGAAGCGCCACTCGCCGGCAAGCGCGCCGGCCTGGGCAACATCGCAGGCGAAGGCCAGAACGAGCGCCAGGGCACGGGACGCCCCTTTTCGAAGAATAGGCTCAACGCCCCCTCCAGGAACCACACGGTTTGCAACAGCAGCGCAGATAATGCTCAACGCCAGGTATCGCCAAGTGCCATTTCCCGCAAAGCGAATCGGCTGTTGCAGTTTCGCAACGAAAAAGGCCGCCTCGAGGGCGGCCTTCGTCGATTCCATCAAGCTCGGGACTTATTCGGCGTCCTTGGCGGCCTTTTTCTTCGGCGCGGCCTTCTTCTTCGGCTCTTCCGCCTCGTCGCCGGCCTCGCTCGCCTTGGCTTCAGCCTTCTTGGCCGCGGCCTTCTTCGCGGGCTTCGCCTTGGTCGTGGTTTCCGCGTCCTCGTCGTCGGCCATCAGCTCTTCCTTGCTGACCTTGACGTCGGTGACCGAGATCTGGCCGAGAAGGTGGTCGACGACCTTCTCCTCGAACATCGGCGCGCGCAGCGCATTCAGCGCCTCGGGGTTGCTGCGGTAGAACTCGAAAGCTTCCTGCTGCTGGTTGGCCGGGAAGCGGCGAACCTGCTCGAACAGGCCACGCTGCAATTCCTCGTCCGATACGGTGACACCGGCCTTCTCGCCGATCTCCGCCAGCACCAGGCCGAGACGCACCCGGCGTTCGGCAAGACGCTGATATTCGGCGCGGGCTTCTTCTTCGGTCGTCTCTTCGTCGGCGAAGGTGCGGCCGGCGGCCTCCAGGTCGCGGGTGACCTGAGCCCATATGTTGTTGAACTCGGCCTCGATGAGCTTCGACGGCGCCTCGAACGAATAGGCGGCATCGAGCTGGTCGAGCAGCTGGCGCTTGACCTTCTGGCGCGTCATCGAGCCGAACTGGTTCTCGATCTGGCCGCGCACGATCTCACGCAGGCGCTCCAACGATTCCAAGCCAAGGTTCTTGGCGGTCTCGTCGTTGATTTCCAGCTCGCCCGGCTTCGACACTTCCTTGACGGTGACATCGAACGTGGCTTCCTTGCCGGCCAGATGTGCGGCCTGGTAGTTTTCCGGGAAGGTCACGGTGACCTGCTTTTCGTCACCGGCCTTGGTGCCGATAAGCTGGTCCTCGAAGCCAGGAATGAATTCCTTGGAGCCCAGCACCAACGGCTGGTCGGTGCCGGCGCCGCCGGCAAAGGCCTCGCCATCGATCTTGCCGACATAGTCGATGCTGACGCGGTCGCCTTCGGCGGCCTTGCCGGTCTTCGGCGCATAGCTGCGTGCCGATTCGGCAACGCGCTTGACCTGATCGTCGATCTCGGCCTCAGGCACGTCGAACACCTGACGCGTCACCTTGATGTCGGAGAAATCCTTGATCTCGATCGCCGGGATGACCTCATAGTTGAGGCGGAACTCGAAGTCGGTCCCGCCGGCCAGGATCTTCTCGGCTTCCTTCTCGTCCTCGGTCATGATGACTTCGGGCTGCATGGCGGCCTTTTCGCCGCGGCCCGTAATGATCGAACGGGTGGAGTCGTTGAGGATCTCGTTGACCACTTCGGCCATGAACGACTTGCCATAGACCTTGCGCAGGTGCTGCACCGGCACCTTGCCCGGCCGGAAGCCGTTGATGCGAACCTTGTTGCGCGCGTCCGAGAGCCTCGCCATCAGCTTGGCTTCCATGTCACCGGCCGGCACGGTGATCTTGATCTCGCGCTTGAGACCGGAATTGAGCGTTTCGGTGACCTGCATCGTAAAACCTTTGTTTTCACCAATGAGACTGCCACGGCCTCTGCCGTTTACAGCCTGCCGGTATATTCTTGCCGGGAATGGCTTTTGGTACGGAACCTGGCGATTTGACCGAAATTACGGCTCAAACTCTCCCAAACTGCGTTCCAAAATGTGAATAAGTTCTTGTTTTTCCTACTTCTTATCACATTCTGCAGAAGCGGATCGTCGCGTCCCGTCACATTTGACACGCCTTTTGTCACAGGCGAGCCTAATTTTCAACAGTCTTCGCGCTTAGGCGAATAACCAACATTTCGGCCCTAGCCCACATCTCGTCTCTGACATCTCGTCTCCGACATTGACAGAATGACGGCTACATGGGATTGCCGGGCGATGCGGATGTGGCGGAACTGGTAGACGCCCTGGATTTAGGTTCCAGTGCCGAAAGGCGTGGGGGTTCGAGTCCCTTCATCCGCACCACCCTTCGCTCTGCGAGCTTCGGGTCGCAGGCCACCTGAAGCTCGCTAGATGGCAAAGAGACTCCTCGGAAGCTAGCTTCTGATGGCCTCGTCAAATGACCGCTATCGCATCGACCTCTATGAGGTAGCCTGGGGACATTATCGCCACCCCGACCACCACATTGGCTGGCTTGTGATCTCCAAACAGCGAAATCTGCGCTTCTTCGATGATCGGCACATGTTCGTCGCGCTTGTAGTCGACAATGTAGATCGTAATCTTGCAAACCTGCTCGGGCCGCGCGCCTGCCGCACTGAGCGCCCGGCCGAGATTGCCGAATGCCAGGCGCGCTTGCGCCGCAAAATCACCATGCCCAACCAGCTTGCCGTTTATGTCTTCGGGCTGCTGACCTGAGATGAATACCAGCTTGGATCCCGTCGCGACGACAACCTGTGTGTACATCTCTGGAACTGGCAGATCATCGGGGTTGATGAGTTCGAGCGACACTGGACAATCTCCTGCTTTGTTCGGCTGAAATCGATAGTGATGATCACCGCGCCGCTGGCACACAGGGCGACAGCGCCGGGCGCGTGACATCAACGGCACGGCCCCGCGCGAAATCTCCCAGGGCGACGACGCGCTGGCCAGCGCGCCGATTGGGGTCAACGCCATCAACACGGCTAACTCAGTGCATTTCGCATGGGGTGTCCGGCAATGATTGGTCAGTCGACAGCGTACTGTCAATTGATCCGGCCGGCGCGCGGTGGCGCATCCACATGTCGCCGGAGCATGCGGATTTGGCGGAACTGGTAGATGCCCTGGATTTAGGGTCCGGTGCCGAAAGACGTGGGGGTCCTTCATCTGCACCAATCTTTTCGGCGAATGGCCCCCACGAAATCCAACTTTCAAAGAAGGCTCTTGAAATAGCGCGTAGACAGGTTCTTATTGGCTGAAGGCAGGTTGGGGCTCTGTCAGTTTGTGCGTGTATTGTCTCTAGTTCTGGCGGTAGGGTCGATTGTAGCGGCGGCAACATCTCAGGTTGAGGCCCTAGAATACACGCCTGTTTCGTCTCCAGGGCAGCAGCCGTTTCTTGTTGTTTCCGGAGAGTTCAAAGACAATGAACCCCTGAACGCCTTTAGCAACGCGGTTGCGGGCAGCGGGGCTCGGATGATCGTATTCAACTCCCCCGGCGGCAACGTCGGCAGCGCGCTTCGGTTGGGGCGTATGATCCGCGCGGCGGGATTGGATACGCTTCAGGTTCGCCAATTGCAGTGCGCTTCAGCCTGCTCACTGGCCTTCTTGGGTGGCGTCCACCGTGTTGCCGAACCAGGTACTATCGGCATTCATCGGGCTTGGTTGAAATGGACTGACGGGATTTCCAGAGAAGAAGCCAAGGCCCGTGTCGAGCTCGGAACGGCCGCAATCACATCCTATGTAGTCGAGATGGGAGTGGACCCCGAGCTGATTGAATTGGCGTCGAGCTATGACAAGCATGACATAAGATACCTATCGGCCAGCGAAATGGCAGAGTTGCGTGTGACCAATGTCGCAGCGAACCAATCGCCCGTGGATACGTCGCAGGTGTCGACGCGGCCAGATCCTGCGCCTGTGCCAGTGCCTGCACCTGACGCAAGGCAACAGGCGGAGAGCGCTGCGGTCGCCTTCGTCAAGGATCTGATCGAGCATCATGGCGACAACGACGATTTCGCTCTTGCTCAAGTTCAGGCGTCCTACGCTCGCACCGTCGACTATTATGGCAAGTTGACGAACCTGAGTTCGATCATTCAGGACAAGAGGAACTATTACCGGCGATGGCCTGAACGCATATATAACGTCCGCAATGACAGCATTGTGGTCACCTGTGCAAACGATCGCTGCATGGTTTCTGGTGTGTATGACTGGCTTGTGCGCAGCCCCTCGACACACAAGCAGGAAAAAGGCGTAGCAGACTTTAGCTACACAATATCGATTGGTCCCTATCCCAAAATCATCGCCGAGACGAGTAAGGTCCGGAGTTGACCAGCGGAATCCTCCATCCTGAGTCAGTGAACTTTCTTGCGAAAAATCTGTTTGGCTATTTCGCATAGTGGCACACGCCACTCCCGGTGGGGCACTACAGTTGACACAAAATGAGTCCATGCCGGTGCCGCGCTGCCGCAACGCTTGTACGGCAAGGCCTTACACTTGATTTAGAGGCGTCTGGTCTTGCTTCGCACCGATAACCGGCATCCATCGATATTAATATAGCGGCTCCTCGAATAGCGTCTTGTCCCCGTCCACCAGCGCCTTGATCTGCGCGGTGCCGTCGCTGGCGAGCGCAAGTCTTATCCCGAACGGGCGCACCCGCATGTCGCTCTGGATCGCCATCCCCTCGCCTTCCGGCAGGTAGAACCGCTCGATGCCGTAGTCCGGCGCGATGGTCATGCCCTCGCTGCGCAGATCCCAGCCTTCGGCGACATGGCCTGCAATATCAGCCTCGTCGGCTGCGGCCGGCGCCGGCGCCTTGCCGAACCAGGCGGTGGTCGGCGTCCAATAACCGTCGGCGCCCTTTTTCAGCCGGACCACGATCGACGTATCGTCGCTGGAGAATTTGCCGGCGGGAATGTTGGCGATCATTTTCACCGGAATGCGCGAAATCGCGTAGCCGAGGATGATGTAGTCGCCGCGCAGCAGATCGCGCGGATCGACGGGTTCGATCCTCAGCAGCGCTTCCTTGCCGTTGCGCAGGATCGCCGCCCGGCCGGCGATGATCCAGCTCAGGAACCCGATCTGGACGAGCGCCAGCACCAGCGCCGAGATAACAAGCCTCTTTCCGGTCATCATGCGGTGGCTCCCCCCGTTGCCGGACCCTTCATGCGTTTTTCGACGCGGATGATGATGATCGCCAGGATGCCGAGCAGCACCGCGGCGGCAAGGAAGAAGCCGGCTGTGTCGAGCATCGACTGCAAGGTCACGACATAGATCATGGCGAGTTCGAAGGCGAAGCCGAGATAGGCAAGCCAGCGCAGGCCACGGCTCTCCCGTCCCGCCAGCACGATGGCGGCGACGATGCCGGCCAGCGCAACGACCGAGGCAATGGCGAAACCGCTGTTGTAAGTGCTTTCGTCGGCCAGTTCGAACTGGATGATGGCCAGCCCGGTAAGAAAGCCGAGCAGCGCATGCAGGGGCAAGCGGCCGCCGAGTTGCACGATCCTGTCGACCGGTTCCGGTGCGAAGACAGAAGCCGCGAAGAGCACGGCGGAGACGATGACCAGAGGGATCGCCACCGGCAGCGTCGCGTGATTGCCGGCCAACAGCACGATATAGAAGAGCAGCGACAAGATGATCAGGTGCCGCGCGGCCTGGCTGCGGGTCCAGAACGAGACGGCAAACAGCACGATGGCCATGACGACGAAGGCATGCGGAAACTCGCTGCGGCTGTAATAGTCGAACCCCTTCAGGAACAGCCAGGCGTCGGCGATGCCGACCGAAGCGACGGTCAGCGGGTTCGACCGCAGCGCGACTGCCGCCAGCGCCGTTCCGGCGCCCCAGGTGACCAGCGCGGAAGCCTCGTCGCCGGACAGATGGTACATCTGGCCGATCAGCGCGATCGAACCGCCAAAGGCAGCCGCCGCCACGATCCACAGGGCTTCGCCGATCGCCGCATGGTCGCGCGTCTTCAGCACCGCGCCGCCGACATAACCGCCAAGGATGATGGCAAACAGCGCCGCGACCCGCGCCAGCCGCGGAAAGGCATCCCAGTTGGCAGCGACGAAGATCAGGATGGCCGCGCCGAACAGCAGGGCCGCCATCATGGCCAGGATCGAACCGAAGCTCAGCGACTTGCGCGTATTCGCCTCGACGTCTCGCGTCAGGGCGTCGGCCGTCGCGGCGTCGATCAGGCCTGCCTGGAGCCACCGCACAATGTCGGATCTGACCCGTGTCGAATAGCCCGCCATGTCCTGCATCCCCCGCTAGGTCGTTTTTTTAACCGAACCAGCCAAACCGTTGACGTCACGGCACTTTCCGATTCTGGCTTCTTTGTGTCAGGTCCATGAAGGCGCGTTAATGTTGCATTGCACAATTTGCATTGCTGCCATGCAGCCATAGCGCTTTTAAATCGATATGAGCCCGCCTATTTATAGTTCGTACACAAACGGAATGATCCGCAAGAAAGACGAAACGAGAACTACCATGAACCTGATCCGCAACTATCGCAACTGGCGCCGCTACAGGGACACCGTGTCCGAGCTGAGCCGCCTGAGCAACCGCGAACTGACCGACCTCGGCATCAGCCGCAGCGACATTCCTTACGTCGCTCGCAAGGCGGTCTAATTTTTCGGACCGCAAATGGTCCGAACAAGTTTCCGAAAAGAGAACGACAATGAACCTGATCCGCAACTATCGTAACTGGCGCGTATATCGCGAGACGGTTACCGAGCTGGGTCGCCTTTCGAACCGCCAGCTGCATGATCTCGGTATCGTCCGCGACGAAATCAAGATCATCGCCCGCCGGGCGATCTAACGGAATTTCGCTGGGGTCGACCTCCTCCCCGACCTCCAGCGAACGGTCAGCCCTTATCCTCCTCCCGAGGGTTGACCACCAAAACGGCGCCCGCCGCACCTCCTCCCGCGGCGGGCGCTGTTCCCGGGGCAAACGAATTTTGCTCCAAAGGGTTTTGCCCCTTTTAAAAGATGGCAAAAGAGATTTCGTCAAAGCCGACCTCCTCCCCGGCAATGACGAATAGGTCCAACCTTCACCTCCTCCCGAGGGTTGGCCAACCAAACGGCGCCCGCCGCACCTCCTCCCGCGGCGGGCGTTGTTTCCCCGGGGCAAAATGAATTTTGCTCCAAAGGGTTTCGCCCCTTTTCAAAACGCGAAAGAGATTTCGTCAAAGCCGACCTCCTCCCCGGCGATGGCGAATACGGTCGATCTTCACCTCCTCCCGAGGATCGACCCCCAAAACGACACCCGCCGGACCTCCTCCCCCGGCGGGTGTTGTTGTTTTCGGCGCCTGGTTCACCATCTGCGGTTTGCCCGCACCAAGCACGGCAATTGCAATCGCCGCCCCAAGCGATTATTCCGGCGCTCATGAGCAAAAATCCCATACACATAATCGGCGGCGGTCTCGCCGGTTCCGAAGCCGCATGGCAGGCCGCGCAGGCCGGTGTTCCCGTCGTGCTGCATGAAATGCGCCCGGTTCGCGGCACGGACGCGCACAAGACCGATGGCCTGGCCGAACTCGTCTGTTCCAATTCCTTCCGCTCCGACGACGCCGAGAACAACGCGGTCGGCCTGCTGCACGCCGAGATGCGACTGGCCGGCTCGCTGATCATGAGCGCCGGCGACGCCAACCAGGTGCCGGCCGGCGGCGCACTGGCCGTCGACCGCGACGGCTTCTCCGAGGCCGTGACGAAGAAGCTCCAGGCGCACCCGCTGATCACCATCCAGCGCGAGGAAGTTCCCGGCCTGCCGCCGGCGGACTGGGACCAGGCGATCATCGCCACGGGACCGCTCACCGCCCCATCGCTGGCCCAATCGATCGCCGAGGCGACCGGCGCCGATGCGCTCGCCTTCTTCGACGCCATCGCGCCGATCATCCATTTCGACACGATCGACATGGACACCTGCTGGTTCCAGTCGCGCTACGACAAGGTCGGCCCCGGCGGCACCGGCAAGGACTACATCAACTGTCCGATGGACAAGGAGCAGTATCTCGCCTTCGTCCAGGCGCTGATCGACGGCCAGAAAACCGAATTCAAGCAATGGGAAGGCACGCCCTATTTCGACGGCTGCCTGCCGATCGAGATCATGGCCGAGCGCGGCGTCGAGACGCTGCGCTACGGGCCGATGAAGCCGATGGGCCTGACCAACGCGCACAACCCGACGGTCAAGGCCTATGCCGTCGTCCAGCTAAGGCAGGACAATGCGCTGGGCACGCTCTACAACATGGTCGGCTTCCAGACCAAGCTGAAGCATGCCGAACAGGTCCGCATCTTCCGCACCATTCCGGGCCTGGAAAACGCCGACTTCGCCCGCCTCGGCGGCCTGCACCGCAACACCTACATCAATTCGCCGACCTTGCTCGACGCCTCGCTGCAGCTGAAATCGCGTCCGGGCCTGCGCTTCGCCGGCCAGATCACCGGTTGCGAGGGTTATGTCGAAAGTGCCGCGATCGGCCTGCTCGCCGGCCGCTTCGCCGCCGCCGAGCGGCTCGGCCATACGCCGTCCCTGCCGCCGCTCACCACGGCTTTCGGCGCGCTGCTCAACCACATCACCGGCGGCCACATTGTTTCGGACGACGAGCCGGGCAAGCGCTCCTTCCAGCCGATGAACGTGAATTTCGGCCTGTTCCCGCCCGTGGAAGCATCGAAGGCCGAGGGCAAACGCCTGCGCGGCAAGGACAAGACGGTTGCCAAGCGCCATGCCATCACATCGCGCGCGCTGGACGATTGCACGACATGGCTCGGACTGCCCGTGCGAGCCGTGGCGGCAGAGTAGCCTTTAATTGCATACTCCAATCTGCCCCGGTCTCGGCCGCCATCAAGTAGAGTTCTTCACGGACTAGTTGCAGAAGTTCTCCATCTAGCTCTACCTTCATGGTGGAGGTCCGATGAGCGTCAGCTGGCCAGAGATAGCTTTCCAACTTGAACCGGACGTCGCGCAGGCGGCGGCAAGAGCGTGGTCGTGGCTTTTACCGGAGCCTTGGAACCCGGTTGTTTGCTCAATGGTTGGAGGCGTGTTTATCGAGCAGCCGAACAACGGGGTTCACTGGCTCGATACCGGGACGGGCTTGGTCGAGCAGGTGGCTCACAATCGGGCGGAATTTGAGGAGATGATCAGGCTTCGTACTGATCTCGTTGACGAGTGGTTCCTCCCGCCGCTTGTGGAACGCCTTCGCGCCGCAGACAAGAAGCCGAAGACGGGAGAATGCTACGGCTTCACCATCTTGCCCGCCTTTGCCGAGGGCAAATTCGATGTCGAAAACATGTTTGTGGTCCCCGTGAGTGAGCAGTTCGTAGGCATGGCCGATATTCATCGCCGGCTGAGCGAATTGTCCGACGGCTCAAGGGTACGGCTCAAGGTGATCGATTAGGCGCGTAACGCTGCTCCGCCGGCTCGGCACCCGCCATCGGCAATCCCGGCTTCCCCGCCTCGGCAGGATTGCGCCTGACATAGGCCGCCTTCAGGCTCTCCGAAGTTTCGCGCGAGCCGTCATGGCTCCAGCCGGGCGGCTTGATCAGGTAGTTCAGGCGATCGCTGAGCGTAATACCCGGCGCAAACGCATCCCTGAACATGCCGATCCATTCGTGGAACGCCACTTTCAGCGGGTTGAAGGTGCCGAGATTCCTGACGATGCCATAGCGCGGCCGGTCCTCTTCCAGCTCTTCGACGAAGCTGCCGAACATGCGGTCCCAGATGATCAGCGTGCCGGCATAGTTGGCGTCGAGATAGCGTGGATTGGTGGCGTGGTGGACGCGGTGGTGCGAGGGCGTGTTGAAGATGAACTCGAACCAGCCCCACATCTTGCCGATGGCCTCGGTGTGGATCCAGAACTGCCAGACAAGGTTGAAGCCGAAGGTGAAGGCAATCACCGCTGGGTGAAAGCCGAGCAGCACCAGCGGCGCCTGCAGCACGAACATGAAGGTGAACAGGCCCGTCCAGCTCTGCCTGAGCGCCGTCGACAGATTGTAATGCTGGCTTGAGTGATGGTTGACGTGTTCGGCCCACACCCAGCGCACCCGGTGCGCGATGCGGTGATAGACATAGTAGCGCAAATCATCGAGCAGGAAGGCGGCCAGGAACACCCAGACCGACAGGCCGAGATTGAAGACGCGGAACTGCCACAGCCACAGCAGCGCCCAGTAGGAGACGACGCCAAGCAGCAGCCCGGCGACGACATTGCCGGTGCCCATCATCAGGCTGGTCAGCGTGTCGCGCGTCTCGAACGAGCCTTTCGCGCGGCCGGTGCGCACCAGCCAGAGCTCGATCAGGATGGCGGCGACGAAGAACGGAATGGCCAACTGGGTAACTTGCGGAAAATCATAGCTGTCCATCACGCGGCCTCCCTGGCGGCATGGCGTGCTTCAAAAGCTTTCAGCAAGGCCTGCGCATCGCCGGCATTGGCGAAGCGGAAACGGCCGCCCTTCCAGGTGAAGTCCGTCAATCGCAATTGAATTGTGTTCGTCTCGTCGGAATTGGACACCGAGACGTCCGTAGCGGTGACGATGCGCGTCAAGAAGCAGTCGCCGATGGTGTGGACGATGCCGGTGCGCCCTCGTCCAAGCTCCAGAAATGCTGTTTTGGCGTCCGCCGTCAGGCGAACTGTTGCAACCATCTCGTCGGGAAAATCCTCGGCGAAACGGTGCAACGCCTGATCGGGATCGGCCAGCGTGGCCGTCTTGCTGCCGCCGGTGAAATGCACCGCGGCAACCGACAGCGCAATGCCAAGGACGACGATCACGACCAGAAAGGGCAAGCTCATGGATTTCCTCCGGGCCGGCCTGTCATCTCTGGCGACAGTTCCCGGCACGGCCAAATCCTTAGCACGATTGACGTTTACGTCAAAGTGCCGGCCAGCCCTTGCTCGCCCGCCGCACCAGCAGCCAGTGCCGGCGCAAGGCGGATAGCCGCGCGACGCCGTCGAGCGGCGAATGGCGCGAGCCTTCCATCCTGTCGAGATAGGCGCGCGACAGCGCCAATGGCAGGAATGCCGGGCGCAACGACGCCGGCAGCACGGCGGCGCCTTGCTCGAAAGCTGAAAGGTGTTCGCGTGCCAGCGCTGTTATCGCCGCTACGGCACGCCGCGCCCCAGGCCCGCCATCGCCGGCAACAAATTCCTCCGGCGTCGATCCCGCCGCCGCCAGAATGTCGGTCGGGAAAAAACACTGCCCGCGCTTGCGGTGCAGCGGCAACAGCAGCAGCAGTCCGGTCATGGCCTGCGCGCAGCCCGCCCTGCCTGCCAGTTCGGCGAAGCGGGGCGCCTCGACGGGATCGAGCACCATTGCGGCAAGCTGGATGAGCGCGGCCGCCGTCTCGCCGCAATAGCCTTCCAGGTCGGTACGCGACGGCATCGGATCGTCATAGAGATCGAAGATGCGCGCCTCGAGCATGTTGTCGAAGGCCAGTTTCGGCAGGTGATGGCCAGAAATTGTCGCCTTCAATGCGTCGGCGACGGGATGGCCGATGGCTGCGCCGTCACTGTCGGCGGCGATGAGGTCACGCCACCATTGCAGCCGAACCTCGCCCGGCAATGCTTCATGGATGCGATCGCGGATACCGGCGATTTCGGCATTGAAAGCGTAGAGCGAAAACAGCGCATCGCGCTTGTCGGCCGGCGCGTAGAGTGCCGTCAGATAGCGGTCATGATCGGCGGCGCGCACCGCGTCCATGACGATTTTGGCATTTTGCGACATATCACTCGACGGCGATGAGCGCGGCAGCCACGGCGCGGTCTTCCGCCAGGAGGACATTGTAGGTCCGCACCGCAGCCCCGGTCGACATCGGGTCGCAGGCAATACCGGCCTCCTTCAGCGCCGCCCGCAGCGCCGCGGGCAACGGCCTCAAATCCTTGCCCATGCCGACCAGCAGGATCTCGACCTTGTCGGCCTCGGCAAGCAGTTTTTCGAAATCCGCCACTGTCAGCGCTGAAGCGTCCGCCGGCTCCCAGCCATGGATGCCGGATGGCAGGCACAGCAGCGAACCGCGATGCGACATGTCGGCAAAGCGGAACCCGCCATTGCCATAGGCCTCGATCGACGCGCGGCCGGGGAAGTGCGCCTCGCGGATGACGATGCCTTTGCCGGTCACCACTTTCGTCACCCCTTCGGGGCCGCGCGTCAGGTCGCGACCGCCTTGCCGCCGTTGACCGGCTTCTCCTCGTCGGCCGAAGCCTGCGGCCGCAGCTTGAACAGGATCAGCAGCGGTGCCGCGATGAAGATCGACGAATAGGTGCCGAAGACGACGCCGAACAGCATGGCCAGCGTAAACGAGCGGATCACCTCGCCACCGAACAAAACCAGCGCCAGCAGGGCCAAGCTGGTCGTCACCGAGGTCAGCGTCGTTCTCGACAGCGTCTCGTTGATGGCGTTGTTCAACAGTTGCGGCAGCGGCATGCGCTTGTATTTTCGCAAATCCTCACGAACGCGGTCATAGACCACGATCGTATCGTTCAGCGAATAGCCGATGATGGTCAGGATCGCCGCCAGCGATGACTGGTTGAATTCAAGCCCGGAGATGACGAAGAAGCCGAGTGTCATGACCACATCGTGCACCGTCGCCACGATGGCGCCGACCGCGAACTGCCATTCGAAGCGGAACCAGACATAGACCAGGATGCCGACCAGCGCGACCAGCATTGCGATCGTGCCTTGCTTGGCCAACTCCCCGGAAACCGTTGGCCCCACAACTTCGACGCGGCGGAAGTCATAATTGTCCTGCAGCTCGCCGCGCACCTTGTCGATGACCGTCTGTTCGGCGTTTTCACCGGCATCCTGCGTGCCGACGCGGATCAGCACGTCGTTTGGCGCACCGAACTGCTGCACCTGGACCTCACCGATGTTGAGATCCGACAGCCGGCCTCTGATGTCGGCGATGTCCGCATTGCCGCTCTTGGCCTGCACCTCGATCAGCGAACCGCCCTTGAAGTCGATGCCGTAATTGATGCCGACGGTCATGAACGTCACCACGGACAGGATCGACAGCGCGCTCGAGAGCGTGAATGTCCAGCGACGGATGCCCATGAAGGGAATCTTGGTGCCCGGCGGAATGAAGGTCACCGGGGCCTTCGGCAATTCCTTCGGACGGGCGCGGCGCAACCAGATCGACACCAGCATGCGGGTGAAGGTGAACGCGGTGAACACCGTGGTCAGGATGCCGATGGCGTAGGTGATGGCAAAGCCCTTCACCGGGCCGGTGCCGAGATAGAACAGCACCACTGTCGCGATCAGCGAAGTGACATTGGAATCAATGATCGTCGCCAGCGCCTTCGAGAAGCCGGTATCGATCGCCTGGATCACCGAGCGGCCGGCGCGTCGCTCCTCGCGGATGCGTTCGTAGATCAGCACGTTGGAATCGACCGCCATGCCGATGGTCAGCACGATACCGGCGATACCCGGCAAGGTCAGTGTCGCCCCAAGCAGCGACAGCAGGCCGACGATCATCGCCACGTGCACCGCCAGCGCGATGTTGGCGAGGAAGCCGAGGAAGCCGTAGGCAACGAACATGAAGGCAACGACGAGGATCGAACCGATGATGCCGGCCACCTTGCCGGCATGGATCGAATCCTGGCCAAGGCCCGGTCCGACAGTGCGTTCCTCAATGACCGTCAGTGTCGCCGGCAGCGCGCCGGCTCGCAAAAGCACGGCGAGATCATTGGCGCTCTGGGCGGTGAAATTGCCTGATATCTGGCCGGTGCCGCCGAGGATCGGTTCACGGATCTGCGGCGCCGAGATCACCTGGTTGTCGAGGATGATGGCGAACAGCTTGCCGACATTTTGCGAGGTCGCCTGGCCGAAGCGGGCGGCGCCCTTCGAATCGAAGCGGAATGAAACCACCGGCTCGTTGTTCTGCGAATTGTAGGTCGCCTGCGCGTCGACGAGGTTTTCGCCCGAAACGATGACGCGGTTTTCGATCAGATACGGAACCGGCGGATCGTCCTGGGAATAAAGCACCGAGGAGCCTGCGGGCGGGCGCCCCTTGAGCGCGTCCTGCACCGGCATCGACTGGTCGACCATCTGGAAGGTCAGCTTCGCGGTCTGGCCGAGGATTTCCTTCAGCCGCTGCGGATCCTGCAGGCCTGGCACCTGCACAAGGATGCGGTCGTCGCCCTGCCGCTGCACGATGGGCTCGGTGGTGCCGAGTTCGTTGACGCGGCGCTCGACCACTTCGATCGACTGCGCCAACGCGGTCGATGTGCGGTATTTGATACCAGCGTCGGTGACGGTGAATTTGAGTAGACCCGGCTCGGAATCATCCAGCGACATTTCCTGGATGGAGCCGCCAGAGAACAGGCCAGCGGCAACAGGATCGGTCAAGGTCTTCAACGCCTTTTTCGCGGCGTCGAGCTGGGCCGGATCCGTGATGCGCACCTGCAAGGTCCGCCCGGTGCCGGCAAGGCCGGTATAGCCGATCTTGGCGTCACGCAGCAGCGTGCGGATCTCGTCGCGCGTCGTCTCCAGCCGATCCTTGATCAGATCGTTCTGGTTCATCTCCAGCAGGATGTGCGAACCGCCCTGCAGGTCGAGGCCGAGCGTCATCTGCCGCTTCGGCACCCAGCTCGGCAGCTGGGCCAACGTGCTGGCGGGGAACAGATTGGGCGCGGCGAGGATCACTGTGATGGCGACGGCCACCCAGATCAGGATCATCTTGAAGCGCGAAAAATACAGCATATGGCGTCGTCCGTCAGAGCGTGTCCGCGGATCGCTCCGCCTTGAATTGGGTTATTTCTTGGCGTTCTGGTTGGCCACCGGTTCGCCCTTGACGCGCACATCGGCGATCGTCGAGCGCAGCGCCGTCACCTTGGTGCCACCACCAAGGTCGATCTCGAGCTCGTTGTCGTCGATCACCTTCGTCACCTTGCCGACGAAACCGCCGCCGGTGACGACCGTGTCGCCGCGGCGGACCGCCGCCAGCATCTCGCCGCGCTTCTTCAGCTGCGTGCGCTGCGGGCGGATGATCAGAAAATACATGATCACGAAAATCAGGACAAACGGCAAAATGCTGATGAACATATCGGGAGAGGCGCCGCCAATGCCTTGGGCGTATGCCGGTGTCACGAACATCGAGGTACTCCTGAATTTTGAAAACAGCCGCCAACCGTCCTGCGGAGTTTGGCGGCCCCTTGAAATTTGGCCGGAATATAGTCGGTAAAGTTGTCAATGCAACTGCGCGACCGACCAAATCGGCTGCTTTTCCGGCCTGTTCGCCCGTGTTAGAGCAGGATCGCGAAAAGCGAGAGCCGGTTTACCGAAAAGATCACGCTCGAACAAAAGGTTGGGACAGGTTTCGAACCCGACGGATTCGAACGTGTCCCACCTGCCTGCCCAGGAAACGAGCCAGAAGACCTGAAATGACCGACAGCACCATCGACGCCCTCAACAAGAAACTTGACCGCCTGATCGAGGCTGTCGGCCGCCTCGCCCCGCCGCCGGTGCATGAAACCGACCTCCGCGAGGCCGACTGCTTCGTCTGGCAGGCGGATCCCGGCTATCTTGAGCCGGTGCGCAAGGTAAACCGCGTCGACATCGGCCTGATCCGCGGTGTCGATCGCGTCCGCGACATCCTCGTCGACAATACCGAGCGCTTCGCCGCCGGCTTTGCCGCCAACAACGTGCTGTTGTGGGGCGCGCGCGGCATGGGCAAATCGTCGCTGGTCAAGGCCGTGCATGCCGAGATCAATGCCCGGGCCAAATCACAAAAGGCTAAATCCGACCTGCCGCTCAAGCTGATCGAGATCCACCGCGAGGACATCGATACGCTGCCGAAGCTGATGGGTCTGCTGAAGGCCGCGCCGTTCCGCGTCATCCTGTTTTGCGACGACCTGTCCTTTGATCATGACGACACGTCCTACAAGTCGTTGAAGGCGGCACTTGAAGGCGGCGTCGAAGGCCGCCCGGCCAATGTCATCTTCTACGCCACCTCGAACCGCCGCCATCTGTTGCCGCGCGACATGATCGACAATGAGCGCTCGACCGCCATCAACCCGTCCGAAGCGGTCGAGGAGAAGGTCTCGCTCTCCGACCGGTTCGGGCTTTGGCTCGGCTTCCACAAATGCTCGCAGGATGAGTATCTCGAGATGATCAACGGCTATGCCAGCCATCATGGCCTCGACATCGACCCCGAGCAGCTGCGCGCGGAGGCGCTGGAATGGGCGACGACGCGCGGCAGCCGCTCGGGCCGCGTCGCCTGGCAATTCACGCAGGATCTGGCCGGCCGGCTTGGCAAGCCGCTCAAGGATTGAGGCGTCGCGCCCGTCGCACGTCGCGCGGCGTTTGGCCGATCTCGCGGCGCATCCAATGCGCCAGATGTGACTGGTGCGCGAAGCCCGTCAATTCCGCGACCTCGCTGGTGCTGAGATCTCCCTGCTGCAGCAGGGCACGCGCGCGTTCGACCCGACGTCGCAACACATAGCGATGCAGTGTGACGCCCGTCGCCACCTTGAACCATGTCCGCAAGTGCGAGCTGCTCGCGCCGGCCACCCGGGCCAGCCGATGGATCGAGAGCGGCTCGTGGAGAGCGGCCTCGATGTGCTCCAGGACGCGCTTGAGCTGGATATCCGACAGGCGGTTCGTTCGTTCGATGTCCATATCGTCGGCACCAAGCAGCCTGACCGCCAACGCGGCGCCAATGCTGTCGGCGAATAGAGAGCCACTCGGTGCGCCCGCATCGAGATCGCTCTGGAGCGCGCGAGCGAGATGCGCGATGCGCTGGTCACGAAGCAGGTGGCGCGTGTCGAGCCGCGACATCAGCGCCCTGCCGCCAAGTTCCGCCGCTACCCTTTCCATCAGGGCTGGCTGCAAGACGATCTCGATCGTGTCGAACGCGGTTTCGGCCTCGAAACCGCCCTCCTCGCCAGCTGGTACCAGGTCGATATCGCCGGCGCGCCTGACGAAATGGCGCCCAACCTGATTGCAGTAGGAGCGTGTCGCCGCGCTTGCATGCACCATGACACGATGGTGCGGCGCCCGCGGCAGACGATGGACACCTGCCTCGATGTGCCGGGAGATCATTGCGACGTCGGATGGGGATCGGGCCGGAGCGAATTGTGGACGCATGCTCTCTCGATTCGTGGCGAAACCTGTTCAAGATTTGGCAATTCCCGCGCGATTTTCAATGCCGCGAACCTGTACGCACGTCTCTCCATCAAGCTTGGAAGAGAGGTTGCTATGAGTTTCTATGTTGTCGTCGGCGCGGGCCCGGTTGGACGCGAGACCGCGCGCCTTCTTGGAGAGGAAGGACATGATGTCGTTCTCACCAGCCGAGGCGTCGGTTCGAACGCGCTGCCGAACGTGCGGACCATACAGGCCGATGCCACGCATGCCTCGGAACTGTCGCGTATCTGCCGAGGTGCCGATGCCATTTTCATGTGTGCCATGGCCGCTTATGATCGGTGGCCGATCGACTTTTTCCCCATCATCGATGGCACCGTGCGCGCGGCCGAAGCGGTCGGCGCCAAACTCATCGTGCTCGGAAACCTCTATGGCTATGGGGAAAATGCCGATAGCCCGCTTCGCTCCGACCTGCCTCTGGATCCCACTTCGAGGAAGGGAACCGCCAGGACGATCATGTGGCAGCGGGCGGTTCGTGCCGACGTACCGGCGATCGAAATACGCTCCAGCGACTATCTCGGACATGGCGCGATCAGCTATTTTTCACTGATCGCGCTGCCCTCCATCATCGAGGGCACGCCTATCGCCTTCATTGGCGACCTCGACGCAACCCATGCCTGGACCTTCACCAAGGACGTCGCGAGGACGCTGGTCGCGGCGGCCCGCTACAACGGCGAATGGGGACGCGCGTTTCACGTTCCCTCGCAATACGCCTCACCACGGGAGCTCATCCAGAAAACCGCGGCGGTGCTCGGACGAGAGGTTTCAGGGACACGTTCCTATTCCGCCCCTGAGATCGAATCCCTGGGCATGCATGAGGCCATCGAGATGCGCTACCTCTTCGAGAGACCCCTGCTGGTTGATGCCTCCGACACAGAAGCACTTCTGGGCGTGAAGGCCAGCAGCCTCGAGGAGATGATCGCCGACACGCTCCGCGATCATCTGTGAACCGCGCGGGCGGGCTTTGCACAAACTGAAAAAGCCCGCTCCTTGCGGAACGGGCTGAGCCGGCGGGCCGGACTGGAGGTCAGACGGCCCGCAAAATCGCTTTTTTTGTTCTATTCGAGATAGGTCGAGGGATCGACCGGCGCCGAGTTCTTGCGCACTTCGAAGTGCAGCTTCGGCGAGTCCGTCGTACCGCTCATGCCCGAGAGTGCGATCTCCTGGCCGCGCTTGACCTTCTGGCCGCGCTGCACCTCGATCGAACTGGCATGGCCATAGACGGTGACCAGGCCGTTCTCGTGGCGCACCAGCACCGTGTTGCCGAATTCCTTGAGCCCGTCGCCGGCGTAGATGACGACGCCGTTCTCGGCCGCCTTGATCGGCGTGCCCGAGGGCACGGCGATGTCGACGCCGTCCTTGCCGGATCCGAAACCGGAGATCACCCGGCCGCGCACCGGCCAGCGCATCTTGCCGATACCCGTGGCATCGGGCGCCACCGCGTCGTCGTCCTCGGCCTGCTGGATGACCTTCGCGTCCTTCTTCGGCGGCGTATAGGATGCCAGCGTTTCCGACGGCGTGGCCTTTGCCGGAGGCTGCGTGGTTGCCGTGGTCACCGGATCGACTTTCGCCGGCTTGGCGCTGGCGACCGTCGCGGTTCCACCGGCCGGCACCTTCAGGGTCTGGCCGATCTTGAGCAGGCCATCCTTCATTCCGTTGGCCTGCTTCAGCGCAACGACGCCGACGCCGGTCTTTCTGGCGATCGAAGACATCGTGTCACCCGACTGGACCGTGTAGGTGCCGGCGGCGCCTGTTGCCTTGGCGACCTGCGCCGGCTTGGGCTCCTTGGGCTGGCTTGCGGCGGCCGAAGCATCGACCTGCGCGGCGGACTTGCCTTCCTTGAGCTTAGGCTGCTGCGGCAGGACGGCGACCTTGTCCGGCGCGGTGGCCGGCAGGTCGTGCTTGCCATCCTTCGCCGGCCCGTCCTTCAACGGCCTGGCGTCGGCGACCCTCGGCTCGGCCTTGCTCGAATAGGCATAGGCCGGAATGACGATCTTCTGGCCGGTCTTCAGCCCCTTGGTCGGGCTCAGGCCATTCACCTTCATGATGACATCGGCCGGCACTTTGTAATGCGCCGCCAGGCCGGAAATGGTCTCGCCGTCCCTGACGACGATCTCGGTCGCGTGCGGCCTGCCCGCCTCGGCCACCTTCGGCGCGTCGGGCTGGGCATTCTTGAACGGCTTGGCGGCCGGCTCCACGGTGCCGGTTGTCGTCCTGTCGACATGGGGAGCAGGCCGAACCATGGCCGGCGCCGAAGCGACACGCACTGGATTGGCGCCAGGCGCGAGCGCCGGCGCGGGTTGCGCCTGGGCTGAAACGGGCGGCGGCAACGGCCGGCTCGAAACCGGGTCGAGGCTCGAGCGGCTGATCGACTGCGTGTGGCTGCCGTCAAGCGGCGCGGCCGAGACATCGCCCGGATAGGGCTGTACGGCATCCTGCTTGTTGATGATGGCGCGCTGATTGTTGGTCGAGGAAGTGAAGACGTCGTCGACACTGTTGAACCGCGAAGCCTGGGAACTGCACCCGGCGGCCGCCCCCGCAATCATGAGAACAGCGCAGCCCCGCGCCAGATTGCGACTGTTTGTCTTCAAAACACTGAGTTGCATCGCACTAACCCGCACAAACGCTGCACCAACTGGATCGGATTAAAGCGCGTTAATGTTACTGGTCGGTTAACCCATTAGAATCCGACGAAAATTTTCTTAAAACATTCGAGTGCGCCGGAGGCGCGTCGAGATTCAGGTCAGACCAAGTCGAAAATGGTTGATACCGAGAACCGGAGCGGAGCGTACTTCAGTACGTGAGCACCGGCAGCGCAGGTGTCAGCCATTTGCAGGCCGGTCTCACCTGAATATCAATGCTCCTAGATGACCGCAGCTATGCTGCGCAGGATCGGCTGCAGCCGCACGAGGCCGATATCCTCGCGCTCGAAACGGCTGCCGACCTTGGTGAGCTTGGCCAGCACCTGCTCGCCCTCCTCCGGCCCGATCGGCGCGATGACGATGCCGCCGCTCGACAGCTGGTCGAGCAGGAAGCGCGGCAGGCTGTCGAAGGCGGCCCAGGCGACAATGCGGTCGAACGGGCCTTCTGCAGGCAGGCCGCCGGAGCCGTCAGCCTGGCGCACGATGACATTGCCGATGCCAAGCGCCTCGAAACGCTGCCTGGCCTGCTCGACCAGGGTCTTGTAGCGGTCGATGGTGACGATCCGCGCCGCCAGCCGCGACATCACCGCCGCCGTATAGCCGGAGCCGGTGCCGATCTCGAGAACGCGGTTTCCCGGTTCGATGGCAAGGGCCGCGATCACCGCCGCCTGCATGTCGGCGCCTTCGATCGCCTCGCCGCATTCGATCGGCAGCATGCGGTCGGACCAGGCGAGTTGGTGGAAGTGGGCCGCCAGGAAGCCGCGCCGTAGTGTCGCCTCGAAAGCCGCGATCAACGCCTTCGGCACGGTTCCCCTGCCGCGCAGGCGCAACAGGAAAGCAGCAAATCCTTCGCGGTCATCGATTGGCAGATTCATGCAAGCGCCTTGCTCAGCTGGTCACGGATCTCATGCGCGGTGAGGTCGAGCTGCAACGGCGTCACCGACACCAGACGGTTGCGCAGCGCGTGGAGGTCGGTGCCTTGCTTGCCCTCGACCGGCTCGCGGCCGAAGCGCAGCCAGTAGTAAGGCAGGCCGCGCCCGTCACGGCGCTCGTCGACCCACAGGCTGTGCACGAGTTTTCCTTGTGTGGTGACCACCGTGCCCGCGACCTCTTCGGGAAGGCAGTTGGGAAAATTGACGTTGAGAAGCACGCCGTCCGGCAGCGGCGTCGCGACGAGCTTCTTCAGCAGTGCCGGCGCAAGCGCCTCGGTCGTTTCATAGGGAACGATGCGATCCTCGCCGACATAGGAATAGCCCTGGCTGAGCGCGATCGAGCGGATACCGAGCAGCGCGCCTTCCATGGCGCCGGCGACGGTTCCCGAATAGGTGACGTCGTCGGCGATATTGGCGCCCGAATTGATGCCTGACAGGATCAGGTCGGGCGCGCCGGGCAGGATCTTCTTCACCCCCATGATGACGCAATCGGTCGGCGTGCCGCGCACGGCAAAATGCTTCTCGCCGATCCTGCGCAGCCGCAGCGGCTCCGAGATCGACAGCGAATGCGCATAGCCGGACTGGTCCTGCTCCGGCGCCACCACCCAGACATCGTCGGAGAGTGTGCGCGCGACGCGTTCGAGCGACGCCAGGCCCTCGGCATGAATGCCGTCGTCATTGGTCAGAAGAATGCGCATTACTTCGCTTCGATCTTTGCCAGACCGCCCATGTAAGGCCGCAGCACTTCAGGAATGGTTACGCTGCCATCCTCGTTCTGGTAGTTTTCGATGACGGCAATCAGGGCGCGGCCGACGGCGGTGCCCGAACCGTTGAGCGTATGGACGAAGCGATTGCCCTTGCCGTCCTTGTCCTTGTAGCGCGCGTCCATGCGGCGCGCCTGGAAATCGCCGCAGACCGAACAGGACGAGATTTCGCGATAGGCGTTCTGGCCGGGCAACCAGACCTCGATGTCATAGGTCTTGCGCGCGCCAAATCCCATGTCGCCGGTGCACAAAACCATGGTGCGGAACGGCAGTTCCAGCCGCTTCAGCACTTCCTCGGCGCATTGCGTCATGCGCTCGTGCTCGGCGAGCGAGGATTCCTGGTCGGTGATCGACACCAGCTCGACCTTGTAGAACTGGTGCTGGCGCAGCATGCCGCGTGTGTCGCGGCCGGCCGAGCCGGCTTCCGAACGGAAGCACGGCGTCAGCGCGGTGAAGCGCAGCGGCAGCTTTTCATGCGCGGTGATTTCTCCGCGCACGAGATTGGTGAGCGGCACCTCGGCGGTCGGGATCAGGCCAAGCCTACCCTCCCCATGCGGCGTGAAGAACAGGTCTTCCTCGAATTTCGGCAGCTGGTTGGTGCCGAAAAGCACTTCGTCGCGCACCATCAGCGGCGGGATCACTTCCTCGTAGCCGTGCTCGGTCGTATGCAGGTCGAGCATGAACTGGCCGATCGCGCGTTCCATCCGCGCCAATCCGCTCTTCAGCACGGTGAAGCGCGAGCCCGACAGCTTTGCCGCCCGCTCGAAATCCATCATGCCGAGCGCTTCGCCGACCTCGAAATGCTCCTTCACCCAGTTCGGCCGCGTCGGCACCTTGCCGACAATGTGTTTGACGACATTGTCGTGTTCGTCCTTGCCGACCGGCACATCGTCGAGAGGCACGTTGGGCAGCACCGCCAGCGCGTCGGTCAGCGCCTTGTCGAGCTCGCGCTCACGCGCCTCGCCATTCTGGATGAAGGTTTTTATATCGCCGACTTCGGCCTTGAGTTTTTCGGCAAGAGCGGCGTCACCCGAACGCATGGCGTTGCCGATCTCCTTCGAGGCGGCGTTGCGGCGCTCCTGCTTGGTCTGCAGCTCGGTGACGTGTTCGCGCCACGCCTCGTCCCTGGCGATCAGATCATCGACCGTGGACTGCGCCTCGCCGGCCGACCACGAGCGCTTCACCAGCGCCTCGACAAGGGCCTTCGGGTTGTCGCGAATCCATTTGATGTCAAGCATGGTTTGAACGCTCCTGAGCTAAGCTCCGAGGGCGTAAACCGCATCCTTGACCGATGCAAGATGAGGCTGGGCGGCGCTTGTCGTTTTCCGCCGCCGCTGAGGTCTTACGAGGCAGCCGACGCCGGAGGCTCGTCCGGTGTCTTGTCGGCCACGGTCTCCCCGGCTTCCTGCTTCTCACGCGCCAGGCGCTCGCGCTCCTGGCTGCGCTCGATCAGCCGGGACGACCAGATGGCGACCTCGTAGAGCAGGATGGTCGGGATGGCCAAGCCGATCTGGCTCATCGGATCGGGAGGCGTCAGCACGGCGGCGACGACGAAGGCGATGACGATCGCCCATTTGCGCTTCTCGGCCAGCGCCTTGGACGACAGCATGCCTACGCGCGTCATCAGGCTGGTCACCACCGGCAGCTGAAACACCAGGCCGAAGGAGAAGATCAGCGTCATGATCAGGCTGAGATATTCCGACACTTTCGGCAGCAGCGAAATCTGCACCTGCTCGTCCGTGCCGGCCTGCTGCATGGCGAGGAAGAACCACATTACCATCGGGGTGAAGAAGAAATAGACCAGCGAGGCGCCCATCAGGAACAGGATCGGCGACGCGATCAGGAACGGCAGGAAGGCGTTGCGCTCGTTCTTGTAGAGGCCGGGCGCGATGAATTTGTAGATTTGCGTGGCGATCAGCGGAAAGGCGATGACCATGCCGCCGAACATGGCGAGCTTGACCTGCGTGAAGAAGAATTCCTGCGGCGCGGTGTAGATCAGCTCGACCTTGTGCGGGTCGAGACCCGCCCATTTCGTCGCCCATCTGAAGGGGACGACCAGAAGGTTGAACAGCCTCTTGGCGAAGAAGAAGCAGACCAGGAAGGCGACGAAAAAGCCGCCGAGCGACCAGATCAGCCGGCGGCGCAACTCGATGAGATGCTCGATCAGCGGCGCCGACGACTTCTCGATCTCGTCCTTTTCCTTGTCCGAAACGCTCACTTGGCGGCTCCAGCCGTCTTCTTGGCCGCCGGCTTCTTCGCCGGCGCAGGCTTCGGTTCGGCTTTCGCCACGGTCTTTGCCGCAGTCGCCTTGGCGGCGGCAGGCTTCGTCACGGCCTTTGTCGACGCCTTAGGCGCGGGTGCGGCTTTTACCGTCACCGTCTTCGCGGATGTCGAGGTCTTGGCTGGCACCTTTGCCGCCGGCGCGGCCTTGGCGGCTTTCCTGCCCGCCTTCGGCGTCACGGCAGGTCCCGTGGACGCCACCACCACCGATTCATCGGTCATGGCCGGGAAAATCGGCGTTGGCGGCGTTGCTCCCGCGGCGCTGACGCCAGGCATTTCCGTCGCGCCGTTCTTCAACGGCTCGGACGCCTGCGGCGCCGTAGCCACCGGCGTTGCCGGATCGGCGGCCGGCTTCGGCTTCATCGCCGAGTCGACGCCGGCACGCACATCGGCCGCAGCCTGCTCGAACGGATTGAGCTGTTTTCTGATCTCGGCAACGGGGCTGAGCCCCCTGAGCTCGTCGACCGACTTCTTGACGTCGTCGAGTTCCGCTTCCTTCAGCGCTTCGTTGAACTGTTTCTGGAAGTCGGCGGCCATGGCGCGCAGCTTCGCCGTCGTGCGGCCAAAGGTGCGCAGCATATTGGGCAAATCCTTCGGCCCGACGACCACGATCATGACGACCGCGATCACCAGCATTTCGGTCCAGCCGACTTCAAACATGGCACTCTGTTCCGACTAGAACTTTTTGGCTCAGCTCTTGCTGGCTTTTTCCTTCACGGCCGAAACGGTCTCGTCGGCACGGTGTTCGACGGTGCGCTTGTCGTCGGCGACGTCGTCGTCTGCCATGCCCTTTTTGAAGCTCTTGATGCCTTTGGCCATGTCGCCCATCAGCTCGGGAATCTTGCCGCGGCCGAAGACCAGCAGCACGATCACCAGCACGATCATCCAGTGCCAAATCGAAAATGAACCCATAGCAAATCTCTCTCGAATGTTTTCCCTGGCGATGATCTATGCGTTTTCGCGTTGGGATTCAAACACAACAGCGACAGAGTTTATGAAAGGGTGACGGATGTCACGCTTTTTCGACTCGCTGGCCCGCTACCAATCGGCGCATCTACGACCTATCGGCGCGCTTGGACAGAGCGCCAGTGGTCAATCTTCCGTGACGCGTGGCGTCAGCAGGCCGAGTTCCTCGAGATCGATGTCGGTCAGCGGATCCTCGTCTTCCGTCAGCAAGTCGGGATCGGCCGGCGGCTGCGGGATGGCGAAATTCGACGGCATGCGGCCCGAGAGCAGGCCCGCCCCCTTCAGTTCTTCCATACCGGGAAGATCGCGGATTTCCTCGAGCGCGAAATGATCGAGGAAGGTTTCGGTGGTGCCATAGGTGACGGGGCGGCCAGGTGTCTTGCGGCGACCGCGCATGCGCACCCATTCCGTCTCGAGCAGCGTGTCGAGCGTGCCCTTCGACGTCTCGACACCGCGGATATCCTCGATCTCGGCACGCGTCACCGGCTGGTGATAGGCGATGATCGCCAGCACTTCGAGCGCCGCGCGCGACAGCTTGCGCTGCTGCACCGTATCGCGGCTCATCAGGAAGGCGAGATCGCCGGCGGTACGGAAAGCCCAGGCGTCGCCGACCCGCACCAGATTAACGCCGCGCCGGGCGTAGACCTGCTGCAGCTCGGCCATGGCCAAAGCAACGTTGATGCCGTCGGGGAGGCGCGCGGCAAGCTGCTTTTCGCTGACGGGTTCGGCGCTGGCGAACACGATCGCCTCCGCCATGCGCACGGCCTCCGCAATATGCAGGCGCTCGGCCGGGTTCTGCATCGGATCCTCGGCCGAAGTCCGGTCGAGCTCGCCTTCCAGCTCATCGTCCACCTTGAAGGGGATAACCGAAGCGTTGGCGCGTTCGCTCATGATGCCACCTCGACTGCCTTGATTGCCGGTGCGCGGTGATCGCGCAGATAGATTGGCGCGAACACCTCGTCCTGTCGCAGATCCATCTTGCGCTCGCGCACCAGTTCCAGTGTCGCCGCGAACGAGCTGGCGATCGCCGTGCGCCGCTCTTCCGGGCTGGTCATGTATTGGATGAGGAAGCTGTCCAGCGCCGTCCAGTCGCGCAGCGAGCCGATCAGCCGGGTCAGGATGTCGCGCGCGTCCTTGAGCGACCAGACG
This sequence comes from Mesorhizobium sp. WSM4307, assembly GCF_007003945.1. NCBI lineage: Bacteria > Pseudomonadati > Pseudomonadota > Alphaproteobacteria > Hyphomicrobiales > Phyllobacteriaceae > Mesorhizobium > Mesorhizobium sp. WSM4307. The sequence goes on from NZ_VFTB01000011.1 coordinate 279,982, forward strand.
CCACGCCTGGCGATCGTTACATTGGTGATCGCCTGCTTCTGCCGCTGCTGGGCATAGGCGGTCAGGAGATCATAGAGCGACGCCGAATAGGCGTTGCGCTTCTCGATGATCACCATTTCGGGCATGCCGCGCGCGAACACGTCGCGGCCGAGGCGATTGCGGTTGACTAGGCGGGCCGCCGCATCACGCATCGCTTCCAGCCGCTTCAGCCGGAACTGCAGCACGGCCGCCAGTTCCTCGCCGCTCTCGCCCTCTTCGCCCGGCTGCTTGGGGATCAACAGCTTCGACTTGAGGAAGGCGAGCCATGCCGCCATCACCAGATAGTCGGCCGCAAGTTCGAGCCGCAGCGCCCTCGCCTTCTCGACAAAGGCCAGATACTGCTCGACCAGCGCCAGGATCGAGATGCGCGCCAGGTCGACCTTCTGGGTGCGGGCAAGATGCAGCAGAAGATCGAGCGGGCCTTCGAAGCCGGCCACATCGACGACCAGCGACGGGTCGCCGGTGACGCGTGAATCGTCATTCTCGGCCCACAGGCGGTCCATCGGTGCGGCCTTCGCGGCCTTGCCTTCCAATGTTTCCGCCACTGCCTCTGTCACTTCCCTTGGTTAGGCCACCGCATCGAAATAGGTGGCGAATTCAGCGCGTATCTCGGTTTCCTCTGCCGCGTCGCGTTTCCTTATATAGGTCAGCGCCCGCTTTGCACGCTCCAGCGACTTGCCTTCAAGCCCCGTGGTGCGCGACGCAATGCCCGCCATCTCCTCGAAAACGCCGTTGCAGTGAAGGACCAGATCGCAGCCCGCTGCAAGGATCGACGCCGCCTTTGTCGGGAAATCCCCAGAAAGTGCCTTCATCGAGGTGTCGTCGCTCATCAGGAGCCCGTCGAAGCCGATGTCGCGGCGGATGATCTCGTCGATGACCTTGCCGGACGTCGTCGCCGGGTTCTTGGGGTCGATGGCGCTGTAGACGACATGCGCCGTCATCGCCATCGGCAGGTCGTTGAGCTCCCGGAACGGGGCAAAGTCATGCCGCTGCAGGTCGCTGAGCGACGCGTCGACCGTCGGCAGCTCGAAATGCGTGTCGGCAAAGGCCCTTCCATGCCCCGGAATGTGTTTCATCACGGGCAGCACGCCGCCCGACATCAGGCCTTCGGCGGCGGCACGGCCGAGCTCGATGACCGCGCGCGGCTCCTTGCCGTAGGCACGTGCGCCGATGACGTCGCTGGCGCCTTCTATCGGCACGTCGAGCACCGGGAGGCAATCCGCGGTGATGCCGTAGCGCAGTAGATCGAAGGCGTGCAGGCGCGCCATCAGCCAGGCAGCACGGGCACCGGCGTCATGATCGTCGCGCCACAGCGCACCAAGCGCCCCGCCCGCCGGGTAGTTCGGCGCCAGCGGCGGCCGCAGGCGTTGCACCCTGCCGCCTTCCTGGTCGATGAACACCAGCGCGTCCGGCCGCCCGATACAGTCGCGCATCTCGGCGACGAGATCGCGGATCTGCTCGGTCTCGCCGATGTTGCGGGCAAACAGGATGAAGGCCCACGGGCATTCATTGCGATAGAAATTGATTTCTTCGCGGGTGAGCGATTTCCCGGCACAGCCGAGGATCATGGATTTTGATTCGGTCATGCCAGGAGTCTAGGGCTTCGCGCGGCCAAAGGGAATCGTCTGGAAATACATGCGGTCCGACGCCCGAAATGCTTCCACATGAAAAAGCGCTGGGCGTATGAAAAAACCGGCGCGACCTTGGGCCGCGCCGGCTTTGATTGGTTGAACGCGTCTAGCGCGACACGAAGCAGTTGCCGCCGGCGGCCTTGTAGCTGGTGCACAAATTGATGGCATCGTTGCGTGACTGGGCCACAACGCGGACGCGGTAGAACGTGCCCTTGCCGGCTATCTCGGCCTTGACGATGTTGGCGGTGCGGCCGGCAAGCACGCTGCCATAGCGGCGCTGCAGATCCTGGTAGGTCGACTGGGCGCTTTCCACCGTCGGCTGCGAAGCAACCTGCATCGACCAAGAACCGCTGCCGGTAGCCGTCGTTGCCTGGTCGATGGAGGCGACCTGATCGGGCTTGACCTCGCCGACGACGTCGACGGGCTGGTCGGATGGACGCTGCGGCGCGATCGCAACCTTGGCCGGAGTATTGGCCGACTGCGCCTTGGCCGGTTTGGCCGCCGGTTTGAGGGCCGGCTCATCGCCCGATTGGGCCGCGGCGGGCGCCACGGTGCCGGTCTGGTCGGCATCGGCGGACGGCGCGACGTGCTGCGGCGCCGGATCGCTCGGTTCAGCGGCCGCCACCTGCGGCGCGGCCGGCGCCGGATCGTCGCGCGGCACCAGCGAGCCGTCCGATTTGACCACCATCGTCCTCACCTTGCGCGGTGCGACGGCGACAACATCGGTGTTGTTGCCCTTGTCGGTATCCTGCAGCACCTGCGCGATGCGATCCTCGGACTTGGGCGCTGGCGCCGCATTGTCGATCGGCGCAAGATTGCCAGCCGGCGCCGCACTGGCGGTCGGCGCGGCATTGCCGTCATCGGCTCCGCCGACGACAGCACCCTGGCCGGCAGAAGGATCGACGGCACGGGCCGGATCCTTCGCCTGCACATCCACGGGAACCTCGGTGTTGGTGACAAGCTTCTGCTGCACCGGTTCGGCGGGCTTCGCGCCCTTGACCACCGCGTCGTAAACCTTGTTGTCCTGGTTCGGCACCACGGTGCCGCCCGGATTTTCCGGCTTGACCTTGATCGGCGAATTGTCGGCCTTGACGATCACCGGCGCTTCGCTGCCGCCCTTGCCGCCGAAAGACAGCGCAAAGGCGCCAAGACCGCCAGCGACCGCCACGGCACCGACGATCGCCGCGATGAACAGGCCACGGCGGCCCGACGGCCTGGCCGCTTGCCGCTCGCCGAGACCCGGAACGGACATTGCTTCGTCCAGTTCAGGATCATAGTCGAGCTCATCGACGGTGAAATCGTCCGCCTGCGAGACCGGCTGGCTGCCAGGCAGACTGTCGAGATCGAAGCCGTCGGCGGCGTCGGCATAGCCGGTGTTCGCTGCAGCACGGGCGGGCATTTCCGCCGGCCGCGCCGCATAGGTCCGCGCTTCCGGTTGAAGGGCCGGTTTGACCCCGCCATAAGCCGGTTTGGGTTCTTCGTACGCCGGCGCATGATAGGCCGATTTGAATCCGCCATCAAAGGATTCATCGGCATAGGCAGCGCTGCTTGCGGGTGCGGCTGGAGCAGGCGCGACCTCCACCGAATTCATTTCCGTCAGAAGGCTGGCGAACTCTGCGTCGAGATCGTCATAGCCTGATGCGGCCGGTTCATCTTCCTCGAAATGCAGTTCCGGGATGTCGAGATCGTCCGCCAGCGCCACGACGCGCTCCGGCACATCGACCGTTTCGACATCGGGCATCTCTTCGTAGCGCGACGACTGTCGCGGCTGCGGTGCGGATACGGGCGCCGAATAGGGCGCGGCAACAACCGGCTCGGGCGCGCGGTAGGGCGGCACCACAGCCGCCGCTGGGGCCATTTCAGGCGCGGCGGTCCTTGCCGTCATCGAAGCGGCTGGCTGCGCCGCGAATGCCGGCTGTTGGGGAACCGGTGTCACGCGGCTCCACGAACGGGTCGGCTCGGTCGGTGCGGAGCGTTCGGCCAGCCAATCGGGGGAATCGGTCTGATCCTGCCGCCAAGCTGCCTCGTCGCGCGGATCGAGATCCCCGGCCAAGGCCGCGTCGAACGCATCATCGTCGAAATCGATGTCGCTATGATCGGCGGCGTCCGCGCCCAGATCCTGGCCGTGAAGCTCATCGAGCGGCAGATTGTCGAGATCGGCATCGGCGGCGTGAGCCGCGCTGGAGGCATGCGGATCCTCGGTCGCATGTTCGTCGAGATCCCAGTCGAGATCGGCAGGCTCCTCGGCGGCCTTTGCCGGCGCGGTAACATACGACTGAACGGGAGCAGTGGCCGGCTGAGCCGCAACGGGTTGAGCGGCGGCGGGCTCGGGCTCCTTGGCCGGCGGCGGCGTGCGCGCCGTCATGGCGCCCAGAAGTGCGTTCAACTCGTCTTCGAGGCTACGCTCGTCCGCCACGGGGGCCGGCGCCGGCTCGGCCATGACGGCTGCCGGCGTTGCCGGAGCTATCGGCTGGACCGCGGCAGCGGCAACCTCGGCGACCGGCTCTTCGGCAGGCTCGGCGAACGAGTCGTCCAGGTTGAGATCGAAATCATCTTCCGAAACGGCTTCGGAGCTCGAGAACTCGTCCATCGCATCCACGGCATGAGCGGGCACTTCGTGCGCTTCCGCCGCATCAAAGGCCACCGGCTGGTCCGCCTGAACCTCAAAATCCATATCGACATCCGCCATGGCGTCGTCGAAATGCCCCTCGAAATCCTCGTCGGCGATCGCCTGGGCTTCATTCGCGGCGGCCAGCACCGGCTCCGGATAGTCGACCGCGGCCGCATGGGGCTGATCCGCCGAATGGTCGTCGAGCATCAGCTCGTCTTCGAGCGAAATCGCGACCGCATCGTCGAATTCGTGCGCGGCGGCCGGCTCGACAGCCATCGGCACTTCGGCAACGGCATGCTGAGGCTCGACGGCTTCGTCCTCGATCTCGGCGGCATGGTCCTCGACGTGGAAATCCTGGTCGAGCGAAGCGGCAAGCTCGTCTTCCATCGGCAGGTCGTCCTCGAAGGGCGAAACGTCTTCGAGCGAACTGGCGACGGCATTGTCGAAATCGGCGTCGAAGGCAGGCTCGACTTCGGCAGCGCCAGGGTTGGCATGGCTGGCGACGAGCCCCTGCTCGTCGGCACCCGCGAGGTCCAGATGGAAATCGTCGTCGAGCGACAGCGCAAGATCGTCGTCGGCCGCGTCTGTGGCAGCCGTTTCGAATGCCGGCTCATGAGCCTCGACAACCGGAGCGGCGACACTGTCGCCAGCGTCGAACTCGCCCATCAATTCCTTTTCGAGGTCGATGTCGAAATCGTCCTCTTGCACGGGCTGACTGGCAACAGCGGCCTGCGGCTCGACCCGCGCCTGCGGCTTGACTGGCTGGCGTGGGTCGAATCCCATGATCCTGGTCAGTTCCGCGAACGGATCATCGTCAGTGATGTCGTTGTTGTCGGCTACTCTCAGCTGGGTTCTGTCTGCCATTATTGTTCCCGAACTCGCACTCATTCGGACGCCATGGACGTCGCGCAGGGTTGGCCCTTACCAGCGCAATGTGGGCAAAAGGTGACAGGTTTTTTGGTCAAACCTAACGCATTTCGGTGGGCGCAGCGGCTCCGATCAACGTCAGGCCGGACGTCAGAACGTCCGAAACAGCCTGCACCAGCCCTAGTCTGGCATGCGTCAATTGTCGGTCGTTAACCTTAACAAAACGTAAGTCCGGATTATCCGTACCCCGGTTCCAGTGTCCGTGGAAACTGGAAGCCAGGTCATAAAGGTAAAATGCCAGCCTATGCGGCTCCAGCGCAAGAGCCGCGGATTCGATCAGGCGTGGATATTCGGCGAGCTTGCGGATCAGGCCGATCTCGCCCTCGTCGGTCAGCGAAGCCGCGGCGGCAGCCAGGCTCTTGCGATCGAAATTCGCCTCGCCTAATTGCTCGCTTGCCTGCCGGAACACCGAATGGCAGCGCGCCGAGGCGTACTGCACGTAAAACACCGGATTGTCCTTGGACTGTTCGGTCACCTTGGCGAAATCGAAATCGAGCGGCGCATCGCTCTTGCGATACAGCATCATGAAACGGATGGCATCGCGGCCAACCTCCTCCACGACTTCCCGAAGCGTCACGAAATCACCGGACCGCTTCGACATGCGAACCGGCTCGCCCTCACGAAACAGCTTGACCAGATTGCACAGCAGGACGGTTAGTTTGACCTCGTCACCGGCAATGGCCCGTGCCAGCGCCTCCAGCCGCTTGACGTAACCGCCATGGTCGGCGCCCAGCACATAGATCAGATCGACGAAACCGCGATCGACCTTGTCCTTCAGATACGCCACGTCGGCGGCGAAATAGGTGAACGCGCCGTCGGACTTGACCAGCGCCCGGTCCATGTCGTCGCCGACCGCCGTCGAGCGGAACAGCGTCTGCTCGCGATCTTCCCAGTCGTCCGGCTTCTCGCCTTTGGGCGGCGGCAGCTTGCCCTTGTAGATATGTCCCTTCAGCGTCAGGTCGTTGATCGCCGAACGGATCTTCCTGGCATTGTCGGCGTGCAGCGTGCGCTCGGAGAAGAACACGTCGTGATGCACGTTGAGCAGCGCCAGGTCATCGCGGATCATCGCCATCATCGCGTCGATGGTGCGGTCCTTGACAATGGCCAGCGCCTCGTCATCGGGCATCTGCATCAGCGAACGGCCGAACTCCTTGACCAGCGCCTGACCAACCGGCACCAAGTAGTCGCCGGGATAGAGCCCGGCCGGTATTTCGCCGATGTCGTCGCCCAGCGCTTCGCGGTAGCGAAGGAAGACCGAGCGCCCGAGCACATCGATCTGCGAGCCGGCATCGTTTATGACATATTCCTTGGTCACGTCGTAACCGGCAAACGCCATCAGATTGGCGAGCGCGTCGCCGACAACGGCGCCACGGCAATGGCCGACATGCATCGGCCCCGTCGGGTTGGCCGAGACATATTCGACATTGGTTTTCCGGCCGGCGCCGATCGTCGAGCGGCCGTAATTGCGCCCCTCGCCCAGAAGCGCCGACAGATGCGCCTGCCAGAAGCCGTCCTTTAGCCGGAGATTGACGAAGCCAGGGCCGGCAACCTCGGCGGCGGCGACATCCTTGTCATCGCGCAACGCCAGCGCCAGCCTTTCGGCCATCGCGCGCGGGTTCTGCCCGGTGGGCTTGGCCAGCACCATCGCCGCATTGGTCGCGAGATCGCCATGGCTGGCGTCGCGCGGCGGTTCGACGGCAATGCGTGACAGGTCGGGCGAAACGCCGTCCTTGTCTTTCAGATCAAGCGCTTCGACAGCCTTTGTGACTCGCGCGGTGAAATCGGCGAAGATGTTCATGGGTATTGCTCTGGCGGTTTAGGCGAATCCGGCTCATTGGCCGGCAAAATCGCGCTCGCCCTAGCTCAAATCCGGGGTGCGGTCAAACAAACGCCTGTGTTCCTTGAGCGCATAGGTGTCGGTCATCCCTGCCAGGAAATCGGCGACGCTGCGCGCCTTGATGCGATCCTCGGCCCGGTCCAACCCCTCGCGCCAGCCATCGGGCATGGCGCGCGGGTCGGCGAAATAGACGTCGAACAGGTCCCTGACGATCTGCTCGGCACCGGCGCGCACCCGCATCACCTCCTCGTGCCGGTAGAGGTGCTTGTAGAGAAAGGCCTTCAACTCCTTCTCGGCCGCGGCCATCTCGGCGGAAAAGCTCACCATCGTCTCGCCCGCCGCCCTCACCGCGTCGGCGCTGCGCGGCCCGACGCGTTCCAGATTTGCCGTCGCGGCAACGATGACATCCTCGACCATGGCGGTGATCTGCCGCCGCATCAGTTCGTGACCGGTGCGCACGTCATCGAGCCTGGGATAGCGTTGGCGCACGTCCTCCAGGATCTTCCCCGGCAGCGAGACGGTTTTCAGCATGTCGAGCGTCAGCAGCCCTGCCCGCAACCCGTCATCGATGTCATGCGTGTTGTAGGCGATGTCGTCGGCGATCGCCGCGCACTGCGCCTCGATGCCGGCGAACCGGTCGAGTTCGAGATCCTGCAGCTGCGAATAATCGCGGATCGCTTGCGGCACCGGCCCTTTCAGGCCCTTGCCGCTGCTGTCCGTCAGCGGGCCATTGTGTTTGACCAGGCCCTCCAGAGTCTCCCAGGTCAGGTTCAGCCCGTCGAATTCGGCGTAGCGCGCCTCCAGCCGCGTCACGATGCGCAGCGACTGCGCGTTGTGGTCGAAGCCGCCCCAGGCCGCCATCTTATCGTTCAGCGCGTCCTCGCCGGTATGGCCGAAGGGCGTGTGGCCGAAATCATGCACCAGCGCCACCGCCTCCGCGAGATCCTCGTCGCCACGCAGCGCCCGCGCCAGCGCACGTGCGATCTGCGCCACCTCGATCGAATGGGTCAGCCTTGTGCGATAATGGTCGCCTTCATGGGCGATGAAGACCTGTGTCTTGTGCTTGAGCCGCCGGAACGCCGTGGAGTGGATGATGCGGTCGCGGTCGCGCTGGAACGGCGTGCGGGTCGGGCTCTCGACCTCGTCGAACAGCCGCCCGCGCGAGCGCGCCGGATCGGTGGCATAGGCCGCGCGCGGCCGATAACCGAACCCGATGTCGCCCAACTCATTGGTCATGGCTGATGCTGCCGCAGTTGACTTGGCCCCTTGCGCTTCATACCTATCATGTGAAACCGAAAGCAAGGTGACGCCGATGGGCGCTGATGCCAAGACCGCCATGAAAGTGGACATGACCGAGGCCGCCGCCAGGCGGATCGCCAAGATTGTCTCTGGTGAGGCCGGCAAGACGGCGTTGCGCGTGTCCGTCGAAGGCGGCGGCTGCTCTGGATTCTCCTACAAATTCGACCTGGTCGACACGCGCAACGATGACGACGTCGCCATCGAGAAGGACGGTGCGACCGTGCTGATCGACGATTTGTCGCTGGTCTATATGGGTGGCTCGGTGATCGACTTCGTCGACGATCTGATGGGTCAGTCCTTCCAGATCCGCAATCCGAACGCGGTCGCCTCCTGCGGCTGCGGCACGAGCTTCTCCGTCTAGCGGCATGCCGGCCATCGGCGCGGTCCGTCAGGTCGCGCTGTCGGCCGGACGCAATCTTGATTCGACGCTGGCCTTCTGGCGCGATGTGCTCGGCATGGCCGTTCATGCCCGCTACGATCCGCCGGGCATCGCCTTCATCATGGCCGGCGATGTGAGGCTGCTATTCACCGACGGCGTTCCGGCCGGCATAGTCTATCTCGACATAGCGGGCATCGAAGCCTTCCACGCCGAGGCGAAAGCCGCGGGCGTCCCCTTCACCGCACCACCGGCGCTCGTGCATCGCGATACCGAAGGCACCTTCGGACCACCGGGGGAAAGCGAGTGGATGGCCTTCCTAAAGGATCCCGCAGGCAATACGATCGGCCTGGTGGAACGCCACCCGCCGCAGGAAGAATAAGACCGTCATGAAAATCGTCACCTGGAACATCAACGGCATTCGCGCCCGCATCGGCAACCTGACCCACTGGCTGACCGAGAGCGCGCCCGACATCGTCTGCCTGCAGGAGATCAAGACGGTCGACGACCAGTTCCCGCGCGCCGAGATCGAGGCGCTGGGCTACAATGTCGAAACCCATGGCCAGAAGGGTTTTAACGGCGTGGCGCTGCTGTCGAAGCTGCGCTTTGACGAAGTTATCAGAGGCCTGCCCGGCGACGACACCGATGAGCAGGCGCGCTTCATCGAAGGCGTGTTCTCGACCGACAAGGGCGCGTTGCGCGTCGCCTCGCTCTATCTGCCGAACGGCAATCCGATCGATGACGATAAAAAATTCCCCTACAAGCTCTCATGGATGGCGCGGCTGGAGCGTTGGGCCGAAGAGCGGCTGAGGCTGGAAGAGGCGCTCGTACTGGCCGGCGACTACAACGTCATTCCCGAGCCGATCGACGCGCGCTTTCCGGAAAACTGGCTGGGCGACGCGCTGTTCCAGCCGCAGACGCGGCAAGCCTTCCGCCGGCTGCTCAACCTCGGTTTCACCGAAGCGGTGCGCGCGGTCACCGATGCACCCGACACCTACACCTTCTGGGACTATCAGGCCGGCGCCTGGCAGAAGAACAACGGCATCCGCATCGACCATCTGCTGCTGTCGCCGGAAGCCGCCAATCGCTTCTCGTCGGCCTCGATCGAAAAGCATGTACGCGCCTGGGAAAAACCATCCGATCACGTCCCGGTGGCGATCGACCTCGCCTTGCAGCCGGCCTGACCGGGAACCCTTCCGCCGGCGAAGCGCCCCGACCTCGTGTTGTCACAACGACGTTGTATCGCCACAAATCGGGCGCATGATGGAAAATCATCATGGCGGCTGGGGTTCCCATGACCATTCGATTTTTTGCGTGTCCGATCGGCTTGGCATTTGCCACGGCCGCCGTGGCGCCGGCTTTTGCCGCCCCCGAATGTCTCGCCAATGGAAAGTCCTATCCGGTCGGTCAGGTCGCCTGCCTGACGGTTGCCGACCAGAGCCATCTGGCGCGCTGCGAGATAGTGCTCAACAACACATCCTGGACCAAGATCGGCGACAGCTGCCCCGGGAACACGATGGCGCCGCACCTGCACGTCACGCCGATCTCGACGCCCGCGCCAAGCATGGTGCCGACGGAGCCAACCGAGAATTGATTTTGTCGCTTAATTAATCTCCCCTGAGGAGAGCGGCAGACGACCTTACTGGTCTGCGTTTGTCGTGCCCTTGGTCAGGATGTCATCGGCCAGCGAAATCGCCGTGCGCCGGTCGGCTTCGCCTGCGGCAGCGAAAGCCTCTTCCTGCATGCCGCGGATCCAGGGCTGGTCCGCCGGCGACGCGCGCTCGAGTGCGGCGGTCATCATCGCCAGGCCGCGAACGATCTTGCCGCTCTGGAACAAGAGATGGCCAAGCGTCGCCTGCGCGCCGGCATGGCCCTTCTCGGCGGCGAGCTGGAACCAGCGCCCGGCCTGCTTGACGCTGGCCTTCACGCCGCCCTCGCCCTTGAGGAACATCTGCCCCATCTCGAACTGGGCGTTCGGGTTGCGGTAGTTGGCGGCGGCGCGCATGTAATATTCCTGGGCCGCCACCTCGTTCTCGGTGACCGGGCTGCCGGGAATGCCCTTGCGAAGGTAATCGCCGAGCGCCACCAGCGCGTCGGAGACGTAGCTCTCTTCCGGCGAACCGGGCTCGACGTCCTGGTCGACGATCTCGGAGAAGAACTTGAACGCCTCATAGTCGTCGCGCGCCACGCCGTCGCCCTCGGCATACATGCGGGCAAGTTTCCAGGTGGCGCCGATCTGGCCGTTTTCGGCGGCGTATTTATAGGCTTCGGCGGCCTGTTCCTTGTGGCCGTTCTTGTAGGCGGAGAAGCCGAATTGGAACACCGCCCAGGGACTGGACTGTGGTTTCACGCCGGTTTTGTCGTCGAACACTTTGTCATCGAAGGCCAAAGCCTGGCCCACGGCGCCAAAGATCGCCGCAGCGACCAGTGCCGGAAGGACAGATGACCTCAACAACTCAGATATCCGCATAGCAGTGTGTTTCTTTCGCACCGCCCGGATGGGTGACCGCGCCATCCCTGGCCGACCCGACCGTCTGTGCGTATTTCCATATCGCGCCCGACTGATAGTCGGTCGTGCGCGCCTTCCATGTCTTGGCCCGCGCCGCCAGTTCGGCCTCCGACAGTGCCACCTCGATCGTGCCGTTCACGGCGTCGATCGAAATCACGTCGCCATCCCGGATGAGGCCGATCGGGCCGCCCACCGCTGCTTCCGGCCCGACATGGCCGATGCAGAAGCCGCGCGTCGCGCCCGAGAAGCGGCCGTCGGTGATCAGCGCCACCTTGCCGCCCATGCCCTGGCCGTAGAGCGCTGCCGTCGTCGACAGCATCTCGCGCATGCCGGGACCGCCGCGCGGCCCTTCGTAGCGAATGACCAGAACCTCGCCTTCCCTGTAGTTGCGATGCGTCACCGCCTCGAAACATTCCTCTTCCGAATCGAAGCAGCGCGCCGGGCCGGAGAATTTCAACTCCGCCATGCCCGCGACCTTCACGATCGCGCCTTCGGGGGCAAGGTTTCCCTTCAAGCCCACGACACCGCCGGTTTGGGTAATTGGTCTGTTGGCCGGGCGGACCACATCCTGGTGTTCATTCCAGGAAACGTGCTCCATGTTTTCGGCCAAAGTGCGGCCAGTGACCGTCAGGCAATCGCCATGCAGATAGCCGTGATCGAGCAGCGTCTTCATCAGGAGCGGAATGCCGCCGGCCTCGAACATGTCCTTGGCGACATATTTGCCGCCAGGCTTGAGGTCGGCGATGTAAGGCGTCTTCTCGAAAATCCTTGCGACGTCGAAGAGATCGAATTTGATGCCTGCCTCGTGCGCGATCGCCGGCAGATGCAGCGCTGCATTGGTCGAGCCGCCGGTGGCCGAAACCACGGTCGCCGCGTTCTCCAACGCCTTCAGCGTGACGATGTCGCGCGGCCGGATGTTTTTGGCGATCAGCTCCATGATCTTTTCGCCGGAGGCGAAATTGAAGCGGTCGCGCATTTCGTAAGGGGCCGGCGCACCGCAGGAATAGGGCAGCGCGAGACCGATCGCCTCGGCGACCGTCGCCATGGTGTTGGCGGTGAACTGGGCGCCGCAGGAACCGGCCGACGGACAGGCCGCCTGCTCGATTTCGAGCAGCTCGGCATCGCCGATCGTGCCGACCGAGTGCTGTCCGACCGCCTCGAACACGTCCTGCACGGTGATCTGCCGGCCACGATAGCTGCCGGGCAGGATCGAACCGCCATAGATGAAGATCGACGGCACGTTGAGCCGCACCATGGCCATCATCATGCCGGGCAGCGACTTGTCGCAGCCAGCGAGGCCGACCAGCGCATCGTAGCAATGGCCGCGCATGGTGAGCTCGACCGAATCGGCGATGACCTCGCGCGACACCAGCGACGACTTCATGCCCTGGTGGCCCATGGCGATGCCGTCGGTGACGGTGATGGTGCAGAATTCGCGCGGCGTGCCGTTGGCGGCGGCGACGCCCTTCTTGACCACTTGCGCCTGGCGCATCAGCGAGATGTTGCAGGGCGCGGCTTCGTTCCAGCAGGAAGCAACGCCGACCAGCGGCTGCGCGATCTCGGCGGCCGACAGGCCCATGGCATAGAGATAGGACCGGTGCGGCGCACGCGCCGGACCGACAGTCACATAGCGGCTAGGGAGCTTAGCCTTTGAAATGACCTTGGCGTCCATTCTCATCCTTGCCGCGGGCGGTGCGGCCTGCCCCGTCGCCGAGCCTTTTGGCGCGTGTCCCGAGACAGGTTCGAGGTGCGCCGGGTTTATGGCGGGAAATGGGCAATTTCCCCGACCTGACTTCTAGCGCGGGGGTTGTTCAGAAAGTGTTGCCAAAACGTCACAATCGCAGCGGGCGATCCCAGTGCGGCTTATATACAACGCAGCTTGGATACCGGAGGCACCGACGATGTCGGTTCCAAACAAAAAGGCCGAGCATTGCCCGGCCTTTTTGTCGAATTCTCAAAAGGTTAGAACTTGATCTTGATGCCGCCGGAAATTGCCGTGACCAGATCGTTGCCGAAGTCGTAGCTGACGTCATTGCCGGCCACATAGCCGTTTTCGCCATTCACTGTCCCAGAATGGCCGCTGGTCAGCACGCCGATCGCACCGGCCAGACGAACCTCGATATTGGGCTGGGGCGTATAGGCGACGCCGCCACCCACTGTCCAGGTATCGGTCTGTGAGCCATAGCCGTGTGACGTGCCACGATCCCATGAAAGCTGGCCGGCCGCACTCCACTGATCGTTGAACTTGTGACCGATGCCGCCCGTGACAGTCCAGCCGTCGCGATACATCAGATCCAGCGAGGTGATCTGGCCTGAATGCAGAGCATCACCCGTAACGCAGGCCGCCGAAGGAGTGCCGACCACGCAAATCGGAACACTCTGCAGCAGGCTCCAATTGACCCACTTCAGCGAGCCGAAGGCAAGCCAGCCGGGAGCAATGCCCGATTGCAACTTAAACTCGACCGTGTCCGGCATGTATTGTGTCGAGCCATAGATCGGCAGCACGACACTGCCGACATGCGTCAGGTCCAGCGTGCCCGAGATATTGTCGAGCTTGACCCGCGAATTGTAGACGAGGCTGGCGCGCAGCGCGATGTCAGGGATTTCATAGGCAAGGCCGGCGCGCCAGCCCCAGCCGGTCCCTTTGAGATCAACCTGACCGGTGCCCTGGAAACCCGGTACCAACGGCGACACCAGGTCTTTCTTGAAACCGTAGACTTCCTGGTAATACACGCCGCCGATGAAGCGAATCTGGCCTTTGCCGGCATCCATCTTGTAGGAGCAAGTCGTCGCGTAGTTGTTGCTCTTGATATCGGTTTCCATGTTGGATTCGGCGCCGGCCCACAGACCCGGGTTGGTGTGCGCGCCCCAAGGCTGGGAATAGTCGAACATACAGTCGACACCCTGAACGATCTGCGCCTTGACGCCGATGCGCGGCACCCAGTAGCTCTCGCTGTCCTTCGCCGTGCTGCCCAGGAATGTCAAATTGCCGTCGAGCGGGTTGGTATCCACCGCATTCTTGAGCTTGCGCTGCGGCATAACATAAGTCGATTCCGCTTCCGTTGCGAACGGCGCCGGATCGAACAGAAGATCGATATCGTAGCCGCCACGCTCAATGCCGCCGGCATGCGCCGAGTTCATCGCCGTCCCGATCAAAGCCAGCGAAAAGCACCCTGCCCCCAGCAGTGCTTTCAGTCGCACAATAGTCATGAATGTCCTCCCCGAATTCGAGTGCATCAAGCTAGAACCAATTCGGGTTAACGGTGCAATAACGAATTCTTCGGGCGTACATGTACATGCTTGCCAAACGCATTTCCGACAAAATGCGGATAGGCACCGCAAGGCCGAAAAACGGCCAGACGCGTGCTTATCCGACCGAAAAATGGGAAAGATTCGTTCCAAAAGGCTTAAAAATAGCCCTTTTCACGGGCTTTCGGCTCCATTGTTACATTATGGCAACAATGGGGCTAAAACTTCCGTTTACGTCAAAATTAACGCAACGGAATGCCTACTTTCGAGGCAAAAAGGGCCGTCATTTTAGAGACGGCTAAAGTCCAGCGAATCTATCCTCAACCGGCATCGCGAACCCTGGTCAACGCCACCGAGAGCTTGTCCTGCGCGTCGCGATATTCGGCGAGCTTTTCGCGCTCGGCGTCGACGATCTCGGCCGGCGCGCTGGCGACAAATCTTTCATTCGACAGCTTCTTGTGCAGGCGCGCGATCTCCTCGGTCACCTTGGCCAGTTCCTTCTGCAGCCGGGCAGCCTCGGCGGCGAGATCGATCAGGCTGCCGAGGGGCAAGCAGATCGTCGCCTCGTTGAGGACGATCTGCGCCGCGCCCTTGGGCGCCGCGTCGGCCAACGAGATGTCGCCGACGCGGGCCAGCCGCTTGATCGCCGAGTCCTCGCGAACCAGCCGCTCGCGCGTCACATCATTGGCGCCGACCACGACCAGCGGCGCGATCGCCGCCGGCGGCACGTTCATCTCGGAGCGCACCGAGCGGACGCCGGACACCAGGTCGACCAGCCAGTTGATGTCGGCGGCGGCATCCGCGTCCTCGAAGTCCGGCGACGGCCAGGCGGCGTGACACAACAGCGAATCGCGCTCCTTGCCCTCGCCCGCCGTCTGCGCCCACAGCTCTTCCGTCATGAACGGCATCATCGGATGCAGGAGCTTGTAGATTTCGTCGAGCACGAAGGCGACGCAGGCGCGGCTCTCGGCCTTGGCCGCCTCGTCCGTGCCGATGAACACCGGCTTCAAGAGTTCCAGATACCAGTCGCAGAACAGGTTCCAGACGAAACGGTAGGCAGCTCCTGCCGCTTCGTTGAAGCGGTATGAGGTGATGCCGTCGGTGATCTCGCGCGCTGCCCGCGTCAACTCGGTCAGGATCCAGCGGTTGACCGCAAGCTTGGCGTCATTCAGCCAGAAATCGTCGTTGCGCGCGACTTCGTTCATCTTGGCAAAGCGCGTCGCGTTCCACAGCTTGGTGCCGAAATTGCGGTAGCCGGCGATGCGCGCCGGGTCGAGCTTCACGTCGCGCCCTTGCGCCGCCATCACGGTCAAGGTGAAGCGCAACGCATCGGCGCCATATTCATCGATGAGGTCGAGCGGATCGATGACGTTGCCTTTCGACTTCGACATCTTGGCACCGTTCTTGTCGCGCACCAACGCGTGCACATAGACGGTGTGGAACGGCTCCTCGTCCATGAAATGCAGGCCCATCATCATCATGCGGGCAACCCAGAAGAAGATGATGTCGAAGCCTGTCACCAGCACGTCGGTCTGATAATAGGTCTTCAGTTCCGGCGTCTGGTCCGGCCAGCCCAAAGTCGAGAACGGCCACAGCGCCGAGGAGAACCAGGTGTCGAGCACGTCCTCGTCGCGGGTCAGTATCTCGCCCGGCTGGAAGTTTTCCAGCTTGTCCTCGACCCAGGCCTTCCACGGGCCTTCGAGCGCCAGGTAATATTCGATCGCCGCGCTCAGCGCCTCTTCCTCGGTCTTCTCGACAAAGACGCGCCCGTCAGGCCCGTACCAGGCCGGGATCTGGTGGCCCCACCACAGCTGGCGCGAGATGCACCAGGGCTGGATGTTCTCCATCCAGTCGAAATAGGTCTTTTCCCAATTCTTCGGCACGAAGTTGGTGCGGCCTTCGCGCACCGAGGCGATTGCCGGCCTGGCCAGTTCCGCCGCGTTGGCGTACCACTGCTCGGTCAGGAACGGCTCGATCGGCACGCCGCCGCGGTCGCCATGCGGCACGGCATGGCGATGCGGCTCGACCTTATCGAGGAAGCCGCCGGCTTCCATCAGTTCGACGATCTTCTTGCGCGCGACGAAGCGGTCGAGCCCGTCAAGCTCGTCCCAGACGGCCTGGCGCTCCGGTGTCGCATCGAGACCGGCGAGGAAATCCTCATTGTCCTTCAACTTGATGGCGGCTTCGATGGTCAGGATGTTGATCGCCGGCAGCTTGTGGCGCTTACCGACCTCGAAGTCGTTGAAATCATGCGCCGGCGTGATCTTGACCGCGCCCGAACCCTTTTCGGGGTCGGAATACTCGTCCGCCACCACTGGGATTTTTCTGCCGACGATCGGCAGCACGACGTTCTTGCCGACCAGATGCCGGTACCGCTCGTCATCCGGATGCACGGCCACCGCCGTATCGCCCAGCATCGTTTCCGGACGCGTGGTCGCGACCGTGATGAAGGTTTTCGGATTTTCCGGGTCGAAGGTCGCGCCCTCCAAGGGATAGCGGAAGTGCCAGAGATTGCCGTTGACCTCCTGCTGCTCGACCTCGAGGTCCGAGATCGCGGTCAAAAGTTTCGGGTCCCAGTTCACCAGGCGCATGTCCTTGTAGATCAGCCCCTCCTTGTAGAGCGTGACAAAGACTTCGAGCACGGCCTTGGACAGGCCTTCATCCATGGTGAAGCGTTCGCGCGACCAGTCGGCTGAGGCGCCGAGCCGCTTCAGCTGGTTGAAGATGGTGCCGCCGGATTCGGCCTTCCACTCCCACACTTTCTCGATGAACTGTTCACGCGTGAGGTCGCGGCGATGGATTTGCTTCTCCATCAGTTGCCGCTCGACCACCATCTGCGTGGCGATGCCGGCATGGTCCATGCCGGGCTGCCACAGCACGTTCTTGCCGCGCATGCGCTCGAAGCGCACCAGAATGTCCTGCAGCGTGTTGTTGAGCGCATGGCCCATATGCAGCGAGCCGGTGACGTTGGGCGGGGGAATGACGATGGTGAAGGCTTCGGCGCCCTCCTCCGCCCCGGCGCCGGCGCGGAAGGCGTCCGCCTCTTCCCACACTTTGGCGATCTTCGGCTCGACGGTCTTTGCGTCGTAGGTCTTTTCAAGCATGGGGAAACGGTCCGCGCTGTCGGTATTTTTGCTGGTTCGGTGTAAATCGGAAGGTCTTGGCCAAGTCAACCGCAAGGGCGCCTCGGTCCATGAGAAGCAAACAGGTGTGTCCGCGTTCATTTCAACGGAAGGTCGTGGCGTTCGGCAATCGCACCTTGACCGCCAGCCGTCGCAGCCATACCGTGCGGGCGCTGCAGTAGGGCGCATCGGCTTCCAGCCGGAGGGGCATTGCCCGCCTACGCCACCTCAACTCCACAATGCGCCCATGCCGACCCTCGAACACCACAAGAAACAGGCCAAGCTCTATCTGAAGTGGCATCGCGAACGGTATTATCCCGTCGCCGCTGTGATTGGATGGCTCCTGCCGCGTTTTCACCATCTCAGCGACGGCCAGATCCTCGATCACGGCTTCAAGCTTGCCGATGCCCAGGAACTCGTCGCCAGGAAGTCAGGTTTCGAGAGCTGGCAGGCGCTGAAGGAAGGCCTTCAAACCGTGACCGATCATTTAGCAACCGACGCCGCAAAACCGCATCTCGCCTTTGCCGAGCCACAGCTCTTTGTCTGCGACATCGTAGCGGCCTGTAGTTTCTACCGGCAAAAGCTCGGCTTCGAGACGCGCTTCACCTATGGCGAGCCGCCCTTCTACGCCCAAATCATCCGCGATGGCGCACGGCTCAACCTGCGCCATGTCGACAAGCCTCCACTCGCCGCCAGTTCGACCGATGACCTACTGGCGGCGACGATCGTTGTCGACAACATCAAGGCTCTATTTCTGGAGTATCAGGCGGCCACGGCCCCGTTCCACCAGACATTGCGGACCGAACCCTGGGGCGCCCGCACCTTCATCGTCAAAGACCCCGACGGCAACCTCATCTGCTTCGCGACCAGCGCTGGCTGACCTCATCGACAAAAACGCCGCCTCATGGGCGGCGTTTCGAGAGTGATCGTTGGAGGAGATTACTGCGCGCCGCGCGCGACGCGCTCGATCTCCTCGCGCACTAGGCGCTCGACCAGCGTCGGCAGATTGTTGTCCAGCCAGTCCTGCAGCATCGGCCGCAGCATCTCCTCGGCCATCTCGTCGAATGTCTTCTTGCTGCGGCTGGCAAAGGCGTCGGACAGCTCGCCGAAGGCCGCCGCGACCTGCCGGCCCGCATGTTCGGAAAGGATTGCCGGGCGCGCCGCGGGCCCATCGCTCGCCGCCGCCCACGCCTGAGCGGCGTCTGCAGGAGCTTCGCTTGAAGACGGTCGTTCGAACGCAGCCTCCACCACCGGTTCGCTCGTCGGCGTCTCGGGTTGGGCGACCGGCTTGCGGATCGCTTTCGCCTGCTCCCCGACCGCCGCGATCTCGCGCCGCCAATCGGCAACGATGGCATCGCTTGTCGCGCTGGCCTGCGGGGCGGCCGGCGCTTCGGTCGTGGCGGCGGGCGCCGGCTCCGCGGCGATCCTGGCGCTGACCTCCGCCAGCGTCATCGACGGCTTGAGCGGCACGGGATCGGCGCGCGTCTGCGATTCCACGCGCGCGATCACCGGCTCGGGCGAAGGCGCCTGGACTTCCGCGGGCGCGACCGGCTTCCTGGTTTCGGGGGCGGCATGCAGCTCGGCGCGAAACGCATCGACATCTGCGGCCGGAGCCTCGCCCGGCGCCGGCTCCAGATCCTGCCGCAGCTCTTCGGTCTCGCCCGGCTGCTTGCGACCGTTGTCGCTGTCCTCGATGATCCTCCTGATGGAAGCCAGTATCTCTTCCATGGAAGGTTCGCGCTGTGCGCTGCTTGCCGTTGCCATCGTCACATCCGCCGCCCTTGCGACCTGTTAGTTCGTTCGCTCCGGCAGAAGCCGGATTCGAATCATGGCGACAGCGTAACCGACGGATCGCGGCACGAGAATCCCCAATCTGGGGACATGTGGGATTTCAACAGATTAGAAGCAATTCCGGGAAAAGTGTGAAAACGGTTTTCCCGCGAAAGCACATAGCGCTTTCCCTTGGGAATTGCGCCAATGCGAAGGAATAGAGCAAGAAACGACGCGGAAACGGCTTTCAAGCCAGGTTCCGCTCAGACGGGCCCGACGCAAGTCGAGCCGCCGGCGTTAGCGGCCGTCCGGTGTACGCACGCCGATCCACTTGTCCTTGACGGCGTTGTAGTGTTCTTCGGGCTTGTACTTGGTGACCTGCAAGGCAAGCCGGTCGACCGACAGGCGACCCATCGCCGACAGGATGGCATAGCTCGCCACCACCACATCATGTTCGGAATTGGCCTGGTTGATCTTCGCGGTGATGACGGCGGCCTGCGCGTTGAGGACGTCGAGCGTGGTCCTCTGGCCGACATTGCGCTCTTCGATGACGCCGTTCAGCGCCAGTTGAGCGGCGTCGATCACCTGCCTGTTGGCCGAGACGCTCTGCTGCGCGGCGGTGTATTGCGACCATGCGGTGGCCACTGCCTGGCGAACCTGGTCGCGGCTGACGTCGACCTGGATGCGGGCCTGGCCAAGCGATTCCTTGTTCTGCCGCACGACCGCCGAGGTCCGCCCGCCCGAATAGATCGGAATGGTCAGCGTCGCGCCAATATTCGCCGAGGTCGAATTGCCGTTGGTGCCCGAGATGTCTGGAATGGCGTTGCGGTAGTTTTCCGAGATGCCGGCCGACGCCGACAGTTGCGGCAACAGTGCGCCCTCCGCCGACTTCACCGAGAACGCCGCCGCGTCGACCAGATGTTGCGTTGCGAGAATGGCCGGGTGTTCATTCGCCCCGATCGCAATCGCCGCATCGAGGCTCGACGGCAGCAGCCTGCCCAACGGCGAAGCGGGCTTGAGCTTGCCCGGCTCGTCGCCGACCACCTGGTGGTAGGTTGCAGCACTGGCCAGCGCCTGCGCGCGGGCGGCACTCAGCGAGGCCACCGCCGAGGCGCGCGACGCATCGGCCTGCGCGACGTCGGTGCGGGTACCTTCGCCAACTTCGAAACGTGACCTCGCTGCACGCGCCTGCTCGGTCAGGAACTGCAGGTTCTGTTCTGTCAGCACCGCGATCTGCCGGTCCCGGATCACGTCCATATAGGCCGTGGCCGCGCTGAACAGCGTGTTCTCTTCGCTGTTGCGCAGGCTCTCGACCGACGCCTTGACCTGGGCTTCAGCCGCCGCCACGTTGTTTTTTGTCTGAAAACCGTCAAACAGCGACTGGTTGATCTGAATGCCGTAGCCGCCGCTCGTCAGCTTCGAGTTGCCGCCGCCATTTGCCTGGCGCGTGTTTGTATAGTCGATGGACGCCGATCCCGTAATCGTTGGGCGCCAGCCTGATTTGGCGATGGCCACGCCTTCGTCGGTGACGCGCACGCCGGCGCGGGATGAATTCAGCGTGGAATTGTATTGATAGGCCTTGGCGAGTGCGCCGGTGATGGTTTCCGCCGACGCGGTTAGTGGGGACAGCGCGGTCGCGGAGACGAGGACGGCGGCAAAAAGGGTCTTGGATACAGACGGCACGGATATCCCTCATTCGTTTTCCATGGGAACTTCGCCGCGCCAGCTTCTCGTCAGAGCAGCCGGAGTGGCGTCTTTCGTTCCCTGTCACTCGGTCCCAAAGTGCCCCCAGTCTGGGATTAGCAACGATTGTTCAAATGCAAGCGACCATGACAAAGCCTCTGCTGCAAGGCTAAATCATTCAGAATTCAAAAGCATGCTCACGTTCGAATCCCGGTAGTGGCTTAATTGCCGCATTAAATGCCCTTCTCCCGGTTACAACCCCCCCCGCCTTGAAAAAAAGTCGCGCCACGCCGGAATTGCCACGCCCTTCGACCGCGACGAGTCGGCCGCCGTCGGCGAGCTGATCGAGCAATGGCGCCGGCACTTTCTCCACACTGCCGCCGATGAAGATGACGTCATAGGGTGCCTTGGCCGCATGGCCCTGTGCCAGCGCACCCTGGACCACGGTCACATTGCCGCAGCCAAGGCCGGAAAGGGTCGATGCCGCGGTTTGCGCCAGTGCCGAATCGCTTTCGAGCGCCACGACCGACCTCGCCAGCCGCGACAGGATGGCCGAGGCGTAGCCGGTGCCACAGCCGACATCGAGCGCAGAATCGGTCGCATTGATTTCGGCCAGTTGCATCAGCTTGGCCAGCGGCGATGCTTCCATCAGATAGCGCGCGCCATCGGCGCCGTCGGCAATGCGGATGTCCTCATCGATATAGGCGAGATCGCGCTGGCGGTCGCCGACGAAAACCTCGCGCGGCACGGTAAGCATGGCCTCCAGCAGCGGGGCGCTGGTCACGTCGGTGGTGCGAACCTGACCGTCGACCATCTTGATGCGAAGCTCGGAGAAATCAGCGCTCATGTTCCAACCAATCCGCTTGCCGCGCCAGAACCGCGGTTCATTTCGATGAGAACGTCAGGCTCCGGCGCTGAGCGCGCGGGAGCCCGGGTATTGGAGGCCTCGCCCGGAATCGAACCGGGGTGCAAGGATTTGCAGTCCTCTGCGTAACCACTCCGCCACGAGGCCTCGTTGCTCCCGGCGTTCCACCCGGTTCCAATAGGTTGCGGCGAAAATGGCGTCAAGCGGCCACCACGCATTCCGCGCGGTTTCCTCTGCAAGAAATCCGACCCTCCACATCGAGCGCCATGGCCACGGTGGGTCACGGCGCATATTAGACGATCGTTAAGTATAGCAGGAGATCACGAGAAACTCCACGCCCTCGCCACCGTTGAGAAACGAGGAGGACTCCGCCATGCGACCGGCAACGCCAACACCGGAACGAACGCCTGGGACGGCTTGTCGCGATCAGCATGCGAGGCATTGCTGCGCCATGCCATCGACTGCCTTGCGATAGATGGCACCGCCAGGCTTTCGCCGCGCGACCGCGCGCGTCTCGCCTCGGCTGCCGCCGTTCTCAGGGAAATCCGCGAGGATTTGGAGAGAGGTGGGAACCGAAAAGCGGATTCGCCAAAATCCGAAATACGAACAAGGGCATAACGCCGCGGAAGGATGGCGCGGTCAAAGGCCCGGCTTGGTGCCCGTCGTTCCATCCGGCCGACGCCGCCGCTCCCACCAGACGACGAAGCGACGCCGGTGGCGTCGCACCATGGCGAATTCATAGGAGAGCACCAGCAATCCGATCGGAACCATCCAGAAGCCGAGGATCGGCAGAAAGCCGAGAATGCCGCCGATGGTCAAAAGAATGCCGATCGTGATTCTGAGGCCGCGCGATTGCGGCATGGTGAATTCGCGCCCGAAAATCGAGATCTTTCGTGCCGGTATCCGGTTTTCGTCTGCTGCCGTCATCGCAATGGCTGCCCGTCTGGTCGCTCGAAAAAGCCTGTTTACGAAAGCCGCGACCGCCGTTTCGGTTCCGCGCCTATCGCCAAGACGGCTAATATGAGGGCGGACGCCGCCGATTGCGAGAAACCGCCGCGCGAAAAAGTCTCGGAAAAAAGCGAAATGCTTCTTTGCAAAGCCGAAAGGTGTTTGCTATAGGCTGCGCCACTTGCTGAAGAGCATCCGTTCCCCGGTAGCTCAGTGGTAGAGCAACCGGCTGTTAACCGGTTGGTCGCTGGTTCGAATCCGGCCCGGGGAGCCAAACATTTCCAAGCACTTGGCTATGATGTCTGCGTGAGCGCGAAATTGCGCTTTTGCCTTTGGGGCTATGTCTGGTGCAATAATTGCGAGTCTCCCCGTCCCTTCCGGTCGCGATGTTGCTTTCGCACGCGTTCCTGCGCGACTATCCAACTTTCAATGAAAGGGGCTAGACTAGAAGCCCGCTACCATATTCCTCCTCGCCGGGGTATGTTTCGGCAGGAGCGCAAAATGGGCCGGTACAACCGGCCCATCCCCAATCATTCCTCCTCAACGGATTCCGGGATTGCATCCGGAATGTTTTGCCGCCCAACACGGTCGGCAACGAGCATCGAAAGCATCATCTCGACAAGGCCATTGGCGGCCCCCTTCTCGCCACCGGTAGCGCCGATCTGGATCTGCGGCACGAGCGGCAGCCTGCCATTCTCGATCGCCTCAGCGAAGCGCATGAGAACCTGCGAGTTGAGCTGATAGTCCGGGCCGCCGAAGGCCGCGACCTTCTTCTCGGTTGCCTCGGCCTCCGCCAGACCGATGGCGCGCACCTTCTCGGCCTCCGCGAAACCGGTCGCCTTGATGCGTTCGGCATCGGCAAGCGCCACAGCCTTGATCATGTCGGCCTCGCCCAGGCCGGCCAGGCGTACCTTCTCGGCCTCTGCCTTGGCGGTGACCTGAATGGTTTCCGCCTCCTGGCGGGTGCGGGCGAGTTGCGCCTTGCCCTCGTTCTCACTGATTTCGATGGTAAGCGCCGACGTCGTGATCTTGGCCTGCTGTTCGGCGAGCGCCTCCTTCTCACGCAACGTGCGTTCCTGAGTGGCCGCCCTCTCTTGCAATTTATAAGTCTCGACCTTTTCGACCGCGATCTGGCGCTCGCGCAGCTGGATCAGGATCTGCTCGATGCTGTTCTGGCCATTGGCGGCACGGGGGGTGCCAATCAACACTTCCTGCAGCTCGAGACTGTAGGAGTTGAATTTTTCGCGCATCTCCTCGCCGGATTTGCGCTGGATATCGCTACGCTCCTGCAGAAGCTGGATCAGCGTCTTCGTCTGGGCGATATTCTTGAAGTAAGCCGAAACCATCGGATCGAGCGTTTGTTCGACCAACCGCTTGATGTCACCGAAACGCTGCACGACGAGCGGCGCCTTCATATAGTCGATATGCACCACGACGGAGAGCGGCAGCACAGGCTCGAACGCATCCTTGGTGATCAACGACACCTCGGACAGGTTCTCGTCCAGCCTGTGTTCGCCAAACTGCTCCTTCGTCCATTTGAGCACGAAGTTGGTGGTCGGTACGGTGATGATTTTGCCGGCATAGGTATTGAACGCATACTTGCCTGGCAGCAGCGGCGTCGACCAGACACCGCGCGCGCCGATTTCGACCAGCTCGCCGTGGCGGTATGCCTGCCCGGATATGTCCGTGCCGTGGCGGCCATTGTAGGAGACGACGACACCCACCGTGCCAACGTCGATGATCGTCTTCTCGACCAGTTCGACAGTCGCGAAAATGCGATTGAGGAAGTAGCTGCCGTCGGCCAGCACCTGCAACTGCCGGCCACGGTAGCCGCCGGCATTGAGAAACTTCTCCGGGTCCTGAAAATTGTTATGGAAGTTCGGGTCGTTCGGATCATTGGCGACGGTCGGCGCGATGATCTCGCCGTCCGGCAGCGCCGGACCGTCATGGATGGTGACGATGCCGATCATGTCCTCTGCATTATGGATGACGACTGGCTCAAAGCCGCCCCGCTCCGAAATCATGCTCGACATATTGGCAAAAAGGCTTTGTTCCGACGAACTCAGATTAACGGCATAGATCGACTGGGCGGTGAGCACGATGAATTGTGCGAGATTGATGGCATAGGTGCCTTCACGCAAGGTCTTGCGTTGAGGTCCTTTCTGTCCGCCTTTTTCGAGAAAGCCGCGCACATCCTGGAAATCATCGGCGTCGGTGTTGGAAGCAAGTGTCTGCGTCGGAGGCAGCGGCTTGCCATCGCGGGCAAAGACATAGCCGATCTGACCCTGCGGGATGGTGACAAGGTTGGCGCGATGCATCGAATACTGGAACGGCATGAAGAAATGCAGGCCGCCGCGCACGACTTCCGGCTGGTAGCCTGCCTCACGGTTGAGCGCAATGAAGCCGCTGCTGACGGAGCCGCGAAAACTCCATAGTTTTTCCAAGATGCCGAGCCTGTCGTTTGGGATGTAGCGGACCACGCCGCTCCACCACAACAGGATTGCCAGCGCGATGACTAGTACCGCTACTTCGATCGCCATCCATTCCATCGGGCCGAGATATTGTAGGGTTTCCATCTCTTCTCTCCTGTGGGGCGCGCAGGTTTGTTCACCCAACGGCCACCCGGTTGGTGTTGATTGATGAAGCGGGGAGATCGCGCACCGACACGCTCGACGCACTAAGGGCGTGTCGAACGCTTGGGCTGCTCAGTATCGGAAAGTGACCGCGCGTCCCGAGTCCCCAGTAAGGGCAAGCGCAGCCGTGAGCGATGTTACATCGGTGTTGCCTTGATAGACAATTGACCTGAGACCCTTGTTCCCTCCAGCTCAATGGAGAGTCCGGGGCTTCATTTCTGGCCTCATGCGGCCTGTTTTTC